>JADJUW010000001.1:0-600000 GCA_016716835.1 Myxococcales bacterium | reverse complement strand
CGGTCGGTTCAGCGAAGCCGTCGCGTTGCTCGTACCGTTGCTGTCCGAAATCCGGTTGAGCCCTGCAATCGTCGCCTGGCAGCCTCGCATCCGGCACGCCATGTTTAAGGCCTCCGTGGCCACCGCCATCAGCCTCGAACGCTTGGGACGCGCTGAGGCGGGCGCGGCGGAAATGGATGAGCTGCTGCGTTCATACCCAGATGAGGCGGTGCTGCGCGCAACGCACGGGCCCGAGGCCGAGGCGCTCTATGCGAAGGCCAAGCGCCGCAGCGACCAGCAGGGGCGCGGCACGCTTCACATCATCGCCCAAGCGCCGACTCAGATTTTCATCAACGAACGGCTGGTCGCTGCCAGCGGCGACGCCATCGTTTCCCTCGCGCCCGGCGTCTATCGCGTCTATACGCAGCAAGGTTCGCTGCCCGGCCGACTTTATACGGTCGAGCTCCGCGCCAGTTCTGAACGCACCCTTCAAATCTATTCAGGCTACGACCAGCTCATTCATACTTCTCCCTATTGGACCGGATTTCTGTTTCCCGATGAAAGCACCCGCGCGCGCCTTGAGCCCGCGGCGGCGCTTCGCTTTGCCCGCGAGCTTGGGGCGACAAAAATGATTGTCTTGGCGTTCACTGCGCAAAAGGGGCAGCCGATCCTTATTGGCGCGGCGCTTGATGCCACGACTCAAACGATCGTGCGCACCGCATCGCTGCCGCTGGTGCCGGATCCCGCCGTTGAAACGCTTCAGGCCTTGGCACAATACCTCGCCGCGGGCGGGCCTACCCCAGGCTTTAGTGGCGACGGCTCGGCGCACTTTGCGATCGACGCCGACCCTCAGGTCTTTGCCGGCGCGCGCCCGGCCCTCGCAGCAGCCAGCACGACCCCAGCGGTTAACGGCCCCGAAGGCGCTCGCCCGCGCAGCAAACGGTGGTTGCCCTATGTCGCGCTCGGCGGCGCTGCCACCAGCGCGGTCGCGGCGACTTATTTTTTCATCAACGACGGCAAGGGCACGTGCGACGCGAGCGCGTGCGTCTACCACTATGAATACACCGCGGCGGCGTTTGGCAGCACGGCGCTTGGCGCGGGGCTTACCGCGCTTGCCATCGTTGGCTTCGCCAAGGGATGGCACCGCCGGACCCGCGTGCAAGCGATCACGGCGTCGTACACGGGCAATGCCGTGTCGGTCGGACTCGGTGGGCGCTTTTAGTAAGCGAGAAACGCCGGCGCCATCACCGCGCTGCGGCATTGCCAATTGAAGCTGCGCAATTGGCCTACCTCGCCAAACGTCGAGAGGCCGGTCACTAAGTTATCGGCAACGCTGCGCAACGCCGCGTCCGTGCGGCCACTCCAGTGCCACGCCAAGGCGACCACATAGGCCGACTCGCCCCAGTGTTCGTTGTAGTCGTCGACCTCGCCGGCGCGATCCATTGCCATCCAATAAAACGGCCGCCCCGTGGAATCGAGCCCATGCGCGGCGATCGCGCGACCTAAACGCACCAAAGACTCGCGGGCGCTCTCGGCGCGCGCGGCATCGACCAGCACCATACGGCGCGCGTATGTATCGAGGCCGTCGGCGATGATGGCGCTCATCCAAGGGCTGCAACCATCGTAGCCGTAGTCTTCGCCATGGGCCGTCGCGCTGTGGACAAAGCAGGTGTCAGCACCATTTTGAATGTCGATGTACGCCTGGGCTGCCGCATCGGCATAGCCCGCAAATTCAACAGCGCGGTCATCGCTCACCATGGCGGCCCACTCAAAGGCCAACAGCGCAAACCCCGCATGGCGCTCCGTCCAAAAATCGTCGCCACCCGCGTAGCCTGGATCGTCCCACAGTTGGTGCGCACGCGCCGCGACGGCCTCCGCGGCCTCGCGATACCGATCGTCGCCGGTCAATAAATAATGCAGCGCCATGCCCTGCGCATAGTAGTATTTGAGATCGTCGCTTGCGCCCGGCACCGCAATGCCGGTGGCGACGCCACCGCTAACGGCAAGCCCGGCCCGATACATCGAGGCTTCTTTGTACGCAGACGCCAACGTGGGCTGATCGCCGGTTTGCACGTAGCCGCGATACAATGCGGTCGGGCGGTCAAACAGCCACGAGCCCTTGTCGCCGGCGCCGTCGATAAATTCGTCAAACCCAAACGCGCCGTAATCGCAGAGGCCCAACCACGCATCCTGATTTTTCTCAATCGCCGCGCCTGCCGATAAGAGCGGACCTGCGACGCCGGAGGCCGCCAGGTAAGAAGCTGGCAAAACCACCCACGCGCTGGGTTGCTCGGCTTCGCCCGCCGGGTCTGTCAAATCGGCCGCGGCAACCAGATCCAGCCGTGCGGTGGTGGGTGCGCGCCCAATCTCAAGCTCGGCGGTGCTATGCGTGGCTGGATTGATGTCGAATTGTAGCTGCACGCTGCGATGGCTGCCATCGCCATACAAGGCTAGGCTACGCGTGCCCGCTGCCACCTCTTGCCCGCCAATGCGAACGGTGATGTCGCCCGCTTCACGCAATTGCCCGAGCGCCAACGGCAACCCAAGGTTCACGCGTTGGGTGCCGCCGAGGCCCGAGACCTGAAGCGTTACTTCGTTTTGCACTGGCATGACCGAAGGATCGCCGGTCGACGGATCGACGCCGGGGCCAACAGGTCCCGGTTGATTAGATGACTTGCAGCCCAGTGCGATCACGGCAGTTGCGCCAATCACCCAATGCGCCCAACGTGGACGCCCTACGCGGTGATTGGTTGGTGACATGATTTGGCGGTTCATGCGCGGCATGGTAGCACAGCGACATGCGCGCCACGAAAATTGTCTTGCTGTTAGCAGTCACCTCGGTAGGTGTTGGTGTAGTCGCATGTACCTCCGATCCTCACACCGCGATCGCGCAACCGTCGGCGCTTGATGCCGCCGCGCCAGTTGTGCACAACGCAACGCCGATCGCAGCATCAAAAAAGATCGCCGAGACCATCTCCATGGTGTTCGTGGGCGACGTCATGTTCGGGCGCTACAAAGGCAACGGCTTCGCCGCGATTCCGGCCGACACCTATGACGTCTTTGCCGAGGTAGCGCCCGCGCTCGCGTCCGACTTCACGATGGCGAATCTTGAGACGCCCGTGATGTGGGACCCTCCGCGCAAGACGCCCTACGACGCGCATCTGCGCTTTGTCACCACGCCCGCGCGCGTCGCCGCGGTGAAGCGAGCCGGCATCGACCACGTTTCGCTGGCAAACAACCACTACTGGGACATGAAGCTGCCAGGCGTCGAACAATCACCACTCGTGCTCCAGGCGGCGGGCATTACGCCGCACGGCGCCGCGGTCGCCGCGGGCGAGCTGTTTGTCGTCAAATCGGTCGACGTCAAGGGTTGGCGCGTTGGCGTCTTGGCTGCCGCCACGTTGCGCAACTACAAACAACCGGCAAAGGAGCCTGCCCTGCCGTGGGCCAATGGTGCCGAGATCGAGGCCGCCTTGGTACCGGTCATTGCAGCGGCGGCACCGAACTATGACGTCCTCATTGTCGCGCTGCATTGGGGTGCCGAGTACCAAGCCACGCCTGCGACGTGGCAGGTGCGCGCGGCGCACGCGTTTATCGATGCCGGCGCCGACGCGGTGATCGGCCATCATCCGCATGTCTTGCAAGGCATGGAGCTTTATAAGGGGCGCGTCATCGCGTACTCGCTAGGCAATTTCGTATTTGACAACGTCCGCCATCCCTTGCAGCAATCCGCGATCCTGCGCCTGCAGTTTCGCCACCGGGAGGCCTGCCTGGCGCGCGCCGAGATTACGCCCGTTGTGGTTGTGCGAAAACCGCATTTTCATCCGACCTTGGCGACCGACAAGCTTGCCACCGCGGTGCGCCACCGCCTGACCTCACTGTCGAGCGCCGCGCCGTTTCGCACCATATGGTCGCCGATGGCGCGCGGCGAGGCGCTTGAGCTTGAGCTGGCCAACTGCCCCATCACGAGCAGCCCATAATCGCCGCGTCGGCCAACGCCGAGGTCTCAATGTTCGCCAAGAAATCAGGGGCGGCTCGTCGTCCGCGCGCCGCGAGCTCGGCCCACGACGCGACAAAGAAGCCGACATCTACGTAATAGTCTGGACCCAGGCCCGCAAATCCCATGAGCACCGGCCGCTGATAGCCGAGCGCCTTTTTATGACTGAGCGCGAGTCGCCACGCCAGGCCAGGGGCGGCGGCGATGATGCGTTCGCCGAGCCAAATGCCGACGTCGCCGACCAAGGCGGTAAGGTGCGGCGCGCGGTCGTCGTGAAACGCGGCGTACGTCGCATTTACGAGGAGCGTTGCTAGCTGGCTGCCGATGTCGACCAGCTCGCGACGCGTCGGCGCATGGGAAAAGGCTGGAAGCACGCGGCATAGCTCCCGGATCCGCGCGCCTCGCGCCGCCAAAAACCACGCGTAAAATTCCTCGGCTTGCGCGCGCGAAGCCTCTCGCAACGGTCCGTCCGCGATCGTGGGCCAGGGCGGGTAGTTTGCAAGCACAACGCTAGAGCTCTACCGAGCGCGGAATGATCAGCGCCCCGAGCAGCCCTGCAAAAGCGATCATGCCGACATGGGTAAACAGAATGTGCCATACCTCGGGGTTGGCGCAATGGAGTTCCGTCGCGGTAAAACCCAGGCTTCCGGCCGACATGCCAATGGACGCCGCGAACAGCCGCGAGACGCGAATAAACGATCGCCGGAGCATCCAACATACCAGCACCACAGGCACCAACGAGACGAGCGCGGAAATACGTAGGCACCCCTGGCAATTCGCCAAGGCTGCCCACATGTCCCCCACCCATACGACCGACGCCAACGACAACGCGATGATGACCATGGCGGCGCCAAAGGCCACCGCGGTTGCGAGCCGCTGCCGCGGGAACATAGATCCCTTCGGGGGGACCACCGCCAAATATAGCGGCAAGGTAAAACCCAGCAACACGGCCGTCGCCACCGCCAGCCAAAACTGCGGCGCTACCTGGGCTAAATTATTGCGCAGCGAGACCAGCGCCACCACGAGCCCCGTAAACCCCACCGACGTGGCGGCGATCATCCCGAACTGATAGCCCGGGGTGCGCATCTTTACCGGCGCCAGCATCGCGAGCTCCTGCTCGACGTCTCGTGGAATCGGCGGCAAATCGTTTTTGTGCTCGGTCATTTAGATTCGCTCGCCTCCATCGCCCTACGCAACGCGACATACCCGCGGTGCGCGCGGACCTTCATGGCGGCCAAGGTGACCCCCGCAATTTCGGCGGCCTGCTGCATCGAGCGCCCTTCGAGCTTGGTCAGCACCACGGCCTGCTTTTGCTCGGGCGAGAGCTGATGCAGCGCGTTCATGGCGCGCTCCGCATCGAGCTGCTGCTCCAGGCCCTCATGGACGCCACGCGAATCATCCACAAGCATGAGACCATCGGCGTCATTTGGCAATGCCAAGGGTTGGCGCTTGCGTCGCCGCATTTCATCAATAAAAAGCCGGTGGGCAATGGCGTAAAGCCAAGGCAACGGGTCGGCCTGCTCGATATAGGATCCACGTGCGCGGTGCACGCGCAGAAACGTACCTTGTAACAAATCATCGGCTAGGGCGTGGTCGCCGGCAAGGCGGAGCAAGTACCCCCGTATCCTGGGACCAACCTGAGCGTACAGCTCGCGAAATGCCGCTGCATCACCCCCGCAGTAGGCGCGCATGAGCTCGGCAAGCGCACGTGACGAATCGGGGACCATCGCACGGCCGTTATAGCGAAAGTTTCGCCTATTTGCCGGCCTCTTTGCTTGGCCAAATACCAACCAGGTAGATGCGCAAACCCGCCGGCCACCCTTGACGGGATGGCGCGCTTCATGGGACCTAACGGGTTGATAACAAAGGAAACTACCGTGGCCGTACGCTCAAAGAAAAGCCTTAAAACCCGCCCTAAGTACAAACAGAAGCGCTCGCTGAAGAGCCGTGTGATGAAGGCCAAGAAGAATGCCGCCCACAAGCGCGGGCTAAATCGCAGCAAAAAGAAGCGCCAGCTCCGAGGCAAGGTCGGTGGCACCAAGACCAAGCGAGCCACCAAACGAGCCAAGTAGGCGCGCTCTACCCTCGGGCGACCCGCCTCTAGTGCTTTAAATCAGTGGCGCTGGCGAGATCTCTCGCCGCGGCGGCGACCAGGTCCCAGCGGTCCTGCCCCCAAATAAGCGTCTCTCGCGGTCCCGCACTGACGACAATGGTTGGCGCCCCGAACACCCCATGGGCCGCCGCCTCATTTGTCGCGGCTATCAATGCCTGCTTGCGCGACTCGCTGGTTGCCTCGGCAAGCAGGGTCATAGGTAGCGCCGCTTCCACAAGACAAGCTTGCAGGACGCCGTCGTCATTTAGGTCGCGACCATGAACCCAAAGCGCCTCGAAGGCCGCCTTGATCCAGGCTACCGCGCGGTCGGGTGTCAACTGTTCAAGCGCCGCCATCGCGATGCGTAACGGCGCCGTCGTCTTGACGGGAAATGTCGCCGGAAACGAGAAAGGCACATCCCACCACGCGGCCCACCGCGCAAAATCGGCCAGGTAATAGGCGCGCTTGGCGGCCGGCATGACCAATAACGGCACATCTACGGTGCCGATGTTGCGAAATAGGCCGCCAAGCAAAAAGGGCCGCCAAGCCACCGTCGCGCCCAGGTTCGCGGCGATCCGCTGCACTTGCGTTGCGCCGAGATAGGCAAAGGGGCTCGCGAAATCAAAATAATACGAAAGCACAAGTGGCGCCGT
The DNA here is from genome assembly GCA_016716835.1 of Myxococcales bacterium. NCBI lineage: Bacteria > Pseudomonadati > Myxococcota > Myxococcia > Myxococcales > Myxococcales bacterium. The sequence continues at coordinate 593,279 of JADJUW010000001.1, read as the reverse complement.
CGACGTCCCACGTGCCTTGGTCGGCGCTTGCCACGGCGCCGATTCGGCGCGCGGCGAGTTACCGTCCCAACCCAAGAGCGCCGCCGCAACGTGGCTCAAACGATCTTGCCCCCAGAACAAGGGCGCGTGGGCCCCGGATTCGTCGAGGACACGGTACGTCGGCGCACCGAAAATGCCAGCCGCAACGGCCTCGTCGGTAAGCGTTCGCAACAAAGCCTTTATTTCGTCGCGTTCGCTGCCCTCAACGGCCATGCGCGCGAGGGGGGCGTCCTCGCATGCGCTCGCCAAGACAGCTTCGACGACGCCACGCTGTGAAATGTCACGATGCTCCAACCAGTACGCATCGAACAGCGCGGCAATGGCGCGCGGCCAGTTGGCTTTGGGCAAGGCCAGGAGGCTACGCAAGGCGAGCACGGTACGCATAGGATGCTGCGCCGGCGTCGAAAAAATCAGCCCCTGGCCCGCCGCACACCGCGCGACGTCGGCGGCCACATAGTCGCGCCGGGTAGCCGACAGCGTAGCCATCGGTCCCTGCCCGGCGCCGATCGCGGCGAATACCCCGCCAAGCAGCATCGGCCGCCAGCTTAGCGTGGCGCCGCCCTGCGCGGCCAAGGCGGCAACCTGACGAGAGGCCAAAAAAGCATACGGGCAGGAAAAATCAAACCAAAACTCTAAGGTCTTCACGCCGTTCTTATACCAAATTGCGCTAGGCCGACGGCGAGGGCGCTCGCCACATGCGTGCATCCGCCTTCGCGCATGGTGACCGCGTGCGACGTCTCGATGGTCACCCCAACATATTGATACGCAGAAAAGGCCACGCGCATGGACGAGGTCACGCCTGGACCAATGCCCGTATATGGCTCGTTGCGGCGCGTAGAAAGACCATGCGCCAGGCATGCCGCCTCCAGCTCGTCAACCAGCGCGAGCTCGCCCTCGCGCGAGGGGTCAAACAACAAACCGACGTCAAATCTCCGGTTGCTTGGATCGAGCAATGTGCAGAAGCTATGGGACGCGAGCTGCACGACGCGTTGGCCGCTGCCAATTTCCAGCTCAATTGCCGCGCGCACGCGCCGCCAGTGTGGTGCATGAACGGCGTCGAGCCGCTGCCGTCGCGCCTGCGCCGACAGCGTCGCGTTGGTAGGAACGTGGGCGCCATAACACCACTCGGGGATGACGTCGGGATGATCGCTGGGGCGATTGAGGTCGACAAAGAGGCGAGAGAATTCGCCGGCAAAGACCTCGCGACCAAAACGAGCCGCGACCGCGTTGGCAACATCTAACGCGCCATGGTCCCAACTTGCTTGCGATCGCAACACCTCGTCGCTCAGGCCCAGGTCGACGCCCGCCGGTACCGCGTGTCCGGCATGCTCGCAGGTTACTAGCAGCGAATTCATTGCCACGGCCTCACGTAATCTTACCATCGACCTTGGCTGCGACCCCAAATAAAGATGCAGCCCCCGACTACGCCCAGGCCGATAACCACGGCTAGCAAGATCTTCAGCGCGCTATACGGCCGTTCCCCCGTCACTTCGCCCGTCCTGGCATTGACCATGATGCGATAGACCCGATCGCGAAAGCGAAAGGCGGAGAGCCATAAGGGCAAGAGCACGTGCTTATAGGTGCGCGCGGCGTAGCGCACCTCCATGTCGGCAATCTGCTGCTCGTCACCGCCGATATCGCTGCGGATGGCGGCGCGAATACCCGGCTCCATCATGGTCTCGGCAACCGCAAAGCCCTCGGCGAGATCGATGGCATAGCGCTCGGCGATGAAGCCGGCGAGATAGCGGCCGTCAAACGGCGCTAGCGCCGCCAAATCCCAAGGCTCCAGCTTGGTCGCAAACCGCTGAGGAACGCTACGGCTCGCGCATACCAGCGTGTCGTCAAAGGCCACGGCTACCTCACCCGATGCAGGCCGCCAAGCGGTCCGGCGCTCCTGTCTGGTTTGCGATCGGCCTTGGGCATCGCGATACGACACGGAGACATAGTAGTAATCGCCACGCTGCCCGTGATAGGCGGTATGCGTTTGCGTATCAAACGTCCAAAATGGCAGGTAGATGCCATCGATCGCTAGCGTCTTAGCGCGCCGCCGCAAGCGGAAGGGCGCAAACCATAGACCGTCAATCCACCGCGTCAGCGCCGCTTGTGCCTCGCTACCTGTCTTCGCAAACGGCAACACCGAACCCGGCATCACGATCGCGTCGCCCGGCGGGACTTCGACGACGACGGTCGCGTCACAAAAGGCGCAGCGCAACGCCTGCTCGGTCACGACGCTGCGCGCACCGCACGTCTTGCACTCGATCTCGCGTGCCCCAACGGTCAGCGTCTCGAGGGGCATGCTCGCCCGCGCGCGCAGCGCCTGCTCAAAATCGGATTCGCTCACAGGGACGGCGCCGCGCGCGATGGGCATCAGCGCCTGACAAAACACGCACTGCAGCGCCTCGGTGCCGGGCAAAAACCGCGTCTTGCCACCGCAATGCTCGCACGGATACCCCGCTACCGCACCCTTGGCATGCGCGGCGGATGAGGGCGACGTCGTTGCGGGGGGCGGTGCCTCAAGCGCGCTCATCGTTCCACAAAATCAAGCTCGCGGCCAAACGTTTCCGGCAGGCGCCACAGCGACAGCAGCGCGATCGCGAAGCAAACCGCCCCCACCACGGCATAACCACCTGGGCGCCCAAGGCCAACGTTTTGTTGCAGCAGCCCAACCATTACGGCCATGGGCACGATCGCGGCGCGCACGAAGTTGGGCGCCGTCGTGGTCGCGGTGCCGCGCATGTTGGTGCCGAACTGCTCGGCGACCATGGTCATAAATACGGCCCAGTAGCCGGCGGCAAATCCCATGAGCGCGCATACCGTATAAAAAACCGACAGCGACATCCTCGCCAGCGTGAAGTAGGCCGCCACGGCCACCATCGCGAGCCCGATAAAAAGGACGATGGCGCGTCGCCGTGATTTCCATAGTTGACTTAGGGCCCCCGAGGCAAGATCGCCGAGCCCAAACCCGATGTAGCAGTAAACTAGCGCCGTGCCCGGCTCGGGCCGTGGCGTCATGCCCATGGCGCCGCCGAGCTCGCGCGAGAAATACGTCAGCACCCCGACGCAGTACCAAATCGGCACAGCTACCCCGATCACTTTTACATAAAGCCACAGGCGCGCGGGCGACGACAACAATCGCAATAGCCCACCGGCCATGTCTCCCGAGGCCTTGCGCGACGCAAACAGCCCCGACTCGACGACGCCGAGCCGCAACAGCAGCAGCAGTACACCCATGCCGCCAGCCACCAGGTACGTGTGGCGCCACGGCAACTGCGTGCCAAGCTGCGCCGCTGCGAGCCCGCCTAGCACGCCCATCGCCGCAACCGCCGCCGTGCCCCACCCGCGATCTTTGGGCTGCAGCTGCTCGCTCACGAGCGTGATACCCATACCAAGTTCGCCTCCCAGCCCGACGCCCGCAAAAAAACGCAGCACGGCGTATTCGTCGACCGTGGCGACTTGGGCGGTAAGCAGATTGGCGGCCGAGTGCACGATGAGCGCGCCAAACAACCCGACGCGTCGCCCCAGCTTGTCGCCGAGGATGCCCCAAAATATGCCGCCCACACACAGCCCAACCAGCTGACTGTGCTGCACCATCTCGCCGACGGCGGCGAACTGCCGCGCGTCGACGCCTAGATCGCGCAGGCTAGGAATGCGCACCACGCCAAAAAGCACCAGGTCGAAGCTATCGACGAAGTACCCAAGCGCGGCGACCGTCACGGCGAGCGCAAGCGCCGAGCGGCCGCGCTTGGGACCTGCCATCGCTGCGTTGGCGGTCGACATGCGCGTTCATACCGCGGTAGAGTACGTCAGTGCAACGCCCACTCCCACGCCTTGCAGCCGCCGCGGCAGCGATGGGGATCGCGATCGGCGTAAGCGCCGCGATCGCGTCGCGGGCTGGCCGGCCACTGCACCAAGACCTGCCGTCGCCCGCGAGCGTCGACGGCGGACGCAGCGCCGCGATGACGTCGCCTACGCCGACACAAAATCCCGATGTCATCGCCGCGGGCAACAAGATGTTGCCTGAGCCCGATGCGTCGCAGCCAGGCCGGCCGGACGAGCCGACCTTCGGTCAACCTGGCTTTGCGGCGGATCGCCAAACTCAGGCAACGCTCGACCGCCAAACCGCCAGCGATGGCACGCTGCACTACGTTGCCGTGTTCAATCCCGATGTCTTGCCGTTTAAGCGAATGAGCGCGCTCAACGCCATCGACACGTCGCAGACGCTAAGCATCGCGCCCGGCCGCCGCCTAACGCTCACCGTTGGAGGGGCACCCGACATGGCGCGCGATCGGTTTTGGGGTTCGCTGATGCTCACCCTGGCGCCCGATCAAGTCATTGCGATCCCCAGCGTCGCGCCCGATATGCGCATCCTTTCCTATGAGACGGAGCCGCGCGCCGAGCTGCGCTTTAGCAAGGACACCGCGGACAACTTCTACGTCAGCGCGCCGCGCATCAAGCAGCCGGTTTCGGTGCGCCTCGTCATGCACGTCGACGCGGATGCCGGCTATTTCGCCCCAGCCTTGCCGCAAGGGCGCTGGACGCCTCGGCTCGTCGCGGCCCAGGCGCCCACCGGCGCGCTCGCGCGGATGCCCATGGAGGTGCGGGCGCTGGCAGGACAATCGCTTAGCGAACTCGGCCTTCACCAGGACGTCGAGCTCGGCCGAGCCTTCAACGCGCTCGTGGCGTATCATCGCGCATTTGCCGCGGGCGATGCCCCACCCCGCGAGGAGGGCACCTATCGCGATCTGTTTTCGGCGCAAGTTGGCGTGTGTCGCCATCGCTCGTTTGTATTTATGATCACCGCCAACGCGCTGGGTATCCCCACGCGCTATGTCACCAACGAAGCGCATGCCTTTGTCGAGGTGTGGTTTCCCCAGCGTGGCTGGCAACGCGTTGACCTGGGAGGCGCGGCGCTCAATCTACAAGTCTACAACGGCGGGGACAAGACGGTGCACCGCCCCCGCAGCGAAGACCCCTTTGCGAAACCAGATGCGTACCGCGACAACTATACCCAACTGCGGGGGGACATCTCTGGCCTCTCAGACACACAACGCGAGGAGCAACGCGATCCGCATGCCGCGAGCAGCGGCGAAGACACCTTTAGCGATCACGCTGGCAGCGCCACGGCGGCGGGTGCGGACGATGGCACGCCCGCGCCTTTCAATGCGCCGACGCTTGCGGCGAACGATGGCCCACCTGATCCGCGTCGCATCACGCCCTCCTTGAGTCTACGTGCCGACGCAACGACCAAGGCGCGCTCGGAGTCGCTTGGCCTTGCGGGGACGGTCACGGACCGCGCCACCGGTGCGCCGCTTGCCGGCCTGACCGTGCAGCTCTTTTTGCTGCCGCTCGATGCCTCGCTGGACCAAGCCGTTTGGATTGGCGCGGCCGTCAGCGACGGGATGGGCACATTTAGCGCAACTGCCACGGTTCCGGGATCTGTAGCGGTCGGCGCGTATCACGTCATCGCCGTTACGTCCGAGGATCTGCGCCACAACGCCGGCCGCTCAGATTGAAAGCGGGCGCGGCAGCCCAGCGATGGGCGCGATGTAGCACGCCCAGGGTTGCATCCAACGCATGGTTTCGACTACCCTTTTTGCGATCGTGCCTTTTCCCGCGAGCTCTATACTTGCCACGCTGACCGCGGACGAACGCGACGCGTTGGCGGCTCGCGGACAAACGCTATCCTACCCACGCAAATCGGTGCTCTACCTCGCCGGCGACGCCGCGTCGGTGGTCTACGTCCTGCAAGAAGGACAGATCAAGTTGTCTTCGGTCTCCCACGACGGGCGCGCGATTACGTTGTGTTTTCGCCATCCCGGCGACATTTTCGGCGAGGCCGCGCTGTTCTCCCAGGCCCATCGCCTCGAGATGGCCGAATGCAGCCAGCCCTCGACCCTGGTCGCCATCGAAACCGCAGACATGCTCACACTGCTCAACCTAAATCCTCAATTATCGCTGTCGCTGCTCCGTCAATCGGTCAATCTCACCTGCGAGCTGTCGCGCAAGATCTCGGCGCTGATGTTTCAAAACGTCGCGGCCAAGGTCGCCGACGCGTTGCTGCAATATTATCAACAGCCCTTGGCCCCCGGGCAACCGCTGCTGACGCATCGCGATTTAGCGAGCATTATTGGCAGCACGCGTGAAACCGTTTCGGCGACGCTGGCGCGATTTCGCGCGCAGGGACTCATCGCGGGCAATCGCGTCTCGCTCGAGATTCGCGATCGCGAAGGCCTGTTGCGGCTCGCCGCCTCTGGCAACGCTAGCCCTTGAGGTCGTGAGGCGCGGTGCGGACCGCAAGCAAGCGACGCGCCAAGGTGATCGCCGCCAGCATGCTGCCAGCGCGCGCGTGGCCGGTGCCGGCGATGTCATACGCCGTGCCGTGATCGGGCGAGGTACGGACGATGGGCAGGCCGAGCGTCGTGTTGACCGCATCATCGAACTCGATGAGCTTAATCGGAATTAGCGCTTGGTCGTGATACATCGCCACCAAGCCGTCAAACGCGCCATCGAGGTGTTGTCGGAAGGCGACGTCGGGCACGAGCGGACCGGAGGCAATCATGCCGGCCGCGGCCAGGCGAGCCATCGCCGGCGCGATCACGGTCTGCTCCTCATGGCCAAGCGCGCCACCCTCCCCGGCATGAGGATTAAGGCCTACGATGCCAAGACGCGGCGAGGCAATCGCAAAATCATCGCGCAAGGCAGCGTGCAGCAAGCTCGCCACAGCAACAATTTTGTCTGCGGTCAGCGCGCGTGGCACCTCCGCCAACGCGACGTGAATGGTCGCGAGGGCCACCTTCATCCGCTTGCCAAAAAACGCCATCGCCACCTGCGGCGTCCCAAAGCGCTGTGCGAGGTATTCGGTGTGGCCCGCAAACGCCAGCCCCGCGCGCGCGGCCCACGTCTTGGAGATGGGCGCCGTCGCCAGCGCGCCGACCTCGCCGCGTAAGGCCGCGGCCACCGCGGCCTCCAGCCACGCCACCTGGGCGGCGCCACTTACGTCATCGGGTTTGCCCGCGACGACAGGGCCGCACGGCACGTCGTGAACCTCAAGGCCCGCCGGCAACCCGACCCCCATGGCGATCGCTGCCGCGCGGAGCACCGCCGCGCTCCCATAGATGCGACATGCCCCGGCCAACTCGGCATCCGCCGCCAAGGCGGCCGCAACCACCTCGGGCCCAATCCCCGCCGGATCGCCAAGCGTAATGCCAATTCGCGCCGACACAGGTGAAGTTAATCACAAAGTTCCCGCTTGCGCCCACTGCCAGCAAACCTCAAACTTATATCAATGCAACCATTCCGAGCGCGCTTGCAAGCCATGGTGGCCTTCGCGGCGCTTGCCATCGCAGCTTGTGGCTACGCCGGGGCCGGCGCCACTGCGAGCGACGGCCTCGACTTGCCGGCGCGTTACCTCGCGGGCGAGACCATGCAGTTTAGCATTCACATGGGCCCAATCCCGGTTGGTGAAGCGAGCCTCACCGTCAGCGAAGCCACCACCAACGCCGACGGCACGCAAGCCGACCTCGTCGTGCGGTCGCGCATTAGCTCGGCGGGACTATCTGACCTCCTGATGGAAATTGACGATGAGGCGACGTCGGTCATCTCCAACCACACGGGGCTGCCGCGCCTGACCAAGACGGTCGCCAAATACGGCAAGCACCGCTTTGCGAGCGACGCGACGTTTCCCGTGGAGGGCGCCAATAACGTCAGCATCGCGTTTACGCGTCCGCCTAACCCGCCCGTGCACGTCCGCCTTGCCCCGCCTCCCGGCGTCATGCCTCATGACATGCATACGGCGATGGCTAGCCTGCGGCCGTGGTCCGGCGTTAAAGGCGAAGCGCGCACGCTGTGGGTCGTTGGAGGGCGCAGACTTTGGAAGGCAGACGTCACGTGGGTGGGCGGCGGGGCCATTGATACCGCATTCGGCGCGCGCCAAGCGGTGCGTATCGACGGCACGGCCCAGCGTTATCGCGGCACCGGCGCGCCGGAGCGCCGGCGCCCCGAGCGTCGCTTTAGCGTATGGCTAAGCGACGACGGCGATCGCGTGCCGCTCCGGGTCGAGGCGTACACCGAAATCGCCGATGTCGTGGTGGATCTTGTCGATTACTACCGCCCGTAACGGCTCGCAGCCGCGATCGGCCTATCGAATTTGGTCGGCAAGCATCGCGTGCAAGGGCTCGGCGCCATCGCCCTCTTCGGTGCATAGCGCATCGAAGTCTTGCTGATAGATCGCCAGCAACGTCGCCGCCGACTGCACGCGCCACCGTTTGTCGGTGGGCGCGGCGGCACCAATCAACAAGGCCTCGGGGTACACCATGCGAGGTGCCTGCAAGACCCCACCCGGACCGACTAATGAACCGGAGAGCAGATACCATGCCACCTGTTCGCCGCCCACTGTCGGCACGATGGCCGCGCCCGGCGCGAACGTATGCAGCCATGCGCCGCGCACCACGCGATAGCGCATTTGCTGGGTTAACCCGGCCCAAAATGGCGCCTCTGACAAGGCATCGATCTCTTCAACGCTTGGACGCACGACCTTGGCGCGGGGCGCCACGTCGAGCACTTTCATGACGATGGCGGTGGCGTTATCGGCGCCACCACGTGCGAGCGCCGTGTCGATGAGTCGCTGCGCCGCACGGCCGGGACTTGGCGGTTCTGTCACGGCCGCCGCTAACTCTGCCGGATCAAAATACTCCGCGATGCCGTCAGAGCAAAGGACCATGCGGTCTCCCGGCTCTAAGGCAACGACAACGGTCGAGCAGTAGGCGTTGCTTACGCCCAAGGCATTGGTCAAGACGCCTCGCCATTGCCAGACGTTGTCGGCCTTCGAGACGTCGACGCCAACCGCGGCGAGTCGCGCGATCACGGTCTGGTCCTCGGTGATTTGCATGGCCTGGCCGCGGCGCACCAGATACGCCCGCGAATCGCCGGCGTGGGCGATCAAGGCATCGGGCCCTGCAACGGCGCAGGCGACGCAGGTGGTGCCCATCCCGGCCTTTTTGCTATCTCGTTCCGCCTCGGCCATAATGGCGTCGTGCGCGGCGAGCACGCCGGCGCGCAACTTTGCGAACACCTCGCGCCGCGTCGCGACGGTATCTTCGGCCGCGAATTGGCGAATGGCGCGCTCAAAATCGACGTTGCGCCACCTGTCGCGCACCGTCCGCACCGCCAAGCTGCTTGCCACATCGCCGGCGGCATGGCCGCCCATCCCATCGCAGACGATAAACAAGCGGTCTTCGGCGTCGATAAAATGCGAGTCCTCGTTGTGCCGACGCACCTTGCCGATATGGCTAAATGCGGAGGCTACGATCTGCGTTTCTTCTTGCACGGCTACAACTGCTTTCGCTGGAAATAAGCAAAAATTCCCAGTGGCACCAGGATAAGCGAGGCCAACATCACTCCAAAAGCCCATGGCTGATCAAACGGCAAAAAAGTGGTGAAATTCTGGCCCCAGAAGCCAACGATAATCCCAAGCGGCATAAAAATCGAACCGAACATGGTAAGGCGCTTGACTACCTCGTTGGTACGCCCGGCCTGCAGCACGTGGTAACTCGACACGACGTTGTTGGCCATGAAATAGGCCTCGTCGATGGTTTCCGACAGGCGTTGCATGCGATCGCCTGCCTCACGGATCTCAAGGGCTGCGCGCTGGCCCAGTCGATCGCCTCGCCGCATCAAGCCCGCCAGCGCGGCCTCGGTCGGCTTGAGCAGGCGCCGCATCGAAATGGCGGTGCGCCGCACGCGAAACGCCGGGGTCAGATCGACGGCGGTGGCGACCTCCTTGCCGCTCTCGATCACCGCACGTTCGAGCGCGTCGGATTGCGCGAGCAGCGCGGTGGCCAGCGGCAGCGTATACTCCGCCATGCTGGTGATAAGCAGCGCCAAGGGCCAGCCCGGCCCCTTGTTGAGCAGCTCCGGCTTGGTCGTCGCCTGCGCCCAAACCGACTGCTGCGAGGCGATGTCGTTGTCGTGAATCGTCACCAGGAAATCAGCGCCCAAGAACGCGTGCAACTCGTGGATGCGAATCTCCAGCGGGTCAACCGGGTCTTCGGAAAACGCGTGAAAAACCAGGAACAAATACTCTGGGAATTCATCGAGGCGTGGCCGCAGGCCAAACTCCAAGCAGTCGCGCAACGCCTCCTCATGAAAACCAAAGGCCTGGCGCAGTTGCTCGATGAGCGCCAGATCTGGCGAGGCGATATCTATCCACCGCACGACGCCGCGGCCAGGCGGCGCGACAGCTTCCAGATCGTGCCGCACCCTCAGACCACCGCGAACATCTAAATCGACAATCGAGAACACGTGGCATGGTATCTAATGCTTAGAGGCGGCCCAAACCCTCGCGGCGCTAAAGCACGGGGGCCCGCAGGTCTGGGAGCTGTGCGCGCAAATTCTTTGCCGTGTCGGGCGGTGTGCGCGCGGGGTGATCAGCGCGCCGCGACCGCGGCGTCGCGTGAACAACGTTCTCGCCCAAATCGCGTGCCCTGCCCGGTGTCCGCGGCGCCTAGTTTGCGTCAACCGCGAGTTGCACCGGCCTCTGGCTGTGCAACAATGGCCAGGAAGTGGAAGAGTTCCATTGCTCCTTTTGTGGCAAGCAGCGGCGAGATGTCAGAAAGCTCATCTCGGGCCCACATGTGTTTATTTGCGACCACTGCGTCGCGCTCGGCAACGACATCTTGGCCAAGGAAGACGCCTCTGAGCGTCCGAGTTACCCGCCACCGCGCGCGATCGTCGATGAGCTGGATCGCTACGTGGTCGGCCAAACCAGCGCTAAGCGCGCGCTCGCCGTCGCGGTCTACAACCATTACAAGCGCATCGGCCTGCGCGGCAAGTCGGGCGACGTCGAGATCCAAAAAGGCAATATCTTGCTGGTGGGACCCACGGGCTCGGGCAAGACCTTGCTCGCGCAGACGCTCGCTAAAAAGCTCGACGTGCCCTTCGCCATCACCGATGCGACGACGCTTACCGAGGCTGGTTATGTCGGCGAAGACGTCGAGAGCGTCGTCAAGTCGCTGCTGCGCGCGGCGGGTGGCGACGTCGAGAAGACGGCGCGGGGCATCATCTGCATCGACGTGGTCGACAAGATCGCGCGCAAGGGCGGCGTGCCGTCGCAGACGCGCGATGTCTCGGGTGAAGGCGTGCAGCAGGCGCTGCTCAAAATTATTGAGGGCAAGACGGCCACCATTACCCCTGACGGCGCACGCAATCGCCCGCAGCAAGAGTTAACGCAGATCGATACCACCGATATTTTGTTTATTTGCTGTGGCGCCTTTAACGGCCTCGAGGACATCGTCCGGCGGCGAACGGGTGGCAAGGGCATGGGCTTTGGTGCGTCAGTTGGGCCAAGCGACGACGATCGCGACGCCCTGCGCCGCGCTGCGAGCACCGAAGACTTAATTAAGTTTGGCATGATTCCGGAGTTCATGGGGCGCCTGCCGGTCTTGGTGACCTGCGATGCGCTGGACGTCGATGCGCTCACCGAAGTGTTGCACCGGCCAAAGAATGCGCTGACCAAGCAATATCAGCGCTTGTTTGAGATGGAAGGCGTCCAACTGACGTTTGAAGGCGACGCCCTGCGCGCCATTGCCGAAGAGGCGAGTCGCCGCAATTCGGGCGCCCGCGGCCTGCGCGCCATCGTCGAAGAGATCATGCTGGACGTGATGTATGACATCCCGTCGCGCGACGGCATCTCCGAGTGTGTCGTAACCCGCGACGTGGTCGAGCACCGCGAACCACCCAAGCTCATCAGCCAAACCAAGGCCGCCTCGTAACGTCGCCCTCCCCTGCCAAGGACGCTCATGCTAACTGCCAAGCAAACCGCTACGCTCAAAGACATGCTCGACCGCGAGCTCCATCGCCTCGCGGGCAAGGCGCATGAGGCCTTAGATTTCTCGATGAACCGCGACCGCGCCAGCGTCGGCCGCGACTCTATCGACGAATCGATGGAAGAGGAGATTTACGCGACCCAGCTGCGGCTGCACGACCGCGAGACTGGCCTCATTGCCAAGGTGCAGTCGGCACGCGCCCGCTTGGAACAGGGCAAAATTGACGAATGCGAAGACTGCCAGGGCGCCATCGGCTTTCGCCGGCTAGAGGCGCGCCCGGTGACCACCCTCTGCGTCGAGTGCAAGACCATCCGCGAGCGAGAAGAAGACGAAATCGCCGATGAGCCCGACGTCGGCCGCGCGCTTGATACATAACCCCCTATGTAGGTGCGGCGCGCGATCCCGCGCAATGCGCCATGCGGGCCACGTGTTTACGGCAAACATGCCGCATCAAGGTGGGCGTTCTGTTAGAATTATCAACGCTTAGCGGATATGCGCGCCCGTTACACTATCACGGAGAGACTGGACCACGGCGGGATGGCCGAGGTGTTCCGTGGCGTCGCGGAATCGATGCAGGGCTTTAAGAAAAGCGTTGCGTTTAAAAAGATCCTTCCCAACCTCACGAAGAACGAGAAGTTTGTCTCGATGTTCCTCGATGAGGCGCGCCTGAGCCTTCATCTGCAGCACGCCAACATCGTGCAAGTCTTCGATATTTCTAAGACCCCCGACAACGCCTACTTCCTGGTCATGGAGTTTGTCGACGGGTGCAACCTCAAATCGCTCATCGAGCGCCTCAAGCAAAAGCAAAAGCAGCTCGATCCAGCGCATTCGATCTACATCGCCATGGAATGCTGCAAGGCACTGCAGTACGCGCATACGCTCGAAAACCCGATTACCAACGAGCCGTTACGCATCGTCCACCGCGACATCTCGCCTCCCAACATTTTGCTTTCGAAAAATGGCGAGGTAAAGCTCGTCGACTTTGGCCTCGCCAAGGCAAGCAGCCAAATCGAAACCACCGACCCGGGCGTGGTGAAGGGCAAATTCTCCTACCTCTCGCCCGAGGCCGCATCGGGCCAGCCCGTCGACCACCGCGCCGATATCTTCGCGATGGGCATTATCTTGTGGGAACTTTTCACCGGCCGTCGCCTCTTTCTTGGCGAAACCGACTACCAAACCGTCGAGCTGGTCCGCCAAGCGCAAATTCCGTCGATTTCCGCGATGAACTCGCTCATCGAACGCGAGCTCGAGGCCATCGTCAACCAGGCGCTCGCGCGCGACCCTGAGGAGCGATTTCAGAGTGCCGCCGACCTAGCGGAGGCGCTGGCCGGCTTTCTGTTCTCGCGCCGCATGAAGGTCACGTCGCGCGACATCTCGACGCTCGTGCGCGACACGCAAGTCGAGTTGATGCGCAAGCGCAGCACCGCGGCCAAAGAATCCATCATTGATACCTTGATCCAAGACGAGGTCGGCAAGCTTGCCTCGCTGTTTGACGATGACGGCCGAGCCGACGGCAGACTCGCCGAGGGCTCGATTGGCCTGGACCCCACCGAATTTTCAGACAGCGGCCTTGGCGATAGCTTCAATGCCGATGCGCGGCTGGGCGCGATAGGCCGCCAAAGCCGTCGTCCGGCGCAGCCACGCATACCCACGGTGGGCGGCGGGTTTGAATCGCTCGAGGATTTGCTCGAACCCGACAAAGATCGACCGCCCATCATGTTTGAACCGCCACCCGAGCCCAAAAGCTCGTCGACGTGGATCATCGCCATCTCGCTCGTCATCACCGCCTGCGCCGTGGGCGCCGGCGTCTACTTGTTGCTCTTGCAGTAAGGCCGCGTGCCGTCGCGCGTACCGGCAGGTTGGCGCACGTGTCTTCCTGCTCGCAGATAGCGTGTGGACCGGCAGGTGGGCGCACGTGTCTTCCTGCTCGCGGATAGCGCCCCTCCCGGGCAGTGCGAGACGGCTGTGGTATCCACATCCCTCGGTGCCACGACCACCGCCCTGCAATCTACGCTCGCGGAAGAAACGTGCGCCACCTGCCGGTACGCCAGCGCCCAGAAGCGGCGAGCGAGACATGTTCGGATCAGAGCGTTTCGCGAGGGCACGTAGGCTCCAGCCATTTGGCAGGCGGTGCCCTCCTGAGCGCAAGGCGTCGTGAGCAGAGCGAACAGCCGTAGCGATGAGACGAAGCATGTGCTCGCGCGCCGCGCACCACCGAAGCATGTGCTCGCGCGCCGCTGACCTGTTGGTTTACATGATCCGCACTTGCGTAGGATCGGGTGGTGTAAGCGGGAGCATCCGCTACAGGCCGTCGCGCAGCTGCTGCAGGTACTCCGACGAACGCACGGCGTTGTCGCCGCTCGGCGCCTTTTGCAGCGAGGTTTCGAAGCAGGACTTGGCAAACGCGCGGTCGCCTGCCGCGAGCGCGACCTGGCCCAAGGCGAACCAGGCATCGGCATTTTCCGGATCGAGCTCGACGAGGCGCGCGAACTGTTTGCGAGCGCCGGCATTGTCGCCCCGCTCTTTTTGCAAAAGCCCGAGCAAATCGATCGCGCTGACATGCGCGGGATTTTGCGCCAAGGCCTTTTCAAGCAAGGCCACGGTGCGCGTTAGATCACCGGACTCATAGGCGAGATAGGCGAGCCAAAACGTCGCATCGGCGCGCAGCAGGGGCGGCACCATCGACTTGGCGAATTCAGCATCTGCGGCGGCGAGCGATTCGCTGGCCTTGGCCGATTGGCCGTCGATAAAGTCGACCTTGCCGATCGCCAACTTGCCCAGCGCCGAAGTGGCGCCGAGCTGGGTAGCGACCTTGCGCGCCGCGGCGATATCGCCGCCATAGAGCAGCGCATCGATCAGCAACAACGCCGCCTCGGCGTCCGTGGGCGCCAGCGAGACCGCGCGCGAGAGCTCAGCAATCGCGTCGCCGCGCTTGCGCAGGCGAAAATACAGGCGCCCGCGCTCGCGCGCCACCAACCAATCGGGCCCCGTCGCGGCGGTGGCCTTGTCGAGCAATTGCCCCGCCTCGCCGAGCTTGCCCAGCATGGTGTGAAAACGCGCAGCCTCCGCAAAAACCCGGCCATCGCCGGTTTCGTCCGCAAGTTGGCTTAGCGAAGCGCGCGTCGCTTCGAGATTGCCGGCATCGGCGTCGACGGTGGCCAGCTCCATCTTGGCTTCAATGGTGCCAGAGACGGAAATCGCGCTCTTGTAGGCGTCTTTGGCCTTATCGAGGCGCCCATCCATGCGCTCAAGCCGCGCCAGCGCCAACCAAGCCGCGCCGCTATCGCCCCGTGCCATCGTCAGCCCGAGCAACACCTCACGCGCTTTTTCGCGTTCGCCGCTTTGCACCAAGGACTTGGCATAGACCAGCCCAAGTGGCGTTGATGGTGAGGTGCGAAAGGTCATCATGACGCGCGCCTGGGCCGCGCCGGGATCCCCGGCCGCAAGGTCAACCTCGGCGCGAAACGCGAGTGCCGAGATGAACTTAGGATCGCGTACGAGCGCCTCTTCGCTCTCGCGCGCGGCGGCGGCAAGATCGCCAGTTGCCAGCGCCAGGCGCGCACGGGTTAGCAGCGCGTCGGCGCGCGCATCGGCTTCGGTCGGCTGGCCGAGCCACTCCGCGGCGGCCGTGACGTCACCGCGCGACAAGGCAACCTTTGCGCAAGCGATGCGCAACGCGGGCACCGCGGGCCATTTGGTCGCCGCGGCCTTAAGCACGTCGCTGGCCTCACGCGCTTGATCGGCAAATAACAGCAAGTCTGCGCGGCGCACCGCGTTTTCCCATGACACCGGCTCGCTCGCGGCTAAGGTCGCAATCCCCGCCGCCCCTTGCTTGCGCTCGCCGCGCAAGATCCAGATGCGCGTGCGCAGGATCTCGGCGCGCTCACGTTCTGCGGCAGACAACGCCTCGGGGTTAGGCTTTTCGCTGCCGCTAATCAAACGCGCCAGGGTTTCCTCGGCGCGTTCGAGTCCGCCGGCGCTGTTGCCCAATTGGCCTCCCAGCGCCGAAATTTCAACTTGTGCCACGAGCCCACGTGGGTGACGCGGTTCGGCGGCAAGCACCCGATCGACCACGGCGAGCGCCTCGCCGTACAATTCTCGTTTGGCCAGGGCATCGGCATGGCGCAAGGCAAACGCAACGCGCGTCTCGCGGTCGGCAGCCTGATAGGCCATGGTCGCCGCCAGCCAATCGCCGCGCAACTCGGCAACCCGCCCGCGGATATACGCCTGCCAGGCGCTAAGCGCCTCGGGAATTTCGCCCACCAACGCTTCCGCCTCGTCGGGTTCGCCATTGGCGATCGCCAATAAGGCGCGCGGCAGCGCGGTGTCCGCCTTGGCGACGTCGGCGGGCAACTCTTCGAGCCACGTCTCGGCGTCGTCGCTGGCCTCACCATATTCGGCAACCAAGGTTGCCTCAGCGGTGACTAGGGACAAGGCGCGCGCGGAGGTCGCATGCGCCTTCGTTGCAAGCTCATAGGTATCGCGCGCCACTTGCCAACCGCGGAAGGTGTCGAGCTTGGCGGCCGCTTCGGCGCGCGCATCGGCCTGCTCAAGCTTGACGTCAAGCCGCACGCGCCGAACCGCAAGGCCGACGACGATGCCGGCGACGAGCACGCCGATCGCGCCGAGGCTCCACTTGACCCAGGCCGGCGGCTTCCATGCTTTGCCGCGCGGTTTGTTGGCCTTGACGCTCTTGCCCTTGTTTCCTTTGATACCTTTCTTCCCGCCCACTGGCGCGGGCGCGCTTAGGGGCGCGCTGCTCTGCCCGCTGACCGCGATCGGCGGAGGGGGCGCATAAGAGCCGTAGTTCGCGCTGCCACCGCCCGCGGGCGCGGCGGGTGCATCGCCAAAATCTGAAACGATGGGGACCGACTTGGGAGGGGGTGGGCTCGGCGCAAACCCCGGCGCCAACGGTGGCGGGTTGGAGAATCCGCCACGCGGCAAGACTGACCCAAGCCTTGGTGGCGGCACGATGTCGTCGTCACCTCGCTCATCTCGACGCGTCGCGGGTGCGGGCGCGATCACGGCAGGCAAGGAGCCCGCGCTACCGATGTCGCCAGGCTCAAGTTCGACCGTGCCCGTGGGAGCCGACGCTTGTACGGGCGGCGGTGGGGCCGGTGGAACAGGCGGCGCCAACATGGGCGGTGGCTTGGTGGCACGTTTTGGCGGCGGCGGCGGCGCCTGCGTCACGCGCCCCTCGGTTCGGCGTGGCGGTACCGCGGGCGAGTTGGCAACTGGGACCGCGGGCGCCGACTGCGCCGTTGACGCCGCACCGATGCCCATGGCGGTTGCGCGGAAAGACCCGGCGGCACCTCCGCCAAGGGCTGCTTGCGCCTTGGCGATCCAGTCGGCCACGACGGCGTCGCCAGGCGCTAGTTCGGACGCCTGGACAAATGAGTCTAGCGCGGGCCGTGGCTGACCTTTGAGCAATTGTACCTCGCCGCGCAACGTCAGCGCGGCGACATGTTTGCCGTTCATCTCTAGGGCGAGCCGCAACTCGGACAGCACGTCGTCATGGCGACCAAGCGCCATGAGCGCCCGAGCCAAGACCACGCGACCTTCAACTGCGGTCGGCTTGCCGAGCAAGCCTAGTCGACACGCCTTGACGGCTTCTTGAAACTGCCCAGCATCAAAGAGCGATTGAGCTTGCGCGACAAATTCCGGTTCCACGTCAACCGAGATCCTACGCCCTGGCGCGCGCCAAAGGCAATTGTTTGACGGATTTAGCGCTGTGGGTGCGCCGGCGCGTCGCTCGTCGGCGCGGGCCCTAGGTCAGCGGCCGCGGACGCCGCGGCGGCATCTTCCTTGGGCTGCTCGAGGTCGTCTTCCTTTGGCAAGATCCCTGGCATTTCGTCGCCGCGAAGCAGCGCCTCCTTGACCACCCACCAACGCCCTTTTTGTTGCTCCCAGGTCTGTGCGACGTGCGACTCCCGCAGCATGCCCTTGCGATCGTCATACCACTCGAACTTGATCACGACGTCGGCGGCGGTCTTGCTGCCCGCCGCGAGATCGACGCGCACGATGTCATAGCCAGTGATGCGTAAGTACTTCGCTAAGCCGTCGCGTTCGTCGAGAAAATCATCGCGCTCGGCGGCCTGCACGTGCGCCGCGGCGGCGGTGAAGCGCTCCCATTTGATGCCATCGTTGTAAGTACCAATGGCGTCTTGTAGCGGCGCCAGCTTGTTTTGCTTGGGCATGCACGCGGTGGTCGCCATTGCCAGGCCAACTAGGATCGCGAAGGTGGGCCAGCGGCTGCCGTCTAGGTTCATGGGGCGACTATGGCATCAGGCGGCCACGCGCACAATTTTTCAGCCATTGGCCGCCGGCCGGCGTCGCGATGGCCGAATTTCTCCAATGAGCCACAAGGTGGCGGCGTAGGCGGCGACCGCCAACACCGCTACGCCGATGGCGCCAAGGCCATCGGCACGCACCACGTTGGATGCGGCCTGCGACGTGACCCAACCGACGGCCAGCGCCAGCGCCACGCGCAGCATCGAGGCGCGATGGATGATCGCAGGCCACTGACGTCGCAAGAGCCACAACATTGCGACCAGGCCCGCCGACATGCCGCACAGCGCGACCAACGACCCGCGCAGCAACAACGGCTCGCCCGGCGCCGCGCCTGGTAAAAGCAGCTCGCTGACGGCGATGATGCCGATGATCGTCGTCGCCGCCACGCGCCACGTCAGGCGTTCAAGGCCCGCCGCATTCGCGATCGTCGCCGCAATGCTGAGCAGCGCTAGGGCCCCATACGAGCACGCCAACACGGCAAGTGGTCGCGCGCTGCTCGCCGCGTAATCCGCGGCATATGGGATGGCGAGGAGCCCGTGCGGCGCCGCGGCTAACCCAAGCGCCATGCCGCCGACGGCGATGAGGCTCATGCGCAGCGTCGTCGCGACGTAGCGCCCCGCCGCCTCGCCATCGCCGCGAAACGTCGTCTCTGAGATTAACGGGAAAATAACAAACGCCACCGCGACCATGGCTTGATAAATGAGGCGCGCGAAATTCTGCGCGGCACCATAGTAGGCGACCTGCACGTCCGCTAGCGACGCCGCGCTCGGGGTGTAGCCGGTGACCTCGGTCAGCCACGGCGCCACCTGCGCAAGGCCTTGGGTGACGTTCGCAAGCTGACCTTCATACCAATGCCCCGCCGCGCGCTTGATCATCCACGTGTCGACAAATAGCAGGGCATTGGCTAATGCCAGATAGGCGGCAAGCCCCCAAAATGTCCGCGCCATGGCGCGAGCCCGCCTCCCATCGACGATGGCACCCCCGCGGCCAGCCGACCCATGCCGCGGCAACGATAATGATGAGCAGCGACGCTACCACCCAACCGCCGAGCACGCCCCATACGCCAAGCCCTAGCATCGCTGCGCCCAGCATCAGCGCGACGCGCATCGACGCAAAGGCGACGTCGAGACCGGCCTGGCGATGAAATTGCTTTTGCCCGTTCGCAAGCCCAACCAGCACCGCATAAATCGCATAGGCGCCAACGATGAGCGCGCACATCGCGGTCGGCAAGGCCTTGCCCTTATCGCCAAGCCACCAGCCCCACGCAGGCGCGCCAATGGCAAAAACGAGCGCAAGTGGCAACCCGACGTATAGATGCATGCGCAGGCCACTCGCGCCTACTGCGGCCGCGGCGTTTGGCTGTGCGGCCAAGCCGCGCGCAACGGTTTGGATGGATCCGGTGACGACCAAATTGTTTAGCGGCGAGACCAATGACGAGACGACGGCGATGGCGCCAAACGTCACGCGCGAGACCAGTGCCGGCAGCGCAATCTGCAAGATCGCACCCGCTAGCATGAAGTAGAGCTTCGCGCCAGATAGCCACAATACGCCCTTGCCGGCGCCCGCTGAATCTCGCGTGCTCACGCGCACAGATTATCTGGCGCGGCGTCTTGGAAACAGCGTGGGTTGCGTGAAATAAGACCGTATGCGTCGCTTCACGTGGATCGCCTCACTCGCCCTGTGCGCCATGCTGCTCGGCCAGCTCGCCCAGAGGGCGCACGCCGCCTGGCCGACCACGCCTGGTGATGACCTCAGCGCCGCCGAAAACTGGCCCAACGATCCAGGGTATCCGTCGCAGTGGAATTTTTTAGTTTCGTCCCCGCCGACAATATCGGCCAACTTTCCCCCGCCGAAGCTGCCGTGGGTAGCGGCATGCATGTCGACCGTGCCTGGCAGATAACGCTCGGCGAGCCCTCCGTCGTCATCGCCGTGCTCGACAGCGGCATCCGGTGGAACACCGATGATTTGATCACGCGCGTCGCCCTATCGCGCGGCGAGCTGCCGTTGCCCGAGGAGGCCTGTGGCAGCGGCCTGCCCGGCGATCCGCATGACATCACGGGTGATGGCGCGCTCACCATCCTTGATTATACCACCTGGCGGCAAGACACGCCGCCGCTACCAGAGACCGCCTGCGATAGCCGCGTCACCGACGCCAACGGCAACGGCAAGCTCGATCCACAAGACCTACTCATCGCGTTTTCCAACGACCTCGACGAAGACGGCAATGGCTGGGTCGACGACATCGCGGGCTGGGACACCTATAACAACGATAACGACGCCAACGACGAGACCGATTACGGCCACGGCACCGGCCAGGCCAAAGACGCGGTTTCGGCGACCAACAACGGCATTGGCGACGCCGGCGTCTGCCCGCGCTGTCTGTTCGTGCCGGTGCGCGTCGCCGATTCGTTCATCGGCGATTCAAACGACTTCGCGCTCGGCGTGATCTATGCCGTCGACACCGGCGCATCGCTAATCTTAGAAGCGCTCGGCACCCTCAATGGCACGCGCTTTATGCACGAGGCCATCGAATACGCGTGGCTGCATCACGTCGCCGTGGTCGCCTCGGCCGCCGACGAAAATAGCTTTCACCAAAACCTGCCGGGCTCGGTGAACCACACCATCTATGTCCACGCCACCACCTACAACACCGACCGCCGCGAGGACGCCACGACGTTTATGGCGTTTAACAATTGCACCAACTACGGCGCGAATCTTCTGCTCTCGACGCCTGGCCAGTCCTGCTCGTCGGAGGCCGCCGGCAAGACCGCCGGCGTCGTCGCGATGGTGCTGTCGGCCGCCGCGGGCCAGCCATTGCTCGACCCGATGCCCGCCAGCCGCCACCTGCACCCCGATGAAATCAAACAGCTGCTTATCACCAATGTCGACGACATCAGCTTTGCGACGTCGGCTAACGATCCGCTGATGTATCCTTCTGGTGCCGGCTGGGAGCAACGCTTTGGCTATGGCCGGACTAATCTCTATAGCGCTGTCGCCGCGGTGCAGGCGGGGCGCATTCCGCCCGTCGTCGACGTTACCTCGCCGACGTGGTTTTACGTCGCCGACCCCGATCGCGAGCCGAGCGTAGACATCGAGGGCGTCATCGATTTTCGCCCGACGCTCTACACCTCGTTTGACTATGTCATCGAGTGGGCGCCCGGTATCGAGCCGCTGGAATCGCAGTGGCAGCTCATCACCAGCGGCACCGATGTCGCGACGCCGCTTGAGGGCGTGCTGGCAACCCTGCCCATCGCCGCGCTAACGATTGACAACCCGACCCAGCCCGAGCCGGATCGCGACGTCAACAAGTTTCTCGTCACGGTGCGCGTGCGCGTCAACATGCATTCGCTGGCGCCTGAGCGCGATGGCGTGGTGGGCGAGACGCGGCGCGCGTTTAACATCCGCCGCGATCCAGACGTCGGCGAAGGGTTTCCTCGCAAGCTTGAGGGCTCAGGCGAGGCGTCGCCTAAATTCTATGATCTCGATGGCGACGGCGCGATGGAACTTATCACTGCCGATAGCGCGGGCGTCGTGTATGCCATCGGCCACGACGGCGTGGCGCCTGGGTTTCCGGTCGCGCTGCGCCCCATTGACGCCTTGGACGCAGCCAGCCAAATCCGCCAGAGCGCGGCGTTTGCGTCGGAAACCATCACGGCCGATGACATGCGCACCGCGGTGTCGCGTGGCCCGGCCATTGGCGACCTCGATGGCAGTGGCCCGACGATCGTCGTCGCCACCTATGACGGCTATATCTACGCTATCGATCGCAACGGCGCCGTTCGCGAGGGGTTTCCGATCGAGCTCGACCGCAGCCGCGCCACCGCTACCAAAGATCGCGTTGTCGATTCCGGCGTCTACGCCGCGCCCGTCCTTGCGGATGTCGATGGCGACAAACAGCTCGACATCATCATCGCCGCCATGGACGGTTCGGTTTATGTCTTTGATGCGGGCGGCACCGCCCTGCCCGGCTTTCCGGTCGAGCTCGCCGAATCGGGCGTCGCCGCGCGCATCATGCAAACCCCGGTGGTGGGCGATATCGATGGCGACGGCGCGCTCGATCTCGTGCTCGGCACCAATGAGTTCGACGGCAGCGGCCGCATCTATGCGCTAAATCACCAAGGCGTCATCAAGCCGGGCTTTCCATATAAGATGCTGGCGCAGGACGTGCTGCCGGTGCTCGGCGTCGGCATGCCCAACAGCCTGGCGCTTGGCGACATCGACGGCGACGACATCGTCGACATCGCGGTCTCGACGCTCGGCGCAGTGCCGCAATTTATCAATGGGCAGGCCAACGTGATTGGCTTTGTCAACAACGCGCCTTACGGCGACCTCAGCGACGCCACCGACGAGCCCTTCATCACCGCCATCTCGGATGCCAGCATGGGCGACCTAAACAACGACGGCTATCTCGATCTGCTTTGGGGCGGCGCGGGCTTTAAGTTTCTCGAGTTTTCGTCAATTCCCGAAGGTCAGCGCGTCAATCTCGAGCACCTGTACTCGGCATGGGACAGCAAGACCGGTAGCTATCTACCGGGCTGGCCGCGCCGCATCGAGGACTATCAATTCTTCATGAACGCGGCGGTCGCGGATCTCGACGACGACGACTTGCCCGAGGCCATCGCGGGTTCGGGCGGTTACTATGTTCACGCGTGGAACAAGGACGGCGAGCAGCCCGAAGGGTGGCCTAAATTTACCGGCGGGTGGGTGGCGGCGGCGCCCGCGGTTGGCGATTTCGATGGCGATGGCAGCCTGGAGCTCGCCATCGCGACCCGCAATGGCTACTTGTGGCTGTGGCACACGCGTGGCCGCATCGATGGCCGCATCGATTGGGCATCGGGTCGACATGATGCACAAAACACCGGCAACATGACGACGCCGCTTGGCATGGGCATTGGCGCCAACGAGCTTGGCGACGACGGTTGCTGCTCGGGCGCGCCATTTTCCCCCGCGCAAGGCCTCGCGCCCTTGTTGGTGTTGTGGACGGTGATGCGCGGGCGGCGCGACCGGCGGTGGGCGCGCACGAAATAAGGTATAGAGCGCCATGGCAACCTCCTTGTGGGCGAGCATCGGCCTCTCGAGGCCCGAGCATCGGGCATGGGCGATGTACGACTGGGCCAACTCGGCGTTCATGACGGTGATTATCTCGGCGTTGTTTCCGCCGTTTTTTATTCGCTACGCCGCCGGCAATAGTTGCGCCAACACGGGTTTTTTTACTCAGCTTATGGACGCCACGCTGGCGCCGTTTTCGCCGCGCGTTTGCGCGTGGGCGCCGCACGTGCCCAACGCCACGATGTACCTCGGCTTTGGCAGCGCGATTGCCTTGGCGATTTGCGCGTTTGTTTCGCCGGCGGTGGGTGCGCACGTCGATCATAAGCCGGTGCGGCGCCAGTGGTTGTTTGCGATGACCGTCATTGGCTGCGCCTGTGCCGCCCTGCTAGCGCTCACGCAGCGCGGCGAGTGGCTGTGGGCCCTTAGCATTTTTGCCATCGGCCAGATCGCGATCAACATCGCGTTCGTTATCTATGACGGCTTTCTGCCCCATGTTGCCACAGCTGACGAGCTCGACCGCGTTTCGACCGCGGGGTATGCGATTGGCTATGTCGGCGGCGGCATTTTACTGTTGCTCGATGCACTTATGATCTTGTCGCCACAAACGTTTGGGCTGGCCGATAAGGGCCAAGCGACCAAGGCGGCGTTTATCAGCGTCGCGGTGTGGTGGCTGCTGTTTTCGTGGCCGTTTTTTCGCAAGGTTGCGGAGCCGCCGACCGCGCCCAGCCGCGAGCGCGTGGTGTGGTGGAAGCAAGTCGTCACCTCGGCCAAGGCCCTGCATAAGTATCCCCACGCCTTTGCCTTGCTAGTTGCCTTTTTGGTCTACAACGACGGCATCGGCACCATGCTGCGGATGTCGACCGCCTACGGCGAAGAAATTGGCTTGGCCACCGGCGACATGATCATGGCGCTGGTGTTGGTGCAGTTCATCGGCATCCCCGCGACGTTTGGCTTTGGCGCCCTCGCACGCCGCATCGGCACTAAGCCCGCGATCATGGGCGGCCTCGTGGTGTATTGCGGCGTCACCTTTGCAGCGTATTTCATTACCACCGCCGCGCACTTCTACGCGCTGGCGATTTGCATTGGGCTTGTGCAAGGCGGCACGCAATCGCTATCGCGCGCGCTGTTTGCCAGCATGATTCCACCGGCGCGCTCGGGCGAATTCTTTGGCGTCTTTGCGGTGTTCGAGCGTTTTGCCGGCATCATTGGCCCGCTCACAATGGGCGTCGCCATCGCCATCTTTGGTGGCAGCCGCCCCGCCATTCTAAGCATTGGCCTATTTTTCATCGGCGGCCTCTTGTTGCTCGCGCGCGTCGACATCGCCGCCGGCCGTGCGCAAAGCCAGCAAGCGACTTAGAACTCGCTCGACGCTACCGCCAGCAGCGTTGCGTGCGCAAACGGATTGGGCCGGCCGGCCAAGCGCTGCGCGAGATACTGCCGCGCCAAGGCCGCCGCGTCGGCGTCGCCACCGCGCGCGCCGTGGCGCAACATGGTCTCGATCGCAATCGCCGCGCCGCTGGGTGCCGCGCCGTCTTGCGCCGACTCGGGTCGATGAATCAGTGGCGAACCCGCAGGCAGCGGCGGCGTCATGTAAAATATGAGCTCGTCGCTAACGCGGCCAACAAACTCGCGGACGACGCACGCCAGCAACTGCGCGCTGCGCGACCACCACACCACCTCGCCGCTGGCGTCGCTGACATCACAAAAAGCGGCGGCGACAAACGCGTAATCGTCGAGCAGTGCGTCGTGCTTAACCGCGCCGTCGCGATAAACGCGCGCCAAGCCCTCGCCTTGCCACAAATTGCGCCACACCGTCTCGGCGGTACTAACCGCCAACGCGCGTGCTGCTGCATCGCCGCTGGCGCGATGCCACGCCACCAAGCCGCGAATGGCGAGGCCAAGGCCACTAGCTGCATGCAAACCACCAGTCGGTTCGCGTAGCTCACGGACAAGCCATGCGATAGTCCCCGCCGCGGCCGCGTTGATCTGCGCGCGCTCGGCGTCTCTCGCCCAGCCGCGCGCCAGCGCCAGCATTTCTAACAACTGGCTGCGGTCGCTCAGCAGCATTTCGCCCTTTGCGAGCTGCCACGCGTCGTCGAGGGCGCCGCCGCCGTGGCCATCCTCGGCCAAGCCACCGCGCACCATCGCCATCGTCCACCGGGCGCTCGCCTCGCGCGCCGCCGGATTATTTTCGCCGCACCTC
Source organism: Myxococcales bacterium (assembly GCA_016716835.1). NCBI lineage: Bacteria > Pseudomonadati > Myxococcota > Myxococcia > Myxococcales > Myxococcales bacterium. The sequence continues at coordinate 567,875 of JADJUW010000001.1, read as the reverse complement.
GCGAGCAAGCGATGAATCGGCGCGCTGGGAAACTTCGGCGTGCCGATGAGTCCGCCATGCTCGCGGTCGATGCGGCGCAGAATTTGCTCACACGCCGCGGTAACGGTTGCCGCCGACAGCGGCGTCGCGTCGCCCTGCGCCGTCGCCTGCGCCCGCATGTGCACCTCGGCCTCGGCCAAGCCCTCGGTCAGCGCCTCCGCGTTTTCCAGTAAGCGCGCGTGGTCGTGCTCATACGCCTCGGCCATCGCCTGGATGGCACGCGAAAAGCTTGGCCGGCCATCGCGCTCTTGCTTGCCCAAATACGTGCCGAGATAAAACGGCCGCCCATCGGGCATGCAAAACGCGGACACCGGCCAACCGCCATGCTCGCCCATCACCACCACGGCTTGCATGTAAATCGCATCCACCTCGGGCAGCTCGTCGCGGTCGACCATGATCGCCACAAAGCGGTCATTTAGCAGCGCTGCGACGCGGGGATCGGCAAACGATTCTTGCGCCATGGCACGGCACCATTTGCTCGACGAATAGCCAATCGAGATAAACACCGGCTTGCCCAGCCGCGCCGCCTCGGCAAAGGCCTGCGGCCCCCACGGCCACCACGCCACGGGGTCTTCGCTATGCTCGCGCAAATACGGCGATATCTCGCCAGCCAGTCGATTGCCCACGGCCTCCCCATAGCATGTCCGGGCGCCAATTCGAAGGCGGGATGTGATTGCGCCGCCTAAAGCCATCAAGGTATACACCCGCCCTGGAGAGTAGCCATGAGTGAAGTGACACCTGCAAGCGGCCCCAATGGCTCAGGACCCGATGGCGCCGGCGCGCCTGGCAGCGGCGGTCCCAACATCACCTACGTAAGCATCGAAAACGAGATGCGCAGCTCGTTCATGGATTATGCCATGAGCGTCATCGTGGCGCGCGCGCTACCCGATGCCCGCGACGGTCTCAAGCCGGTGCACCGCCGCGTCATCTACGCGCAACGCCAGCTCAACAACACCTACGCCCGGCCGTACGTCAAATGCGCGCGCGTCGTCGGCGACGTCATCGGCAAATACCATCCCCACGGCGATGCGTCGGTCTACGACGCGCTAGTGCGGATGGCGCAGGATTTCTCCATGCGCTACCCGCTCATCGATGGCCAGGGCAACTTCGGCTCGATCGACGGCGACGGCGCCGCGGCCATGCGATACACCGAATGCCGCATGGCCAAGCTGACGTCGGACATTATTGCCGACATCGACAAAGAAACCGTCGAGTGGCAGCCCAACTACGACGACAAAGAACTCGAGCCCACGGTCTTGCCGACCAAGGTGCCGAACTTGCTCATCAACGGCGCCTCGGGCATCGCGGTCGGCATGGCGACCAATATCCCGCCGCACAACCTGCGCGAGGTCATCGACGGCGTGCTGGCGCTCATCGCAAATCCCCAAGTCAGCGAAGACGAGCTCATTCGCCTCATTCCAGGACCCGACTTTCCGACCGGCGGCACCATCCAAGGCCGCGCCGGCATCTTGTCGGCGTTTCGCACCGGTCGCGGCAGCGTGGTCGTGCGCGGCAAGGCGCACTTTGAAGAGGTCCGCAAAGACCGCAACGCCATCATCGTTTCTGAAATTCCGTTTCAGGTCAACAAGTCGGCGTGGATCGAAAAATGCGCGCAACAGGTGCGCGACAAGAAGCTCGAAGGCATCGCGGATATCCGCGACGAATCGGATCGCCAAGGCATCCGCGTCGTGTTCGAGCTCAAGCGCGACGCCAACGACCAAGTGGTCCTAAACTCGCTCTACAAGTTCACGGCGCTGCAATCGTCGTTCGGCGTCAACATGCTCGCCATCGTCGACGGCCGCCCGGTCATGCTGACGCTGCGTCGCGCGCTGCAGGTCTTTATCGATCACCGCCGCGAAGTGGTGACGCGCCGCACGCTGTTTGATTTGCGAGAGGCCCGCGCCCGCCGCGAAATCGTCGAGGGCCTCGGCCTTGCCGTCATGAACATCGATCGCGTGATCGATATCATCCGCAAATCGAAAGACACCGACGAAGCCAAGACACGCCTCATCGCCGAAAAACTCGGCGGCATGGATGGTTTTCTCGAACGCGCCGGGCGCCCCGAAGCCGAAATTGCCGCCGCCAAGGCCGCCGGCTTTGTCCATCTCTCACCGCGCCAAGCGCAGGCAATTTTGGATATGCGCCTTGGGCGCCTCACGGGCCTGGAGCGCGAGAAACTCGAAGCCGAATACAAAGAGCTGTGGGACACCACGGACTACTTAGAAGGCCTGCTCAACGACCCGGGCAAGCTGATGGCCGCCATCGTCGAAGAGCTCAAGATCATCCAAAGCGAGTTCGGCGACAAACGCCGCACCGACATCGCCGAATTCGAAGGCGAAATCCTCACCGAAGCGCTCATCGACGAAGAGGCGATGGTGGTGACGCGTTCACACCTTGGCTACGTCAAGCGCACGCCGGTTAAGGAATACTCGGCGCAAGGCCGCGGCGGCAAGGGCATCACCGGCGCCTCCTCTGGCGACGGCGACTTTGTCACCGACATGTTTGCGGCATCTACCCACGACCACTTGCTGATGTTCACGTCCAAGGGGCGCGTCTACCATAAGAAGGTCTTTGAATTACCTGAAGGCAGTCGCGTAGCGCGCGGCAAGCCATTCGTCAACGTCATCGAAATGCAGGGCGACGAACACGTGGTGGCCATGCTGCCGCTCAAGGAATACAGCGCCGAGCGCTCGGTGTTCTTTGCGACGCAAAACGGCACGGTAAAGAAGACGGGGCTCGATTTGTTCGAAAAAATTCGCGTCAGCGGCATGAAGGCCATTGGCATCGAAGACGGCGACATTCTGGTCGGCGCTTCGATCACCGACGAAAAGAGCGACATCTTGCTGGTCTCGGCACGCGGCCTCGCCGTGCGCTTCCGCCACGACAAGGTGCGCCCGATGGGTCGCGAGGCCAAGGGCGTGCGCGGCATGAACCTGCGCGAAGGCGACAAGCTGGTCGGCATGTGCACCTTTGACCGCGAAGCGCAGGCCACCATGGTGACCATCTGCGAGCGCGGCTATGGCAAGCGCACCGCCCTGCCCGACTACCCGGTAAAAAACCGCGGCGGCAAGGGCGTCATCACGATCAAGACCAGCGAGCGCAACGGCAACGTCGCCGCGGTGCGGATTGTCAGCGATGAGGACCATTTGATTCTCATCTCATCGAGCGGCAAGCTCATTCGCCTCCGTGTCATCGATATTCCCGTGCAAGGCCGCGCCACCCAAGGCGTGCGCATCATGCGCCAGGCCGACGGCGAGCAAGTGGTCGCGATCGAACGCCTCGCCGATGCCGATGAGGCCTCCGATATCGAGGCCGGCGCGCCAATCGAAGCCGCCGACGACGGCGACACCACGCCCGTCGACATGGGCGATGAGCTCGATGAAGACGAAGACGGCGATGACGATGCCGATGACGACGGCGACGAAGACCCGGCGAACTAACGGAACGCATTGGGTGGGCCGGAGACAATAATCGCCCAGTGTACGGCTTCGCGAGCCTCGTTACATCCAGACGGATGCGCCTCGGCATCGCGCGTGCGGTAACTCATACGTTTTGAGTCTGGATGCGGAGGCCTGGGTGTGAAGCCCAAGGCGCGAGGAGTGGAGTTTGGTGGTTCCAAACGACCGACGAGCAACGCCGGGATTCGCAGCCAGGACCCGCAGACGGGCTCAAGTTGTGTGAGTTACAGCGCGCAAGTCGTGCACCACAATTGCCTCCACCCACTGCGGTCTGTTCTCCGCCATTTTTGTTTTTGAAATCGCTCTACCCCACAGCACCCTCACCGGCCCGCCGCAGCAGCGGCGTAGCGGACGGCTCAAGAGCGAGCCCGTACGCGCTAGCTAGGCTGTGTCAGCCAGCAAACCCTCCGGCTTCGAGATACGCCAGCTCGGCGGCGGTGCTTGGGCGGCCGAGCACGGCATTGCGGTGAGGGAAACGGCCAAAGCGTTGAATAATGTCGCGGTGCTGTACGGCGTATTCTTTGAAGTCAATCGCTTCGTGCAACGCCACCGACCTGTGTTGATCGTCGAGGTTTTCGGAGTGCTCAAACGGCAGGTAGAAAAACATGCGCAATGCCGGTTGAACTTGGTTGTCAAAACCCTGCGCAAGGGCGCGCGCGGCGTAGTCACGGGCCATGGCGTCGGTGGCAAACATTTGCGCCGTGTTGCGGAAGGCATTGCGCGGGAATTGATCGAACAACAAGATCAGCGCCAGCGCGCCGTTCGCGGTGGACTGCCAAGCGTCGAGCTGGCCCGTCGCGGCGCGTTGGTGCAGCGTCAAGCAAGATTCACGGAACGTGGCATCAAACACCTCGTCCTTGGTAAACCATTTGCTGAAGCCGGCATCTTGCCAGAACGCAATGACGTCGTCTGATGTTTCTAGTTGTGGCACGAGGCACCTCTTTTGTGAGTCTCACCGCGTCTCCGGCGCTCAAAGAGCTTGTGAGACGCGGCGAAAAAACCAAGGCACACCCAAGGCGCGATTGCCGGCATCAATAACAACACGCTGCCACCTTAGCGCGGGTTGTCTGCATTGGCACTACGGCGTCGCGGCTTCTAACAGCGAGCAGCGCGTGTCGGGGTTTGTTGAATTCCATCGGATTGGGTGAATGGAAAAGCGGTACGGAGAGGCTAGCGTGAGATCGACGTGACAAGCACGGCGCTGCCCTTCCGCGTCAATCTCGAAATAGATTTCTTTGATGCCAGGCTCTGTCCGGATCACCCCTCGTTCTGCCCGGGTATGGACAACGCAAGTCTGCGCCTGCGTGGCGACCAGGACGGCTTCGATGGCATCATGGTCGTTGTCCGTGGGTTTCACGTCGCGCTTTAGCGCGTGACTGGCCTGCTTGAGGTTTCCAGCAGCAATGGAGGCACAGAATTCGGGGCGCGCGGCGGCTCTCACACAGCCACTCGTCATCGCGACTGTGGCGCCGAGTAAGCCCAGCAGCCCGTATGAGAAAGCGCCCGCCACTATGGCGCCTCGGCTTGCGGCATTGAGGGCGCGGGCGCAGAGAGTGCTTTGCTCATGTCGCAATGGACGCGGAACCGATACGGGGAAGCCAGAGTCAGGCCGACCGTGCAGGCGCGACGCGCACCTGCAATCTGCGCTTCGAAGCTCATCACTTGGATGCCGGGTTCCGAGTCAAGAATAGCAGGGTCCACCTCGAAATTGGCAACGCATGACTGCGCCTCCGTCGCGGCTACCACGCCCTCAACGGCTTCAGCGTCGCTACCGGCCTGGCTCATGTCGCCGCCCAGCGCCTCGGTGGCCTCCTTGAAATTGCCCTGCGCCATTGCTGCGCAAAAATCGGGGCGTGCACACCCGCCGAGCATCGACCCGACCGCGAACACACCGAGCACAGCAAGCCGGACGCTGGACCGTGGTCGCGTTGGAAATGTGCCTTGAATTGGCTGCATCGCGTTTTGCCTTGCAAAGTTCGGTCCACCGCAACCGCTCGCTGGCGCCATGGCTATGGGGGGCACGTTGCCAACACAGGTTAACACCATGTGATTTTCGCACCGCACTGAACGAATGTTGGCGGTGATGGCAATGTCGCGACAAAAAAAGCCGCGTTATCTACGACCTGAACCGCCGCCTACCACCCCATCGAAAACCGAGTGGTCGACCGCTAAAACTATCTGAGCTTTCTCGCGTCGGCACGCCAACCTTGACCGGCTCACCGCGGCGGCCGTCACTCCTTGCGAAACAACTTGCGCTTGCACCTCCGACGCACCATAGGGCGGACTTACATACGTAAAGAGGTCAGAGTCTGGGCGGCCCCCCCGGGGGCGAGGCATCCGCGTGGTACAGCGATAGCTTCGTGCACCAGCAGGCATGGGCCGGCGGCACGGGCGGCGACACAAACCACCCCAACGCCAGCGCCGTTACCATAGCCACCCCCCTTGCCATCCGTTTGCGCGTCATGTCGCCACGCTATCACCTGCTGGCGGCCAAGCTTTCTCGCCCGCGCTAACAGGCACTGATGAAACGCGACCGGGGTTCGCACGCGCCCGGCTGTGCTAGATTCGTCGGCCCATGGACACCAAGCAATCGCAACAGTTGATGGAACGCGCGCGCGCAGTGATACCGGGCGGCGTTAATTCGCCGGTGCGGGCGTGCAAGTCGGTCGGCACCGGGCCGCTGTTTATCGCGCAGGGCGATGGCAGCCGCGTCATGGACGTCGATGGCAATTGGTACATTGATTTAATCGGCAGCTGGGGCCCGATGATCGTCGGCCACGGCAATGCCGAGGTGCTCGATGCGCTGCGCGACGCGGTGATGGGCGGCACGTCGTTTGGCGCGCCAACCGAAATCGAAGTGCGCTTTGCCGAGGCGATCAGAACGGCGATTCCGTCCATGCAAATGGTGCGCGCGGTGTCGTCGGGTACTGAGGCCACGATGAGCGCGTTGCGCTTGGCGCGCGGCTTTACGGGGCGCGATAAAATTATCAAGATCGACGGCGGCTATCACGGCCACGCCGACATGCTGCTCGTGGCCGCGGGCTCGGGCGCCGCAACGCTTGGCATCCCAGGCTCCGCCGGCGTGCCTGCGGGTGCGGCGGCCGATACGTTGGTCGTGCCGTACAACGACATTGCTGCAATGCGGGCGACGTTTGCCGCTAACCCCGGCCAAATCGCCGCGGTGATCATCGAGCCGGTCTGCGGCAACATGGGCCTGGTTGCACCAGCCGAAGGCTATTTGACGGCGCTGCGCGAGCTCACCCACGAGCAGGGCACAGTGCTCATCTTTGACGAAGTGATGACCGGCTTTCGCGTCGCGTGGGGCGGCGCGCAAATTCGCTACGGGATCTCGCCGGATTTAACGTGCGTCGGCAAGGTGGTCGGCGGTGGCCTGCCGGCCGCGGCGTTTGGCGGCCGCGCCGACATAATGAGTCACCTGGCGCCGCTCGGTTCGGTCTATCAAGCCGGGACGCTCAGCGGCAATCCGCTCGCGCTCGCCGCCGGCCTCCGCACCATGGACATCTTGTCGCGGCCTGGCACGTATGAGCGGCTCGAGGCCGCTAGCGCGCGCCTAGGGGATGGCCTCGCCGCGGCCGCCGCCCGGCACAAAATTCCAGCGCAGGTAAACCGCGTCGGCGCCATGCTGACGCTATTTTTCACCGCGACCCCGGTGACCGACTACGCCACCGCCAAAACCAGCGATACCGAGGCCTTTGGCCGCTTTTTCCGCGGCATGCGCGAGCGCGGCGTCTTCCTGCCGCCGAGCCAATTTGAGGCCATGTTTGTCTCGCTCGCCCACAGCGACGACGACATCAATGCTGTGCTTGTCGCAGCCGATGCCACCCTCGCCGCCATGGCGGCGATCTGAAGCTACGTCATATTCCGCAAACGCTTGAATACAATGGCAGATAGGCGAATTGACCTGCCTATGGCCGCGTGCTAACGACGCGCCAGTTTATGACCGCCAGTTCCGGTAAGGACGCACCAATCGCGAAGGCGACGGCAAGCCATTACCAAACGCTTGCGCAGTCTTCGCTTGGGATTCAGTTTGGGCTTTCTATCGCCATTGGGACGGGAGCCGGGTACTGGGCTGACGGCAGGTTTGGCACCAAGCCCTGGCTCACGCTCCTAGGCTTATTTTACGGCAGCCTCGCGGGCTTCCGCGCGCTCCACCGTGCTGCCAAGCAATACACGGGGAGCTCAAAGCCGACTGACCCGCCGGAGCAGTCACCATGAATCTCGACAATTTTGTCGCCAGGGTCGAACGACGCAACTACGCGCTCGGCGGACCGATGGTATTGCTGTCGTTGCTTGCGGGGTCGCAGCGATTCTCGCTTGGTGTCGCGGTGGGTGTGGCAGTCACGTGTGCCAACTTTGCTTTTTTGGCCCGCATCCGGACAACAACCGCGCAAGAGTTGTCGGCAAAACGGCTTGCGTGGCTCATGCCCAAGTTGGTCTTGTTAATCTTGTTTACCCTCGGCGCCTTGCTACTCATCCCCATGTCGCCGCTGGGTTTCGGCCTTGGCTATTTGCTATTTGCATTTTCAATCTTCATTGAGCTTGCGCGCACGGCGCCTCCGGCGCTCCCGGCGCCAATTCACACCTCCCCTAACCAACCCTAAGCGAGAGAATTCATGGGCGAACACGGCACTTGGTTTGATTACCTAAATCGATTCGGATGGTGGCAATCGCTAAACGACAACGCGCGCCACCTTTTGGAACGCGACACCAAATTTGCGATGTTTCAAGGCACGCATTTTACGTTAATTCACGTCATCGTCGCGTTGTTGGTGCTCGGTTTCGTCGCACTCGGAGCGACCCATTTCCGCAAAGAGCCTAGCCGTCAGTGGCGACGGTGGCATCGTACCCCCGCGACGCATGAATTTTCGCAACGTCTTTGAAGCCCTCGCGGAATACGTCTACGGCTTAGTTGTCGGCCAATTCGGGAAGGACAATGCCGCGCGCTTCTACCCGCTCATCGGCGCCATTTTCCTATTTCTGCTTTTTGGTAACCTCATCGGCTTGGTGCCCGGGTTTGTCACGCCAAACGACACACTTAAAACCAACCTGGCGATCTCGGTCACCGTCTTCTTTTTGACCCACTACTACGGTGCTAAAGAACACGGACCTGCCTACTTCAAGCATTTCCTCGGGCCCGTTTGGTACCTCGTCCCACTGATGCTGCCAATCGAGATCATCAGCCATGTGGCCCGGCCATTCTCGCTGGCGTTTCGCCTCATGGGCAATATGGTTGCAGACCATAAGGTCATCGCCGCCTTTTTCTCGCTGGTGCCTATCATCGTACCCCTGCCGTTTTACTTCCTCGGCCTCTTCATCTGCTTCGTGCAGGCGCTCGTATTCTGTATGCTTTCGATGGTCTACATTTCGATGGCAATCGCGCACGAAGAACACTAAGCCGTACCCCACAATTCATTACGAAATCCGCTAGTTCAACCCTTGCATATTGACCCAAGACGTTTTAAGGAGAACCCCATGACCAGCCGTATCACCAAGAAAATTGCCGCTTTCACCACGTTCCTCGTGACCTTCGGATTCGCCTCAGTTGCATTTGCTCAAGGCGAATCAGCCACGGCGTTGGCTGTCGCTGGCAATGCTGGCATCATCTCGCTTGCCGCCGGCATTGCCATTGGGATGGCTGCCCTCGGCGCAGCGCTTGGCCAAGGCCGCGCCGCCGCAGCGGCGCTCGACGGCATCGCTCGCAACCCAGGCGCGAAAGACGCGATCTTCACGCCAATGATTATTGCGCTCGCCCTGATGGAAGCGCTCGTCATTATCGCCTTTGTCGCGCTCATCGTATTGCTGCGCTAGGCAAGCATTTACATGCCGCTCGCGGCATAACTCTTTGACGTCTCGAGCCGCGCAAGCGCCGGCTGCGAGCCGTTTGTGTTTTCGGCACATTGCGCGCCCATCCCAGCCGTGGGAAGCTGGCGGCCATGAGTGAGCCAGCTGCTAAGCCAGGGACGTCGACGCTGGAGATTCTGGCCGCGACCGACCTGTTTAAGACGCTGCCGGTGCCGCACCTGCGGCGCTTGATCACGATTGGCCAAGAAGAGGTCATCCGCTCGGGTGCGACCATTTTTTCCGAGGGCGATGCGGGCGACAAATTTTACCTCGTGCTCGCGGGTGGCGTGCGCATTTCGCGCGTGGTGCCGGGCATGGGCGAAGAGGCGCTCGCGGTGCTGCGCGAGGGCGCCTATTTCGGCGAGATGTCGCTCATCGACGACGCGCCGCGCTCGGCCACAGCGTTATGCCATGAGGCCGGCAAGCTGTTTGTCCTGCACCGCAAGGACATTGAAGACTTACTCTTTGTCGACCGCGACTTGGCGTATGAGCTATTATGGAGCTTTGTCCGCACGCTGTCGCGGCGGCTGCGCGCGACGAACGACAAGATGACCTTCCTCGCCACCACGTCCAAGTTCTAAGTGGGGCGTCACTCGTTGCGCTCGCTGGTACTGTGCACCGCACTCGCAACGGCGTTGGCCGCCACCGCACATCAAGACGTGTATGCCGACGCCGCCATCCCCGATAGCTTTCTTGGAATTATCATCGGCAGCACCACGGGCGTTGGCAACACCAGCGGCGTAATAGGCAGCGGCGTGCGCTACGGCATGGAGGCAGGCTGGCAGCCGATGTCCATTGGCCAGCGCTTTGGCATTGGTGTGCATTGGTCGGCATCAGGTGGCTATTACTTTGGCGTCGCCAACACCGCGGGCGGCGTGGCCGCGGGCACCACGCTCGAAACCTTTTCGACCGAGCTAACGCTGCGCCTGCGCGCGGCGGTCGGCACACGTGGCTGGTTTGCCCATGTTGGTGCGGGTGCGGGTATGTATCGCAGCAACTTAGCCCTGCCACCTCGCGAGGCTCGTAGCTATATCGGCGGTGCGGCCGAGGCCGGCGCGATGTACCTAATTGGTCGGCGCAGCTTTGCAACGATCAACGTCGTTCTCGGCGGCATCTCCACCGGGGCGCTTGAGGCGCCAAACACGGTCAGCGTTGTCGTGGGCGCGTCGCTCGCGCTGTAGCGCCCTGCTCTGTTACGCTGCGCGCATGCCTGCTCGAATGATTATTGCGTTTGCGCTATGTGCCTGGGTGCCAAGCCCCGGCTTCGCGGACCCGGCGCCTCCGATGCGACGCGTCGACTTGACCGCGCTGCTAGCCATGGTGGACAACACGCCCAAGCAACAAATGGCCGAGGCCGACGTCGCCGCGGCGCGCGCGCAGCTGCGCGAAATCACCGCGATGGCGGGCCCGAAGGCGACGATGATGGCGTATCTCGCACCGAGCCCAGATATTGAGTGCCTGAACGCCGACTGCACCCGCACTGACCCGACCGACCCCGAGTTCGGCGCAAGCGGGGTGGCCCTCGGGCTGCAGCTACAAATCGTGCAGCCGCTGGCGTCGTTTGGTAAGGCCGGGCCAGCCAAGCGCGCGGCCAAGGCCGGCATCGAGGCGCGCGTTGCGCTAGCCGATGCCTCAAGGGCCGACTTAATGCAGGACGTGGCGCGGGCGTATTGGGGGCTAAAGTTCGCGCGCGAGGTGCAGTTTTTTTTGCAAGATGGCCTCGACGAATTGGCGGCGGCAAAGACGCGTTTGCAAGATCGCATTGCGAGTGGCGACGCCGACGTAACGCCGCTTGATGAACGCCGCGTCGAGACGCTGATGGCCGAGGCGAGCATGCAACTCGCGGATGCAGTGGGAGCCGAACGAACCGCACTCGCAGCGCTGCGCACGCTCGCGGGCGATGCCGCAATCGATATCGATGAAGCGCCGTTTGTCGCCGTCAGCGAGACACTGCTGCCGCTCGCCGACTGGCTGCAAACCGCAACCGCACATCGGCCCGAACTGCGCGCCGCCAAAGCGGGCAGCCGCGCCATGGGTGAGCTTGCCACCTTGCAAGCGCGCATGCTGGCGCCAAACCTTGCGCTCGTGGCGGGCTACCGGGGGAGCATCGCGCGTGGCCTAGAGGACCCTCCGTCGTTTTATGCGAACGACCCTTACAACAGCCGGTTAGGGACGGTTGCGCTGGTATTACAATGGACGTTTGAGCCGCTGGCGCGCGGCCAAAAAATCTGCCGCGGCCGCACACACCCGTGCGAGCAAGCAGGCCGAAGCCGCTGCGCAATTGGTGGCGATTGAAATGGCAGCGGCGCATGCGGAGGCCGAAGCGGCACTGGCGCGGCTCGCGGCTGCCCGCTTGGGCGAAAAGAGCTCCCGTGCTTGGCTGGTCGGCGTGGTGCAGGCCGACGCCGTAGGCGCCGCCGAAACCAAGGAATTCGCCGACGCCTATCTGGCATCATTCATGATGCGCGGCCGCGTCGCGCAAGCGATTTTTCTGTGGAATGTCGCACAAATCAAGCTGGCGCGCGCGGCGGGCACGCTGACGGCAAGCGCGCCGATGATCGTGGTCCCACCGGGTGAGTCGAAGTGATATAGTAGGCGGTGATGATGCGCCCGATTGTTACGTGGTTGTTGGCTGTCGCGATAGGCGGCGTGACAAACGTCGCGAGCGCGGGGCCGGCGACGGAGGCGGTGAAGACCGCGAACACGTCGGTGTCGACGCTGCTAAAGAAAAAGGCCAAGGCCGTCACCGTTACCGAGGCGGTGCGCGGCTTTCTCGATCTCGACTTGCTGGGGCAGCGCGCCTTGGTCGACCACTGGGGCAAACTTTCGCCGGCACAAAAATCCGAGTACCTCGCGCTGCTGCGCGAATTAATCGAGGCGAGCTACCTGCAGGGCGTCAAAAAGAATCTGCAGTTTGAGGTGACCTATGACGGCGAGGCGCCGGGCACAGATGGCACGGTGCGCGTCAGCACGACGGTAAAGACCACGCGCAAGGGACGCCCCGCGGCGGTGCCCATTGCCTACGTCCTAAGCAACGCCAGCGGCACCTATAAGGCGTTTGACGTCGTCACCGACGGCGTCGGCCTCGTCGAAAACTACCGCGCGCAATTCAACAAAATCATCGCGAAAGAGGGCTTTGCCGGGTTAATTGCGCGCATGAAAAAGAAGTTGGCGACGCCAAAGTGACTTCGCCGTCACGGCGCGTTAAGACGCTGGCATGAGCGCGGATCGCAACGGCAACCTTGATCCTGACAAAGAGGCCGCGGCCACGCTGGCACTTACCCGCGCCTGGCGCGATGCCGACGCGTTGTACGGGCACGAACTAGACGCGCCACTCGCGGCAGCGGCGCAGGGCGAGGTGGCGGCGCTCGCAGCGCTCAAAGACCAGTTCGTCGGCGAGCTCGCCTTTGGTACCGCCGGCGTGCGCGCTGAAATGGGCGCCGGCAAGCTGCGCCTCAACACGCTGACCATTCGGCGGCTGACCACGGGCCTGGCGGCGCACCTGCTCGCCAAGTACGGCGCAGGCTGCTTGGTCATGGTCGGCCACGACGCGCGGACGCATTCGCGCGCGTTTGCCATCGAGACCGCGGAGACGCTTTCCGCCCATGGCATTTCCGTCAAGCTCGCCGAGGGCATCGCGCCAACGCCGGTAATCGCGTGGGCGCTCTTGGCGAACAAGGCGCAGGCGGCGGTGGTGGTGACCGCCAGCCACAATCCGCCGCGCGACAACGGTTATAAAGTGTACGCACAAAATGGCGCTCAGATTGTGCCGCCGGATGACATCGATATCGCCGCGCGCGTCGCCGCGCTGCCCGCCATCATCGCCAAGCTGCCGCCGCGCGCCGAGCTGATCGCAGCTATGCCCTATCGCGACGTCACCGGTTACGATCGCGCGATCGCTGCGTTGCCGCCCACCCATCGCGGCGGCCTCGCCATCGCGTACACCGCGATGCATGGCGTTGGTGACGCGTGGGTACAGCGCGTGCTTGGCGCGGCCGGTTTTGTCGTCACGTCCGAGGCATCACAGGCGACCCCCGATGGCACCTTCCCAACCGTCGCCTTTCCCAACCCCGAAGAGCCCGGCGCCATGGACCGCGTGCTCGCGCTCGGGCGCGCCACCAAGGCCGATTTGGTGCTCGCCAACGATCCCGACGCCGATCGCCTCGCCGTGGCAATTCCCTCGGCGGCGGCGGCGAGCGGCTTTGCCATGCTGTCGGGCGACGAGGTCGGCGCACTGCTCGCCGATTACTTGCTGGCCAACACCAGCGGCAAGCGCCTGGTCGCCACCACCCTGGTCTCGTCGCAACTACTCGGCAAGCTCGCCGAGCTCTACGGCGTCGATTACCGCGAGACGCTGACCGGCTTTAAGTGGATTGCCAATGCTGCAATTAAATGGGAGGCCGAAACCGGCGGCCAGTTTGTCTTTGGTTACGAGGAAGCCCTCGGCTACACCATTGGCACCGCGGTGCGCGACAAAGACGGCGTCGCAGCGGCGTTGGTGTTCGCTGAACTGGCCGCGCATAATCGCGCGCAGGGGCGCACCGTCGCCGAGCATCTCGCCGATATTCGCCGCCGCACCGGGATGTATCTAACCAAGCAAGTATCCAAGGCCTTTGCCGGCGCGGCAGGCAAAACCGCGATGGACGAGTTGCTCGCCACCTTGCGCGCAAAGCCCCCGGCGCACATCGCGTCGTGTGCGGTGACCGCCAGCGACGACCTTCTCATCGCGCGCGGCGACGCGCCGACCAGCAACGTGCTGATCTATCGCCTAGAGGGCGGCCATCGCGTCATCGTGCGGCCGTCCGGCACCGAGCCCAAGCTAAAGATCTACTTCGAGGCTCGCAGCGCCGCCACCGATGTGTCCGCGGCCCAAGCCGAAGCCGCCGCAACGCTGGCGCGCCTCGCCAGCGGCTTTTTGGCGTAGTCCGCTGGTCGACCAGAGTCCGGGTTTTTGGGGTCCGGGTTTTCGCGTGCATCACTCAGCGTAAACACGCAGACCAGGGACGCGAGAAAATTCGCCGACGTTCTTGGTCATCAAACAGGCGTCGAGACTGAGCGCCGAGGCGGCGATCAGGAGGTCATTGGCGCCAATCGGTGTACCAGCCCGCTCGAGCGTGGTGCGGATCATGCCGTAGTGATGCGCGGCTTTTTGATCAAAGGGTGCGATGGCAAACGGCTCAACAAATGTACTAACGCGCGATAAGTTGTAGTCCACCCGCGCCGACTTGCGCGCGCCAAAGTAGAGCTCCGCGACGCTTACGGCAGAGAGCACAAAATCCGCCGGCTGCAGCCCCAAGATGCGCGCCGATAACGTCTCGCTCAGCGTGCCGTTGAGCAGCCCGATGCAGATGTTGGTATCTAACATGTAGGTCATAGGTCATCTCTGCCTTGCGGTGGCAACGCCTCGATGCTATCGGGCATCGCCGCGGTGCCCAAGACATCTAAAAAACGCTGCGGCCAAGCGGTCGGATGCAGCTCCTTGCTAACCAACTCGGAAACCATTTTTGATACCGAAATCCCGCGAGCTCGGGCCTTCTTCTCAAGCTCTGCTTTGAGGGCCGCGTCAATGTAGAGAGCGAGCTGGGACATGCATAGAGTATACTTGCCATACTCTATCTAATCAACTGCTTGAATTTTTTGATTAATTCAGCATGATTTCAAATACCTAACAGGTTCACTGCCGGTTCGTCGCCCCCCACTCGGTGGTCAAGGTTTCGGAGCTCGGCACAAACCGATCCACGCACGCAAGCGCTCGTGTCTGCCGCCAACTTTGCGATTCGCTCAATTCGTTCAACCAGGGTCCGGATTTTGTCGCACCCAGCCTGACCTGCTTGGCCCCTGCCACACGCCGGAATTTCCGCCCGAAGTTTCATATCCTTATCCGCAGGCGCTGCAAAGATATCCGTCCACGCCGACGTCAGAGTGACGCAGTTGAACCCGTCTACCACATCGCGCGCAATCGACTTCCTTGCTTAGGCGCTGCTCGACTGCAACCTGCTGCGATGTGAGCATCTGCTGAGCCTCAGTGAGAGCGCGAGTCCTCGCGCTCTCAACCTCGGCCGAAACCTCATTTAGATCCAGAACGCCTTTTCTCTCAAGCAGAGATAGAAGTGAATTGACCAACTGTTGCTGCTCTTCTATGAGCGACTTCTGACGCAAAAACAGGCGACGAATCTGGCCAAACGCGTGGAAGTTGAGCGCCAGGCCAGAGTCAGTAGCGATAAGGAACTCCTGGCCCTCAATAGAGTATAAGAACTGCTCTTCCGTCATGGTGCGCATTATATAACAATTTCGGCTAGCGGCGTTCCAATCTCAGTGATCTGAAGGCTTTGAATCACCCGTGCGTGCCCTGGCACCTAGCACCCAGCCACCCCTGCTCAGGCTTGCCACCCACCGCAATTTCCGCGTGAAATTCCCTTTCCCTTCGTGATTGGACGAAGGGTGACGCGGGGCGGTGCAGCTCGCTTGTCGCTGGCAACCTGGCGCGGTACGATGTGACGATGTCGCGTGATGGCCGATGGGATTGGCTCGAGGGCGTGCAAGCGCGGTCACTCGAGCAAACCGTGGTGCGCGAGGCGGCAAAAGCGATGGCGCATGAGCTCATTGCCTGGCCACCCCAAGTTCGCTTTCATGACGAGCACGCAAAGTCAGCACTGGCCGCCGTGCTAGCGAAACCGCCAACAGAAGCGGCGTTGCAATTGGGGTTTGCGCTGGCGACTAATGAATTGCGGCGCGAGTTCGATGCGCGTGACCAGTTGCTGCGCGAGCACGCACAGTCATCCGAGGCAGCCATGGGGCGCTTCATCGCAACGTGGCTGACCGAATGGTTGCTCGAACTCGCCGAACGCGCACAAAGTCGGCTGTCACGCGCCCAGTTGGTGGAAGCGCTCCCGATTGCCGCAGCGATCGTGCGTCGGCATCAAGCGCAGTTGTCTTGACAGGCAGACATCGCAAGCGCACGGCTGGGCGCCAGGGCAGCGGGGATTGCCCCCGCATCACCAGTTTCCAGCGCTCGCCGGCGCCGCAAAACGCGCGATGGCGCCTGCACCCGTGGGCGGCCTTGTGCTAGCGTTGCCTCATGTCAGACGGATCAATCAAAGAACGCGGCCGCGCGCTAGAAGACGAATTTTTTGCCAAAGATGATCAACGCAAGCTAGAGGCGTTGCGCGCCAAGCTCGGCGCCGCCGATAGCGAAGAGGCGCTCGCCGAAGCGCTCGGCTTTGAGGCTCCCGAGGTCATTGCCAAGCTGCAGTCGCTCGGCGTCACCGCCAACTCCCTCGCCGCGCTGCGCCTGATTCCCTTGGTCTCGGTGGCCTGGGCCGACGGCGAAGTGCAGAAAGCCGAGAGCGACTTGCTGCTCGCGTCGGCCGCCAAGGCAGGCCTTGCCCCCGGCAGCCCCGCGCTCATGCTGCTCGAGTCGTGGTTGCAGCGCAAACCCGCGCCGGCGCTGCTCGACACCTGGGAAGCCTATATCCGTGCGCTTATCCCGGCGATTACCGACGAGCAAGGCGTGCTGCTTAAGAATAACATCCTGCAATCGGTCAAGGACATCGCCGCGGCCTCGGGCGGCGTGCTCGGTTTTGCCACGACGTCTTCGTCTGAGAGCACCGTTATTCGGCGCGTCGAAGAAGCGTTTCAGAAATAGCGCAGACCCGCGGGGTTGCTCGGCGCCACGTCATCGATCGCGATGCCGACCTCGCCGCGATAAAAGGCGAGCAGCGGCGCGGCGATAACGTCGCGGCGCCAGCCGCGGCACAAAACGTGGCCATACATTTCGCCCATGATCGGCACCACGCGCTCGCCCCGCGGCAAGGCGCTGGCGATGCGAATAAACGATTCGATGTCGGCGCGGGTCGCCAGCACGCGCGGCGCAATGGCGGTTTGGTGCGAAATAAGGCCGACCAGCCCAAGCGCCAATTCTTCCCACAAGCGAACGTGCGGCGGGGCCGCGACCATGCCGCCTCCTCCACCGCCGCGCCCCCCTCGTTCAGACGGCGGCGCCGCGGCTGCCGCCGGCAAGGCAGGCTCATCGGGCCACGTTGGCACCTGCCCGGCCTTGGCATCCGCAAAGCCGTCGCTAATGGCATCTAAGATTTCCTCGCTGCGCTCGGTCGCAATCGCGCCATGCAGGCGCTCGCTAAAACCGCGGCCGTCGCGCGGCGGCTTACGCGCCAATTCGATCAGCGTCTTCTCGCTGGCAACGCGATTAATCGGCGTATTGAGCCGGGCCGCGACCTCGAGTCGCCACATCGCGAGCCGCCGCAGCACGGCGAGCTGGTGCGCATCCAGCGTGCGCGCCCCAGTGATGTCGCGCCACGCCAGCTCGGCCGGCGCCGTAGCGTGCGCATACGCCACGCCGCACATGCGCATGCTGTCCTCGGCGGCCCACGCGACGCGCTCGCCGGCGCGCTGCCGCAACGCCTCCGCAACGTCAAACAAATAACGCACGTCACCCGCGGCATAGGCCAATTGCGACGGTTTAAGCGGTCGCCTCAGCCAATTGGTCCATTGGTCGCCCTTGTCGATGGTCACGCCGCACAGCACCGCCACTAGCTTGCCGTAGCCGACCTGATCGCCGAGGCCGCAAAACGCCGCCGCCACCTGCGTGTCCCACAGCGTTTCGGGGACGAAGGCAAAGCGATGGGCGAGCAGCTGCAAATCTTGCCGTGCCGCGTGCGCGAGCAGTGGCTTTTTCGCCAGCACCTCAAACAGCGGCGCCAAATCGACGGCCAACGGATCGCAGAGCGCAATGGCAACGTCCCCGCCGCGCTGCCACCCGAGCTGCACCAGCGCCAAATCCGGCAAATAGCGCTCTTCTGAATTAAACTCTAGGTCGAGCGCCACCTCGCCCACAGTGGCGATTTCGCCAACGAGCGCGGCAAGCGCGTCGGCATCCGCCACCCACCTCGCCGCGGGTGCCGCGCCCCTGTTGCCATTACCGTGCTGCGTGCCTGCTGTCATGTCGCCAAAGATAGCCAGTTTTGGCGAGTCGCGGTGGGCCAGGGCGTCCGCCTTTTGCTAAACTCCCGCCTAACGCCCACCCAAGGACCTATATGAGCCAACCTAAGCCTGCTGCGGCCTTTACGCCGACCACCAAGATTAACTCTTTCGGCAGCCGCGCCACGATTGCCGTCGGAGCCCGCCAATACGACATTTTTCGTCTCGATGCCCTTATCAAGGCCGGCATCGGCGACGTTGCCACCCTGCCCTATAGCTTGCGCATTGTGCTCGAAAACCTGCTGCGCTTTGAAGACAACAAGACCGTGCACAAGGCCGACATCGCGGCGGTGGCGTCGTGGGATCCGAGCAAAAAAAGCGAGCACGAGGTGCAGCTGCGCCCGGCGCGCGTGCTGATGCAAGATTTCACCGGCGTCCCCGCCGTGGTCGATCTGGCGGCGATGCGCGATGCGTTCGTTAAGCTAGGCCGCAAGGCGGAGGAGATCAATCCGTTAGCGCAAACCGACCTCGTGATCGACCACTCGGTGCAGGTCGACGTTTATGGCTCGCCGATCGCGTTTAAGAACAACGTCGACCTCGAATATGCGCGCAATGTCGAGCGCTATCAGTTCTTACGCTGGGGCCAACAGGCGCTATCCGACCTCAACGTGGTGCCGCCGGGCACCGGCATTTGCCACCAAGTCAACCTCGAATACCTCGCCAAGGTGACGTGGTCGCACGAAGAAAACGGTCGCCTCGTCGCCTACCCCGACTCGCTCGTCGGTACCGATTCGCACACCACCATGATCAACGGCCTGGGCGTCATGGGCTGGGGCGTTGGCGGCATCGAGGCCGAAGCGGTCATGCTGGGGCAGCCGATGGCGATGCTCATCCCCGAGGTGGTTGGCGTTGAACTCCGCGGCAAGCTGCCCGAAGGCGCCACCGCGACCGACCTCGTGCTCACCGTCACCGAGGCGCTGCGCAAGAAGGGCGTGGTTAATAAGTTCGTCGAATTCTTCGGCGATGGCATCGCCGCGCTGTCGCTGCCGGACCGCGCCACCATCGCCAACATGGCGCCTGAGTATGGCGCGACCATGGGCTTTTTTCCGGTCGACCAAGAGACCATCGATTTCATGCGCTTCACCGGGCGCCCCGAAGAGCTGTGCCAGCTCACCGAGCGCTATTGCAAAGAAAACCACCTGTGGCGCGACCCGGCGGCCAAGCTGCGCTTCTCAGACACCCTGGGCCTCGATCTGGCCAGCGTCGTGCCGTCGATCGCCGGCCCCAAGCGGCCGCAAGATCGCGTGCCGCTGAGCGTCAGCCGTCAAAGCTGGCGCCGGGCGTTGCTTGGCCTTTTGGGCGATAAGTCGGGCGACGCAAAGCTTCACCAACAGTGGGTCGACGACGGCGGCCCCACCAACCACGCCGTGCTCGCCGCGAAGAAAACCACCACCACCGATCGCGGCACCTTTGATCTGCGGCACGGCGACGTCGTGATCGCCGCGATCACGAGCTGCACCAACACTTCTAACCCTTCCGTGATGTTGGCGGCCGGCCTGCTTGCGCAAAAGGCGCGCGCCAAAGGCCTGATGTCTAAGCCATGGGTCAAGACCAGCTTGGCGCCGGGCAGCCAGGTCGTCACCGACTACTTGGGCGCCGCCGGCGTGATGGAAGACCTCAACGCGCTTGGCTTTAACCTGGTCGGCTACGGCTGCACCACGTGCATTGGCAATTCGGGCCCCGTGCACGACGATATCGCCGCCGCCATCAGGGACACCGACCTCGTGGTCACCTCGGTGCTGTCGGGTAACCGCAACTTTGAAGGTCGGGTTAATCCCGTGGTGCGCGCAAATTATCTCGCGTCGCCGCCTCTCGTCGTCGCCTATGCGATAGCCGGCACCATGGATATTGACTTGCAAAAGGAGCCGCTTGGCACCGGCAGCGACGGCAAGCCGGTGTTCTTGCGCGACGTCTGGCCATCGCCGGCCGAGGTTACCGCCACCATGCGCAAGGCCGTGACGCGCGAGCAGTTTGTCGCGCGCTACGCCACCGTGATGGCCGGCGACGAGGGCTGGCAAAAACTCTCGGTGCCAAGCGGCGGCACGTTCGCGTGGGATGAGAAATCGACGTACATTCGCAAGCCGAGCTTTTTTGACGATCTAAAACCAGAGCTGACGCCGATGGTCGATATCGTCGGCGCGCGCGTGCTGGCGATCTTGGGCGATTCGGTCACGACCGATCATATTTCGCCAGCCGGCAACATTGCGAAGAATAGCCCAGCCGCGCGCTATCTGGACGCCAATGGCGTCAAGCAGGCGGATTACAACCAATACGGCTCGCGCCGCGGTAACCACGAAGTCATGGTGCGCGGCACGTTTGCCAACGTGCGCATCAAGAACCTCATGCTGCCTGGCGTCGAAGGCGGCGTGACCAAGTACATCCCGACCGGCGAGCAGATGGCGATCTACGACGCCGCCGAGAAATACCAAGCGAGCAAAACGCCGCTGGTGGTGATGGCAGGCGCCGAGTACGGCACCGGCTCATCGCGCGACTGGGCGGCCAAGGGCACCATGCTGCTTGGGGTTAAGGCGGTCATCGCCAAGAGCTATGAGCGCATCCACCGCAGCAACCTCATCGGCATGGGCGTGCTGCCGCTCGAATTCACCGCCGGCGAGGACGCCGCCTCGCTCGGGCTTACTGGCGACGAAGAGCTATCGATTACCGGCATTGCCGCGGGCATGACGCCAGGCAAGAAGTTGCAAGTCGCCGCCGGCAGCAAGCAGTTCATGGTGACAGCGCGTTGCGATACCCCGCAAGAGGTGGAGTACCTGCTCAATGGCGGCATTCTGCAGTACGTGCTGCGCCGCCGCGCCGCCGCGGTGTAACGCCCGTCTACCTCAGGCGGGATCGCACTACCCCAGGCGCCGACGAGCTGCCACACGTTACGCCCAGGCATCCCGTGGTACAAATTCGGCCATGT
This sequence comes from Myxococcales bacterium, assembly GCA_016716835.1. Lineage (NCBI taxonomy): Bacteria > Pseudomonadati > Myxococcota > Myxococcia > Myxococcales > Myxococcales bacterium. The sequence continues at coordinate 546,599 of JADJUW010000001.1, read as the reverse complement.
GGAACGACTTTAAGACCTTTGCCTTTAAAGGAAATGTGATCGATCTCGCGGTGGCGATGGTCATCGGCGCGGCCTTCACGAAAATTGTCAGCGCGCTGGTCGAAGGCATCTTTATGCCGATTATCGGCGCCCTCACGCCTGGCGGCCAATGGCAGACCTGGACGCTGTGGAAGTTTCAAATTGGCAGCGTATTGTCGGCCACCATCACCTTCTTGGTCGTCGCGTTTGTCATGTTTTTGATTGTTAACAAGTTGTTAGCCGCTATGCGCAAACAAGAGATTGCGGCCCCTGCCCCTCCCCCGGCGCAGGAAGTGCTTCTCACCGAGATTCGCGATTTGCTTAAAAAGTAGTAGGCTGCAGGGATGACGCCTGCCCGCTCCACGTTTGCGCAACCCCACCTCGCCCCATGTCGGCGGCGGCAATGCTCGCCCTGGCGCTGGGCGCTTGCGATAGCGGGGATGCGCCGCCAAATCCGCCACCGCCACCGCCCGATGATTTCGCGGCGATCGCCTCGCGCACGTGGACAATTCCACCAGGCGAATACTATAAGTGCACGCGCGTGCGACTTGAGCGCGACGTAATCGTGTCAGCGTTCCGCAGCCAGTCGCCGCAGGGCACCCACCATACGGTGCTCACGGTCGCCAGCCTGGCAAACGGCCCGCTGGGCGACTACGACTGCGAGGCGGGCAGCCTCGACTATCGCATGATCTACGCCTCAGGCGTCGGCACGCCAGACTATGCCTTCCCCGAAGGCATAGGCATTCGCATCCCATCGGGATACTACCTCAATCTCAACCTGCATCTGTTTAACCTGACCGAGGGCGACATGTCCGGCGAGTCGGGCGTGCTGATTAAAGAAATCGACGAGGCCGACCTCACCGACGAAGCCGAGATGGTGTTCGGCGGCACGCAAAACATAACGATTCCCAGCGGCGGCGCGACGCACTCGGCGAGCGGCGGCTGCGAAATGGACGCCCCCGCGACGCTGCTGTCGCTGTGGCCCCACATGCACCAGCTAGGCACGGCGTCGCGCACCGTGCTCACCCGTGACAACGTGCCGCAAACCCTCTTTGACGAGCCGTATTCCTTCGCCGAGCAAACCTTTTACGAACCGCAAGCACCTGTCGAACTGCTCGCGGGCGATCAACTCATGGTTACGTGCGACTACGTCAACAACACCGGTGACACCGTCTACTTTGGCGACAGCTCGACCCAAGAGATGTGCTTCACCGGCATGATTCGTTATCCCAAGCGCGCCAACTCCGATTTGTTTGACTGCGTCGATAAGCTGTAGGGCTTTCCTTGTCCTCGCTGACCGGCAGGTGGGCGCACGTATCTTCCTGCTCGCAGATAGATGGAGGACCGGCAAATGGACGCACGTGTCTTCCTGCTCGCAGATAGCACCCCTCCGGGGCGCAGCGAGACGGCTGTGGTATCCACAGCCCTTGGTGCTAGCCACACCGCCCTGCAATCTATGCTCGCGGAAGAAACGTGCGCCACCTGCCGGTACGCCAGCGCGCCGAAGCGGTGTGCGAGACATGTTCGGATCCGAGCGTTTCGCGAAGGCACGTTGGCACCAGCCATTTGCCAGCCGGTGCCCTCCTGAGCGCAAGGCGGCACGAGCAGCGCGAGTAACTCGAGTAGCCGTAGCGATGAGAGCAGCATGTAGTCGCGCACCGCTCGAGCGACACGGACTGCCCGAGCTGCTCCGCGAACGACCCACTTTGCGAGGTGTGCCGACAATCGCTGATTAGGCACTAGCGCTGGGCTGGTTTAGCCGCAGCGGCAGAGGGCAGCGACTCGATGGCTGCGCGCTGCTGGCAGCCCCGTGTGTGGCCACGAGTGCAAGAGTCTTCAAACATCGCAGCGGCCTTTGGAAATATCTTTAGCTACGCCAATCCCCTTCGCATACATTGTGGCGAGCCCGGTGCATCCGCCTAAGTCGCCACCATCACATGCCTTGCGATACAGGCCCACAGCTTTAGCGACGTCCTTAGTAACTCCCTTGACCGGTCTCATGGCCAACCCCCCAGTTGTAGCAGGCGTTCATTTCCCCACCCTCACAGGCGAGACCGTAAAGCTGCATGGCCTTCGCGCGGTCCTGGTCAACACCCTGACCTTCGAAATACAAGAACGCGAGGTCGTAGCACGCGGGTGCGAAGCCTTTAATGCACGAGGCATCGTACCATTTTGATGCCATGCGGATATCTTGCTGAACGCCAACCCCATGTTTGTAGGCGGCACCTAAGTTGTTGCAGCCGACGGCATTGCCCAGGTTGCACGCAGACTCATACAACGCAGCAGCTCGCGCTAAATCTTTAGGCACCCCACGTCCATGCTCAAGCAAGGCCCCGAGATTTGAGCATCCAAGTCCGTCCTGTTTGTCGCAAGCTGCTTGATATAGTTCCTTTGATTTGCCGAGATCAAGCGTTGCACCGCTCCCGCTCTCGAACATGGCCCCTAGGCTGGTACACGCGAGCGCCATACCACCATAACAAGCTTTCGAGATGAGGGAAAAGCGCCTGCAGGATCTGCGGCGACACCGACGCCCCTTCAAGTATATTGTTCCAAGGTTGTAGCAACCTTGCATCACATCGGCATCACATGATTTCCCGCGAGTTCGATCGCTTTCGCTGGTTTGCACTGGCGCCCTTGCCCAACGCATACATGGCACCTAAATTGGCACATCCGACCTGATCGCCGAGTTCACATGCCAAGCCGAAAAACTCCGCCGCCTTTTCACCGTCTTGACGGTTTCCGATGCCTCCATCGTACACAACCCCGAGATTGAAGCAGGCGTCCGGTTTGCCATCCCGACACATTCCTCCCACGTCACAACGGTTGCCGGCGAAGGGCGGCACCCTGAGGCTTAGGCGTAGCCACAGACTCCGACGGAGAGGTGTTATTACTGGAACGATCTGACGAACTTTTATTTCCATTGCACGCGACAAAAATCGCTAGAAGCGCGAATAAAAGGGACGTCGTACAAGCTAATCGTTTCACGCGAGCGGTTTACTAAAATCCGGTCTGTAACACCATAATTTTTGGGGCGGACTCGGGAGCTTGTTCGCGTAAGCAGGATGTAAACCGCTAAATGTGGGGTCAGGTCCGCGGCGCGTTGCCCTACCGGCAGGTGGGCGCATCGTTTCTTCCGCGAGCATAGATTGCAGGGCGGTGGTACTGTCACCACGCAAACCTACCGGCAGGTGGCGCACGTTTCTTCCGCGAGCATAGATTGCAGGGCAGTGGTGCTAGCACCGAGCGCGGTGGATACCACAAGCGTCTCGCGCTACCCCGGAGGGCCGCTATCTGCGAGCAGGAAGACACGTGCGCCCACCTGCCGGTTCACCATCTATCTGCGAGCAGGAAGACACGTGCGCCCACCTGCCGGTCCACACGCTATCTGCGAGCAGGAAGACACGTGCGCCGACCTGCCGGTCCACCATCTATCTGCGAGCAGGAAGACATGTGCGCTCACCTGCCGGTCAGCGTGGCCACGCGACTACGGCGTCGTCTCGCTGCGCACGATGACGCGCACTTGTTCGACTGAGCGCTCGGTCGCGGTGATGACCTCCAGCGCATAGGCACCAAGCGTCAGTCGTTCGCCGACGCGCGGAATGCGCCGCATGTGCTCCAGCATGAGCCCGGCGATGGTCTCGTAGTCGTCGCTTTCGGGCAGCTGGGCGCCGATTTCGGCGTTGACCTTGGCGACCTCGGTGCGCGCCGGCATCGACCACACGCCCGGCTTCTCGGCCTTGATGTGGGCTGGCTCGCTGTCAAATTCGTCTTCGATGTCACCGACCACGGTCTCGAGCAAATCCTCGATCGTGACGATACCAATCGCGCCGCCATATTCGTCGACCACGACCGACAGGTGCTCGCCCTTGCTCTGCAGGGACACCAGCAAATCGGCGGCGCGCATGGACTCCGGCGCATAGAGGGCCGGGCGCAAGATTTCGGTGATGGCGCGCGGCCAAACCTCGCTCGGCGCGTTGAGCACGTCGAAAACGTGCACGACGCCGACGACATTGTCGAGGCGCTCGTGAAACACCGGCAGCCGCGAATGCTGCTTGTCGGCGATTTCGGCCGCGGCCTCGGCCACGGTGCAGTCGTCGCCCAGCGCGGTGACGCCCGACAGGTTCACCATCAGATCGCCAACGGTGGTTTCAGACAGCTCAAGGACGTTCGCGATCATCTCGCGTTCGTCCGCGCTGATCGCGGGCTTGTCGGTTTCGGGTTCGCTTTCGATTAGCAGCGCGAGATCCTCGCGCGTGACCAAGCTGCGGAACTTGGGCACCCCGAGCAGGCGCGCCAGCCCCCCGCGCGCCCGCCGCGACAAACCGAGACATCGGGGAAAGCAGCCATTGCGCCACCGCAAACAGCTTAACGACGCGCAAGGCCCATTCATCGGGACGGGCCTGACCTATGGCGGCGGGAATCGCCTGCCCGAGCGCAAACAGTCCAAACACGGCCACCACCAGCAACCAGCGGCCGACCTCCCACGCCTGTGCCCAAACGATCATGGCGATCACGACCATCGCGGTGCCGACGGCATTGCCGACCAGGACGGTGGCAAACATGCGCTCGCGATTGGCCGCGATCGCCTCGGCCAACACCGCCCGTCGCTCACCGGCCTGCGCGCGCCGGCGGATGCGCAGGCGATGCATGCCCGCAAAGCTCGCCGAGGCCAGATTGCACACCGCGACGAGCACCAGGCCCAGGCCCGCGATAAAGCCGCCCCAGCTAATCGGTTGGGGCCACATGGTCATCCTCTCGCAGCGCGGGGGGAATCGTGTCGCCGGTCGACAGGCGTTGCTCGGTGACGCGGGCTTGCTCCTGCGTCTCTTCTTGTTCGTCCGCCAGGCGTCCAAACAAGAGCTGCATGACATCGGTCATGGTGACGAGGCCCAGCACCTTGCCGTACTCGTTGACGACCAAGGCGAGGTGGAGCCGCTTTTGCTTGAACAGGTGAAACAGGCGCTGCACCGGCGTCGCCTTGGGGACGTAGAGCGGCGTGGTGAGCATTTGTGACAGCGGTCTCGCGGGGCCTTGGCCAGCGGCAACGACCACCAGCTCCTTGGCGAACAGGATGCCGCGCACATTATCGAGGCTCTTGTGAAAGACGGGCACGCGCGAGAAGCCACGCGTCGCAATCTCGCGCACTAGGCGCGCCATCGGCAAATCGTACGACACCCCGACCACGCGTTCGCGCGGCGTCATGATGTCGGCCACGGTCTTATCGCCAAATTCAAACACACGATGGATGAGCCGTCGCTCGCGTTGATCGACCTCGCCATTGGCGCTGCCGACATCGACCAACGTGCGAAATTCTTCCTCGGAGACGTCGTCCTGCTCGCGCACCGGCTCGCGGGTTACAAACAGCGAGGTGACCAACGCGCCAAACCGTTCGATCGGCGCATGGATGGGCCACAGCACGACTTGCAGCAGCCACTGCAACGGCGCCACCCGCCGCGCCGCCGCCAACGGTGAACGCAAGGCAATGGCGCGCGGCACGACGTCACCGACGAATACGTGGCCAAGCAGCGATGCCGCCACGAAGGCGATTGCCACCAAGGCGCGTCCGGCTGCGCCCGTCACCTGGCCGTCGGCCAGCGACGTCCCGAGCGCAAACGCGGCATAGCTGCCGCCGACCAGCGCAAACGTGCGCAGGATGAGCAACACCGCCAGGACGTTGCGCGGCGAGGCCAGCAAGCGCTCGAGGACGCCATCGAGCGGCAGCCCAGAATTGGCGAGCTGCTCGCGCTCGGTGCGGCGCAGCCCAAACAGACCTATTTCGGCGTGCGCCGCGTAGCCCGCCAAAAACCAGCAACCGATCATCGCGACCACCGGCGGCATGCTATTTGGCGGCCTCAGGCGTCCACGGAACGCGCTGGCGAGTGGGCGGCGGGCCGCCCTTGTTTTGCTGTCGCAGCCGGCGCCGCTCATCGGCGTTGGGGTAGGGCTTTGCGGGCCGCGGCTGCTCGCGCAACGCGGGCGTGGATGGCCGTGCCGGCGATTTCTTGGCGATAACGTCAAAATAGACCCATGCCGCCAACGCCATGGCGGTTAGCACGGTCAGCATGACGACGACCTTTTGGTACGGTGGTCGCTCGGTTGCGACGCGCGCGGCGACCGTTGCGGCCATCTGAACTTGTACCAGCTTGGTCACGCGTGCGAGCTGTTTGGCGGCCGTCGCGTCTTGCGGTTGCGCGAGCTGGTAGTCGCGATAACATCGCGCCGCCAACGGCAAGGCCTCGCGTTGGCGCGCCAATTCGATAAATGTAGCGTGCCGGGTGTCGTCGTCCCACGTGGTGAGGAGCACCTCCCAGGCGGCTATCACCTCGGGCGCCTCAAGGGGGCGCGCGGCCGCGAAAGCTGCCATGCGATCACGGGCGAGCCCACACTTTTGACAAGGTGCAAGCGCGCCGTCGCCGACCGCCGCTGCAAGCGCCTGGCCGCACTTTGGGCACTGGGTCATCTGGCTTGGTGGCGCGGTTGAGGGTTTCATGGTTACCAGGACGCCACTTCGATGACCCCATCACGTACGGTCAGCAGGGTTGGCTCGCGAACAATTGTACCATGCGGCGAGAGCGATAGATTGCCGCACGCTCCGTCGGCTAGCACCACCGCGTGGACGGCCTGAGACAGCGCCGCCAGCGTTGCCCCCGGCCAAGCTGCCGTGGCCTCAGCGGGCCCTGCCGTCGCCTGTCGCGACATGGCGACGACCACCGAGGCAGCCGCCGTGGCCGCATCATACGCCTGCATCGCGAGCTCGCTGGGACGACGGCGCAAGGCGTCCTGCAGGAGGCGCTGGATGCGCTCGCTTTCGGAGCCCGCGAGGAACTCCCCCGGGCATGCCGCCAAGATGAGCGCGCCCTCGGCCGCCTGCCCGGCGCGGGAGATGAAGGCTTCGCCGGCCCAATTGCCAGAGCCCACTAACTGCACGACTTCGGGGATGTTGCCGCGGTACTTGCGCTGCAAGGCGAAGGTATCGGCGGTGTAGGGCGTGCGCAGCTCGACGTTGTAGTGCGGGAGATACGAGGCCACGAGCGCGCCAAGTTCATACGAGGCCGGCACATAGAGCAGCGAAAAACCGGGCCGCGGCGTAAACGTTTTGTAGCCTTGCTTGCGATGCCGACTCAAATGACGGCGTAGCTCGGAATTCGTCGCCGGCACCATACCAAGCAAGACGCGAACGTCATCGCTGAGCGTCGCGGCCGCAGGCGCAAAGGGCACCGCGGCGACCACTTCAACCTCCAAGGCGACATCGGCACGCGCCACCTCGAGCAGCGCTGCGGCGGCCAGGCGGCCGGTGTCATCATCGGGATAAAACACCGCCATGGTCGGAAACTGTTGATCGGCAGCGACGGCAAACGCCCACGCGCTCTCGTCCTGGGGACCGGCTGCGAAGCGAAAAACATGCGCGCCAGGCGAAGCCGGCGCCAGCGGCGATAAGTGCGCGATCACCGCCTGCCCTGCTACCGCTTCGATCGCGGCGGCCGTTTCGCGCTGGCCAATTGGCCCAAGCAAGAACGCAAAACCCTCGGCGCGCGCAGCGCGTACGGCGACGGCCGCGCCCTCGGGCGTGCCTGCGGTGTCGAAAAACGTGAAGACCGGTCCCACCGCGGCTGCCTGCGCCGCCGCTCCGATCGCTTGCTTGACCTCCAAGCCGAGGTCGCGATAACGCCCCGAGAGCGGCAACAGCACGGCAACGCCGCGGCGCAGCGGTGCGCCCCGAGCGGCGCTGGCGGCGGGCTCGCTTGCCGATGAGGCTGGCGTGCTCACGACGGTGGCGGTGGCGCTCGTCGTGCCGCGTGTGCTCGCGCCCGGCGGTCGTTGCCAGCCTTGATGGCTAGGCGTTGCCGCGCATGCCGCGCTGGCGGCGAGGAGCATGCCTACCACCGCGCGGCCCCCCATCATATGCTGCGCTGCGCGAGCCCGCGCACCTCGGCCAACTCGAGATACTTGCGCAAAAGGCCAAGCTCTTCGCGCGACAAAGAACCCGGCGCGGCCGAAACCACCCGCACGTAGTGATCGCCACGCAGCGGCGAGGCGCCAACCGTCTTGGCGAGCCCATGGCCACGCAGGCGAAACAGTCGACCCGATTCGCTGCCCTGGGGCAGCTTCATGCGGACCACGCCATCGAGCGTATAGACGTCGATCGTGCCACCAACGAGCAGCCGCACCGGGTCTAGCGGCAGCTCCGACCACACGTCGTCGCCTTCGCGACGCAAGATTGGATCGTCGGCGATGCGGACATAAATATGCAAGTCGCCGCGTTGCTTGCCGTCGCCGGCGACCATGCCCTCGCCTTTCATGGTGCGCACGCTGCCGTCGCGCACCCCCGGTGGCATCGCGACCGTGAAATCGCGCGTCGGCGAGTTAGCCGAGGTTGGATCAACCGGCACACAGATCTGCTTGACGCAGCCAAACGCGGCGTCGCGCAGGCTTATCTCGAGCGTGAAACGCAGATCTTGCGGCGCGGGCGTACGCTTTTTTCCAAACACGTCGGCCAGCGCGGTGCTCACCGCCTCGCGCGCGGTGCGGCGCTTGCCACGCAAGCGATCGTATTCTTGCCGGCGCTCGGGCGAGATGAGCGTCTCGTACGCCGCGCCGATTTCCTTAAAGCGATCCATGCCGCCAGGGTTAACGTCGGGGTGAAACCGCCGTGCCAGCTCGCGAAAGGCGCGCTTGATCTGATCCGTCGTCGCCTCGCGCGACAAGCCCAGTACGTCGTAATGGTCGGCGTGCCGGCGAGTCATGTCGCTGCGCTATCCTCGCTTCCGCTGGCCGCCGAGGCATAGATGAGCTCGCCCAGGCGCTGTGCCGAGGCTTCCAGCCGCGCGACGGCGGCCTCGACCGCGGCTAAATCGCCCTCGGCAATCGCTAGCTTGCACTCGTCGACGTCGCGCTGGAAGGCCTCGCGATCGGCCTCGGCGAGTAAATTGCCAAATTCGGCCGCCGCGCGCTCGCTGGAATGCAGCAGCGATTCCCCGCGATTTTTGGCATCCGCCAGCACGCGGCGATCGGCATCTAGGTCGGCGACGTCGATGGCCTCCTGCACGATGCGTTCGATGTCGTCTTCGGAGAGCCCCGACGTCGGCGTGACCGTGACCGAGGTCGCGCGCCCCGTGCCTTCATCGATCGCCGCCACCATGAGGAGGCCATCGGCATCGATCGAGAAGGTTACCTTGATGCGCGGCACGCCGCGCGGTGCGGGCGGGATCCCGGTCAACTCGAAGTGCGCGAGAGATTTATTGTCTGCCGCCATGTCGCGCTCGCCCTGCAGCACGTGCACGTTGACGAACGATTGGTTGTCGGCCGCGGTCGAGAAGATTTCCTCGGCTTGGGTCGGCAGCGTCGTATTGCGGCCGATGAGCTTGGTGAAGACGCCGCCGGCGGTTTCGACGCCGAGCGACAGTGGCGTCACGTCCAGGAGCAGCACCTCTTGAATCTCGCCGGTGAGCACGCCCGCCTGGATTGCGGCGCCAACGGCCACCACCTCGTCGGGATTGACCCGGCGGCTAGGTTCGCGGCCGAAGAACTCGGCGACGATTTCCTGCACCTTGGGCATGCGCGTCTGGCCGCCAACCAAGATCACGACATCGATATCCTTGGGCGTCAACATGGCGTCGGCAAGCGCGCGGCGGCACGGCTCGAGCGTGCGGTCGATGAAGGGCGCGACCAAGTCTTCGAGTTGTGAGCGCTCAAAAGGCAGCTGGAGGTGCAACGGCCCCGCTGGCCCCGCGCTGAGGAACGGCAGATTGATTTCGGTGATCACGCCGCTCGAGAGCTCGATCTTGGCGCGCTCGGCGCCCTCCTTGAGGCGCTGCAAGGCCAAGCGATCGCGTCGCAAGTCAACGCCGGGATTCTGCGCCGCAAACTGCTCGATCAGCCATTCCATGATGGCGGTGTCGAAGTCCTCGCCGCCCAAAAACGTGTCGCCAGAGGTCGAACGGACGCGAAATACGCCGTCCGCCAGCTCGAGGACCGAGACGTCAAAGGTGCCGCCGCCAAGGTCGAACACCGCGACGCGCTCGGCCTCCGAGGTTTCGCGGCCGTAGGCCAACGCCGCCGCGGTCGGCTCGTTGACGATGCGAAGGACATCGAGGCCCGCGATGCGGCCAGCGTCCTTGGTTGCTTGGCGCTGCGCATCGTCGAAGTACGCCGGGACCGTAATGACCGCTTCGTTGACTTCATCGCCGAGCCAATCTTCGGCCGTCTGCTTCATGCGTCCCAGCACCATCGCGGACACCTCCGGCGGCGAATAGGTGCGGCCCAATACCTTCACATGGGCGTCGCCATTTGGCGCCGCGATCACCTCGTACGCCGAGGTGAGCAGGTGGCGTTGGACGTCAAGATCGGAAAACTTACGGCCCATGAGGCGCTTGATCGAATAGATCGTGTTTTCCGCATTGGTCATCGCTTGCCGCCGCGCGGGCTGCCCGACCAGCCGTTCGCCGGCCTGCGTAAAGCCCACCACCGATGGCGTGGTCCGCGCGCCCTCGGCATTGGCGATCACCGACGCCGTCTCGCCGTCCATGACCGCGACGCAGGAGTTCGTTGTGCCCAGGTCGATCCCAACGACTCGACTCAAGACGCCGACTCCTCGCTACTGGCGGCCGCCGACGGCGGCTTGGCCACGACCACCATCGCGGGGCGCAGCAAGCGCTCGCCGATGCGATATCCTTTTTGCAGCACGGCGACCACGGTGCCGGCCTCATGTTCGCTGGTTTCGAGCTGCGAAATCGCTTCATGCAAATTCGGATCGAAGGCCGCGCCCACCGCCTCGACGAGCGTGACGTCGATGCGCTCAAAGGCCTGGGTAAACTGGCGCAGCACCAGCCGCACGCCCTCCAGAATGGCCTGCGGCTCGCCCGTCGCCTTTTCGGCGTGCTCGAGCGCGCGCTCGAGATTGTCGACCACTGGCAACATCTCCTTGAGCACCCGCGTCTGCGCGTCGACCTTCGCGTCGTCGACGTCGCGTCGATTTCGCCGCCGCATGTTCTCCATGTCGGCCGAGGCGCGCAGGTATTTTTCCCAGTTGGTCTTTTTTTCGTCTTCGGCGGTCTGCAGCTGCGCGCGCAAGTGCGCGAGCTGGACCTCAAGGCTGTCGGGCGCCGGTTCGATCTCAATGGGTGGCGCCGCGCTGTCGGTTAGCTCGGCCGCATCCTGCGTCAGCGTCTCCGCACCGCCCGTGCCTTCCGACACGATCGTCGCTTCTTCGGCGTCAATCTCCGGGTTGGGGCCGGCCTGCGTGGTGTCGTCTGTTTGGTTTTCCATGGGGTTTCTCTCTTGCCTTGGTTGCACGCAACTACGATTCGGTCAGGATTTCAGAAAGCACCTCGGCGGTAAAATCGACCACCGAGATCACCTTGCCGTAATTCATATGGGTCGGCCCAATCACCGCCAAGGCGCCGAGCGCGCGACCTGGCGCCCCGTACGGAATCGCCACGACCGAGGCGTCGGCGAAGGCATGGTGGGCCGTTTCGGCGCCTAAATAAACTTGGAGCTGAGGCGAGAGCCGCGCCTTGTCGAGCAAGGCGAGCACCGACCGCTTATCCTCTAGCGCCTGCAAGAGCTCGTGGACGCGGGCCACCGCGCCGGCCGGCTGAGCGGCATCGCTCAAGGCACCCGACAACAGATTCGACTGGCCGCTCACCACGATGCCGCCGTTTTGCCCAGAAAACACTTCAGAAACTTGCGCGCCGAGCTGCAGCGCGACCGCATGCTCGTATTGATCCGACAGCGCGCCGAGCTCGCCGATCACGCGCTGGCGCATCTCCGCGAAGGTCAGGCCACAGGCTAGATGCGCGAGATGCGATTGCGCGCGCTCAAGGAGCGGCAGCTGCGCGACGTCAACCGCGAGCAGGCGATTTTCGATGCGGCCATCGGTGGTCACCACCACGCACAACACCTTGTCGCCGCGTAGCAGCACAAACTCAAGGTGCGCAATGCGTTGCTCGTCGAGCGCCGGCGTCGTCACCACCGCGGCGTGGTGCGTGAGCTGCGATAACAAGGTCGAAGCGCGCGCCATGACCTCGCCCGGCTGGCTGCCCCCACCGGCGCGCAGGAACTGGCGGATTTCCGCCTGATTTTCAGGCGATAGGTCTCGCACACGCAGCAAGGTATCGATAAATATGCGCAATCCCGCGGGCGTCGGCACGCGTCCCGCCGAGGTATGACGCTGTTCGAGCAGGCCGATGTGCTCTAAATCCGCCATGACGCCGCGCACCGTCGCCGGGGAGACGCCGATTGGATGGCGCGCCGTAACCTGCCGCGACGACACCGCGTCGCCGTGCTCCAAGTACTCAGAGACCACGGCTTGCAAGATGCGACGCTCGCGCCGATCGAGCTCCTTGGCAGGCATGCGTTAAGTATACCGAGATACAGCCGATCGTGCCGATTTCCCGCCAGTTTCCGGCACTCTACGGATCTGGGCGCCCTGCCCCTGAGCCGGTGCTAACAGGCGCCGCCAAGACCTTGCGCGCGACCTCGTTGGCAAATAAATAACCACGCAGCGTCGGCACCCAGCGCGCCCCATCAGACGTCACTAATCCTCGCTGCTGCAACCACTCCGCAAGCCCGATGAATTGATCCAACGCTTGGTGGGTGACGCCGCGCATGGTGCGCAGGCCCAGCCAAATCAGCTCGCGATACATCTCAAGTTGCTGAATTTGTTGAACTTCGTGACTAACTTCGAGCCCACGTCGGCGCAGATATTCGGGCGTACTACGGAGGTTTACTTCGCGTCGCGCCACAATGTCAGGGTCCCCCTGCGGCGGGCGCGCGATTAAGAGCGAGGCGGCGCCGACGCCTATTCCGAGATAGGGCCGTCCCGTCCAATACGCCCCATTGTGTCGCGACTCAAAGCCCGAGCGCGCGTACGACGAGACCTCATAATGCGCAAAACCCAGAGCTGTTAGCTGCGCATCGACCGCCACGTAAGCGTGGGCGATCGCTTCGTCGGGCGCCATTGGCAGCGTGCCTTTGGCCTGCCGTCGACCAAATTGCGTCGCCGCTTCGATCGTCAACTCGTAGACCGACATGTGGGTAACCAGCGGTGCAAGCGACTCGATCGCCACCTGCAACGCCGGCAACTCTCCCGCGCCCAAGATAAAATCGATCGAAATGTTGGTAAACCCCGTCGCGCGAGCCGCCTCCACCGCTGCGCGGCCGTCGCCGTGATGGGGGCCACGGCCTAGAAATGCCAGCGTCGCTTCGTCGAGCGCTTGCACCCCAATTGACAAGCGATTGCAGCCAGCCGCTCGCCAGCGCGCGAGATTTTGTGGCGTGCAGTCGATGGGATTGACCTCGAGCGTAACCTCCGCCGCGGGCGCGACAGCACAGCGCGCGCCAACATGAATCAGCAGCTCGGCCACGCACGCGGGATCCCATAGCGACGGCGTGCCACCGCCGATATAGATGGTCTGCAAGGTTGCCGCGCCCAAGGCGTCGCGACGCGCGTCGAATTCCCCAAGCAAGGCCTCAAGGTAGGCGCGATGCGGCAGCTCGCCGCGCTTAATATGCACCGCGAAATCGCAATACGGGCATAGCGTGCGGCACCAGGGCACGTGCACATAGAGCCCTGCCTCGCCAGGCGCGATCGTCGCGGCGATGGCGGGCAAGGGCGCAACCACTAGCTCTGGCCAAATACCATCGGCAGATCGATCGCGAGGCCTTCCGTCGACGGCCGAAATGACCATTTTTTGATCGTGGAGGCCAGACAGCGACCAAACGTCGTTTCCGCGACCTTATCAAGGCTAACGCTGCTAACCTCGCCGCTCTTGCTGACGATCAAGCGCACGATGATTTTGGGCGCCTTGAAAAATGGATCCTCTTTTTGCGCGCGTTCGTAGCAACGCCGCGTCCCTGATTGCATGCGCGACGACACCGCGATGACGTCGTCGGCGGTTAGCGGCGAGACTTGCCCCGCCTCGGGACCAACCTCGACCTTGTCGGGGCGAACGGTCCCGGCGGTTTCGATCGCGCCGCCCGCGGTTGTCGTGCCACCTGCGGTTGGCGTGCCGCCTCGGGTGCCGCCAACGGGCCCCCGCCGCGTGCCGCCTGTGGCCGGCGTGGCCGTACCGGGAACGGGCAGCGCGACGCGGCGGCCGAGCTCATCGGTGCCCGATGCAAACGCGTCGACGGTGGCAGCCTCTTGTTCTGGGCTTGGCTTGGCGAGCGCCAAGATCAAGGCGGTCGCGCCAAGGGCCACCACTAACGCCACGAGCAATACGGCCGTCGAGGCGCGGCTGTTGTGCTGCTTGGCCTCGGCCATGGCCTCCTGCGCGCGCTCGACCTGCTCCATCGACACCGGTGGCATCGACACCGCGGCGCGCATCACGGTCTGCCGCGGCGCGGCCGCGCTGGCAGCTTCGAGAGGCTTTGAGGTCCGCCGCGCCTTGTTGGCGGCCTCGTTTCTCGCGAGCTCCGCGAGGTTCACGATGCGCGACACCTCGCCAATATTCAGATCGCCATCCTCGCTAGGAGGTGGCTCGCTGGCGCGGCTCTCGCGCCCAGGCAGCGCGGCAAAGGGGTCTGCCTCGGCCGGCTTGGGCGCGACGAGAATTCTGAAATGGCTGACCTTTTCGACGGGCATCCAATCATCAAAGCCCTCGCTCCAGCAATGCATGTCGCCGTGGCCAACGCGGGCCGCGACCCAATCGCGCGCCTGTGGCAGCGTTAGCGGGCCGACCTCGCTGCCGTCGAGCGAGACAAACCAAGGCACATCGAGTTGCGCGGGCGCCGTCGAGACGCGCGCGCGCACCGGCGCCGCAGGAATGGGAGGAGGCAGCGAGTTGCCAGGCAGCGTCGCCGGCAACGTGTGATGCCCGATCGCCAAGGTGCTTTCGTCATCGGGGCTGGCGGGCGCGGGGAGACTCGGCGCGGTGACGGTGATGAGGTGCTGGCAACGCTTGCAGCGAATGGTCATCGAACGACCGGCGACGCGCTCGTCTGCGATCGAGTATTGCGAGTGGCACTGGTCGCACGCAAACTTCACTACTTACTATTGTGCCGAATTCGGCCAACCATGAAAAGCCGCGGGCTCACCTCATCGAGTCATTTCAACCTGAAGTCGGGCTCGCCGCGCACACCTACATTGTCACCTGATGCATGCGCGGTCGCGAAGGCGCGGGGGCCCCGGTCGCTTAGGATAATAAGCGGCGGTGCACATAGCCGGCGGCGGACAACGATGCTAGCAGCTCGGTGACATGCACGGGCCCGCGGGTCTCCAGCGTGACGTCGACCAAGGTATCGCCGAGATCCACGCCGAACGTGCGCTGGTGCATGACCTCGAGGACGCTGGCACGGGCCTGCGCAAACACGCCGAGCAGCGCATGCAGCGAGCCCGGGGCATCGTTGATGCGAATCTCAAGCTTCAGACGCCGGCCATCCTTGCCCAGGCCGCGTTCGATCACGCGCGCCAAGATGTTGACGTCGATGTTGCCGCCGCAGACCAGGAGCGCGGTCTTGCAACCCAACGGTAGCGACGTGCGCTGATTGACCGCCGCCGCGACTGCCACCGCGCCGGCGCCTTCGGCGACCGTCTTCTCGCGCTCGAGCAACAGCAGGATCGCGTTGGCGATTTCGTCTTCGCTCACCGTCACGATCTCATCGACATGGCTGGCGAGCACAGGCAACGTACGATCGCCGGTGCGCCGCACCGCGATGCCATCGGCGAGCGTTAGCGCCGGCGCGAGGGTGACGGGGGCGCCCGCGGACAGCGAGGCGCTCGCGCTCGGCACGCGCTGCGTCTGGACACCGATCACTTTGATCCCAGGGCGCTTGTGCTTGACGGCGATGGCAATGCCGGCGATGAGGCCACCGCCGCCCACCGGCACCACCACGGCCTCAAGCTCGGGCACCTGCTCGAGCAGCTCAAGGCCTACCGTCCCCTGCCCCGCAATAACCTCGTCATCGTCAAAGGCGTGGATGAACGTCAGGCCATCGCGCTGCTGTCGGGCTGAGGCCTCGGCAAAGGCGTCGTCGTAGCCAAACCCACGCAAAACCACCTCCGCGCCGTGTTCGCGCGTCGAGAGGATTTTGATCATCGGCGCGTTTTCGGGCATGACGATCGTCGCCTTTAGGCCCAGCCGCTTGGCGTGATAGGCAACGCTTTGGCCGTGATTTCCGGCCGAGGCCGCGATGACACCCCGCGCTCGCTCGGCGTCGCTAAGCTGCAACATCTTGTTGAGCGAGCCGCGATCTTTAAACGAACCCGTCGCTTGGAGGTTTTCGAGCTTAAGATACGCGGCCAGGCCCGTCAGGCGGGAGAAAGGTAGCGACTGCGTGCAGGGTGTAAACACCAGGTTGGCTGCCAGGCGCTGCCGCGCCGCAACAATGGCCTCAAAATCGATCATGAACACCTCGTGGCGAAGAGAAACATTTTAGTCATGGGCTGGCCTCCGATAAGGACGATGGCGCAGGGTCGCCCGCCGCCGCATCAGCCGGCACGCCGGCTGGCGCAACCTCGGGCGGCTTGGCGTCGATGGGCGGGCGGCGACGCAGCGGCATCACCGCGGGCAACAGCGGCACCACATCGCGCAGGCCCCTGGCGCCGCGCATGAGCAGCACGCCACCAAATTCAAGTTGCCCCCCGGCGAAGGTCGCGTCTATGACCAGCTCAAGCTCATCGAGCGACGCGCCGACGGCCTCGGCATTGATCGCCTCGATGCGATAGATGATGTCGCCCGCGACGCGCGTAAAGCGATTGCCATCCAGCCGCCACAACGACGCGACGTATTTTACGGCGTAGGCATCGCGCTCGCGCACCACCACGATCAGGTCGTCATGTCGCGCTGCCGTGCGCAGCGGCCCGGCCACCACGACGCCTTTGATCATCAAGCTTGCGTCGCGGCGCCACTTGCCATTGTCGACCACATATCTCGCCACCGCATCGTCGCCAATTAGCAGCGCATCGCCAACGTCCCCGAAGCAGGCGGCGACGACGCCCGACCTTGGCCCTGGGAGCGGCTCGATCGCCGCCAACGGCAGCGTGGCAGCCTGGCAGCCGGGGGCGTGCGCCGGCCGTGCCGGTGACGGGGCGGCGGCGGGCGGATGCAGCAACATGGCCGTCACGACGTCGGTCGGCTGCGTGCCTCCCGCAATGAACCGCAAGCTCGGCAGCGCCGGTAAAACGAACATGCGACGGTCTCGCACCACCGAGGCGTCGTGGTGGCCCTCGGCCGCCGCCATGATCTTTGCGACCGTCGTTGCGACGCCAAGGCCGGCCTCCGTGCGCGCAATATCGCGGCCTACGATTCCGATAAACTCGCTGTGTTCTTGGCCGCCGACGAGCAAGTTATTCTCCTCGATGCGCGCGACCCGGGTGTCGACGACGCGCGGCAACTTGAGCACGTTGAGCCGCGGCCCACCGGGCATGTCGGCCAAGATCGCTGCCATGGGTTCGCCAATCCGGTACGGCCCCACCGCCCCCTCGCTTACGGCATGCGGCGGCAGCGATCGTACCGACCCTTGTTTGTCGACGTGTCGTCGCGGAGGCGGCGGCGCGGCATCGGGCAGCGGCAAGACTTCGACGTCGCGACACCCACCGCTCGCGAGAGCCAAGAGCCCCGCGACCGCGACGATCCGCCCGCGCAACGTCGTGCCTTTCATACCATCCAGTACATCACGACCGCCAGCACCACGAGGCCCAGCAGCGCCAGAAACCACAAGGCGGCGCCTTGGCCAGTGCCCGCGCGCGCCTCATGGGCGTCGTCGGCGTCGACGATCGCCGCCGCCGCCGCCGCCTGCACCGCCAAAGGCACGCTGGCCCGGCGCGGCACCTCCGAGGTATCAATCGGCAGCTCGCCATGCGCGTCGCCACCGCTGCCAAGCAGGCTCGCGCTCGGGGGCGGCGTATGCAGCTGCTTCCACAAAGCTTCATCAATTCCCAGGGCGCGCGCCATCGACGCATCGGAGGGCCGTTGCTCATCCCAACTCGGCTCGGCGGCGGTCGCCGCGACGTCGTAGTCCAGCGCGGCCTCGGTATAGCCGAGCCCCGTCATGTACTCTGCGATCATGGTGTTGGTCACGGGCGACCCGCTGGCCGCAAGAAAATCCCCCAGCGCCTCCGCCAGCGCCGCCGAGCTGGCAAACCGATCGCTTGGCGCCAGCGCAAGCGCGCGCATGAGAATGTCCTGCAGCTCCTCAGGAAACTCAGGATCGATGTCGCGCGGCGGCGCGATTTTGCCTTCGGTGATGCGGGCGAAGACGTCGTCGGGCTGGCCACGGAAGAGGCGTCGCCCCACCGTCAATTCGTAGAGCACCACGGCCAGCGAAAACTGATCCGAGCGGTGATCCACGGCCTCGCGGCGCGCTTGCTCGGGCGACATGTAGCTCAATTTGCCCGGCAGCACGGTCGCCTCACCGGACTCCGAAAACCGATGCCGGGCGATACCGAAATCGATCACCTTAAGAAAGCCGCTCGCGGTCACCATGAGATTATTTGGCGAGATGTCGCAGTGGACGATGTCGAGTGCCGCGCCGAGCGCGCCCCCCGGCAGCGGCTGGCGAAACTCATGCACATGCGCCAGCGCGGAAGCCGCCTGGCGAATCAACTCGACCGCCATGCGAGGCGGCAAGAATTGGTCGAGCTCCAGGCCGCGCCGCGCAATGCGGCTGAGCTCCTCGCCGCGAATAAATTCCATGGCGATAAACGGCACGCCCTCGTCTTCCTCGACGTCGAACACTTGCACGATGTTGGGATGATTGAGCCACGACCCGATGCGCGCCTCATCGAGAAAGAGCGCGATGACTCGCGGATCGCCGAGGAACTTTTCGCGCAGGCGCCTGATCACCACGAGCTTCTCGAAGCCGCTGCGCGCGTATTGCAACGCCAAAAATAGCTCCGCCATGCCGCCGGCGGCGAGCGGTCGCAAGAGCCGATAGCGTGCGCCGAGCAATTTGGTAGCTGGCCAGGTCGCGGCGACCGCGTCGACCGCCTCGGCCATCGCAACAGGCGACGCAGCCCTCGGGGCATCTGGCTTGACCGTCATCGGAGCGTCGAACGTAGCAAGCGCGGGCGAGCGGCGCTACGCAATAACGGCCGTCAGCGCTAGGCGCGTTCGCTTTTGAGCGACCGCGTCAGCATGCGGGACATGGCCTCGGCGGGCGGCTGGCCGCCAAAGAGGATGCTATGCATCGCCTCTACGATGGGCGCATCGACGGCCAGCGACGCCGCTAGCGCATGCGCGACGGCCGTGGTCTTGACGCCCTCGGCGACCATGTTGCCAAGGCCGGTGGCCTGTGCCACCGGTTGCCCTTGGCCAAGCGCTAACCCAACCCGGCGGTTACGCGAGGCGTCGCCCGAACAGGTAAGCACCAAATCGCCCAGGCCCGACAACCCCGCAAACGTCAGCGGATCCGCCCCCCGTGCCACGCCGAGGCGCGCGATTTCAGCCAGGCCGCGCGTGATCAGCGCCGCGCGCGCATTTGAGCCCATGCTCAGGCCATCGGCGACCCCGACGGCGATCGCGATGACGTTCTTGAGCGCCCCGCCCAGGAGGACCCCGGCAACGTCGGTGCTGGTGTAAATGCGAAACGTCTCGGTTGACAGCGCATGCTGCGCCGCAATGGTAGTCGCCTCGTCGCGGCCCGCGAGCACGATGGCGCCCGGCAAGCGCGCAGCCAGCTCGCGCGCAAACGTTGGCCCCGAGAGGTAGGTCGCGCGCGCCGCGTGGGCCGGCGACAATACCTGCGCGAAGATGTCCTCGATCGTAAACAGCGTGCCTTCCTCGAGCCCCTTGGCGGCATTCACCACCACGGCGTGCGGCGCGAGCAGCGGCGAAATTTGTGAGAACATGGTGCGCACCGCATGCGATGGCGTCACCCCAAGCACAAAATCGGCTTGCGCGACGGCCGCGAGTTCGTGCGTCACTATCAACCCGTGCGGTAGCGCAAAACCGGGCAAATAGGCGCGATTTTCGCGCTCTGCCGCGAGCGCCTCGGCGAGCTCTCGCCGCCGACACCACAGCGTCACGCGATGCCCCGCGTGAGCGAGCAAGATGGCAAGGCAGCTGCCGTAGCTACCGGCGCCGAGTACAAAAATGTTGTTGGGTTGCGCGCTGGTCATTGTGCCTCGCTGGCTAGCCGCCAAACACCGCGACGCGATTTCGCCCGCCGTGCTTGGCTACATAAAGCGCCTTGTCCGCGGCTTCGACGACGCCGCGGGCCGTCGCCGCATCGTCGGGCACGCTGGCGAGCCCGATCGAGACCGTGATGGGACGTGCCATCGCCGCTTGGTCAGGCACCGATGGCGGCGGCAGATCGAGCACCATCTGGCGGATCCTCTCGGCCACCGCCGTTGCCGCGACCTTAGAGGTCTCGACCAAGACCACACCGAATTCCTCGCCGCCAATGCGACCGACAAGATCGTTGGCGCGCCGGCCATCGCGCAGGACCTTGGCCATCCGGCGCAGGACGTCATCACCGCACGGATGGCCAAAATCGTCGTTGTAGGCCTTAAAGTGATCGACATCGATCATCAGAAACGTCAACGGCATGCCATTGCGGCCGCAGCGCTCGACCTCCAGCACTAGACGCTCATGAAAATGGCGGTAGTTATAAAGCCCCGTCAGGCCGTCGGTGACCGCGAGTTCGGCGAGCTGGTCATTAGCCGCGGCGAGGGCCTGCGTGCGTTCAAAGACGCGGTCCTCTAGGCTGCGATTCATCTCGAGCAACGCCTAATTCTTGGTGCGCAATTGCTCGACTAACGCGCGGTTCTCGCGCGCCAGGCGAAATTGCCGCAGCAAGCTATCCACGGCGAGCAGCAAGGCCGCCTCGTCCCACGGCTTGCTCATGTAATAGTTGAGGCGCGCGGTGTTAATCGCTTCGACGACCGCCTCCAGGCCTGCCTGTCCGGTGAGCAATACCTTCATGGCGTCGGGCCAGCGTTCATGCACGATGCCGAGCAGCTTGCTGCCGACCATGCCGGGCATCATCTGATCGGCAATGACGACGGCGATCGTGTCGCCATCGGCCGCGACCTCCTCCAGCAGCTCAAGGGCCGCGGCCGCCGAGGCCGCGGTTTCGATGGTGCACTCATGGCCAAACCGCCGGCGCAGCTGCTCTTCGAGGACGGTGAGCACGCCCTCCTCGTCGTCAACGCAGATGATGGTGTCGCGAGCGCTCATGTTGGGGTGGGCGTAACTGGCAGGGTCACGGTAAAGATAGTCTGGCCCGGCCGTGATTGGCAATCAATGGCGCCGTGATGCCGCTGCACGATGTTGCGCACAATGCCGAGCCCCAGGCCGGTCCCCTGCCCTTTGGGCTTGGTGGTAAAGAACGGCTCAAAAATGCGCGGCATCACGTCGGGCGCGATGCCGGGCCCGTCGTCGGCGATCGCGACCCGCACGGCGTCGCCTTCGCGTTCGGTGGTAATGCGCAGCGTGCCTTGTCCGGCGAGGGCGAAGGCGGCGTTTTGGATAAGGTTGGTCCAGATCTGGTTGAGCTCGTCGGCCAACCCAGCGATCGGCGGCAGGTCCGGCGCAAACGCGCGCTCGACGGTGATGCCGCGCAAGGCGAAGTCGAGCAGCATAAGCGTCGAGTCGATCCCCGCATGCAGGTCGACCGTGGCGCCGGCTGGGCCGATGTGCGAGGACTGGTCGATATGTGAATATGTCTTAAGGCCGCTCCCGATATGCATGACTCGCCCGATGGCCCCGTGAATGATGCGGGCGCTGCGTAGGGCGCGCGTGTACGCGACCAAGGCGCGAAGGGCGGCACGCAGCAAGGTCGGGTTGTCGCCGGTTAGTTGCGTGATCTTTTCGATTTGGTGATTCTCGATGCCCAGGCGCGCCAGCTCGGCGGTGTCGATTTGGAGCGCGAGCAAGCGCGCATTGTGGGTCTGCGACATGACCTTGGCCAGACGCCGCGCCGAAACGCCCGAGGGCGTCGATTGCTCGCTAACCTGGCGGGCCGTCGCCTCGATCCACGCAAACACCGCGAGCCGCTGCGAGGTGGTAATCCCCTCGCCGAGCAGGGCCGAGGCGACCTCGCCAAGCTGGGTGATCACCTCCGACAGCGTGTCGGCGGCGCCGCGAATCGCCGCGGTTGGGCTATTGATTTCGTGCGCGACGCCCGCGACCAACACGCCGAGCCCCGCCATGCGTTCTGAATGCACCAGTTGCGTCTGCGCCTGCCGCAGTTCGGTCATCGCGAGCGCGAGATCCGCATTGGCGCGCGACAGCTCACGGGTGCGATCCTTGACCTTTTGCTCCTGCTCGCGGCTTGCCTCCAGCAATGAGGCCGTCATCTGCGCAAAGGCGCGGGCGAGGTCGCCAATCTCACCGCGTGCGCTGGTGTGAAGCTTAACGCTCAGATCGCCGCGCGCGACCGCCAAGGCGCCATCGCGCAACCGCACGATGGGTCGTTCCAGCCACCGCGACAGCAGCGCGGCCAAGAGCAAGGCGAGCACCAAACCTAGCCCCGCCGCCAACGCCAGCGAACGAAAGGCCACCGCCTGCGCCTGCACCAGCGGCGTGCGATCGACCGCGACGCCAAAATATCCGACCACCTGGCCTTCGTCGCTAAATACCGCGCGCCAGCCGATATGAAACGGCATGGGGCCGACGGCCTGGTCGGCGATGATGCGCTCACCGCGCACCAGGGGCGCGATGGATCGCGCCGAAGGCACGCGAGGCGGAGGGCTGGCGTCGCGCGCAAACGTGCTGCGCAGGGTTGGCCACGCCCATTGGCCCGTGGTCGGCGCGCTGACCAGCAAGACCTCGGTGCCTAGCCACGCCTTGATCGTCTCCGCGACCATTTCGTCGAGCGGCACCGACAACACGACGAGACCAACCGTACGGCGGTTTATGTCGACGATCGGCGCGACCGCCTGCGCGACCACAAGATCACCTTGCGTCACCAACGCCACGCGCCGATGCCAACGCGCTTCATCAATGCCCGGCCTAAGCTCCGCCATCATCGGCGATCGCAACGGCGCAAAGCGGGACGGCTCTCCGCCGACGACTTCGCGATACACCAAGGCGCCGCTGGCGTTATAGAACTCCACCAAGGCTGCGGGCAGTTCTTCGTGCAACCCAACCACCGCCGCACGCAACTCAAAGGGCGCATCGATGGCGTCGCTGGTCGCTCCGCTCGCGATGAGGCCCGCGCCTGAACCCAGATCCTCAAGCCACCGCCCAAGCAAATTCATGCCAACATCGAGCTGGCCGCCAACATTGCGATGTTGGCCGCGCTCGAGGCTGCGCAGCACGACGGTGACGCCGCTGGTCGCAATGATCAGCATCGGCAGCAGCGCCGCAAACACCAACGTGAGCGCCAGGCGATAGCGCAGGCGAAACCGCACGCGGTCGCGCAGGCGCGCCAACATGGCGCCGAGACGACGCCCATGCTGCACCAGAGCGTGCGCCGTTGTGCGAAATGGTTGCATCGCGCCGCCACTATACCGCACCCCCGCGCAATTCTGGTAGCGTGCGCCCATGGCAGCCGCGACGTGGGCCCGCGCAATGCGTCTTCACCAATGGGTGAAAAACGCGTTCGTGCTCGCGCCGCTGGTGTTTGCGGGGCATCTAACGATGGCGCGCGATGCCGCCGCGGCCGCCGTTGCGGCGCTGGCATTTTGTCTCGCCTCAAGCGCGGTCTATATCCTCAACGACACGCTCGACGTGGCGGCCGACCGCTTGCACCCAAGCAAGCGCTTGCGCCCGATCGCGTCCGGCGCGCTGCCCCTTGCCAGCGCCAGACGCGGCGCCGCGCTGCTCGCGCTCGCCGGCCTCGCCTTGGCGGCTATCGTCGCCCCGGGCTGCGCGCTTATGGTCGGCGGCTATCTGCTGCTGGGCGCCGCGTATTCATGGCGGCTCAAGCATCTCGCGCTCGTCGATGCGTTGGTGATCGCACTCGGCTTTCTCTTGCGCGTGCTCGCTGGCGGCTTTGCCGCCGGCGTTGCGGTATCGCCGTGGTTGCTTGGCTGCACCGGCCTGCTGGCGATGTTGCTCGGCCTGGGCAAGCGCGCCCATGAGTTGGCGTGGAGCTCGCAGGTAGACGCCGCGCGCCAACCGACCGCCACTCGCGCCGCGTTGTCCGGCTACAACCTCACCTATCTGCGGTGGAGCCTATGGGGCCTGGGCGCGATCACCACGGGCGTTTATGCCCTCTACACGCGCGCGGCGACGACGGTGGCGTTGTTTGGCACCACCGACTTGGTGTGGACCATTCCCTTGCCCGCGCTCGGCATGGGCCGCTTTGTTTGGCTGGCGCTTAACGACGCCTCGCCGGCCAGCCCCACCGAAACGATGTTAAAGGACCCGTGGATGCGCGCGTGCGTCGCGGTCTGGGTCGCCAGCACGCTCGCCGTGGTCTACTGGTAACGAGCCGGGTGGTTGCGCGCGGCCGCGCCGGCGCTTGCGAACGAAGCGCGCGCTTCCGTGCTACAACCCGCACATGAGCCTTGTGCCGCCTGCGAGCGACCTACAAGCGATCGCGGCGCGCAAGGCGGATCATTTGCGACTCGCCACCACGCCCGCCTCACAATTTTCACAGGTCACCACCATGCTCGAGCACGTGCGCCTGGTGCATCAGGCGCTGCCGGAACTCAACTTAGGCGAGGTTGAATTGACGACTTCGGTGGGCGGCTTGGCTTTGGCCGTGCCGATCGTCATCACCGGCATGACGGGCGGGGCGCCGCAGTCAGCGGAAATAAATCGCGACCTCGCGCGGCTGGCGGTGCGGGTCGGGGCGGCGTTTGGCGTCGGCTCGCAGCGCGCCATGGCCGAGCACCCGGAGCTGACCTCGACGTACGCGGTGCGCGACGCAGCGCCGGATGTCGTGCTGCTGGGCAATCTCGGCGTCATGCAGGCGATGGCCATGGGGCCGACCGCCGTGCGCGAATTGGCGGCGCGCATCGGCGCCAATGCCATGGCCATTCACCTCAATGCAGCGCAAGAGTTGGCGCAAGATCGCGGCGATACCGCGTTTCGCGGCGCCGTGGCAACGATCGGCCATCTCGTCGATACGCTCGGTATCCCCGTCATCGTCAAGGAAACGGGGTGCGGCATCGCCCCGCGCCTCGCTGATGAATTGACCGCGCTGGGCGTCGCCGCGATCGACGTCGCGGGCGCGGGTGGTACGAGCTGGGTCGCTGTCGAGGCGCAGCGCGCGACGGATGAAGGCCGCGCCGCGACCGGCGAACAGCTACGCGAATGGGGCATCCCAACCGCCGTGACCACCGCCATTTGCGCCCGCCGCGCGGTCGACGTGATCGCCTCCGGCGGCATTCGCGGCGGGCTCGATGTCGCGCGCGCGTTGGCGCTTGGCGCCCGGGCGTGCGGCGTCGCGGGGCCGGTGCTTGCAGCGTGGCAGCGCGGCGGCTACGATGAAGCCGCGCGGTGGCTCGCCGCGCTCATCGCGAGCACCCGCGCCACGATGCTGCTTGCCGGCGCGCGCAACGTGGCCGCCATGAAAACCGTGCCGCGATACCTCGAGCCCGCGCTCGCCTCGTATATCGCCGCGCTCGACCCGGCCTCGACCACGCCATGAGCAGCGCTGCGCAGGCGGGGCAAGGCCGCGGCTTTGGCAAGGTCATCTTGCTTGGCGAACATGCCGTGGTTTATGGCTATGCGGCGCTGGTCGCGGGCATCGCGCAAGGCGTCGCGTTGCATGCAAGGCCGCAAGCGGAGGCGGTGACCGTGCATATTGCACGTTGGGGCCTTGGGCCGCGCGATGTGCCCGCCGCCGTGATCGACGCGACGCGCGCGATCATTGCGGCGTTTGGCTGGACTGGCGCGACAGTAACCGGTGACGCTAGCGTGCCTGCCGGCGCGGGGCTCGGCTCGTCGGCGGCGTATTGCGTCGCGCTCGCGCGCGCCTGCGCGGCTCACGATCGTGTTGAATTTGTGCCTGACGAAATCATCGCCATCGCGTCGCGTGGCGAAGCCTCATTTCATGGCACGCCAAGTGGCGTCGACGTCGCCGCGGCCACCTATGGCCAGCTCGGCACATTTCGCAAAGGTGAAGGGTTTAGGCCGCTCGCGGCAATGGCGGCCAACGGCGCCGCTACCATGGTGCCGCCGCTGGTCGTCGGCATGTCAGGCATCGCGCGCGCCACGGCGACCATGATCGAGCGCGTCGCCGCCCGCGCTGCGAGCGCGGAGGGCATGGCACACGTTCAGCGCCTCGGCGCGCTCGCAACCACCGGGATCCAAGCTCTTGCCCGCGGGCACCTGCCGGACCTCGGCGCCGCGATGTTTGCCGCGCACGAGACGCTCGCGATACTTAACGTGTCGCATCCTGCGCTTGACGCCATGGTGCAGGCCGCTCATCACCGCGGCGCGCTTGGCGCCAAGCTCACGGGTGCGGGCGGCGGCGGCAGTGCGATCGCGCTGGCACCCGGGCGCGAAGATGAGATCGCAGCCACGTGGCAGCAAATGGGGTATAGCACCATGATGGTCACCTTGGGAGCGACGCCGTGACTGCGCAGGCCACGGCCGTCGCGCACGCAAATATTGCGCTCGTGAAATACTGGGGCAAGCGCGACGCCTCGCTCAACTTGCCGGCAACCGGCAGCATCTCGCTGACGCTTGATGCGCTGATGACGACCACGACGGTGCGTTTGGAAGAACACCAGAGCACCGACGCGATGACGCTAGGCAGCCGCGCCGCGTCGCCCAAAGAACTCGCCGGCATCGCGCCGTGCTTGCAAGCCTTGCGCGCGGTGTCGGCCGCCACGCCTGCCAGCGCCCATATGCGGACATGGGGCGCGCAGATCGAAACGCAAAACAATTTTCCCACCGCCGCGGGCCTCGCCTCATCGGCCTCGGGGTATGCGGCGCTGGTCACCGCTGCGGCCGCTGCGCTGGCGCTGCCGCTCTCGCCCGCGCAGCGCTCGGCCATCGCGCGCCTTGGCTCGGGCTCCGCCGCGCGCTCGATCTTTGGTGGGCTGGTGCGTCTGCACGCCGGCACGCGTGCCGACGGCGCCGATTGTTTTGCGGAGCCGATGGCCAATCAGGCGTTTGCAGCGACGCTCGCGATGGTCATCGTCGAGGTCGGGGGCGACGGCGCCAAGGCGCATGCCTCGCGCGATGCGATGGAGCATTGTCGCCTCACCTCGCCGTACTATCGCGCGTGGGTCGACGCAGCGCAGGCCGACTTGGCCACCGCCGATGCCGCGATCGCGGCCAGCGACTTGCCTGCGCTTGGTGAACTCGCCGAAGCCAACGCGCTGGCTATGCACGCCGCAGCCATCGCTTCGCGTCCGGCCATCATCTATTGGCAACCGACGACGCTAACGGTGATGCGCGAGGTCCAGGAGCTTAGGCGCCGCGGCCTGCACGCATGGGCGACGATGGACGCTGGTCCGCACGTCAAGGTCTTGACAATACCAAGCGAGGCCGCGCGCATTGCGGCAGGGCTAGAAGGTATCCCCGGCGTATCACGCGTCACCATCAGCGGCCCCGGTGGTGAGGCGAGGGTGACGCCATGAGCGCATCGGGCGATGCGATCATTTGCGCCAGCGCGCCAGGGAAAGTCGTTATTGCCGGCGAATACGCGGTGACGCGTGGCGGCCCGGGGCTGGTGGCCGTCGTCAATCGCCGCGCAACGGCGCGCGCGCTGAAGGCAAGCGACGCGCCGCTGCAGCTTGACGATCGGTTTGTGCGCGCCGCCCTCGCCGTGCTCAGCGCCGAGTTTGGTGAAGCCAGCGCCGCGGTCATCGCCGCGCGCGCCACGCGCGTCGACACCAGGGCGTTCTATCAAGGCGACGAAAAGCTCGGCCTGGGCGCCAGCGCCGCCACCGTCGTCGCGCTCATCGCGCGCGCCGTGGCATGTCATGCGTCGCAGGCATTCGCCAACGACGCGCCGACGACGCAGCGTATTTTCGCGCTCGCCGCGCGCGCGCATGCCGAGGAGCAACGCAGCGCCGGTGCGAGCGGCAGCGGCATTGACGTCGCTGCCGCCTGCATTGGCGGATTTGCCGCCTTTGTCCAAGGCGTAGCCTCGCCGCTGCCAGCCCCGAGCGTCGCGTGGGTGGCGTTTTATACCGGCCACGGCGCCAGCACGCCGGCACTGTTGGCGGGCGTCGCGCGCGCCGAGCAGGCCGCGCCCGGGCCGGTGCAAGATGCGCTGCTCTCGCTTGCCAAGGCCGCCGGCGCCGCCATCGAGGCCTGTCGCGACGGTGACGCCGATGCCCTCATCGGCAGCCTTGGCTACGGCCATCTCGCGATGCACCAGCTCGCGCACGCCACTGCGCTGCCGTTGGTGCCACCCATCGTAGATCGCGTCGCGGCACTGGCGAGCGCACTTGGCGGCACCGCCAAGACAACGGGCGCCGGCGGCGGCGACGTCGCGCTTGCCGTGGTGCCCATCGCGCAAGGGCAAGCGCTCGAGGCCGCCATGATCGCCGCAGGCGCCGAGGTCCTACCGCTCACATTAGGCGGCGCTGGCGTGCATGTTGCGATCGAGCCATAATTCCACGGCCCAGCGGCGGTTAGCCAGGTTTGCCTTTCCCCTAGGCGCGCGGTACACCTGACGCGTGAAGTCCGCGTCGCAAGCCGCCCCCTCGACCGCCAAGGTCGTCGCCCTGCCCTTGGTGGCCCCGGCGCCCAGTGGCATGTCGCTGCCAGCGAGCTACCGCTACTGCGAGAGCCTGTGCCGCAGCAAGCACAATAACTATCCCATCGCGTCTTTTTTCGCGCGCTCGACCCTGCGCGACCACATCTACGCCGCGTTTGCCTTCGCCCGCATTGCCGACAACTACGCTGACGAGCCCATGTACGAGGGGCAGCGCGCCCGCGCCCTCGACGAGTGGGAGGGCATGCTGACGAATACGTATTTTCGCCGCGTCCCCGACCACCCAGTTTTTGTTGCCCTAGCCGATACGATCAAGCGATATCAACTTCCGATCACCGAGTTTCGTCAACTGCTCGCCGGCATTCGCGCCGACCTCGACACCACCAGCTATGCCACCAGCGACGAGCTGGTGCGCCACTGCAAGCAGGTCGCCGCGCCGCTCGGTCATATCTTTCTCTATATCGCCGGGTACAGCCAGCCGCACCAGCTGGCATATGCCGACGACCTGGCGTGCGCGCTGGCGTTCACCCGCATGTTACAGCAACTCGACGCCGACCTCGCGCGCGGTCGGCAATACCTGCCGAGCGAAGACTTGCGCCACTTCGGCGTTACGCCGGCAGATTTACAAACCCGGCGCACCTCACCCGCGGCCGATGCCTTGATTCGCTTCGAGGTCGCCCGCGCGCGCGCGTGGCTGATGCGCGCCCGCCCCTTGGTCGATAGCGTTGGCCCCGACATCGCGGTCGAGCTCGCGCTCATGTGGCACGGCGCTGACCGCATGCTCAGCAAAATCGAACGCGCCGGCAGCGCGGTCCTGACCACGCAGCCTCGGCTGAGTCGCCTCGACAAGGCCATCGCGCTCGGCCACGCGATTGCATGGCGGGGCTCATCTCTTACGCCTCGAGCCGTTTCGCTCGCGAAGCGATTTATCTAGTGCCCTGGCGCTAGCTGGCGGCAGCTACGAGAGCCGCAGCCACTCTTCTTGCGCGAAGCGAATCTTTTTTTCCATGCTCGCTGGGAAACACTTGAGCACGTACGCCGTCGACTGCTGCACCAGCTCTCGGTCGAGGTCCTTGGGGACTTCGAGGTTGCCATCTTCTTGATGCGGGCTGATGCGCAGGCGCACCACTTCAGTGAGCCGCAGGACGTGCAAGCGATTCATGAAAAGCGCGTGCGCAATGCCCAAAAATACCTCTTCGGTAGCGGGGTCAAACATTGCGACGTCGGTACCACACCTTATTTGCGGCGTCGAGACTCAAGTTCTTGCTCGAACCCGTTTTGGTGGGCGTGAACGACGATCTGGGCGCCTTCCAGGGCCTGGGGCATGTAGCTTTCGGCGACGTAGGCCCCGGCAAAATCGTGCGGATACTGGTAGCCAGCCCCGTGCCCAAGCACCTTGGCCACCGTCGACGAGGCGTTACGCAGCTTTGGCGGCACCGGCAGCTGGCCGTGTTCCTTCATCAGCCGGCGCGCATTGGCGTACGCGGTCAAGGCCGTATTTGATTTGGGGGCGAGCGCGAGGTAGATCGCGGCCTGCGTCAGCGCAAAGCTCGCCTCGGGCATCCCGAGAAATTCAAAGGCGCGCTGCGCATTGGTTGCCACGGCCAGGGCCTGGGGATCCGCATTGCCGACGTCCTCTGAGGCAAAGATGACCATGCGTCGCACGACAAACCGTGGCTCTTGCCCCGCCTCCAGCATGCGCACCATCCAATACACCGCCGCGTCCGCATCCGAACCGCGCAGGCTCTTGATGAAGGCGCTGGCGAGCGCGTAGTGCTGATCGCCGCGGCGATCATGCCCCCACACGGAGCCTTCCGCGGCAGCTTGCACGTCCGCCTGTTCGATGGTGCCTTGCCCCCTCGACGTCGCACGTTCGGCCGCGATCTCGAGCAGCCCCAAGCAGCGCCGCGCGTCGCCGCTTGCCGCCAGCACCAAGGCCGCGGCCCCGTCATCGGCAAGCGCTAGCGCCTGCGCGCCCAGCCCGCGCTGCGCATCGCTGAGCGCCCGCATCGCGATGTTGCGCAAGGCCTCATCATCGTGCGGCTCAAAGCGCAACAGCAAGCATCGCGACAGCAACGCCGCGGTGAGCGCGAACGAAGGATTTTCGGTGGTGGCGCCGCACAAGATAAACACGCCGCGCTCGACGTGCGGCAATAGCGCATCCTGCCCCGTCTTGGAGAAGCGATGAATCTCATCGACAAAGAGCAGGGTTTGCCGACCGTAGTGACTGCGCTGTAACTCCGCCTCGGCGGCGACCTCGCGCAACTCCTTGACGCCGCTTTGCACCGCCGACAAAACCACCGCGCGCGCCCCGCCGCATCGGCGAGCAAAAGCGCAAACGTCGTCTTGCCTGTGCCTGGCGGCCCGTACAAAATCATCGAGGGTGGCATGTGGCCCGCCGCCAACCGCTCGACGATCCGAGGGCCCCCAATGATGGCGCTCGCGTTGACCATCTCGGCCAGCGTGCGCGGCCGCATCCGTTCGGCCAAGGGCTGCCCGAGCCGGCTTTGCGCGGCGGCGTGGGCAAACAGCGACTCGGTCATTTTGCCACCCTACCTCACACCCACCGTGTGACAAATACATCAGCGTGGTGAGCGTTACCCCGGGAGGCTACTCATCAGCTACGTGCCTGCGACAAGTTGGGCGCCGCGCGTATTCGGTAACTTGCGCCGCTAACCGCCGCCAAAGCCCATGGGGTCCCCCAGCCTTTGGCACGATGTTCAGGGATCGGCTCGGCTTCGCGGCTTGGCACCAGGTTTGCTTTAGTTTCTGTCATGAACCTCCTCGACCTCGTCTTTCACTACCGTCAGCTGCTCGCCAAGAGCCGCGCCGCTTTAGGCTTGACTTGGGACGAAATCGACCTTGTCGGTCAGGTTGAGGGTCTGTTTGCGGCGCCGGGCCTTGATGGCCGCCAATTTCGCCGCCAGACGGTTTGCATGCCCGCCACCATGCGCGGCGACGGCCTGCGCGATCCAATTGCCATTTCCGAGTTGTCACCGGGCGGCCTCATTTGCCATGCCGCGCCGTATGTCAGCATCGGCGACGCGCTTGAAATCATCATCGAAATCGCCATGGCACATCCGGACGAACCCCGACCGGCGACCACCTCGCTGACGTTTCCGCGCGCCACCTCCGAAAACGAAGCGGCGCCAGGCACGCAACTTCGCTCGTATCGTTTCGCCGCGGTGGTGGTATGGCTGCGCGAAGATGCCGATGACGCGTTCACCGTTGGGCTCGCCTTCATGGGGATTCCCGTGGTCGTCAACTACGTTGCGGGCGAAAAGTTTCTCCTCGACCAGCAGCGCTCCGCGGCGTAAGGCCAGGACGGTGCGCCAACGCGCGGGCTCACGGCTTAGCCGCGACCGTGAGGCCGCCAAACCGCGCATTGGCTGAGAGCTCGTAGCCCTGCAGCGTGATGTTGCGCACCGCGATGTTATCTTCATGCCATAGCGGGACGACCGGCACATCCTGCGCGAAGATCGCCTGGGCCTGGCGATAGAGGTCGAGGCGCTTGCCGCGGTCGAGCTCGCGCCGCCCCGCCTCGCACAAGGCATCGAACGCGGGATTGGCGTAAAACCACCGATTGGTCCCATTCGGGTTGGTCTTGCTCGGCGCCTGCGCGCTGTGGAAATAGATATAGAGATAATCAGGGTCGGTAATTTCCGAGGTCTGCATCGACGCGAGCTGGTAGTTGCCTTGCTTGACGTCGGCGAACATGGTCGCGAATTCAAACGCGCGCACCTCGACGGCAATGCCGACGGCGCCAAGCTGCGCCGCGATCACGCGCGCGATCGCGACGCGAAACTGGTCCGAGCTGGTCTTGTAGACAAGCGACAGCCTAGGCAACGGGCCCTCGCCGTCGGGGTCCGGGTAGCCGGCCTCATCGAGCAGCGCCTTCGCGCGCGCCACGTCATAGGCATAGGTCGCGACGTCGCCAAAATAGGACCAATGCGTCGGCGCGATGAGCCCGGTCGCGAGCACCGCCCGGCCGCCAAACTTGGCGGCAATGATGCCCGGGCGGTCGACGGCGTGGGCGATGGCACGTCGTACGCGCACGTTGCCGAGCGCCGCGTCGCGATGGTTCATCATGAGATAGGTCAAGATGACGCTGGGCGCGGTCTCGATGACGAGCCGCGGTCGCTTGGCCAAATCGTCGAGCAGATCGACTTGGATGGCGTTTTGCACCAAATCGGCGGCGCCACCGGCCATCATCAAGGCGCGCGCGGGTTGGGCGGTGACAAAGCGCATCTCGATCTTGGGCGTGCGCGGCGGCACCCCATCAAAATACGGATTCACGACGAGCCGCGCGCGCTGCGGCGTGAGGTCTTGCAGGACATACGGTCCCGCACCAACGACGCGCCCACCGGCGAACTGGCCCTTGGCGTCGGCGGCCGCACGCGACACAATGCCGACCTCAAGATCGGACCACAACGTGGCGAGCGGCGCCTGCAGCGTAAAGCGGACCACCCGCGCATCCACGGCGGTGACGTCGACAAATTTTTCGCGCGTCGCCGTCGTCAGCGAGCTATCGCTGCCCGGCGCGATGATCGATTGGTACGTGAACGCGACGTCATCGGCAGTTAGCGGCGTGCCGGTGGAGAAACGCAGGCCCGGTCGCAGCGTCACCCACGCCTCCGTCGGCGATCGCATCTCAATGGCGGCGGCGAGATCTAGCGTGGGCTCGAGCGAGAGGGGGTCGAGCGTCGTCAGCCCGCGCGTCACCAAGCGCGAAAGTTTTTGATCGTACGCATTGGACGTGTAGCGCCCATCGGCCGTCTTCATCGCCTTTTCGACGAGCATGACGATCGTGTCATCCGCCGTCTGTCGCACCTTGCGTTCGCACGCCCCGGCAAGCGCCGCAAGGCCCACCAGGCAGGCAAGCATGGTAGGCTGACCGGGTGCGAACCTACCAGGCCTGGGCGTTTGTTGCGGGGTTGTCGGCAATCGCGACAAGTATGATCGCAACCGCGTCCAGGCGGCAAGCGCCGGGGCCAGCTGTTGCGGCCGCCGAAGCGCCCACGCAGGGCGCGCCGCCGCCGCATTTCTTGACCGACAAGCAGGCGTGGATCACCGCGCACATCGATGCGCGCATTGCAGCCACCCCGAGCCTGGCACAGGCACGCATCGCGGTATTTGCGCAGCGGCTTGCCGACGGGGCCATCCTGTATCAGCGCGATGGCGACGCGCCATACAATCTCGCGTCTAATGCCAAGCTGATCACCGCCGTCACGGCACTCACCGTGCTCGGCCCAAGCTATCGCTTCACCACCGCGGTCTACGCCAAGGGCTACCATGCTGGCGCGGGCACCATTGAGGCCTTGTTCTTGCGCGGCGGCGGCGACCCGACGCTGACCGAGGATGACTTATCAGCGCTGGCCAAGGCGCTAGCGGCCCGAGGTGTGCGCACCGTGCGTCAGGTGTATTGGGACGACGGCATGTTCGATGACGTCGGCGATCCGCCGCGCTTTGACGACGCGCCCGAGGAGCGCGCCCCGTTTCGCGCC
This sequence comes from Myxococcales bacterium, assembly GCA_016716835.1. Classification (NCBI taxonomy): domain Bacteria; kingdom Pseudomonadati; phylum Myxococcota; class Myxococcia; order Myxococcales; species Myxococcales bacterium. Next base: position 512,565 of record JADJUW010000001.1, on the reverse strand, counting down.
TCGACCTCGGCGCTTTCGGTCAACGGCAACGTTGTCCGCGTCGAGGCCCTTGCAGGCAACGGTGGCAGCGCCGCCATTGAGGTGCATCCGCCCACCCTCGGCGCGATCAAGGTGAAGGCCGCCGCCATCGTCGTTGGCGACGATCGCCGCAGCGCCATGATGATGTGGGCGCGGCCACAGCGCGGCAAGGACGGCGCCATGATCACAGAAATCGAAGTCCGCGGCTCGATGGCGCGCCGCGATGGCGTGATTTCACAACGCCGTCGCCTGGAGTCGCCGGCGCGCGTCGCCGCCGAATGCTTCGTCTATTACCTGCGCAAGCAGGGCATCAAGGCCGCTGCCCCCGCCGGGCGACGGATCGCGCCCCCCGCGCTCACGTTGGTGGCGGCACATACGAGCGCCCCACTCGCTCAAATTCTCGGCGCGGTCGGCAAGCACTCCAACAATTTTGTCGCCGAAATGATTTTCAAGGCCACGGGCGCGGTGGGCGCTGGCGCCTCGGGGGCAACCTGGGGCGATGCCCAGCGCGCCGCCACCAACATGCTCGCCTCGCTCGGCATTGATACCGCGTCGGTGCGCCTCGAAAACGGCTCGGGTCTCTATGATGCCTCCGCGGTTTCAGCGGCGCAACTCGTCGCGGTCATCGCGGCCGGCATGCGATCCTGGCGCCTGCAACCCGAATTTATCGCCTCGCTCGCCATCGGCGGCCATGATGGTACGCTCGCCAGCCGCTACTACGACATGCCGGTGCGTGGCTATGTCCGCGGCAAAACCGGCACGCTCGATCGAGTGTCGACGTTGGCGGGCATCATCGGCACCAACACCCTGGACCCTATTGCGTTTGCCATCTTTGTCAATGACATGCCCATCGCCGCGAAGGCCGACGCGCGGCAACTCCAAGATGAAATCGTGGCGGCCCTTTTTTCGGGCTTGCGCTAAGCACGTCGACCCGCCGTAGCTGCTTTCCTTTAGCGCATTAGGTGCTAGGATCGCCCGATGACGCTCGCCGGAAAGATCGCCGTGGTTACCGGCGCCAGCCGCGGCATTGGTCGGAGCACCGCGCTAGCCCTGGCGGGACGCGGCGCCCAGGTGGCGTTATGGGCGCGCCGCAAGGACGACTTGTTGGCGGTGGCCAAGGAAATCAGTGACCGCGGCGGCAAGGCCATCGCGGTGGTCTGCGACGTCAGCAGCAGTGATGCCGTGGCCCAAGCCGCGTTGGCCACGCATCAGCAGCTCGGCCCGGTTGATATATTGGTCAACAATGCTGGCGCCGTGATGCGCGGCGCGACGCATGAAGTGACCGACGCACAGTGGCGCGCAATGTTCGCCGCCAATGTCGACGGCGCGTTTTACTGTTATCGCGCGCTCGCCGTTGATCTGCGACGCGCCGGCAGTCGAATTATTTCGGTCGCATCTATCGCGGGCCGAGAAGGCACGCCGATGCTGGCGGCGTACTGTGCCGCCAAGCACGCCCTCGTCGGCTTTACGCGGGCGCTGGCCGAGGAACTGCGCGTCGTCGGCGTAAGCGTCAACGCCGTATGTCCAGGCAGCGTCGATACGGCCATGCTGCGCGAGGGCCTGCCGGAGGCCAAACCCGCCATGTCGCCGGACGATATTGCGCGCACCATCGAATTTCTCGCCGCCGACGCGCCCGCCGCGCTGACCGGCGCCTGCCTTGACGTCTGGGGCTAACATGAGCGAGGTACCCGCGGAGCTGCCGATTTTCCCGCTGGGGGGCGTCGTCTTATTGCCCGGCGGTTTATTGCCGCTGCACATTTTTGAGCCGCGATATCGCGCCATGATCGCCGCCTGCCTCGCGGGCGATCGCATGCTCGGCATCGCGCGGCTGCGACCTGGTTTTGAGGCGAGCTACGAGGGTCGGCCGCCGGTGGTGCCTATTTGCGGCATCGGGCGCATCGTCGCCTGTGAAGAGCTAGCCGATGGCCGTTACAACATCTTGGTCCAGGGCGTGGCGCGCGCCGTCATCAACCGCGAGCAGCCGCCTGCCCAGCCCTACCGCGTGGCGTGCGTTAGCGCCGTCGCAGATGCCGTCTATGATGCAACGGCCATGCAGGCCCGGTGCGACGAGTTCTTGGAAATCTGCCACCGCATGAAACCGCATCTCGGTGAGAGCGGCGACGCGCTGTGCGGCATCGTCGCCAGCTGCGCCGATCCGCGCGAGTGCCTCGACATGGTCGCCTCGGCGCTCATCCGCGATCCCGACGTCCGCCAGACGCTGCTCGAGACCCTCTGTCCTCTCGCCAGGGCCACGGTCGCGTCTGGCTATGTATCCCAGCTCTTGGCACAGCTGCAGCACGAAGCCGACGACGTCAATTAGCTCGATTTTTGCCCCATGCGCAGCCCGGCGTCACGCCGGCCGCCGCGGCAACCATGCCTGCGGAACGCTAGAGATCTAGCACGCCGTCCGGTAGAGTCCGGCCATGCCACGCCGCGCCGATTTACGCTCCATTCTCATCATCGGATCAGGCCCCATTGTCATCGGCCAGGCCTGCGAGTTTGACTATTCGGGCACCCAGGCGTGCAAGGCGCTGCGCGCCGAGGGCCTGCGCGTCATTTTGGTAAATTCCAACCCGGCCACCATCATGACCGACCCCGAGTTAGCCGACGCCACGTATGTCGAGCCGCTCACCGTGGCGGTGCTCGACAAGATTCTCGAGAAAGAGCGGCCGGACGCGGTGCTCCCGACGCTCGGCGGCCAGACCGCGCTCAACCTCGCGCTCGAGCTGCACAAGCAAGGCATTCTTGCCAAGCACGGCACGGAGCTGCTCGGCGCCTCGGTCAAATCCATCGAGATGGCGGAAGACCGCGCGCTGTTTAAAGAGGCCATGGCGCGCATTGGCCTCGCCTCGCCGCGCTCGTATCTGGTGAACTCCGTCGCCGAGGCGCGGGCCTGCATCGACGACATCGGTTTTCCCGCGATCCTGCGGCCGTCGTTTACGCTGGGCGGTTCGGGTGGCGGCATTGCCTACAACACCAAAGAATTCGACCGCATGGTCCAATTCGGACTCGACCAAAGCCCGGTCAGCCAAATCCTCATCGAAGAGTCAGTCCTCGGCTGGAAAGAATTCGAGCTCGAGGTGGTGCGCGACAAAAACGATAATACCGTCATCGTGTGTTCGATCGAAAACCTCGACCCGATGGGCGTACACACCGGCGACTCCATCACCGTGGCGCCGGCCATGACGCTGACCGACAAGGAATACCAACGCATGCGCGACGCCTCGATCGCCGTCATGCGCGAGATTGGCGTCACCACCGGCGGCTCCAATGTGCAGTTTGCCGTCGATCCAAAAACCGGTCGCCAATTGGTCATCGAGATGAACCCACGCGTTTCGCGTTCGAGTGCGCTGGCGTCTAAGGCGACGGGCTTTCCAATTGCCAAGATCGCCGCCAAGCTCGCCATTGGCTACACCCTCGACGAGCTCACCAACGACATCACCAAGGTCACGCCGGCGTCGTTTGAGCCGTCGATCGACTACGTCGTGGTCAAGATGCCGCGCTTTGCCTTTGAAAAATTTCCTGCCGCCACCGCCGTGCTCGGTCCGCAGATGAAATCCGTCGGCGAGGCGATGTCGATCGGTCGCACGTTTCGCGAGGCGCTCGGCAAGGCAATTCGCTCGATGGAAACCGGTCGCGCGGGGTTTGACCTGCCGACGGCGTCGCACAACGACGACCTCGGCGAGCTATCGCGCGCCATCGCCATCGCCGGCCCCGATCGGCTGCTGCTGCTTGGCCGCGCCTTTTACCTCGGCATGACCGTGGAGCGCGCGCATGAGCTGACCCGCATCGACCCGTGGTTCTTGGTGCAAATTCAGCAAATGGCGCTGGGCGAGCGCGCCGTCGCCGAGGCCGGCAGCCTGGAAGCCATCGCCCCAAGCCTGCGCGCGCTCAAGGCGCACGGCACCAGCGATCGCCGCATCGCCGCCTTGCTCGGCATCACCGAGGCCGCCGTGCGTGGCAAGCGCCACGAGCTCGGCATTCGACCGGTTTACAAACGCGTCGACACCTGCGCCGCCGAGTTCGCCGCGCACACGCCCTACATGTATTCGACGTATGAAGAGGAATGCGAGGCAAAGCCAAGCAGCCGCCCCAAGGTCATCATTTTGGGCGGCGGCCCCAACCGCATCGGCCAGGGCATTGAGTTCGACTATTGCTGCGTCCACGCCGCGATGGCGCTGGGCGAGCTCGGCGTTGAGTCGATCATGATCAACTGCAACCCCGAAACGGTATCGACCGACTACGACACCTCTGATCGCTTGTACTTCGAGCCGCTCACCCTGGAAGACGTGCTGGAGATTTGCCATCTCGAAAAACCCACCGGCGTCATCGTGCAGTTTGGCGGCCAAACGCCGCTCAAGCTCGCGGTGGCCTTGGCCGAGGCCGGCGTGCCGATTCTTGGCACCAGCGCCGATGCCATCGATCGCGCCGAAGACCGCGAGCGTTTTGGCGAGGTAATGGCAAAGCTGGCGCTGCGTGCGCCGGCGTGGGGCATTGCGCGCAGCCTAGACGAGGCGCGCGCCGCGGCGACGGCGATTGGCTTTCCGGTGATGGTACGCCCATCCTATGTGCTGGGCGGTCGCGCCATGGAGCGAGTCTACGACGCGCGCGGCCTCGAGTCGTATTTTGAACGCGTGCTGGGCGCCGGCACCCATGCCGCGACCACCGGCGCGGCCGACCGCGCCGGCGAGGCGCTTGGCGGAACGATTGGCTTTCCGCTGCTCATTGACCAATTTCTCGCTGACGCCGTCGAGCTCGATGTCGACGTGGTCGCCGACAAGACTGGCGCCGTGATCGTCGGCGGCGTGATGGAACACATCGAAGAGGCCGGCATCCATTCCGGCGACTCGGCGTGCGCGCTGCCGCCGTATTCGCTCGGGGCCGATATCATCGCCATCGTCAAGCAGCAGGCGTGTGCGCTCGCGGTGGAGCTGGGCGTGGTGGGCCTCATGAACGTACAATTCGCAGTGCACGACGGCACCGTCTACATTCTAGAGGTCAACCCGCGCGCCTCGCGCACCATCCCGTTTGTCTCCAAGGCCATCGGCGCGCCGCTGGCCAAGATCGCGGTTAAGGTCATGTGGGGCAAGACGCTAGCCGAGCTAGGCGTCCGCGAAATCACCCCGCAGCACGTCTCGGTCAAGGAAGTCGTCTTTCCGTTCGTCAAATTCGACGGCGTCGACACCCTGCTCGGGCCCGAGATGCGCTCGACCGGCGAGGTGATGGGCATCGACGTCGACTTTCCGCGCGCCTTTGCCAAGTCGCAGCTGGCGGCCGGTTCGCCGCTGCCGACCAGCGGCTGCGCCTTCTTATCGGTGCGCGATCAAGACAAGCCGACGCTGGTGGACCTGGCACGGCGCCTGCGCGCCATGGGCTTTACGCTGGTCGCCACCGCCGGCTGCGCGCAAGTCATTAGCAATGCCGGCATCGAGGTGCGCCCCATTAACAAGGTCCTCGAGGGCCGCCCGCACTGCGTCGACGCGATGAACAACGACGAGATCCAATTTGTCATCAACACCACCGAGGGCACCCAGGCCATCACGGATTCGCAATCGCTGCGCCGTACCGCCCTGCTCAATCAAATTCCGTACTTCACCACCATCCGCGGCGCCGAGGCCGCGGTGGCCGCCATGGAGGCTTCTGGCCGCCACGACTTGCAGGTGAAAAGCCTTCAGATGTACCAATAGGCCCTTATGAGCGACAAATTCCCAATGACGCCGGCCGGCTATACCTGGATGAAGGAGCGCCTGAAGTTCCTCAAAGAGGTTGCGCGCCCGAACAACGCCAAGGCGATCGAAATCGCCCGCGGCCACGGCGATCTCAAGGAAAATGCCGACTACAGCGCCGCCAAGGAAGAGCAAGGCATGATCGAGGGCCGCATCCGCGAATACGAGGCCAAGCTCGCGCTGTCGGAAGTCATCGACCCGCTCAAGCTGTCGGGCGACCGGGTGAAGTTTGGCGCGACGATCACGATTGAAGAAACCGAATCGGGCGACCGCCAGACTTTTGCCATCGTTGGCGAACACGAGGCCGACATCAAAAAGGGCCGCATTTCGATTGGCGCGCCCATGGTGCGAGGGCTCATCGCCAAAGAAGTCGGCGACACCGTCACCATCACCACGCCTGGCGGCAAGCGCGAAGTCGAAATCGTCAGCGTCGACTTTCTCGACATCGGCCCGCCGGACGAGATTACGTCCAATACGCGCTAGTGTTGTCCCTTCGATCGGTTAGGTGCAACCGCGAGGCGTACCGGCTGGTGGGCGCACGTGTCTTCCTGCTCGCAGATAGATTATTGACCGGCAGGTGGGCGCACGTATCTTCCTGCTCGCAGATAGCGGCCCTCCGGGGTGAGGCGAGACGGCTGTGGTATCCACCGCGCTCGGTGCCAGCACCACTTCCCTGCAATCTATGCTCGCGGAAGAAACGTGCGCCCACTTGCCGGTACGATAGCGCGCAGAAGCGGCGTGCGGCACATGTTCGGATCAGAGCGTTTCGCTAAGGCACGTTGACGCCAGCGATTTGGCAGGCGGTGCCCTCCTGAGCGCAAGGCGTCGTGAGCAGCGCGAACAGCCGTAGCTCTGAGACGAAGCATGTGGTCGTGCGCCGCTGACCACCGCCCCGATGAGACGACGCATGTGTTGCGCAGGGGTGACGGGCACTGGCAAGCGTGCGCGGCCTTGCCGCCGCTCAGTTCGGCGTCGGCAGCTCGATATACTTACCGCGCAGCCGGAAGTCGTTGCCACCAACACCTTCGCTCCAGGTGATAAAGTAATAATCGTCGATGGCGTGCGTGATGCTGACGCCGTAGTGGACGCTGGCGGCGGCGGTTAGCTCAAACTCGTTGCCTTGGGTGAACGTGTTGTTGGCATACGCAAACGGTAGCGCGCGCACGCGCGTGGTGCCGCCATCGCGCTCCAGCCACGCCACGGCGCCGCCGCCGGTGCGCGCGACCACCATCGGCGCGATGTTCGTATTGCCGACCGAACCAAGCGTCATCGAGAACTGAGGGAGGCGCGCATCGAGCACCGCGGCTTGGCCGGTTGCCGCCGCGGTGCCCATGGCGAGCAGCAGCGGCGCGTTGGCCTCGACCTTGGTGCCGAACGACGGCCTTGTGCCCGCGCCCAGAATGGTCGGCTCGGTATCGATCGGCGCGCGATCCTCGGCGTCGAGACGCATCAGCGCGACCGACCACGAACTTTCGTCGGCGCCCTCACGCTCAAATGCCAAATAGATGGTGTCATCATAGAGGGCGGCGCTGGTAAGGCCGTGGGCCGCGCCGTCCGTCTCGACCAGCGGGTGCACCGCGTCGCCTACGCCATTGCCCTGGCGATCGAGTTCCTGCAAAAACACCGTCCAGCCTGGCGCGTCGGACACCGCGCGCACGCCCGTGATGTAAAAGTGCCCGTCGGGCCCCGCGGCGAGGCCTGAGGGCAAGACGTTTTGATTGTAGGCGGTGCCGTCGTAGCGCATGAGCAACGTCTTGTCGTTGAACAGGATCGGCGACGCGGCGTCGTTCTTGTTGTAGCTGCGGACAAACGCGCGCAGGCAACTGCCGGCGGTGCAGTTGGAGGCGGTAATGTCAGGGTCAAGCTCTCCGGTCCAGGCGTACATGATGGCGTTGCCGGAAACCGCGACCAGCGGCTGCGTGTCGTTGGCAGACGCGGTCGTAGAAATGCGCTGCGGGCCGCCAATTAATTGCCCGTCGCAGCCCAGCCGCACCGCAAAGGTACCGAGCCTGCTGGTTGGATCGCCGCTGGCGTCAATTTCACGCGTCGAATAGGTCGTCCATACCGTCTTGCCATCAAATGCGGCGCGGCCATAAATCCCAAGCACGCTGGTGAGCGTGATGCTCTGGTTGGTTAGCGGCGTCTCGCAATCCTCGATGACACTGGGCCCATCGGGAGGCGCGTCCACCATGGCGTCTGCATCGCCGAGTGGCCTATTATCGCCGCACGCCAAAAGAATGGATGGAACCAGCACCAACGTCGAAATCCGCTTCATGGCGCGGAACCTAGCGAAATTGACGCGAGATGCAATGGCCAATTGAGTTGCCAGTTAAGGCGGCGTCGCCACGAAAAAGGTGCCCATAGCACGGCGATCCCCGGCACTGGTCAACGTCCAGCCGACGACATAGATATTGTCCACGACGTGCGCTACCGCGGGGCCGTAACTTAGCGCCAGCGGTGCAACCTCCTGGGGCGCACCCACGACGATAGCCCCGCCTTGCACCGAAAAAGGCGCCGCCATCACCCTGCTGGTGGTGGGCGAAATCGCCTCGTGCCAGCTCACCAGGCCCGCGTGCCCATGCATGGCCGCAGCCGGCAGGACATTGCGCAGTCCGGGATCGCCTACAGAGGCTAGCAGCGCCCCGCCCTCTGTCTCAAGCCGCAAGCCGACCGGTCCGGGGCTGGTGCTGGCGCCCCATACCTGCACCATGGGCGCGGCGCGATCGCCACGAGCCCAGCGCGGGGACGCCGCATTGGCCCCCGCCTCAAAATCGGTGATCGCGAGGTGTTCGCCAACGAACGCGCCCTGCGCGAGCTTGAGGGCACCGTCGACGTCGCGCTCAAAAAGCACCTGCATGATCGAGGCATCGTCGACGCGAATATCGGGATTGTGATGAAACACGCCCGCCTCAGGCGCCGCATGCGACCGCACGCCGCTGAGCTGGCCGGCCTCATCGAGGCGATGCACAAAGAGCTGAAAGGTATTCGCCGACGGCACGACCTGCGTGCCCGCGAGCCAGAAGCCAAGGCCGGCGCTGGTGACGCGCGGCACCCAGGCGCTTGTGACCTCACCCTCGGCCTGCAGGTCTAGCCTCAGCTCCGATGCGCCGATTGCCGTGCCGTCGGGATGATAGGCGCGGGTTCGAATGGATAAGTTATTGCTGCTCACCTTGTCATCGGCCAGCCAGGCGACGACCGCGCTGCTGCCATTGACCGCGATGGATAGGTCGCCATCAAGCGTGTTTGCGGCCGTTGAGGCCACCACGGGCGGTCCCAGCAAGGTTTGCGCGCAGCCCAGCCGCGCCACATACACATCGGAATCCGAGCTGCCGTCGACAGCGGCGCCATCATAGGCCACCCACAACACGCCATCGTGAAAGGCGAGGTCAAGGTTGACCTGGGTCGCGACCTCCTCCGACAGCGCGAACGGCTCGCCCTGCGGCGCCGCGCGGCACGCACTAAGATCCACCGGCTGCACGGGCGGCAGGTCCTCCGTGCACGCGCTGAGGGCGGCACCGAAGAGAAGAAGACTAACCAACCAGTAACGCAAAATAAAAGATCTGGCAAAGCCGATAACAGAGCGTCGTGAGTGGAGGAAATTGTGGTGCACGCCTGCAGCGAGGCCGAGGCGCAGCCGTCTGGCTGTAACGAGGCTCGCGAAGCCGTACACCGCAAGATCCCCACTCACGGCGTTCTGTTACGCGGCTTTGCTGTCGCTGCCTATGCGCATGCCATAAAATGACCGCCAGGCAAAGAACGCCGACACCACAAAGCAGCTGATCGCGATGACCATGTTCACGGTGTCAGAGAGCTGAACGGCCATGCCAACCGCCAACACGCCAAACAGCGTGGTGAACTTGATGACCGGATTGAGCGCGACAGACGAGGTGTCCTTGAACGGGTCGCCGACGGTGTCGCCAACCACGCAAGCCGCGTGCAGATCCGTGCCTTTTTCCTTGAGTTCGGTTTCGACGATCTTCTTGGCATTGTCCCAGGCGCCACCGGCGTTCGCCATAAAGATGGCTTGGTAGAGGCCAAAGAGCGCCATCGAGATGAGGTAGCCGATGAAGAAGAACGGATCGGCGCAGGCAAAGGCGAGCGTCGAGAAGAAGATGGTCATGAAGATGTTGAACATGCCCTTCTGCGCGTAGAGGGTGCAGATTTCGACGACCTTCTTGGAGTCTTCGACGCTGGCCTTGGTGGCGCCGTCGTCGAGCTTGATGTTGGCCTTGATGAATTCCACCGCGCGGTAGGCGCCGGTCGAAACCGCCTGCGTCGAGGCGCCGGTGAACCAATAGATGATGGCGCCGCCGGTGATGAGCCCGAGCAGAAATGGCGGATGCACCATCGAGAGGAAGCCGACGAACTCAGGCTTGAGGCCCTGGGTCAGCATCATGATGATGGCAAAGATCATCGTGGTCGCGCCAACGACGGCGGTGCCGATGAGCACCGGCTTTGCCGTGGCCTTGAAGGTGTTGCCAGCGCCGTCGTTTTCTTCGAGGAATTCCTTGGCTTTTTCGAACTGCGGCTCAAAGCCAAAGTTTTTCTTAAGGTCTTCCCTGATGTTCGGCTCGCTTTCAATCATCGAGAGCTCGTAGACAGATTGCGCGTTGTCGGTGACCGGACCGTACGAATCGACGGCAATGGTGACCGGGCCCATGCCGAGGAAGCCAAACGCTACCAGGCCAAAGGCGAACACCGCCGCTGCGGCACTAATCGCGAACGGATTCATGAAGGTCTCTGAGCCTTCGCCGCCGGCATTGTTGACGGCCATGAGCAGTTCGCCCAGGCCGGCCGAGGCCGACACTTGCCAGGCAATCGCCATGAGGCCGACAATGATAAGCCCCATCCAATAGGCCGAGAAGTTGCCTGCGGTGAGACCGGCGAGCACGTTGAGCGAGGCGCCGCCTTCGCGCGAGGCTTGCACGACCTCTTTGACGTGACCCGACTTGGTTGAGGTGAACACCTTGACCGCTTCAGGAATGACCGCGCCGGCGAGCGTGCCGCAAGAAATAATGGTCGAGAGCTTCCACCACAGGCCATTGGGTAGATTTGCGATCTCTGAGCCACCTGGGCCGATGAGGAAGTAGGACACCAGGTACGTAAGGCCGATGGAAACGATCGAGGTCAGCCACACCAGCACGGTGAGCGGGTGCTCGAAGTCCATCTTGTCGACGTTGGCGTTCTTGGCCTTGGTGACCATTTCGTTCACCAGGTAGCTGCCGATCGAGGCGAGGATCATGATGACGCGAAGAAAGAAGATCCAGACGAGCAACACGGCCTGCATTTGCGCTCCGAGGTCGATGCCGGGGAGAACCGGGATCGCGACGAGGATGAAGGTGATGAGCGCGACGCCGGTGACGCCGTAGGTTTCAAAGCCGTCGGCGGTTGGGCCGACCGAGTCGCCGGCATTGTCGCCGGTGCAGTCGGCGATGACGCCTGGGTTGCGCGCGTCGTCTTCTTTGATGTTAAAGACGATCTTCATGAGGTCAGAGCCAATGTCGGCGATCTTGGTGAAGATGCCGCCGGCAATGCGCAGCGCCGCGGCGCCCAGTGATTCACCGACCGCAAAGCCGATGAAGCAAGGGCCAGCGTACTCGGCAGGCATGAACAGCATGATGGCGAGCATGAGCAGAAGCTCAACCGAAATCAGCATGGTGCCGATGCTCATGCCGGCTTGCAGCGGGATGGCATAGGTTGGGTAAGGCTTGCCACGCAGCGCCGCAAAGGCCGTGCGCGAGTTGGCAAAGGTGTTGACGCGGATGCCGAAAAAGGCGACCAGCGTCGAGCCGAGAATGCCAATGACCGAGAACAGCGCAATCGCGGCGACCTTGGGCACTTCGACTTTCTCGAGGACGCCGAAGTAGACGACGATAATGGTGGCGATGAACACCCACAGAATCGCGATGAACTTCGCCTGCGTCTTGAGATAGGTCTTGCAGGTCTCGTAGATGAGCTCGGAGATGGTCTTCATCGAGCCATGGACTTCCATGTTCTTGAGGCGGTTAAACACCACCATCCCGAAGATGAGGCCAATGACGCAGACCACCAGGCCAAGGGCCAGGAGGCTCCACCCCGACATGCCGAAGTAGGTCAACGTGCCATTAAACGTGTTGGAGAAATCGGGTAGGACGAGGCCGGCTTCGCTGGTTGGACGGGCCGACGCACCATGTGGCGAGGCCGCCGACATAGCGGCCGCAAGGTAACTGAGCGCTGCTATCATATTGTATCCTTTGGCTCCTTAATGCCGCGCGTTATATAGATGGTCGCGCAGTGAGTAAAGCGCCATCGAACGCCGAATGCGGGATCTCCCCAAGTTCGAATCGCGTTCAGGTGCGTTGTCGCGCGATGTAACGTAGTGTCGACGGCGATGCATCCCTGCCTTGCCTTGGCGCCGTCGGCGACGCGGCGATTGTTCTGGCTTTTTTTAATTTTCACGGCCGTCGTCGGCGGCGTCATGGTCGTCACCGGTAACGCCCTCAAGAACGCCGCGGTGCCCGCGGGCGTGTTTTCGCTCGAGCTCAATTTCGGCGCGCTGCCGGCGATGATGACCAGCTATGGCGAGCGCGCGGTGCGCATCTTGGCCTTTCAACTCGGCATCGATTTTTTATTTATCCCGCTCTACACCACGGGCCTCATCTTGGGCCTGGCGATGACGTGGCAACGCGCGGGCGTGGCGCCGCCGCGCTGGGCAACGCCGCTCGCGTGGTCGGTGTGGGGTGCCGGCGCGTGTGACGTCGTCGAAAACATCTACTTGTATGTGGCGTGCTTGGGTCAACCCACGGCCACCCTTGGCTGGGGCGCCACGGTATTCGCCGCGATCAAGTTTGCGATTCTCGCGGTCGCGCTGGTGGTCTGGGCGTACGTGGCGCTTGCCCGCCGCCATGCCCCGCGTCGCTAAATGCGATGTGCGCGAGCGCGCATGAGCACCCACGCTCGCGACTGCCGCGCGTGCAGATTGCCCGGTTGCTGCGGCCGTAAGGCGTGCGACCTGGAACGGAACCTGCATAGGTTCCCACCATTGCTAATGCAAAGGAGTTTCTCATGATGTCATTTATTTGGATGTTGATAATTGGTCTCGTCGTTGGCGCCCTGGCCAAGTTTGTAATTCCGGGCAAACAAGATGGTGGCATGCTAGCCACCATGCTGCTCGGCGTCGCCGGCGCCGTGCTGGTGGGCTTCCTAGGGCGTGCCATGGGTTGGTACGACACCGCAGGCGAAGGCCCGGGCATCATCGCCAGCGTCATCGGCGCGGTGGCGTTGGTTCTCATCTATGGCGCGGTCACGGGCCGCAAGGCAAGCCGCGCATAGCGCGCGCGTGGCGCACTTAGCCCATCGTCAGCCAAGCTGTTGCTAGCAGCATCTCTCGCCTTAGGTCTGCGTCATCTTGCGCATGGGCATAGGCGAGTGCGGAAACAGCGTGGTGCGTACCGATCACCTGCGCAAAATCTGCATCGGCAGTCGTCGCACCGTACCCGCCGAGGAAGTGTTCTCGCGCCCGCGGTGGGAACATGGTAAAGGCCACGGCGAGATCGCGCGCTACGTCGCCGAACTCGACATCGCCCCAGTCGATGATGCCAGCGACCGTGCGCCCCGCGTCCATTACGATGTGACGGACATACAAGTCCCCGTGCAGCACCACCGCGGTGCTGGGGAGCCCTCCCCCTCCGCGCTCGATGACGCTCATCAGCGCCGCACGTCGCGATGGTGGCACGAGGCCGGCGGCGACCAGCGTGTCTAGCCGTGAGGCGGTGCGCTCTTCCCAAGTCGCTAGCACGGCGAAGTCAAACCGCACTTCTGGGAGGGCCGCCGCCGCCAGCTCCGTACGATCGATCGCGTGCAACGCGCGCAAGAAGTCCGCTACGCGCGGCGCGGCCGCAAGGCGCTCGTCGTCGGACAAGGCCAACTTGCAAGCCGTCGCGCCGGGCACCACCGGGTAGGCGGCAAACGGCCAGTCAAACGAGGGTGTGCCGTCGCAAACAAATGTCGGCACGGGAATCTTGAGCGGCAGCTTGGCGGCGAGCAGCGGCAAGGCAGCGATTTCGCGACGCATCGAGACGACGCAGTTTTCGCGACGAGGAAACCGCACCACCCACGCCTGATTCACCAGAAACGCGGTGTTGTCCCAACCGGCGCCAAAGGCCACGATCGAGTCGATTTGAAGCGATGGCCATGCCTCCTGCATGAGCGCCTGCGCCTGCGCGGCATCGACCACTCGCTGTGGCACCCATGGCGCATTCATGGCGTTAAGGATTTGTCGACGCCAGCGATCGCGCGAGCGCACGGACGCGCTCGTCGGTGTCGGTAGCCATACGGCGTACCAGGGCGGTGTCGTGAGCCGCCGTCGGCGCGACGCGCGCATAGGCGCGAAAGGCCGCGACGCGAACGTCTGGATTTGCATCGCTCGTCGCCGCTAGGAGCGCGGCGCCGCCTGCCGTGAGCCCAAGCACGCCTATCGAAGCTGCCGCCGCTTGCCGCACGTCGGCATGGTGGTCGGTCAACGCGTGGGCGAGCTGCGCGTGAAATTGGGCGCCATCTGCGAGCGATGCCGCCGCGCGCGCGGCCTCGGCGCGCACGTCAGCTGCGGCATCAGCAAAACCACGCGCAACCAACAACGTCGCGGAGGAGGCAGGCGCACGCCGCGAGGTAGCGACGATGGCGCCCCGCACCGAGGCGTCGGCTTCGCGAGGTAGATACGCGACGAGCGCCTCGGCAAACGCGCCGCCGGTCCGCGGTAGCGCCTCGACGAGTGCAAGGCGAACCGCGGCGGACTCGCCACCGGCTTGCAGGCGTTGCAAGAAGGCGGCGGCAGCTTCGGCCTGATGAATCTCCGAGGTGGAGAATCGCAAGTGGCCTGCGCGCGTGGGCGTGGGCGCCAACGTCAAATAATCGACGTGTGGCGCCGCTGCCGGTTGCGCATCATCGGCGCACGCAACCGCGGCTACCAAGGCCAAGCAAAAAAAACAGATGCGCTTCATACGATCACCATCCTAACAACGCTTGGGTATTGGTCCACCAACCGCTCGTGGCGGGCGCGCGGCGAACATTGCTGCCGCAGTGCACCTCACCGAGACCCATATGATAGGTGTCCCAGTCGTCGACAAAATGCATGGTGAGGCCGGCGGGCATCGCGGCCTTGAAGGACTGGATGACCGGATCGGCGACCTGCCCGCCCGCGCTGCGAAAAAATGGGTCGGCGGTAAACAGGTGCGTCGTGCTGCCGACGCGCGCCACGGTCAAATTGACCATGCCAGGGATCAGCGCCGCGACCCGCCCGCCACAACCGCCAACGGTTTCAAACAGGCTCGGCACCAAGACGATGTCGCTGTCATCAAGCCCAAGCTCCGTCTTAAAGCGATTGCGAATCACGTCGAGCTGATCTTGCTGCAGGTCGTTGTTGAGCGCGACCAAATCGTTGTCCCCGAGCAATTCGCCAACGGTGCCGTAGCCATGATCGTTGTCATACAAGGGCAGCGCATAGTTGCTCGGAAGGCCTTGCAACAGGGTCCAGGCGCTGCGTACGTCGGCGAGCACTAACTTAAATCCTTTGGGCGAACTTGCGTCTGGGACGAAGCTCGAAAACTCATCGACATGGCCCACACAAAGCCACCGCGTCGGCAACTCAAACGGGGCCTGCACTTTTTGGCTAGTGAGGAACTCAGCAAGCACGCCGCTGATGCCGACGCCATTTTCGCGTCCGTAGTAGATGCGCCCAAACGGGTACGCCACGCCACCAACGGTCACGGGCGGCGAGGCCTCGAGATTGCCGAACGAGTCATACGAGCTGCGGTCGGCCACAACACCCCACGTCTGTCGCAAGGCATCGCGGCCATCGCCGACGAGCACGTGCTTATACGCGTCGATGCCTCGATTTCGAATCGAGTCGATGACGACGTCGACGCGCTGGCCTGCTTCGCCAGTCAGCGTGGCAAATTCGAATTCGTCCTGCACCCAGACATCGCCACCGTAGCCGCTGCTGGGAATAGCCGTGAACTTGCTGCCAAGGGCATCCTCAAAGGCGTCAATAAAGGCCGCGTTATTGCCGCTGCCCTGCCGCAGTGCCCACACGTGCTCGGCGTCTTGCAGATGATGATTGGTGATGAGCGGCGCGGCCTGCAAGCTGATTTCCTTGCCCGGCAGCTGCTTGCCATCCGCGGCGCGATGCGACAGCTTCAGGGTGCCTGCCCCCGCATAGTTTCCAAACGAGATGCGAAGTTCCACATCACTGCGCTCCGCGGCGGCGGGCAACGCAAGGTCATACGAGGTCGCGGCGACATTCGCGCCGAGAATCTGCGTGTCGCCAAAATAAATCTTGATAGCCGCCGCCTCGCCTTCGAGCATCAACGTCAGCGTTTCGCCTTCGCCAACAAGCGCCAGGTCGCTCGCCGCCAGCACCACCAGCGACGCATCGTCATCGCCGGCCCACCACGGCTGGAAAAAATCCGCGACGTCGTTGGCGTCATCGTCGTCGAGATTGGGCACGCCAAACACGCCCGGGATATCCCATTGCGGTTCGGTGGGTTGCCCCGGGACGCACCCTGCGCCAGCGCACGGCACGTTGGTGGGCGGTGCGTCGTTACTGCAGGCGCCAAGCACGGCCGCAAGCACCAACGCGACCCGCCATGTGCCTGCCCTTACGCCGTGGACCACCATGCGCCGCAAGGTCCCGCAAACCCGGATGCGATGCAAGGCAAAAGGCGCGGCAGCCGGCGGGTCGCGAGGCTAGCCGCAACGGATTATTAGTTTCAACCCGTGAGTGCCCCCGCTGCGGCATAACCGAGGGCGCTTGACCGGCGCCAGTCGTGCGTCACTGGGGTGATGGACCACCTAGGCTTTGCTGCTACCATTGCCGCCTCACGATGAAGGCCCTCCCGTTTTCCCCGGCTGACCTCGCCTATCTCGACGAGGTCACCGACGTGCTGCAACGCCGCGGCGCCAAAACATCCATGGCCCAGGCATTCGCCCCAATCATCGAGCGCCATCGCACGGTCCCGATTAATGGGATCATCCGCGACGTCATGACGGATGTTGCCTGCCATCTGGGAACTTACAGCTCGCTGTCGCACGCCCCCGTGCCGCTCGACGAGACGATGAGCTTCGCCGACGGCTTGGATCGCCTGCTGGCCGCCTTGGGCGAGCTGCGCGGCATTAATCAACTCCACGACCTTCCGCCCGAGGAAGGCGATGCGGTGGCGTGGGAGCCTCCAGCCCGCCTTTATCTCTTGACGTGGCGCAAGCTCGCGCACAACGGCCAGATTATCGATGTGACCGAACTCGCGCAGGTCCCTTTTCATTTCGTGCTGCTGAAGGCTGTGGAGGCCGACGTCTATTACTTGGCAATCCTGAAGAATCATTCGGCGGCCTATTATGAAGTCATTGTAAGACTCGACGAGGCCCAGGCCGCGCGGGCGCGTGCCGCACTTGCCGTGCGCGATATGGCGGCGCTTGGGCGCCTCGCCGATGCTTGCTAACGTCGCGAAAGTTAGCAACCCTTCCCGAGTTGCACAGATTTCAGATGTGACCTATTCAACTGCACTGCATGGCAATGGTTGGCAGCTATTTGATTCCGGTTGACTCAAACTGACTTATAGATAATGAATTGGAAATGAAGAAATCCCACTTAGTGGTGCTTGTTTGCGGCTTGTATACAAATGCGCTCTTGGCTTGTGCCGATGGCCCCGCCGCTCACGACTTGGACGACAGGCTCGTCTCCTCATTGTCGACCGATGAAATCCATGCAGCTTGCAAGCAGATTCCGCTACCTTCCGCGGACGCTCTCGTCGGCTACAAGGCAGAAGTCTGCTTGCTTGCTGAACAGACGTCCTGCAATCCAACGACGTTCGAGGCTTGCGTTGCCAGTGCCGATGACCTGCCAGCGTGCATCATCGAAGAAGGCGACTGTGAAGCGACCGAAGACAGTTGTATTTTTCTGCAAGACGACAACGATGTTCAGACGTGCAACGCAACGGTAGACGAAGTCTACAGCTGTGACAAAGACCTATACCTGAGGTACGAGTCGATGGCAGCTGTGAATTGCTCCAACCAAGAAATACCAGCCTCAGAATGGCCAGCATCTTGCCTGGTGGTTAATCAGAAGTGTCCAGGCTTTTTTGACGACTAGCAGGGTCACTCCCTGCCCGAAATTCAACAGCTATTTCAAGATATTAACTAGGCTACTGCGTGATCACGGTTAAGCGAAGGTGACTACGCAGCACCGGGTTTAACCGGTGGTAATTACGAGGCAATCGGAAGGTGGGAGTGACCCTAATCTTCGTGCTGATACGACTGGGCGAGGCGCTCGAGCGAGGCCTGGTCTTCGAGCGTGGTGACGTCGCCGGCGACGCCCTTGCCGCTGGCGATTTCGCGCAGCAGGCGGCGCATGATCTTGCCCGAGCGCGTCTTGGGCAGCGATTCGGTGAAGCGAATCTCGTCGGGCCGTGCCAGCGCGCCGATTTCGGCGACGACTTTGGCGCGAATGGCGGTGGCGAGCGCGTCGTCGGCGACCACGCCTTGCTTGGGCGTGACAAACACAACGATGCCCTGCCCTTTGAGTTCGTCGGGGCGACCGACCACGGCGGCCTCAGCCACCGACATGTGCGAGACCACCGCGCTTTCGACTTCCATGGTGCTGAGGCGATGCCCCGAGACGTTGAGGACGTCGTCGACGCGGCCGAGTACCCACAGATAGCCATCTGCATCTTGCCGCGCGCCATCGCCGGCAAAATACATGCCGGGGATGTCTTTGAAGTACGTGTCAATGAAGCGCTGATGATCGCCGCGAATGGTGCGCGCCATCGACGGCCACGGCGCGGTCACCGCGAGGTAGCCGCCTTCGTTGGGCGCCGCCAGCGTGCCGTCTTTGTGCGCAACTACGGCCGCGATACCCGGCAGCGGCTTGGTCGCCGAGCCGGGCTTGGTCGCGATTTCGCCTGGGAGCGGCGAGATCATGATGCTGCCGGTTTCGGTTTGCCACCAGGTGTCGACGATCGGGCAACGGCCGCCGCCGATGTGCTCGTGGTACCACATCCACGCTTCGGGATTAATTGGCTCGCCGACGCTGCCTAGCAGGCGCAACGACGCCAGCGAGTGCGCCTTGACGTGGTCGACGCCGGTGCGCATGAAGGCGCGAATGGCGGTGGGTGCGGTGTAGAAAATCGACACCTTCCATTTTTCGATCATCTGCCAAAAACGCGCTGGGGTGGGATGCATCGGCCCGCCCTCATAGATGAAGACCGTGGCGGCGTTGAGCAGCGGCCCATAGGTGACATAGGTGTGACCGGTGATCCAGCCGATGTCGGCGGTGCACCAATAAATGTCGTCGTCGCGCATGTCGAACACGAGCTTGGTCGATTGGTAGGCCGCGACCATATAGCCGCCGGTGGTGTGCACCAGGCCCTTGGGCTTGCCGGTGCTGCCGCTGGTGTAAAGCGTAAACAACGGATGTTCGGACGGCAGCCACACCGGCTTGTGCTCGGCGCTCGCGGCGCCGACGACGTCGTGCCACCACACATCGCGCCCCGCCTTCATGTTGCAAGCGGCGCCGGTGCGCTTGACCACCAGCACATGTTTGACGTCGAGGTCGGCGACCGCGGCATCGACGGCGCTCTTGAGATCGAGCGCGGCCCCTCGGCGATAGCCGCCGTCGGCCGTGATGACAAACTTGGCGTCGCAGTCGACCATGCGATCGCCCAGCGCGGTCGACGAAAAGCCGCCAAACACCACCGTGTACATGACGCCGAGCCGCGTACACGCCAGCATCGCGATCATCGCCTCGGGCACCTGCGGCATATAGATCGCGACGGCATCGTTGCGCGTTACGCCCAGCGCCACCAAGGCATTGGACGCCTTGGCGACCTCCGCAAAGAGTTGGTCGTAGGTAAACTCGCGGCTGTCGCCCGGCTCGCCTTCCCAGATCAACGCGCGCTTGCCTCCCAGCCCTGCGGCGATGTGGCGGTCGAGGCAGTTGTAGGCGAGGTTGGTGGTGCCGTCGGCAAACCACGTGGCGTCGTGAAACGCACCCGGGGTGTAGGTGGCGATTTGGGTCGGCACGCGCTCCCAGTAGAGATGCTGCGCGACGCTGCGCCAATACTTGTTGAGGTCGGTGGCGGCGAGCTCGCGCAAGGCGGCGCCCGAGGCGGCATCGACGCGCGCTTTGGCGGCAAATGAGGGTGGCGGCGGAAACGTCCGCAGCTCGTGTAGGTGGGACTCGATTTCGGTCATGGCGGCACAGTAAGGCAGGGCCGCCGCGCTGACAACGCGGGCCGCGGGAAACGTCGTATTTGCTTGCGCCGTGGGCGCGCCCATGCCAAGTGGAGCGACGATGACGACGACGCCACGCAAGCCCGAGGTCCTCGCCCCCGCAGGTGGGCGCGAGCAACTTTTCGCGGCACTCGCCACCGGTGCCGACGCGATTTATTTTGGCCTGCAGGAGGGCTTCAACGCGCGGGCGCGGGCCAGTAACTTTGCAATCGCTGAGCTGCCCGAAATCATGAGCGTCATCCACCGCGGCAACGCGCGCGGCTTTGTTACCTTTAATACGCTGGTCTTCGAGAGCGAGCTCGCCACCGCGGCGGGGTTGCTTATCGCGCTGGACGCCGCCGGCGTCGACGCGGTCATTGTGCAAGACCCGGCGGTCGCGCTGCTGGCACGCGCACTCGACCTTTCGCTTGAGGTGCATGGCTCGACGCAGATGACGGTCGCCAGCCCGCTCGCCGCTAATCTGGTGAAGGGGCTCGGGCTCTCGCGCGTCGTGGTGCCGCGCGAGCTCTCGGTCGCCGACATCGCGGCCTATGCCGCGGGCACGGATGTGGAACTCGAAGTATTTATCCACGGCGCGCTGTGCGTTTCGTGGAGCGGGCAATGCCTCACCAGCGAATCGTGGGGCGGGCGCTCGGCCAATCGCGGGCAATGCGCGCAATCGTGTCGCCTGCCGTATGAGCTGCAGGTCGATGGCCAGGCGCGCGCGCTGGGTGACGTCCAGTATTTGCTTAGCCCGCAAGACTTGGCGGGCATCGACGTCGTGCCGGCGCTGGCGGAAATCGGCGTTGCCAGCCTAAAAATCGAAGGCCGGCAAAAAGACGCCAACTATGTCGCGACCGCGGTGACGGCCTATCGCCACGCCGTCGATGGCGCGGCGGCGGCGCGCGATGAAGACGTCGCCGCGATGGCGATGGCGTACTCGCGCGGGTTTTCGCCGGGCTTTTTTGCCGGCGCCAATCATCAGGCGTTGGTGGTGGGCAAGGTGCCGCGGCATCGCGGCGTGTACCTGGGCACGGTGCGACGCATTGAGCGCGAGCTGGTGCTGGTCGACGAACAGCCGGCGAGCGGCGAGACAATTCCGGGCCGCGACAATGGCCTGATGCCGCGCATCTCGCCGATCGCAGGGCAAGGCGTGGTGTTTGATTCGCATGAAGGCCAGGCCGCGGAAACCGGCGGCCCAATTTTTGACGCCTTCGTCGCCGGCCCCGGGCAATGGGCACTGCGTTTTGGCAAGCCAGGCCCAGAGCTAACGCGCGTCAAGCCCGGCGCGGAAGTTTGGATTACGTCGGCGCCAGCCGTGGAAAAGCAGTCGCGCGCCGACGTCGCGCGCGGGCAAAAGCCGCTTGGGCGCCTGCCGGTGGCGGTTGACGTGCGTGGCGCGGCGGGTGCACCGCTGGTGGCGCGCGCTAGCGTCGACGGCGGGGCGACGTGGGTCAGCGCGAGTTCTACATCGGCGCTCGCCGCGGCGACCGGCGCAGGCCTGGCTACCGAGGTCTTGCGCGACAAGCTGGGCAAATTTGGCGGCACCGATTTTCATCTTGGACAGTTCGTCGCCGAGGTCGAAGCGGGCTTGCACGTGCCGGTTTCCGAAATCAATGCCATGCGTCGCGAGCTCACTACGCAGCTTGAGGCCGCGATGGTGGATGGACCTCGCCGCCCTGCCCCGGCGCAAACCGTCGAGATTGCCTTGGCGTCGCTGCGCGCCGAGCTGGCTGGCGCCGAACCTGTGGCGACAACGCCGCAGTTGGTCGTCATGTGCCGCAACGATGCGCAGCTCGACGCCGCGATCGCCGCCGGCGCGACGCATGTCGAAATCGACTGGATGGAATTTGTCGGCATGGGGGCCGCGGTGGCCAAGGCGCGCGCCGCGGGGCTGGCCGTTGGCATCGCCACCGTGCGCATCCAAAAGCCCGGCGACGAGAAGCTCGACCAGCGCATCGCCAAGCTCGCGCCCGACTGGGTGCTGGTGCGCAGCTGGGGTTCGCTGGCCTTTTTTCGCGACCTGCCCGTGTCCGATCGGCCGGTGCTACACGGCGACTATTCGCTCAACATCACCAACAGCCTTACCGCGGCGTGGGTGTTACAGGCGGGCCTTGCGACCTACACTCCGTCGCATGACCTAGATGTCGAGCAACTCACCGCGTTGCTCACCGCGACCGGCGGCGCCTGCGCCACCGTTACGTTGCATCACCACATCCCGACGTTTCACACCGAGCATTGCGTCTATGCGCATTTGCTATCAAAAGGCGCCGACTACAAGACCTGCGGCCGGCCGTGCGAAGCGCACCAAGTCTCGCTTAAAGATCGCACCGGCCTGGTGCACCCCGTCGTGGTCGACGTCGCTTGCCGAAACACCGTGTTCAACGCGCAGGCACAGTCGGCGCCGCGCGTGCTTGAGACCTTGCGCCCCCTTGGCCTGGCGCGCGTCCGCGTCGAGCTGGTGCGGGAAACCGGCGAGCAGGCGCAGACGGTGATCGCCGCCTATCAGGCGCTGCTGGCCGGGACGATAAACGCGCAAGAAGTGCTTCGGCGCGTCTCAGCCCACGAGCAGTTTGGTGTGACGCGCGGCACGATGAACACGATGAAGATGTTGAATGTGCTTGCCTAGCGTCCGTCGCCTTTGCGAAGGTTTCGCGATGTCCAGCCTCTCAACCTCGATCACCCGAACGCTGCTCGCCGGCTTCATGGGCCTCTTGGCCGTGGCCGGCTGCGACGACAACACGCAAACCGATGTCCCGCCTGCACCCAATCTCGTGCCCGATGGCGTGTTTACGATCGACTTCGTCGACGCCGAGGGCTTTACGCTTGAAGATTTTACGGGGCTAACCTTGACGGTGAACCGAAGTGAGATGAGCGCGACGTTGGCCGGCACGCCATTGGAAGCGCCGCTAACGTTGAGCCTGGAGGCGGTGGCGGAATCCGCATGGATCCGCGACTGCTATACCAACGGAGACAACTACAGCATCAGCGAGGTATTTACGCTGGGAGCGGGTCCAATCTCGATCGGCGAGCTCGACATGATCGACCCCGCCCTATCGACGAAGTGCGGTGGCCGCGTCCTGCTGGGCACGTGGACCCTGGATGTGCTGCAGGAAGATCCTCCGGTGCTTGGGTTTGTGCCTTAAAGCAGCCGCCTCGCGGTCATGCGTTGCGCCGGACGGCACGTCCTTATGGATTCTCCTCGCTATAGACAAATTCCGTTGCGCCGTAGTCGCACGCTTGGAGTTGTGGCCTCGTGCGACCGCGCTGGTCATCCGAAATACCCAGCGGGCAGGAATACGCATCCACGATGGGGCTATTCGCGTACATTTGCAGGGTCGGCGCAAAGCCGCCAAAATATCCAAGGGCTCCATAAATCGCATCGGCGCCGCCCGACACGTTGCCGCCGCCAATAGGCAATTGGCACGTCCCGTCGGTGTCATAGTTGTTGGTAAATGGCTGCGTAGACGTCGTGCCAAGCTTCACATAGCAATCCTTAACGTTCCCGGGCGCGTTGCCGACATAGTTGCCATGCAGCGTGTATTCGCCAGTGACGCGCAGCTGGTCCCCACCCCAGATCTCGGCGGTTCCGTTGAGCGCGATGGTGGAATTGTAGAGATATAATCGGTAACCAGATCCGACATTGATCGCGGCGCCTCGGTTGGCTTCCGATGTATTGCCGGTAAAAGTTGACGAGTAAATATTGAGGTTCCCCCAGGCTCCACCACCGCTGCTCGCGGCGTGATTCCCCTCAACGGTCGTCCGGTAAATTTGCGCCGTGCCAAATATCGAACCAGAAATGCCCCCGCCGAGATTCGCCGAATTATTAAAAACATGAGAATCATACATCAAAAGATTCTGCCCGCACACGGCGCCCCCGTTACCGCTTAATGCGCCATCAGCCAGCTCCACTGAGTTCTGTTCAAACGTCGACCAATGAACCTGTACGTATTCGGCATTAATGTCACCGATCGCGCCGCAGCTACTGCGAGCCACATTTGCAAAGAAGGTGGCGTACCTAATCGTTACCCGAGAGTCCGATTGCGTGGACAAAGCGCCGTTATAGACGGCGACGTTGCCCTCAAACCGGTCGCCATTGAAAATTCCAATCGTGTTTTGCCGGACAAAAACCGCGCCCGCAAGGCTCTCAGCAGAGTTCTGCAAAAACCGATTGTCTCGGCTAATGATATAGGAAAACTCAACAGCATCGAGCGCCCCCGCGCTGACATCCGCGGCGTTTACGTAAAAGAGGTTATCGACCATCTTGCTATGCGACTGACGCAGCTTGAGCGCGCCACCGCTCCCCTGCGCATAGTTGCCGATAAACTTGCAGCCGTCAAAATTTACGACATTTTGCCACGCCCAAATGGCGCCACCACTTGCAGAGCTCGTGCCGTCAACGACGTTTACCTCGAAATCGGTATCAACGAATGACGTGGCGCAATCGGGCAAATACGTCGGCGTTGGGTCGAGGTCGATGGCACGAGGAATCCAAAACGGGCCGACGGTCGTACAGTACAAAAACGCCCCACCGCCATTGCCGTTATATCCCTGCACATCTGAAAATGCGTAGTTGAGGCGAAATTTTGAATTGGCCACGGTTGCATTCAAATTTACACCGTAGAGCCCACCGCCTTCCTTCGCGGAGTTCCCTTCGATCACGCTATCGGTCATCAGCAGGCTGGCACTTGCTGACGTGTGAATCGCCCCCCCATTTTCGTCGGAAGAGTTTTGGAAAAACGAAGTGTTTGAAATCGTGCTGGTGGTCCCAATCATACTGATCGCCCCACCTGCGTCCGTGGCATGATTGCCCTCAAACCAGCTATTTCGCACGATAAACTCGTACTTCGAGACCCAGACGGCGCCACCATACGTCGCGTTATTGCCTCTAAAGGTGACGGACTCCAACGACAGCGGTGCAACCTGCGAACGTATGGCGCCACCGTAGCTGGCGTGCCCGCCGGTGAGCGTCAGCCCCACCACGTTGACGACACCTGGCCCATGGTTGTCGATGAGTCGCTGATTTTCGCACGTCGTGGTCAGCAAGACGTACCCAGAATTGGGCCATCCTACCGCTTGGAACGTAAGGCTGCCGCCCGACGGATCGATGACGTCGAGATCGCCGTTGAGGTTAAGGTCGAAAAAATCCTCATCCGTGGTCGCGACTGGGCAAGCGCTGAGGACGTACGTGCCTGCCTTCATCACGATGACATCGTCGCCCGGGTTGGCATTGGCCGCGCTCACCAGCCACCGCAGGTTATTATCGCCTGGCTGCGTGTAGTAGGTCGCGGCCGAGGCTGACGTTGCGCTGATGGCCAGCATTGCGATCACAAACATGGTTCTCTTCATATGGTTCTCCGTGGACCCGCCGTGCGTCTTCGCTGCGCGGGCGGCGCAATCAACCAGAGGGCGGGCTTAAGAGGGAAACTAATTGGCTTAACTCGGGGGTACTGGCGGGGCTGCGACAATCGGGCGCGAAGGCGCCTCAAAATGCGCGCAAGGCCGCGCAGCGCATAGGCAGGGCGCCGCGGACCGTGCTAACAACGCGATAATGCAGCAGGTTATCTTTGCCCTATTGCTGGCGTCGTCGTTCGCGTTCTTCGTGCGCACGGTGATTATCTTCGGCCGCGCGGCGCGCCAAGGCGTCGCCGACCCCCGGCCGCGGTTTGACCAAATTCCAGCGCGCCTGGCCTCGGTGCTCATCTATTTTTTTGGTCAAAAAAAGGTCATCGAAGAAGGCCCGCTGCACCGCACCAGCAAGCACCACGTCTTTATTTTCTGGGGCTTTTTGGTCATCGGCGCCGCCACCACCGACATCTTCCTAAGCGGCGTGTGGCCGGCGCTCGCCATGAAAAACTGGATGCCTGGCTTTCTCTACGTGCCGCTATTTTTCTCGATCGACCTCTTTAACTTGCTCGTGCTGCTGACCGTCACCTGGTCGGTGTTTCGACGCCTGGTGGTCAAGCCGCACCTGATCCCGTGGAACCTCGACGCCGGGCTCATCTTGGGCGCCATCGGCTCGCTGATGATCACCCACTTCTTGTCGCACGGCTATCACATCGCCGGCGAGGTCGCCGCGGGCGGTGCCTATAGCGAGGCGCTAAAGCTCTCTAACGTCGTGGCGGGCTGGATGCTGCCAATCTCGGCCGAGACCGCGCATCGCGGCGCGATGCTCGCCTACTGGGTGCACGTGCTGATTCTGCTGACGTTTCTCAACTACCTGCCCTACTCCAAGCACATCCACCTGCTCGGTGCGCTGCCCAACATTTTTGCGCGCAACCTCTCGGCCCGCAAGCTCGACCTGCCCAAGCTCAACCTCGAAGACGAAACGCAATGGGGCGTTGGCAAGGTCGAGCAATTTAGCTGGAAGTCGCTGATGGACACCTACGCCTGCACTGAGTGCGCGCGCTGTTCAAACTATTGCCCTGCCTATGGCACCGGCAAGAACCTCTCGCCGATGCAGCTGGTGCACGACATCCGCTACGACATGATCGACCGCCTAGCCTTCAAAGACAAGATTGCGGCCCTTAAGGGCGACGTCGCGTCGCTCGCCGACTATGCGCAAAGCCATGGCTTTGACGACGCGCACCCACACCCCGAGCTCGTGGCCACCAAGGCGCAGCTCGCCGCTACCGAGAAAGAGCTCGCCGACCTGCCGCAAATTACCGGCGGCAAGATTGCCGAGGACACGCTGTGGGCGTGCACCACCTGCGGCGCCTGCCAAGAAGTGTGCCCGGTCTTCATCGAACACCCGATGAAAATCATCCAAATGCGGCAGAGCCTGGTGATGGAACAAGACAAGTCGCCGGGCGAGCTGGTGCGCACGTTTAATAATCTCGAGCGCCAAAGCAACCCGTGGGGCATTGCCTCGGACCAGCGCATGGACTGGGCCAAAGACCTCGACGTCAAGACGATCGAAGACAATCCCAACCCAGACTACATCCTATGGGTGGGCTGCGCCGGCGCGTTTGACGCCCGCATCATCAAGCAAACCAAGTCCATGGTCGCGGTGCTCAATGCGGCCGGCGTCAATTATGCGGTGCTCGGCCACAAAGAGGGCTGCACCGGCGATCCGGCGCGGCGTGCCGGCAACGAGATGCTGTTTCAGATGCTCGCGGCGCAAAATGTCGAGGTACTCAACGCGACCGGCGTCAAGAAGGTTATTACGTCGTGCCCGCACTGTTTGCATACCCTGCGCCACGACTACCCGCAGTTTGGCGGCGACTACGAGGTGGTGCACCACACGCAGCTCATTGCGACGCTGCTTGCCGACAAAAAAATCGTGCCGGTCTCCTCACCAGTTGAAACCTTGACCTATCACGACAGCTGTTATCTCGGGCGGTGGAACGGTGAGTTCGATGCACCGCGAGACATCATCGCCGCGGTCAAGCCGCCTGGCGGCTACAAGGAACTCACGCGCAACAAGAAGCACGGCTTTTGCTGCGGCGCCGGCGGCGGCCGCATGTTCATGGAAGAGCACGGCGAGCGCGTCAACGTCAACCGCACCAAAGAAATCATCGCCGCCGACGTCGGCGCAGTGGCGGTCGCCTGCCCGTTTTGCAGCATCATGCTGACCGACGGCATGAAGGACCAAAATGTCGACGAACAAATCCAGGTGCTCGACATCGCCGAGCTGGTGGCGCAGAGCCTAGTGCCGGCCTCGTCGCTGGTGCGCCGCAAGAAGCCCGATGTCGCCTAACGCGCCGCAGGTGCCGCTGCCGCGGCAGATCCCGTACATCATCGCCAACGAGGGCTGCGAGCGCTTTTCGTTCTACGGGATGCGCAACATCCTCACGACGTTTCTCGCGACGTCAATGCTGCTCTACCTGCCCGAGGCCGAGCGCCAAGGCGCCTCCAAAGACGTCTTTCACACCTTCGTCATCGGCGTGTATTTCTTTCCGCTGCTTGGCGGCTGGCTCGCCGATCGCTTCTTTGGCAAGTACCACACCATCTTATGGCTGAGCCTGCTGTATTGCGCCGGCCATGGCATGTTGGCGGCGTTCGAGGACAACCGCACCGGCTTCTACACCGGCCTCGCGCTGATCGCGCTGGGCTCGGGCGGCATTAAGCCGCTGGTTGCCTCGTTCATGGGCGACCAGTTTGACCAAACCAACAAGCATCGCGCCCAAGTGGTGTTTGATGCGTTTTATTGGATCATCAATTTCGGCTCATTTTTCGCCTCGCTGTTTATGCCCATCCTGCTGCGACGCTACGGCGCGGCGGTGGCGTTTGGCGTGCCGGGCATCCTGATGTTCATCGCTACCTTTGTGTTTTGGCTGGGGCGGCATCGCTATGTGAATGTCGCGCCGGCGCCGGCCGACCCCAATTCGTTTCTGCGCGTAGTGCGATCGGCGCTGCTAGCGGCGCCGGACGTGCGCGGCGCGGCCGGCATTGGCCAGCTCGGCCGAGGCATCGCCGCGCTTGGCCTCTTGGCCGCCGTGGCAAGCCTCGCCTGCTTTGGCTATGTCGGCATTGTCTCGGCGCTGTGCCTGGCGCTCGTGTTTGCGATCGCGGGCGTCGGCGGCGGGGCCTGGCTCGCCTTGCCGGCGGCGCGGGCGCGCCATGGCGATGAGGCGCTGGTCGCCGTGCGCGGCGTCTTGCGCGTGCTGGTGATCTTTGCGCTCGTGACGCCGTTTTGGTCGTTGTTTGACCAGAAGGCGTCCACCTGGGTATTTCAGGCCGGGCAGATGAGCAAGCCCTCGTGGTTTTCGCCGGCGCAGATGCAGGCGCTCAACCCGGCGCTGGTCATGTTGCTGCTACCGTTCAACAATCTTATCGCGTATCCGTTTTTTGCGCGCCGCGGGGTAGAGCTGACGCCGCTGCGCAAGATGACCCTCGGCGTAATGTTCGCGGGCCTGTCGTGGATCGCGATCGGCGTCATGCAGGTCGCCATCGACGGTGGCGCGCAGCTTTCGATCGTGTGGCAGTTGTTGCCATACGCGCTGCTCACGCTCGGCGAGGTGTTGGTGTCGGCGACGGGCCTCGAGTTCGCATACAGCCAAGCACCGCCGTCGATGAAGGGCGCGATCATGAGCTTTTGGAACCTCGCGGTGACGATCGGCAATCTGTGGGTATTGCTCGCCGATACGACCATCAAACAACCCGCGGTGCTGAGCCAAGTTGCCGGCACGGGGCTATCGCCGACCGCCTTTCTCATGTTCTTTTCGCCGGCTTTGCCCTGCTCACGGCGTTGGCTTTTCGCGCCTTTGCGCGTCGCTATGTCGCGGTCGACAACTACCGCGGCGGGTAATCGCACGCAGCCGCGCAGCGACAAGACGCCACATGGCGAAGCGAGCTAGGGCGCGCGGTTCCGTGCCGAAGCTCGCGGCATGGTGCTACATGACTACGCACGAGCGCTTATGTCAACTCACGCCTCACCTGCTCCGAGTCCTGTCACCGCTAGCGCGCCCAAGCCAGGCGCGGCCGGCCTGCGCTTGGCGGGCGCCCCTGGCGAGACCTTGCCCGCGTCGCCGGCTTGGATTGCGATGGGGTTTCGCCCATTTTTTTTGCTGGCCGCGCTCGGCGCCATCGCCCTGATCGCGCTGTGGCTCTACGCGCTGTGGACCGGCCGCCATCCTGGCGGCGGCGGGCTGACGCCCTACGACTGGCACGCGCACGAAATGCTGTTTGGCTTTGCCATGGCGGTGATCGCTGGCTTTCTACTAACTGCGGCGCGCAACTGGACCGGCCTTAACACGCTGCACGGCTATCCCCTGCTCGCGCTGGCGCTGCTATGGGTTGCGGGCCGTTTGGCGATGGCGGGCGCGCTTGGCGGTTCGGCGTGGCTTGCGGCGGCGCTCGTCGTGGGCTTTCAGCTCGCGCTGCTGGCGGCCGTCGGCCACGTACTCGTGCGCGCGCGCAGCCACCGCAACTACGGCATCTTCGCCATGCTCACGGTGTGGGTGCTCGCGGCGCTGTTGGTACACGCGCAGGCGGTCGGCGCGCTGCCTGGTGCCGCGCGGCCGGCGCTGCTCGCGGCGTTGCACGTGGTGATCCTGCTCATCGTCGTCATGGGCGGGCGCGTCGTGCCGATGTTTACGCGCAATGCCACGGGCGTCGCGACCATCGCGGGTAACCCGCTGGCAGATCGCTGGGCGACCGGCCTTGCGATCGCGGTCGCGGCGACGGCGCTGCTCTTGGCGGCGCTGCCACACGCGGCATGGCTGCAAGGCACGCCGGCCCGTGCGGTGCTGGGGACGATTTGCTTAGCGTCGGCGGTGGCGCAGGGCTGGCGCATGCGCACATGGGGCCTGCGCGCCGCGATGCGCGTGCCGCTGGTGGCCATTCTGCACGGCGGCTTTGTCTGGCTGGCGGTTGGGCACGCGCTGCTCGGCGTGGCCATCATCGCGCCGACGCTGCTGGCCTCCTCGGTAGCGCTGCATGCGCTCACCATCGGCTGCCTGGGCGCGATCACGCTCGGCATGATGGCGCGCGTGACGCTGGGGCATTCAGGGCGACCGCTTCACGTTAACGCGATCGGCATCGCCGCGTTCATCGCCATCAACTTCGCGGTGGTGGCGCGCCTGGCCGCGCTGCTGGTCCCCGCCCGGCACTGGCGCACTACCTGGGCCGTCGCCGCCGCGCTGTTTGCGCTGGCCTTTGCGCTTTATCTCGTCGCCAACGCGCGGGCGCTGCTCACGCGCCGTGCCGATGGCAAGCCCGGTTGATGCGCCCCCGGCGACGCGGCGCTAACAGGCTTCGAAGTGCGCCGTAAAGTGGCGCAGGGCCGGCGGCTCGTAGGTTAGGCGATAGCCGGTCGCGCTGGCCTTGCTGCCCGCCAACGCCTCAAATACCTCGACCACGTAGTCCATGTGACTCTGCGTATAGACGCGGCGCGGAATCGCCAGGCGCACTAGCTCCTGCCGCGCCGGGATAAAGCCGCCGGCGGCGTCGCGCTTCCCAAACATCACCGAGCCGAGCTCGACCGCGCGCACGCCGCCCGCAAGGTAGAGCGCGCACACCAGCGCCTGCCCAGGAAACTGCGCCGGCGGGATATGCGGATACATGCGCCCGGCGTCGACATAGACCGCGTGGCCGCCAATGGGATACACTACCGGCACGCCCATCGCGCGCAGCTTCTCGCCGACATAGGTCGTGCTGGCAATGCGGTAATGGAGATAATCGGGCTCAAACACCTCGCGCAGGCCAACCGCGATCGCCTCCATGTCGCGCCCGGCCAGTCCGCCGTAGGTGGTGAAGCCCTCGGTCATGATGAGCAGGTTGGTGCAGGCCGTGGCCAGCGTGTCGTCGCGCAGCGCGAGAAAGCCACCCATGTTGACCAGGCCGTCCTTCTTGATGCTCATGACCGCGACGTCGGCGAGCGCGAACATGGCCTGCGCGATGTCGCGATAGGTCAGGTCGGCACACGCTGGCTCGCGATGCTTGATGAAATACGCATTTTCGGCGATGCGGCAGCAATCGAGCACGAACAACACGCCGTTGGCCTTGCACAGCGCGGCCACCTCCTGAGCATTGCCGAGGCTGACCGGCTGGCCGCCGCCGCTGTTATTGGTCACGGTCAAGATCACCGCCGCGACGTTACCCGGGCCCACCTCGGCCAACCTGGCGCGCAGCGCCGCGACGTCGAGGTTGCCCTTAAACGGCGCCGCGGCGTCGAGATCTTTGGCCTCGGCGCACGGCAGATCGATGGCGATCGCCCCGGTGTGCTCGATATTGGCGCGCGTCGTATCGAAGTGGCTATTGGAAAAGAAGTGCTTGCCCTTGCCACCGAGATGGCCATAGAGAATCCGCTCGGCGGCGCGCCCCTGGTGGGTCGGCAGCACGTGCGGCATGCCGGTGAGATCGGCAATTTCGCCGTAGAAGCGCTCCCAGCTCTTGGCGCCCGCGTAGGACTCGTCGCCCACCATCATCGCCGCCCACTGCTGGCTGCTCATCGCCGAGGTGCCTGAGTCGGTAAGCAGATCAATTAGCACCTTGTCGGACGGCAGCAAGAACGGGTTGTTGTGCGCGGCGCGCAGGCAGGTCGCGCGCTCGGCCGGCGTGGTGAGGCGAATCGGCTCGACCGACTTGATGCGAAACGGCTCGATGATGGTCTTAAAGGTCATACGTCAGCGCACGATACGGCAGCACGCCGCCGCGCAGCCGGCCCCACTTGTGCAATGCGGCACGGCTGGCTGTGGCGTTGTGCCGCACGCGTTCGTCCGCGCGCACCGCTACCTCCGCGGCATCATGGATGCGTGCCCCATTCGCGCACCGAGCTGTTTGCCGCGCACCTGCGCGCGCGCCTCGCCGCGCTGCCGTCGCATGGCTGGGTCACCGCGCCGACCGCCATCACGCCGCTGCCCGACGTCGCGGCGCGCCTCGGCGCCACGTGGATCGGCATCAAGCGCGACGACCAGCTGGCAACGATGGGCGGCAGCAGCAAGATCCGCAAGCTCGATTTCTTGCTCGCGCAGCCGCGGTATTTGCAGGCGGCGGCGTGGCAGAGCGCGGGCGCGATTGGCTCGGGGCATCTGCTGGCCTTGGCGCAGGCCGCGCGCGCTTGTGGCAAGCGCCTGCACGTCCACCTGTTCGACGAGCCGCGCTCGCCGGGCATCGTCGAAAATCTCGCGGCGACGGTCTCGCTCGCCGACGCCGCGACGTTTTATCGGACGCGCGCGACGCTCGCCTTACGCGCGCCATACCTGCTGCGCGCGGCGGCTGGCGCCGATGCCGGCACCGTGCCCGTCGTCGCCCTCGGTGCCTCGGACGCGGCGGGCACGCTCGGCTGCGTGCTCGCTGGCCTCGAATTGGCAGCGCAGCTGGCGACGCTGCCGTCAGCGCCGCTCGACGCGATCTGTCCCGCTTGGCACCGGCGGTACCGCGCTTGGCATCGCGGCCGGCCTCCTTTCTCGCCGGCGTGCAGACGCCGGTGCATGCGGTGGCGGTCGTCGAGCGCGCGCTGGCGACCCGGGCCGCGCTACAACATCAATATCGCAGCTTCTTTGCCGCCATGCACCGATGGGGCCTCGTGCCGACGCCGTGGTGTCCACCGCCGCCGATGATTCGGCGAGGGTTTGTTGGCCGTGGATATGGGCACCCGACCCCGGGATCCTTGGCGGCGTGCAGCGCGCTGGCTGCGCATGGCATCGCGCTTGATGCCGTCTATACTGGCAAGGCCTATGCCTGCATGGCGCAGGATCTCCAGCACGGCCGGGTGCGGCGCGCCCTCTTCTGGCACACGCTGCGCGGCGCGGTGCCAGAGCCTGCGCCCGCGTGGCAGGCACGGCTGCCGCCGTGGCTACGCCGCAAGCTCGCGTAGCAGTTGCTCGGCGGCGCGCTCCGCGACCGCGGCTATCGTCAGGCTGGTTGGCACGCCGACGGCGTCGGGCACGATGCTGGCGTCGACGATGCGCAGGCCGCGATAGTGGCCGCCGCGCGGATGAAACACGCGCCCATACGAATCGACCACGCCATCTTCGAGCGACTTTCCCATGCGACATCCGCCGAGTGGATGGACACCCATGCCAGGCATCAGCGGCCACGTGCCGACTTCGGTAATAATGCGCCCGCCGACAACTGCCGCCCAAGCGTGCAACCCGCTGCGCCGCAAAGACCATGATCGGATCGCGCGCGTAATCAGGCCACGACAGCGCGGCACGCCCCTCTCGATCAAAGGTGGCGTGGCCCTGTGCCGAGTCTTGCGCATCGAGCTTGAACATAAAGGAATGCGCCAGCGCGCCGTCGGCGAACGCGCCGCGCAAGTCGCGCGCGCGCCGACGCAACAGCTCGCCGCGCGCGATCACGGGCGCCGCCTCGTCGCGTCGGTGTGGCGATGGCGGCGGCAAACTTGGCAACCACTGCGCCATCGCCGCCAGCGTTGGCGCCAGCCACGGCGTGAGCGACGCCGGCACGCGCCCACTCATCACCGTCAGGGTGCGTCGCTGCTGCTGCGCGTCGACAAATGGCAGCCGCACCGCGGCCGAGATGGGCGCGCCGTGCTCGGTCGACGTCCGCAGCGAAGTATTGTAGAGAAACGCCACGCCATCGCCATTCATGCTCATGCGCGTGCCAAACACCGGGCTCAGCGGCAAGGTCCCGCGCAGGCGATGCAGCAAATCCAGGGTGCCAAACGTCCCCGCCGCGAGCACGACGTGACGCGCCTGCAAGGCCTCATAGGCGCCGGTGGCGGTGTCTTGCAAGGTGAGCTGCCACGGACCGTCACGCTCGGCATGCGCCAAGACCTCGACGCACGTGCGCTGCAACGCCAGCTCGACGCCGGCCGCCTCGGCCATCGCCAAATAGGTCTTGTCGAGTGATCGCTTGGCGTCTTGGTTGCACCCAGGGCAGCAATGGCCACACGAGGTGCAGTGCGACCAATCGATGGTGTTGCGCAGCTCGACGCGGCGCCCCGGCTCGACGCGGTCGAGAAACGCGCGGTCGGCTAGCTCGCCGCCACGCGGGTTGGCGGCGGGTTGCAAGACCTCAAGGGCGCGCGCCAGATACGGCCGCCAAGTTGCCACTGGCTCGGGCCAACGCGCAAAGGCGTCGTCGTCGGGCGCGCTGGTGATGCCGTAATTCACCAGGCTCGCGCCGCCATAGCCGCTGGCGAACGCATTGCCCGCGCCGTCGCCAAAGCGCATGCCCCACAGGCCCAGCGGGTTGCCGGCGTGCTGCCGCGCACGCCCCACCCCCGCGAGCGTCGAGGGAAACTCGCCCGATCGCTAGCGCCGGCCGCGTTCCACAAGGAGCACCCGCGCGCGCCCCGCCAAGCGCGCCGCTATCACCGCGCCACCGTATCCCGAGCCGATGATCGCGACGTCGTACATGGCGCCGATGATCACCGATCGTCGGCGCAAGTTCAAATGCGACACTCCACCGCAGCATGCGCCTCCGCGAAGCTCATCGCCCCATGGCGCCTCGCTCGCACGGGCGATATGGTGCGCCCCATGCAACCACCAAGCCGGCGTTCGTGGGCCGAACCTTACAAGATCAAAATGGTCGAGCTGCTCCACATGAGCACGCGCAAGCAACGCGCCGCCGCCCTGCAAGAGGCCGGGCTAAACACCTTTTTACTGCGCTCGCAAGACGTCTATATCGATCTGCTGACCGACAGCGGCACCGCGGCCATGAGCGATGAACAGTGGGCCGGGCTGATGCGCGGCGACGAGGCCTATGCGGGCAGCCGCAACTACTACCACCTCGAGGAAACGGTGCGGGCGTATTACGGCTACAAGTACTTAGTCCCGACGCACCAAGGCCGCGGCGCCGAAAATATTTTATCAAAGGTGCTGATCAAGCCTGGCGACATTGTGCCGGGCAACATGTATTTCACCACGACGCGGCTGCACCAAGAGCTCGCGGGCGGCACGTTCGCCGACATCATCATCGACGAGGCGCACGATCCGCTTAGCGAGCATCCGTTTAAGGGAAATGTCGACCTCGGCAAGCTCGACGCGCTGGTGAAGCAGCACGGCGCGGGGAAAATCCCCTATGTCAGCATCGCGACCACGGTCAACATGGCGGGCGGGCAGCCGGTCAGCATGGCCAATCTGCGCGAGCTGCGCGCGTATACGCAGGCGCACGGCCTCCGCATCATCCACGATATGACGCGGGTGGCGGAGAACGCCTATTTTGTCCAGCAGCGCGAGCCTGGCTACAGGGACAAGTCCATTCGCGAGATCGTGCTCGAGACGTGCTCGCTGACCGACGGCGCCACCATGAGCGCCAAAAAAGATGCGCTCGTCAACATTGGCGGCTTCCTCGCGGTGAACGACTGGGACGTTTTCGAAGAGGCGCGCAATCTAGTCGTGGTCTACGAGGGCCTGCACACCTATGGTGGCCTCGCGGGCCGCGACATGGAGGCGATGGCGATCGGCATCAAGGAAAGCGTCAGCGATGCGCACATGCACGCGCGCGTCGGCCAGGTTGAGTATCTCGGCAAGCAGATGGCAGCCTACGGCATCCCCATCGTGTGGCCCATCGGCGGCCACGGCATCTTCGTCGATGCCAAGCGCTTCTTGCCACACGTGCCCCAGGAGGCGTTTCCGGCGCAGGCGCTGGCCGCGGAGATTTATCTCGACTCCGGCGTGCGGACCATGGAGCGCGGCATCGTCTCGGCGGGGCGCGGCGCCGATGGCCGCAATCACACGCCCGAGCTTGAGCTGGTGCGTTTTACCCTGCCCCGCCGCGTCTACACCCAGGCACACATGGACGTAGTGGCCGAATCAACTGCGGCGGTGTGGGAACGCCGCCAGACAATTAACGGCCTGAAGATGACGTACGAGCCAAAGTACTTGCGATTTTTCCAAGCGCGCTTTGAGCCGCTGGGCGGCTAGCCAATGCTTCGCTAAAGCAGCTCGACGTGGCCGACGTCGCTGGCGCCCTGGACGCGCTGGTCGGCCAGTTCTGACAAAAACGCGACCACCTGCGGATGTGTCATCGTCAGCCTGCGAAAATCGGCGACGGGCAAGAGCAGCAGCAGGCACTTGCTGTGCGCGGTGACCGCCGCACCGGCGACGTCGCCCCCCAGCAGGCTCATCTCGCCAAACAGGTCGCCAGGGCCAAGCACGGCGACGCGCGCGCCATCGCGCGCCACCTCGGCATGACCGGCCATGAGCAAGAAAAGGCCAGGGGTCGGCGCGCCCTGCGCCACCAATGGCGTACCGGCCGCCACTTCCAAAAAGCGAAACTTACGAATGAGTTCGTCGCGCTCGCCGCGGTCAAACTGCTGAAACAGCGGGCTGGTCGCCAGCAAGCGATCGAGCAAGCGCGTGCGGAGAAAGCGCAGCAGCACCGGCCACACCGCGGGCTCGGCGTTTACCAACTCATGGATGAGTTGGCGCGACATCGCTAGCAGCTGCGTCGGCGCCGTGGCTACCACGTTCGCGCACGGCGCGCAGCGCGGCGGCGGCGGGGTCCACGGCGGCAACGACCGGTGGCGCCACGGCGACGCCACCCTGTGGCGGTTCGCTTGGCGTCAGCGCCGAGTCATCGAGTTCCTCGACCTCTACATCGTCGAGATCTAGTTCGATAAAGCCCGCGCGACCACCCGCCGCAACGGCATGCGCCCCAGGCACCGCGCGCGCCAGCTCGACCTTGTCGATCGACGTGCCCGCGGTCGCCGAGCGCTCAATGACAAACTCGCCATCGTCGGGCGGCAGCTCCAGCGACATGTCCAATCCGCCACGCGAAGACGCCGCGGGCACGTCCGCCGCGCCGCGAGCCGTGATGCCCGGGTTGGGGGTGGCCGGGCTGGCCAGCATGGGCGTAACCGCCACTCCTTGTTGCAACGTCGCCAAGCGCGCCATCACCACCGGATGAGCCGGGTGTAGCTGCAACGCCATCTTGCACATCGCCACGGCCTGGATCAAAAACCCAGCGCGCACGTATGTTTCGACCGCGCGCAAATACGCGGCAAGCGCCTGCTCGCGGTCGTCCAGTTTGCGCCACATCTCGGCGGCGCGGCGCGACCAATTGCCATCGCTGGCGTCGTGCTGTTCGAGCTGCTCATAGCACTGCAGCGCCTTTTTGAATTTACCGCGGTCCACCGCTTCGGCGGCGTCATCCTTGAGCTTGCGCAGATCTACCTGAGCCATGCGCAATCATAGACCAATTTTCGCGCGAGGTCACACGCCGGCCCGCTGTGTCAGCTTCTTAACGCCGCTGCGCAAGACCTGCCGCGCCGCTCACCTAAAGCTGTCATTAGGCGCCGCCTGCGCCCGCCAAATGCCTGGATTTGCCGCCCTTGGGCGTCTTGGCACGCAGGTTGCTCTTTGACCAGCCGCAGATGCGTAGCGAACCACGCCACCAAATGCTACGCAGCGCCGCCAGCGGCGTCGCCGGCACCGTCGTCGACTTTACGGCGATGGCGTGCTTGGTCGAGATCATGCGGCTTGGCTACGGCATCGCCGCGGCGTGCGCCTCGCTGGTGGGCGCCGTGCTGTGTTTTGCGCTCAATCGGTATTGGGCGTTCGGCGACGTCTCGCCGCTACGCGCCGACCAGCTCGCCCGCTTCGCCTTGATCGTGCTCGGCACCATGCTCATGGTCGCAACCACCGTGCATGTGCTCGCCGGCCTGCTGCACGTCGCCTACCTCGCGGCCAAGGCCATCGCCGCGGTCGTCATCTTTGCCATCTGGACCTATCCCATGCAGGCGCAGGTGTTTGCGCCAAACGCCAAAGGAGCGGAATCAATATGAAGCCTGAACTTGACCTATCCATCATCGTGCCCGCCTACAATGAAGAACATCGCGTCGTGCCGACGCTGCGCGCGCTCGCGGCCCTACCTCGACGACGGCGGCCTGGCCTATGAGCTGCTCGTTGTCGACGACGGCTCAATCGACCGCACGCGCGAGGTCGTCGAGCTGGCGGGCCGCGACCTGCCGCACCTGCGCTACCTCGACGCCAGCCCCAACCGCGGCAAGGGGCAACGCCGTGCGGGTCGGCATGCTCGCCGCGCGCGGCGCCGTGCGCGTGATGTACGACGCCGACGGCGCCATCGCGGCCACCGAGCTGCCCAAGATCGTTGGCCCCGTGCTCGCCGGCGACGCCGACCTCGCCATCGGTTCGCGCCGCGCCCACGGGGCGCAGGTCGACAACCCTCCGCCGCGCTATCGCGTCATGTGGAGCGAGCTGTCAAACTTGGTCGTGCGGTGGACGCTGGTGCCAGGCATCCGCGACACGCAATGTGGCTTCAAGGCTTTCTCGGCGCGCGCCGCCATCGACCTTTTCTCACGCGGCCGCATCAACCGCTGGTCGTTTGACCTTGAGATCTTGGCGCTCGCCCGCATGCGCCAGTACGCCATCGCCGAGGTCGGCGTGCGCTGGGCCGACGATCCGCGCTCGCGCGTGTCGCCGCTGCGCGACGGCTATCGCGCCATCAAGGAGCTCATCCAAATCAAGCGCA
This sequence comes from Myxococcales bacterium, assembly GCA_016716835.1. Classification (NCBI taxonomy): domain Bacteria; kingdom Pseudomonadati; phylum Myxococcota; class Myxococcia; order Myxococcales; species Myxococcales bacterium. Next base: position 473,737 of record JADJUW010000001.1, on the reverse strand, counting down.
ACTTCGCCGCCGACCGCTATCGCCTCGCGCATGCGGTGACTTAACGCCGCGCCGGCAACAGCGTCAGCGTCAAGTCCTCATCAATGGCGCACGTCAGCGAAAACTCATCGGCCACCGGCGCCAGCGCGCAGCCCGCATGCTCGCTGGCGGCCTTGCTGTCGCCCTTGCCCGGCTTGCCAAATTGCAGCTGCACGCCGCCAGGAGTCGCCGCCTCAAGCTTCCACGTGCCGCGAAATTTCATGGTCGACACCTCGCCGTCGCAGCGCGTCGTCACGCGCAAGGCAAAGGCGCGCGTCTGCCGCAGTTGCAACGCCACCTCGGCGCGATCGCACGCGGTGCCGCCCTGCTCCCACTGGCCGCCATGGCCCATTAGCATTTCATAGTCCGTCGTGGGTGCGCGGCCTAGGCCAACGAGGTCGCGAAAGGACGCCTGCGCGCGAACCGCCTCAAACGCCGCATGCCGCCTGGCCTCGATCAAAAACTCCTGCGCGTCGTCTCGCGCCTGCTTGCTCAACAGCGTTAGCCGCGCCATCGCCTCGGCGGGCCGTTTGCCGGCCATATCGAGCACCGCCAGGGCAAACAAGGCCTCGCTATGATGTTCGTCGGCGCGAAGCACGGCCTGCCACGCAGGGGCAGCCTTGGCGCCTTTCGCCTTGCGCGCGGTGGCGAGCAAGGCCTTGATGGTCTCGGCGCTGGCGGTGGACGATGCCACCGAAGGCGTGACGGCGGGTGCCACCACGGGCACCGGCGCGGGCGCGGCTGGCTTTTTAAACGGGTTGGCCGGGGTGCCGGCCGCCAGCAAAAAAGGCCAGCTGCTCGCGGCGGCGATCCCAAGCGCTAGGCGACGCATCATTGCTAAAGCCTACCACACCGCTTAGGCCGAGCTGGGGTATAGTTCCGCCGTGCAGCCCTTCCTCGCAGCCCTGGCTCGCGGCCCGCTTTTGTTTGACGGCGCCATGGGTTCGCTCCTCTACGATCGCGGCTTTCTCCACACCCGCAGCTACGAGGAGCTCACGCTTACCCAACCCGACGTCATCGTCGGCGTGCACCGCGACTATGTGCAGGCGGGCGCGGACGCGATCGAGACCAACACCTTTGGCGCCAATCGCATCGCGTTGGCCAAGCACGGCTTGGTCGAAAAGACCGCCGAGATCAATCGCCAAGCCGTTGCGCTCGCCCGCCAAGCCGCGTCCGACCGCGCCTACGTCGTCGGCGCGGTTGGCCCCACCGGCGTGCGCTTTGGCATCGCCAGCGCCAGCGAACGCAAGCTGGCGCGCTTTGCCCTCGCCGAGCAAATTGACACCCTCGTCGTCGCCGGCGTCGACGCGATCAACCTCGAAACCTTTGGCTCCATTCTCGAGCTCGAGACGGCGATCGAGGTCGCGCGCGAACGCGGCCCGAAAGTGCCGGTCATCGCGCATCTCACGTTTAATCACCTCGGCCTGGCCGAAGGCGAGCTCTCCCCCGCCGAAGTTGCCGACCGCCTGATTGCCGCCGGCGCCGATGTCGTCGGCGCCAACTGCATCGTCGGTCCCGGTGAACTCTATGGCGTCGGCGTCGCGATGACCGGACGCGGCAAGCCCGTGATCATCCGCCCCAACGCCGGCCTGCCCGCCAACATCGAGGGGCGCACGCTCTACGTCGCCAATCCCGAGCACTTTGGCGTCTTTGCCCGCCGCATGCTCAAGAGCGGCATCAGCATCGTCGGCGGCTGTTGCGGCACCACGCCGGCACACATTCGCACCATGGCCGGTGCCGTGCGCATGATGCGCAGCAGCGACGATCTCATCGCGCGCGAGTCGTCGCCGGCGATCGAACTGGTCAGCAAGCCACCCGCCACCAAGCCGACCATGCCAATGGCCGAGCGCAGCACGCTGGGTGGCCGCCTCGCGCGCGGCGAATTTGTCGCCTCGGTCGAAATCACCGCGCCCACCGGCACCGACCTCACCCAGACCACGGCGCAAGTAACCGCGCTCCTCGCGGGCGGCGTCGATATCATCAACATCGCCGACGGCCCTCGCGCCTCGGCGCGCATGTCGAATCTCGCCGTCTGCGCGGAGTTGGCGCGGACTACAGGCATCGAGCCCATTTTGCATGTGTGTTGTCGCGATCGCAATTTGCTCGGGCTCACCGGGCACTTGCTCGGCGCCCACGCGCTAGGCATTCGCAACTTGGTGATCGTCACCGGCGATCCACCCAAGCTGGGCGACTTCCCGTTCGCCACGCCCGTCTACGACCTAGACTCGATTGGCCTCTTGCGCATGGTGCGGAACCTCAACGCCGGCATCGATCCGGGCGGCAAGCCGTTCGACGGTCAGACCTCGTATGTTATGGCGACGGGCGCCGAGCCGGGCGCCATTGATTATGACCGCGAGCTGCGTCGCCTTGCCGAAAAAGTTGAGGCCGGCGCTGAGCTCATTATGACCCAGCCCGTCTACGATCCGCGCACCATGGAGCGCTTCTTAGACGACGTGCAAGGCTGGAACATCCCGGTCATGCTTGGCGTGCTGCCGCTGGCATCGCATCGCAACGCGGAGTTTCTCCACAACGAAGTGCCCGGCATGTCAATTCCGCAGGAAATCCGACGCCGCATGGAACTCGCGGGCACGGGCCCCGCCTCGCGCAGCGAAGGCGTCAAGATCGCGCAAGAGACGCTGGCCGCGATGAAGCATCGCGTCGCCGGCGTTTACATTATGCCGCCATTTAATCGCGTCCAGGCGGCGCTCGACGTGCTGACCGCGGCGAGCGATCGCCTAGCGGCGAGGACGGCCTAGCCTTGTCGCTATCGCTCGCCGAGGCCCGCGCGTTGCATGATGAGGTCTGCGTCATCGATCTGCACGCCGACACCACCAAGCTCATGGACCATTTTGATTTCGATCTGGGCGAGGCGCACGCGCGGCCCCTGCCCGGGCCAATGAATATGATGGGCCACGTCGACCTCCCGCGCATGCGGCAAGGCGGCGTCACCGCACAATTTTTTTCGCAATGGACGTTTCCTTTGCCGGAGGCGGGCTGCGCCCAATCTGTCGCCAACCAGCTGCTCGCGCTTGAAGCCGCGACGCGCAAATATCCCGAGCAGATGGCGTGGGCGATGACCGAGGGCGAAATCCTCGCCTGCCGCGCCGCTGGCAAGGTAGCCGCGCTCGGCGGCATCGAGGGCGGCCAGGCGCTTGAGGGCAGGCTTGAGCGGGTCGAGGAATTTGCTCGCCTCGGCAGCCGCTACCTCGGCCTGCTGCATTTTTCAAAAAACGCGATCGGCGCGCCCGCGATGGGCAAAGGCGCCGATGGCGCGCAAGGCCTCACGGGTTTTGGCCGCGACGTCGTGCGCGAATGCGAACGCACCGGCACCATCGTCGACTTGGCGCATATCAACCGCGCTGGTTTCTTCGAGGCGCTCGCGCTGTGCGAACGGCCGGTCTTTGTTTCGCATACCGGCGTCGCCGGCGTGCATCCACATTGGCGCAACATCGATGACGCGCAGCTGCGCGCGGTGGCCGACAACGGCGGCTGCGTCGGCATTATTTTTGCGCGGCAGTACCTCGGCGGCAAGCGCATCGACGACGTCGTCGACCACATCTTGCACGTCATCAAGGTCGCCGGCGCCGATGTCGTCGCGCTTGGCTCAGACTTCGATGGCTTCGTCGTGCCGCCGGTAGGCCTTGAAGACATCGCGGCCATGCCCAATCTCACCGCGGCGCTTTCGGCGCGCGGCGTCGCGCCCGAGACGCTCGCCAAGATCTTGGGTGGCAACGTGCTGCGCGTGCTCGCCGCCTCGCCGCCGACCGCTTGGCAAGCCGAGCGCGCCAGCCAATTCTATCCAACTACCTTGTCATGAATCACAAGCGCTATTTTGTCGCGTTGATTGTGCTGCTCGCGTTGGCCTCACTCCCGAGCGCCCTCGAAGAGGCGCGGCATGTGCGCTGGCAGCGCGAAGCCGATCGCATGCTGACCCAGCTCGCCGACAACGCCGCCGACTACCTCATCACCCACGATCGCCTACCGCCGTCGACCGGTCCGACGCCACCGATTGGCTCGTGTTGCTGGCGCGACGACGGCATTTGCCAAGCCGACCGGGCGCTGTGGCAAGGCCCGTGGCAGGCGTGGGGCTTCGCCATCGCGGGCGAACACCGTTTCTGGTACGAGGTGACAACCTCGGCCGATGGCCAACAGGCGACGATCACCGCCACCGCCGACCTAGGCTGTCGCGGCCGCTTCGTGCGCAAAGCGCGCACGCTGCGACGAACTGCCGCCGGTAGGCTAACGCTCGAAAAATAGCCGCGAGCGAGGCCCCGTGCCTACGCGACGGGCTTGTTGTTGCCTGCGGTGTGCGACGCGGCTGGCGGCGGCACAATGACGTCGGCATCGTGGTCTGGCTTCAATTTGGCCATCCACTCGTCGACTTGTTTTTCCGCCGCATCTTGCATGATGCCGTAGCGCTCTTTGACCTTGCCAATGAGCTGGTCTTTTTTGCCGCCGATTGAGGTCATGTCGTCATCGGTGAGTTTGCCCCACGTCGATTTGACGTGACCTGTAAACTGCTGCCATTTGCCTTCGATTTGATTCCAATTCATAGTGTGCTGCTTTCGAGATGTGGAGATTTGAACGACGGCACATGCTGTCGTTCTTGCCCCGAAGGTATGCAGCATCTGTGCCGCGACGCACAAATGCCGAGAGCCCGCGCTGGCCTAGCGGCTGCGGCTCAGCCGGCAGAAATGCACTCACGCTGATGGGCGTACTGGCACATCAATCGAAAAATCGAGCGCCTGCGCACGACTCAGACCTTGCGGGGGGACAACGACGTGGTCCGCCCAGGGCGCGTCGAATCAACCTAGTGCCCATCCGCCGTAAACCAGCAGCGCCAGCACGGCGGCGAGCTGCGCCAGATCAAGCGGAATGCCGTAACCCGCCATGTGCTCGCGCAACGTCGGCCGCCCCTCCTTGGGGGCCACTGCCACGCCGCTGCGCGCCAGCGCGTCGGCAAGCGGCGTCACGTCGCCCCAATCGCGGCTGCTGAGGTACCACACGCCGCCGTAGCGCGTACGCAACGTCAGCGCATCGCGATAGCGGCTGGCGCCGGTGAGTGACGCCAACGAAAGGCGAAACCGCAGCAGCGACCATCCCCACGCCACCGCATCGCCGTGAAATTCCATCGTCGCGCGACGAATCGCAAACGCGAGCAGATTCATCGCGAGCGCGGCCATCACCAGGCCGCTCGCGCTGCCCCACGTCGCCGGCAGGCGCATGCTGCGACGCACCACCCAGATCGCCAAGATGCCAGCCGCGATGAGGGCAGCCGCGAGAACCGGCGGCGGCGCAACGGCGACGTCAGCCGCGCGCGTTCGTCGGCGGGCAGCCCAATGCCGGGTGGAAAATCGACGGCGCTCATGGTTATTCGCGGCTGTCGACCGATTCGCCAGCCAGGCGCGCCGCATCGCGCGCCGATAATTCGCCCGCTAGCACGCGGCCAAGCGCGGCGAGCAGTGGCATGCGTACCCCTTTCCCATCGGCCAGCGTTCGCAGCGCGGCTACCGCGCGCACGGCCTCGGGCACCACGTCGGTGGCCTGCCCGCGCGCCAGGCCGACGCCATAGGCATATTCTGGCGATTTCGCCTCGGGGCCGCCGGCACGTACCAGCAAGTTGCCCAGCCAGGACAGGCCGGAAAAGGTTTTCGCCTCGCCGCCAAGCGCCACGCCGAGTCGAATCGATTCCGCCAGGGCGCGCGTCACCAATACCGCACGCGGCCCAATGCCGAGCGCGTTGCCGTCGACCAGCCCCAGCGCCAGCGAATACACGCCTGATAAGGCGCTCGCGATTTCGACGCCCACCAGATCGGCCGAGCCGTAGATGCGCAAGACCGGCGGCGCGTTGAGTAGGCGTCGGCCTTCCGCGATTACTTCTTCAAAGCGCGAAGCGACCACCATGCTGGCAAAGCCCGTCGCACTCACCAGATCGCGCGGCAGCGACGGTCCGGCGAGCACGCCCACGCGCAAGATGGGCGTGCGGTGACAGATGACATCCGAAATGCGCGCCGCACCCGACGTGGCTCCGAGCGCATGCACCATGACGTGGCGCCCGGTGACGTGCGGCGCCAACGCATCAAGGCGCTCATCGACGTTTGTCGAAGACACCGCCAACACCATGAACCGGGCAACACTAGCAAACTGCGCCACGTCGGAGGTGATCTCCACCTCATCGGGTAACACCACGTCCGCCAGGCGAGGCGAGCGGCGCGTCGTACGCACTAACTCCGCCATGCTCGGCTCGGTGGTGAGTAGCACCACCCGCCGCCCCGCGCGCGCCATGGCATAGGCCAGGCCCAGGCCAAAAGAACCGGCGCCGATGATGCCGAGCGCATCGCGGTCGAGCGCAGTCGTAGCGCTAACGCTTGGCCAACTCATCGCCCACCTCGCTCGCCGTCAGGCGCAATATGTGCCGTTCGATTTTGATAGTAGAAGATGAGCTTGACGTCCTGTGCCACTAACACCTCGCCATGTTGCGCCAACACCGCCTTGGTATGATACGTCGCCAGCGCGTGCATCGCGTCTTGCACCACGGCGGCGGCGTTGGCGGTTAGCAGCGCGCTATGCAGCCGGCCCACCGCCGAGGGCTCGCGCAGGCGCTCGAGCAGTTGCTCGGTGCGTCGCACCACCGCGCCACGCCCAACCACCAAATGCGCCGCCGGCAAGCGCGAGAGCTTGTAAATGTCCCGCGTCTCAAACTGGCTCGCGAGCTCATCGAAGACCGCGCGCGCCACGATATGCGTGGCGTGAAATACGGTCAGCGCCGGATAGGCCGCGGCCAGCCGCACGCCAAGCAACTTGGTGTACTCCGCATCGCGTTGGTCATCATCCACGATCGCGCCGCTGGCATCGCGCAGGTATTCGACCGGGTCGATCACGACGCCACGCTGGTCGACGGATTCGCCGTCATCGTTGATATCGTTGCCCAGCGGATCGAGCGGGCGGCCAAACCGCACCACGACCGCGCCCTCCAAGGCGAAGATCTTGCGCGCGAACTCGAGAATGCGCGAGGCGCGCGAGAATTCGTCATCGGTGATGATGTAACGCGATTTGCCGTCCTCGGCGAGAAAGTCTTCGATCAGCGTCTCGGCCTCCAGCACCAAGCGATAGTTGATCGTCGCCGGCACGATATAGAGCCGCTGAGGGTTACCGGCGCGCGCGCGATGCTTGCTCGCCCCAACCGTCGTGCCTAGCAAGCCCAGCTTGAGATGCCGCTCCACTAACCCCGAGCGACAGCGCGTGCCGCCAGGAAAAAACAGCGAGTGATAGCCGTTCTCAAGCAGCACCGTCGAGTACTCCTTGAGCACCAGCTTGTAGAGCCCATACTTAAGACGCCGATCGACGCGATAGGCGCCGAGGTTGCGCATAAAAAAACTGATGAACGGGTTGGTAAATAGGTTCTTGCCGGCGCCATATGCCACCGGCGGCAGCCCGGCGCGCAGCAGCGCCAGCCCAATGACCGGCGAATCCATATTCGACGCGTGCGTTGGCGCGACGGCTATCGTGCCCTTGCGCGCGACGTGCCTGATTAGGTCGAGCTCGCCTTCGATGGTAATGCGCGCGTCCAGCTCGCCGATGGCCTCGACGCCCTGCCGGATGCTCGCGACCGGCGAGAAGAGAAAGCCAAAGGCGGGGGGCAGCACCGTGGTGACGAACTTGTAGACGCGGCTATCGAAATTTCCCACGACGTCGCGACACAGTTCTTCGACGAGCTCTTCGACGGCGCGCCGCCGCTCAGGATCGCTCATTTGATTGATGCGAAACGCCAGCTTTTGCCACTTGGCGTGCTCTTTGCTATCGCTGCCGGCTAGGCGCGCCAGCTCGTGGTAGCAAACCTCGTTGAGCACATATTCCCACGACGCCACCGCATCCGATGCCACATCGTCGGTCAGGCGCTCCATCACGCGTCGGCGCACCTCGGCCAACATTCGCTGGCGATCCGCGTTGAGCCCATGCAGCCGCGAGGGAACAATTTCAAGATCTGACGCCGCAGCCACGGCGTACGATATCATGGGTTTACACCGGGTAGCCGGCGCGAAATCCGCGCTTTGCCGCTTGCGCCAGGGCCGGCCATATGGTCCAAGTATGGGCAGGCACCGCCGCACAATCGTGCTGGCGCAAAAGCTACCAGCCCGCTGGAGCTTGCCAGGGGCCCGCAGGGGCATCGCTCACGCAGGTCGTTGTTTGACCGGCGTGGCCAACGTCCGAGGAGAAGCCGCATGGCAACCGCAAAGAAAGCGCCGACGCGCAGCAAGACTGCGCCCAAACGCCCGACCACCAAGGTCAAACCTGCCGCCCGCACCGCCGATGCACCACGCCGTGCGACGACGGTCGACGAGTTGCTGGTTATCGGCAAAGAGGTCCTCGGGATTCCCGATTTTCGCGCCGGCCAGCGCCCCGCCCTTGAGGCGATCCTCGCCGGCAAAGACGTCCTTGCCGTCATGCCCACCGGCGCCGGCAAGTCGCTGCTCTACCAGCTGCCCTCCCTCATTTTACCCGGGCTCACGGTCGTGGTTTCGCCGCTGCTGGCGCTGATCAAAGATCAAATCGACAAGATGAAATCGCGCGGCGTCGCCGTCGTGCGCATCGACTCAACCCTTACCGTCAAGCAGCGCCGCGAGATGAACGAGCTCGCCAGCGCCCCCGGCGGCAAGCTGCTGCTCACCACGCCCGAGCGCATGGCGGACCCGGAGTTTCGCACCTTCCTGCGTCAATGCGCCGGCAACCTCGGCGTGTCGCGCTTTGTCGTCGACGAGGCGCATTGCGTGTCGCAATGGGGCCACGATTTTCGCCCCGCCTATCTGTCGCTGCGCAAGGCCATCGACGACCTCGGGCGGCCGCCGGTGCTCGCCACCACCGCCACCGCGCCGCCGCATGTGCGCGACGACATCTTGCATCAGCTCGGGTGCGAAGACGCCACCATCGTCACCACGACGTTTGAACGCGCCAACCTGCATTTCGAAGTGATTCCGTTTCCCGGCGAAGACGACAAGGTCAAGACCCTGGTCACGCTGCTAAAAAAATTGCCTCGGCCTGGCATCGTCTACTGCGCCACGGTCAAGAAAGTCGAAGACCTCGCGCAGGCGCTATTTCGCCACGGCCTGCCGATGACGATGTATCACGGCCGCCTCACCAAGAATGAACGCGAGGCCAACCAGCAGCGCTTCATGGACAACAAAGACATCATCATGGTCGCCACCAACGCCTTTGGCCTGGGCGTCGACAAGCAAGACATTCGCAACGTCATCCATTATCACGTACCCGGCTCGCTGGAGGCCTATGCGCAAGAGGCCGGGCGCGGTGGCCGCGACGGCAAGCCCGCGCGGTGCGTGCTGCTGTTTTCGCCGGACGACGTCGCCATCCAGGAGTATTTTCTCAGCGGCAGCTATCCGACGCGACGCCAAGTCAATCAGGTCTATGCGACGCTCGAGGCCTTTGGTGGCAGCAGCAACCGCACGCCCGAACAGGGCCCGACGATCGCCAACATCGCCCTGGGCTCGGGGGTCGGCCAGCAGCGCACGCGCACGGTGCTGGCGCTATTTAAAGAAGAAAAGTTTGTCCACGAGCTCGAGGGCGGATTTTTTGAGCTCGCCTCGCCGCCGCCTTCGCCCGAGGTCTTGCGCGATAAGGCCCGCCAATACGAAGGCCGCCGCATCGCCGACCGCCAGCGCCTCGACGCCCTGCTCGCCTATGTCAACGCCTCGGGCTGCCGCAACCAAGTCATCCTCGACTACTTAGGCGAGCCCGATGCCCCCGCGTGCGGTCGCTGCGACAACTGCCTGCGCTCGCGCGACGTTGCGATGGCCGCCGCCCGCGAGAGCAGAAAGCTCGGCGAGTCGCTCACCCGGTTGCTCGACGAAGAAGGTGAGACGGCGGCGCCGCCGCCGGTCAAGCCGGCGCGCTATCGCCTGATTCGCGTCGAAGAGCCCGTAGCCGTGACCGCCGATGGCGCGACGCCCCCCGCGGCGCCGTCCGTTGCGGCGGCAGACGCCATTGTCGCCAAGGCGGCCGTCGGCGGGCAGGCCGCTGACGACCTCAACGACGATGACGATGACGATGATGAATTTGAAGATGATGAAGACGGCGACGAAGGCGGGGACGACGAGGAAGATGACGACGAAGACGACTTCGAAGACATCCAGCGCACCGCCGCCGAGCTGGCGGACGAAGGCTATGAAAGCGGCGACGCCATCACCATCTTGGCGCGCAAACGCCAACCCAAGGTGGCTAAGCCCAAGCGCCGGCTCGTCGGTGCTGCGGACGAAGCGGTAGCCAGCGGCGATGTCGGCATCGCGGGCGATGGCACGCGCAAGAAACGCCGACGGCGGCGCAAGAAAAAAGCCGTGCTGCCGCCGCCCTCGGCCTTTAGCAGCCCGGTGATCACTAGCGTGGTAAATCCGCCGCCTCGCGCCCGCTATGCAGGCGCCCCGGTCGTCGAATACGTCCGCGGTCCGATTCGCATGAACTCGGCACCGGTTGCATCGGCCAACCCCAACGAGGCGGGCCGCAGGCGGCAGGGCCCATTTTCGCGCCCTGGCGGTGGTGGTGGCGGCAGCAACGGTGGTGGGTCGGCCTCCGGTTTTGTCCGCCGCGACGCCTTCGCGCCAGGCAAAGGTCCGGGCGGAGCGCCTGGCGATGGCAGCGGTGGGCGGAAACGTCGACGGCGGCGAGGTCGAGGCGGTGGCGGTGGGCCGGGTCGCGAGCAAGGCGGCCAAGGCACGACGCCGGCCATGCCAGGGAACGGCAATCTCACAGCTCCGCCGGCGCGATTTGGCCCGTACGATGGCGCACCCGCGGCGAACGGCGGCCTGTTTCCGCGTAGCGGCTTTGGCGCCCCGAGCGCCAGCGCGTCGCCTGGTGACAATGCCCCAGGCGGCGGAAGCGGCCGACGGCGCCGCCGTCGACGTGGTGGCGGTGGAGGTGGCTCCGGTAATGGCAGTCCTGGCAACGGCGGAGGTGGCGAGACGTAAAACCGCTTAATGGTTGAGTAACCAGAAACGCATTAGTTCGCTAGCTCAAGGCAAATAGGCGCCGGGCGCGGCTGGTCTATTGCGGAACAGGGGCCAGCGGCCCGGCGCTTCATCGCAAACCCATTCCAACCTCGCGTTGTTGCATGCCATCGCCGGCGCGATTGGCGACACGCTTTTATTAGAGCCATTGAATTGAGCGACGTTTTTTCGTTGATTGCGACATTGTCGCCGCACCAACGCGGCAACCAGGTCGCGCCGGACCGCTGGCCTTTTTTGGGGCCGCGGCCGGCGCATGTGCGGATCGATCCACGCGTGGTGCCGAGTCAGAAACAACGAATGGTTCAATTTTTGAGTATGGGCGAGCCGCCGCACGCTTCATTGAATAGGGCGACCTTAGCAAACTTCATCAAACTATTGCGGCCGTGCTGCAACGTCGAATAAATTGAAATCTTCTCGTCAGCGCCCGGCGGCGGCGGGGCATCGTCAAAAACACCCTGGCCGGGGCCGGGCGGCGGCGGGAGAGATTTTATTTTCCAATTCCGTTGCCCGACTCAATTTGTTTTAGTGCCGAATCAATGCAACGCGCAGGTGTCAAATGCCGCAAGGTCGGCAAGGTGTGGCGCGACCGCTGCCACGTCCCGCCCTGCCCTGCGTCCCTTTCGTTACCGAAAAAGTTGCTCCGCTTATCGCGCGCCGCAGAGTGGATCCTTTTTAGGATCGCAGGATGCGCCTGCTAACTTTTTCGTTCGCGGCGAGTCGATAACCCAGGGCATTTTGCACCAAATCGCGTTGTCCAGCAGCGCTTGAAATGCTGCTTCCCTTTCAGCAATTTCAACAAGCTGTAAAGCGCTACGATGAAGAGTGGCACCAAGCTCAGCCCCCATTTCGCGAATTTTTTGGGCGTTACGAGCCGCATCAACCGGCGCCTCTTGATGGCGCTGATACGCCAAAAAACAAAGCCTGCCACCCGTAATTGCCAACCCCGCAACTATGGCAACCAGCCAGGGTTGGCGCGACGTAGCCGCTTGCGGTGCTGCTTCCGGCGTAGCCAAGCGTCAGCTTAGCGAAGACCGCAAAGTGGATCCTTCTTAGGATCGCACGATGGGCCTCGTGGCTTGACGGGCTTGTCCGGCTGCGATGCACCTGCGGGTCGCGACCGTGGCGCCGAATTCTTGAGTGCTTCCAGCGCCGCCTTCTTGACGGCAAGTTCGGCCTTGAGTTTCTCGCGTTCAGCATCGGTCTGCGCGGCTGCAATGCGCGCGTCGACTTCGGCGATGCCGCCTAAGGCCTCATCGATTTTCTTGCTGAGTTCCTCGGTGGCCTTGCGCTCTTCCTCGAGGGCAGCCGCATTTAAGGCCGCGACTTTTTGCGCCTCTTGGTGACGCTGGTAAAAAATATACCCGGTCGCGCCGCCGGCAATCACCAACACGGCGACGGTGGCGATCAGCCACGTCGGGCGCGAGTTGGCCGCTTGCTGCTTGCGGATTTCCATCTCTTGTTGCAGCCGCTGCGCGTCGAGCTTGGCCTGCGCTTCGATGCGCGCGCGTTGCTCAGATGCCTGCAGCTGCAGTTGCTCTTCGCGCTGCCTGCGCTCGGCATCGTCGCGCGTGCGGCGCTCGGCCTCGGCCGCGGCGCGCACGGCGGCCTCTTGCTCCTCTTTGGCACGCCGCTCTGCATTTTGTGCGGCCAAGAGACGCTCGGCTTCCGCGTTGCGGGCCGTGGTCTCTTCGTCGAGGACGCGCTTTTCCTCGATTTCTCGCAGCTCTCGCAGCGAGAATAGTACCGAGTTTTCGCGTTTTTCAGGTTGTGCCATGGAGTTGCCTTTCACCATTATCTCCTACGGTTGAGGTAGAAATCTACGTCTGTGTTTTGTATCACGCACATGTAGGCCCCGCAACGGAGACTTTTGACCTCATTTTGCGGATCATTCGCAAAAATGGCGCAGCCACAGGCCGGGCTGGCGCGCTCCCTGCCGCGGCCGCGTGGCGGACGCACCAAATCCACCCGTCTTGTGAGCGGGGGCCGCTGTTTAGTGCCGTAACGCCTCGCATTTTGCGGTAATGCTTAGCCGAGCGCTTGCCATGACCTGGGTCGACCTGCATAGCCATATTGTCTTTGACGTCGACGATGGGGTTACGGATCTAACCCAATCGTTGGCGGTGTTGGCACGGCTGCAATCCCTTGGCTTTGCCGAGGTCTGCGCGACCCCACACCAAAAGGCTGGGCAGTACTTGCCTGACTGGGACACGGTCACCACGCGGTTTGCCCTCGTCCAGTCGGAATCGGCGCCGGGCGGCGGCCCCATCCTGCACCTGGGCGCGGAAAACATGTGGGATGCCGTGTTTCACCAGCGCTATGAGACACAGACCATCCCCTCCTACAATGGTGGCGCCGCGTTTCTCTTTGAGCTCTCGCCGTCGATCTGGCCGCCGTCGCTGCTCGATACCGTCTTTGCCGCGCGCTTGCAGGGCATGCTGCCGGTGCTCGCCCACCCCGAGCGCTATCAATTCCTCGCTGGCAACGCCGCGCTCGCCAAGCAGGCGGCGGCGCAGTGCGCGATGGTGCTCGATGCGGCCGCCCTCGCCGGCCACCACGGCGCCGCCGCGATGGAGTCGTCGCGCTGGCTGCTCAAGATCGGCTGCGCGCACGCGCTGGCGTCGGACGCCCATCGCACCGTCGATGTCGATTACGCGCAAGACGGCATCGAATGGGTCATCAAGAAGTACGGCGCGGCCATGGCAAACCGCTTGCTCGACGACGCGCCGCGAGCCATCTTGGCCGGGGAACACCCGGCGTGAGAACGTGGGTCAACGTCGCGCTGTCGCTGCTCACGCTAGCAATCTGCACGTATTTTGTGTGGCCCGACGCGGCCTCGCGGGCCGAGCTGGGCAAGGTCTTTGGCGACTTGCGCCTGGCGGAGTTTGCGCCCTATCTCGCTGCCAGCTTTGGCCTTATGGCCGCGACGCACATCGCGCGCACCTACCGTTGGCATAGCCTGCTGGCGCCGCTTGGGGTGCGGATGAGCAATGCCGAGCTGTTTGCGATCTCCTCGGTGGGCTATATGGCCATCCTCGCGCTGCCGGCGCGGCTCGGCGAATTTGTCCGGCCCGCGCTCATGCGTCAGCGCGCGCATCTCTCGGGTTCTGCCGCGCTGGGCGCCGTCGCGGTCGAGCGCATCATCGATGGCCTCGGGATCTCGCTGATCGTATTCGCCGCGTTTTTCTCCCTGCGCGGGCCCAATGAGCCGGCGTGGATGATGAGCGTGGCGTACCTCGCGCTGGCGGTATTTTCGGCGGCGACGATTTTCTTGTTGATGGCGCTGCGACGACCGCAGCCCACGGTACGCCTGTGGCTCGCGCTGAGCCTGTTGCCGCGGCTCGCACCCAATTTTGCCAAACGCCTCGAGATGTGGCTCTTAGAGATGATCCGCGGCTTTTCGGTGGTGCGCAGCGGGCGCCACATGCTGGTTTTTCTCGCGTGGAGCGCGGTGTATTGGACCACCAATGCGCTTTCGGTGTGGGTCTTGGCGCGTGGGTTTGGCCTGCCGCTCTCGGTGGTCGGTGGCTTTGCGGAGATGGGGCTGGTCGCCGTTGGGATCACGCTGCCCAATGCGCCAGGGCTGGTGGGCCAATTTCAATGGTTCACCGTCCTTGGTCTAAGCCTCTACCTTGGGCCCGGCGTCACCACCTCCGGCACGCATCTCCACGGCCAGGCGCTCGCCTTTGCCATCGTCAATCACTTGGTGCAGGTGGTGTGGTACGTCGGCATGGGCGCGCTCGCGATTGCGACCCCGTACGTCGCGTTTGCCGACCTGCGCGCCCACCGTTCGATCGATGCTGCCGTATAGTCGCGGCATGCCCGCCGTGGTCGACCTTCGCAGCGACACCGTCACCAAGCCGACCGCCGCCATGCGTTTGGCCATGTCGGCCGCCGAGGTCGGCGACGACGTCTACGACGAAGACCCAACGGTCAACGCGTTGCAGGCGCGCGTCGCGGCCTTGCTTGGCAAAGAGGCCGCGCTGTTTATGCCGAGCGGCACCATGGCCAATCAAGTCGCCCTGCGCAGCCTGACGGTGCCCGGCGACGAGGTAATGATTGGGCAAAATGCGCACGTGTGGCTCTATGAATCAGGCGCGCTCGCGGCGCTCGCCGGCGTGCAGACGTGTCCCTTGCCCGGCGGTGGGCTGTTTGGCGCCAGCGAGGTCCGTGCGGCGCATAAGCCCGATACGTTTTACCTGTCGCCCACAACGGTGCTCGCGGTCGAGAATACGCACAATGCCGCAGGCGGCGCGGCGTGGTCGCTCGCGGCCCTGCGCGAGGTGACGGCGACGGCGCGCACGCTTGGCATGCGTACGCATCTCGACGGCGCTCGCCTATGGAACGCCGCCGTGGCGACGGGCCATAGCGAGGCCGAGCTGTGCGAAGGCTTTGACACCGTCACCGTCGCGCTGTCCAAGGGCCTCGGCGCGCCGATTGGCTCGGTGCTCGCCAGCACGCGCGAGCGCATCACGCGCTGTCGACGGCTGCGCAAGATGTACGGCGGCGGCATGCGGCAGGTTGGCATCCTCGCCGCCGCGGGACTCTATGCGCTCGAGCATCATCGCGCGCGGCTGGCCGACGACCATCGCCGTGCCTCCGCCATCGCCAGCGCGCTGGCGGAGGCCGCGGTTGGCAAGCAGATCCGCGTGAGCACCCCGCAAACCAATATCGTGCTGATTCGCGGCGCGCTCGATATCGTTGGCGTCGTCGCCGCGGCCAGAGCCCAGGGCGTACTTATTGGCGCGCCCACTGCCGACGCGCTACGGCTGATTACCCATCTCGATGTCGACGACGCGGGGTTGGCCCACGCCATCGCCGTGTTAAAACCGCTGCTGCATGCGTCGTAGGAGCCTCACCACCGCCAGCGCCGTGCTGTCCTCGGCGCTTGCGTGCGCGCTGGCCGCCTGCCGCGCACCGCAACTGCTGCCCGCGCTGCACTACGCCGAGACCGCAAGCCGCCTTGGCATGTACGACGAAGCGCTGGCAGAGTACGCGCTCGCACAAGCTCAATGCCAACAACTCGAGCCGCTGCGCGTACGCATTGAAACCTGTCGCCCGGCGTTTCTCGGCGAGGCCTACGTCTACGTCAAGCGCGGGCTCCCCGATGTCGGCGAAGCGGCCTTTGCCAAGCTCACAACCCTTGAACTTATCGGCGACCTGGGCATGAGCGAGGCGGCCTTTCGCGCCGGCTGGCTCGCCAAGGAACGTAAGGCGTTTGACACGGCGGCCGACTTTTTTTGGTACGCCATTCGCACCCACCCTTCGGCGCCGTTTTCCGGCGAGGCCTTGCGCGTCGTTGTCGCCGTCACGCGGCGGACCCAGCCACGCCAGCTCATCGACCAGCTCGTGACCGACCAACGCGGCACGCCCGGCTCATCGCTGGCCGATGACATGCTGTGGTGGGCGGGCGACGTTGCGCGCGAGCAAGGTGCCATTGCGGAGACGCTCATCTACTGGGATGCCTTGGCGGCGACATATGAGGACTCGCCTTGGAAAAACGATGCAATGTGGTTTGCCGCCAAGCTGGTCGCCGAACAGACCGAGCCTGCCGTACGGACGGCTGGCGACCACGACGACCTCGTCGCGCGGCTGCGCGCCATCGGCGAGACCCGCCGCGTGGCGCACCTTACCGGTTCTTTTTTTACGCAATACTTAGACGACGCCCAGCTCTTGCTCGGACGGGCGCTCCGCGACGCCTCGCGGGGTGCCGAGGCGATCGACGCGTTTGCCTCGCTGCCGAGGCTCTATCCCGATTCGCTGCTGCGCGACGACGCGCTCTACGAGCTGGCGATGACCTATGCGCAGGCCGCGCGCCTGACCGAGGCTTGCGCGGCCATGACCTCGCTGGCGACGGCATTTCCGCGTAGCAAATACCTAAGCGCGCCGCGGCGCCTCGCGGCCTGCCCAACGCGGAGCGAGCAGCCATGATGTCGCCGCCGCGCCTTACGCTTCGAAATGTTGCCAAGTCCTTCGCCGCACACGAGGTATTTTCCGACGTCTCGCTCGTGCTTGAGCCTGGCAGTCGCGTTGGCATCATCGGCCCGCCGGCCGCCGGCAAGACGCTGCTCATGAGGCTGCTATGTGGCCTCACCGAGCCCGATCGTGGCGAGGTCTTGGTAGGCGACACCGCGCTGGGAGGCCTGCACGAAGTGGCGCGCGCGACGCTCCGCCGCGATTTTGGCGTGTTGTTTCAAAACTACGCGCTGTTTGACACCTTGAGCGTGGCCGACAATGTCGCCTTTCCGTTGCATCGCCGGGGCATGCCGATCGCGGAGGTTGGCGCGCGCGTCGAAGCGTGCCTGCGCGCCGTTGGGCTCTGGGGCCACGGCGACAAGCTGCCGCACGAGCTTTCGGGCGGCATGAAAAAGCGCCTCGGCATCGCGCGCGCCATCGCCGCCTCGCCGGGCATCCTCATCCTCGACGAACCAACCGCGGGGCTCGATCCGGTCACCACCGCCAAGATGTTTGCCTTTCTGCGCGATAAGATTCCCGCCCACAGCACCGTGCTCGCCATCTCTAGCGACGTCGTCGGGCTGTGCGAGTTCGTCGATGAGATCGTCTATCTCGCGGAGGGGCGCGTGCAATGGCGTGGCCCATCGTCCGATATTCGGACATCTT
Source organism: Myxococcales bacterium (assembly GCA_016716835.1). NCBI lineage: Bacteria > Pseudomonadati > Myxococcota > Myxococcia > Myxococcales > Myxococcales bacterium. The sequence continues at coordinate 456,089 of JADJUW010000001.1, read as the reverse complement.
CCCATGCCGCCATGAATGCGTTCGTGCGCGCCGCCTACCTCCCCGAGGCGTCCGCGTGAGGCGCGTGTCCTCGGCCGCCGGCGCCACCTTGCTGCGCATCTGCGACGAGCTAGGTGCGATCACGGTTTTTTTCGCGCGCATCGTGCGCAGCCTCATCCCGCCGCGCCTTGATGGCCGCGAGCTACTCACCCACCTTCACTTTATGGGCATCGGCTCGCTGCCGATCATGCTGGTCACGGCGCCCTTTACCGGGGCCTTGATGATGCTGCAATCGGCGCCGACGATCGAGCGCCTCGGCGCCACCGCGTTGGCCGGTTGGGGCGCGGGCTATGCCATCCTGCGCGAGGTGGGGCCGATCCTGATTGCCCTGCTCTTCTCGGGCCGCGTCGGCGCCAACAACACGGCCACGCTCGGCACCATGGCCGTCACCGAACAAATCGACGGCCTGCGCATCGTCGCGATCGACCCCATGCAATACCTCGTGCTACCGCGCGTCGTCGCCATGACGATCTCGCTGGTGGCGCTGACAATAATCGGCAATGCCATCGCGCTGCTGGGCGCGGCGCTGACCTCGAAGTTCGCGCTCGGCATTGAGATCTCCACCGTCGTCGGCAGCTTCCGCGAGTACCTCGACGTCGCTGATGCCACCCACGGCATGCTTAAGTCCTTGGTCTTTGGCCTCATCATCGCGGTCACGAGCTGCTTCTTTGGCATGACCGCCACCGGCGGCGCGCCCGGCGTGGGCCGCGCCGTCCATCGCGCCGTCGTCGTCTCGGCGTGTTTCATTCTGCTCTTTGATTTTATCGTGACCAGGCTGGTGAAATAATGCACGCCATCGCGCGCGCCATCGAAGCGCTCGGGGCCGCCGCGCTCGGCCTGTGGCGCATGGGCCTAGGCATATGGGGCATGCTGCTGGGCACCCTCGCCGGCACCTGGCGCCTTGCGCATAGAGATAGCCTCAGCCGTGCGCCCGGCGAGCTGCGGCGCCAGCTTTTTGGCATGGGCAATCGCTCGGTCGCCTTCATCGCGATGACGCTGGGACTCATCGGCATGGTCATGGTCTATCAGGGCTGCCAACAAATTGATCGCGTCACGGGCGACCTGTCCCAGGTCGGGCCGCAATTTTTGCGCCTCGCCATTGCCGACTTCGCGCCGACGCTGACGGCGCTCATGCTCGCCACCCGCATTGGCGCGTCGATGGCGGCCGAGCTTGGCACCATGACGGTCACCGATCAGGTCGATGCGATTCGCCTATGCGGCGTGCTCCCCATCGACTATTTGGTGGTGCCGCGTTTTTGGGCGTGCGCCATCGCGACCATCGCGCTGAGCGTGTACGGCGGCGTGGTCATGTTCGTGGCTGGCGGCGTCATCGCGTATTTTAGCTTCGACCTAAATCCCGCGCTCTATGTCGACTTTTCGCTGGTCACCGGCGCGCACCTGGGCATGTTTCTATGCAAGGCCGCAAGCTACGGCATGGCCCTGCCCATCGTCGCGGCCTATATGGGGCTTGACGCCCAGCCTGGCCAAGATGGCGTCGGCAAGGCCACGACCCGCGCGGTGCTCGGCGGCTCGCTAGCGGTCATTGGGCTCGACCTGGTGTGGACGGTGTTTGGCTTTTTTGTCTTGGGGGCCCGTTTATGAGCGCGCCGACGCCGCCCGCGGCGCCACCGCCTGGCTTTATCGAATGGCGCGGCGTCGCCAAGCGCTTTGGCGACAAGGACGTGTTGCGCGATTTTTCGCTGCGCGTCGCGCAAGGCGAAATTCTTTATCTCATGGGCACCTCCGGCGCCGGCAAGTCGGTGGCCATCCGCATGCTGGTCGGGCTGCTTCGCCCCGATGCCGGCGAGCTGTGGTTTGACGGCCAACCGCTTGTTGGGGCGACCGAGGCGACCTTTCTCGGCGTGCGCAAGAGGTTGGCCATGGTGCTGCAAGCCTCCGGCCTCTTGTTCTCGCTGACGCTGCGGCAGAATATCGCCCTGCCTTTGGCGCGCCATCACGCGATGACGATGGAGGCCGCCCTCGCCTTCGCCGGCGAAAGGCTTGCCGAGGTCGAGCTCGCGTCGTTTGCCGACCGCCTGCCCAGCGAGGTCTCTGACGGCATTCGCAAGCGCGCCGCCATCGTGCGTGCCTTCGCGCTGAGGCCCATCGCGGTCTTGCTTGACGAGCCCACCACGTCGCTCGATCCGCTCAGCGCGCGCGGCGTCGATGCGCTGCTACGCCACCTCGCCAAGAAGACGGGGCTGACCGCGGTCGTGGTGTCACACGATCTCGTCTCGGCCGCCACCGTCGCCGATCGCATTGCCCTGCTCTACGACAAGCGCGTCTACGCGACGTTTAACGCCGCCGAGCTGGCCACCCATGCAGATCCGCTGGTCCGTCAGTTTTTTGACGGCAACGTCGACGGCCCGATGGCAACGCCCGGCTTTTAGCGGCGCGCCGCGCTACTTGGCGATATCGAACTGCTTGCGCCACGCCTCGCGATCAAACGCTTGGTCGTCCGGATGACCAATTAGCCGCCACGGCGCGTTGGTGTTCTGCTCGGCAAAGAGCTTAAACAGGTCGTAGAGCTCCGGATCATTTAACAAGCGCAAGAGCGTCCCATGCTCGGCATCGGCCAAAAGCCCCCTCCCGTTGGCGATGAGCCACCGCGCATGGTCCACGGCATCACCGACGTTACCGAGCATCGCCGCGAGGCGCGCCCTCGCCAGCCGATCGCCATCGCGCAGCCGCGACGTGCCAAGCGCCAGCTCGGCGCGCAAGCCCGTCAGCTGCGGACTTCGCGCCGCCATGGCGCGTTCCCAGGCCGCCCGCGCCAAATGCCAGGAGGCCTGCGTGTCGGCCAAGGGCTCAGCCAGCGCGGCCGCATACGCGCGCGCCCGCCGCATCGTCGCCCATGCGAGCGCGGCATCTTCGCGCGCCGGCGGTGCGGTCTGCGCCACCTCATCTTCAATCGCCTCCAGCGCGACGCGCAGGCGCATGGCGTCGGGCCGCAGCTCGTCTCGCACCGCCAACATCAGGCCGCTGTGGTTGTACAAGCGTTCCAGCGTGCGATCGAGTGACGCCGGATCGACGCCTTGCAGGGTCGGCGGGCGCATCGCCGCCAAATTACTTACAGGCGCCTCACGCGGTGGCGCCAGCTCGAGCATGGGCTTGCCGAGCACGCCCTGCGGCGTGATGATCGCCAAGGAGTTTTGTGCAACCAGCGCAAGGACGTCGGCGTCGACCGACATCGTGACGCGCCACCTTCGCGTCGCGGGCGGCGGCGCGGCACCAATCTCGGTCACCGTGCCGATGTTTTTCCCTCCCAGGCGTACGTTCGCGCCCGGCAGCAGCGCGCCAATTTGATCGAAGCTCGCATAGACGTAAGCGCGGTCCTGCCACGGCGACCCATGCGGGCCCACCACCATCCATAGCACGAGCAAGCCGGATGCGACGAGCGCCACCGCGCCAACGCGTCGGTGGGTGCGAAGCTGCGCGTCCTCCATGCCTGCTAGCCGCCTATTCTTTCCAGAAAAACTTCCACGGGTTGCGCTTTAAGTCTTCGACCATCTCGCGCACGTCGGCATAGATCTCATCGTTCACCAGCAGCGCACCAACCGTGCCCTTGCCCTTACGCGCATCGGCCAGCAAGCTGCGAGCCTCACCGAGCAAGCCACTGGCCGCGTCCGCCGCCGTCGCGGCCTTGTCGGCAACCACGAGCGCGCGATCGACGCGCTCGGGGGTAATCGTCTGCAGCCCCGAAGTCGCCGCTTCGAGCGCACGCCCCACCTTGGGCGAATTCTCGTCGAGGGCGCGCTTGCCTGCCTGCAGCGTGGCGTCGGCGCTGCGTAGCAGCTGCGCCACCTCCGCCTCGGGTACGCGGTCTAAAAATCGCGCGCCCGAGCCCGCGAGCGCCCCGGCATTTTTCAAGAGCGCCGGAATCTGTTCGCGATTGGCCACGAGCAAGGCGTGCAGCTCCTCCACCGTGGCGGCGCCATTGCGCAAGAGCGAAGACACCTGCGAGCGCTCGGTCGCGAGCACCGACGCCAACCCATCGACGACGTCAAACAGGCGCGACACCACGAGGTCGACGCGCGGCGGATCCATGCCGCGCACGATGCTGCCCGGCGCTAGCAGCGCCACGTCGGCACCCGGCACGATCTCGATATACTGCTCGCCCAGCACCCCGGCGGTGTTGATGAAAAACGCCGCGTCCTTGCCGACCGCGGGCAGCGCCTTTTTTTCGACCCAGATGGTGGTGCGCACGTACACTCGACGGCCGACGGTGGCATCCAGCTCGCCCGCCATAAACGCGACGTCCGTCACCTTGCCGACGCGCACGCCCGCGAGCTTGACCGCGGCGCCTTCCTGCAGGCTGCCGATGTAGTCGTAGTCGACGCGAAATTTTTTACCGGGCCCCAGCGAAAAATTGCCCAGCGCGATGACGAGCGCGAGCCCTACCCCGACGGCGCCGAGCAGAAAGGCGCCGACGCGGAACTCCAGCGAGCGATTGGCCATGGGCCAAGTGTATCGCTTAATCGGCCGCGAACAACACCGGCACCGCGCCGAACTTCAGGGCTACCGAGATGCCGTCGACAAAGCGCGGCTTGCCGTCGCCATCCAGCGCCTCGGTGCAATGCTTGGTAACGACGCCGTCGCCATCCACCTCATCCATGATTTCCGTGCCGTCGCCGTCGATGCAGAGGTCGACCGTGTTCTCGAATTCTGAATCGGTCGAGCCGCAGAACGTCTCGAGGCCATCGCCGTCGATGTCGATGTCGGGCGTCTTGCAGCCGGGCTTGGCGGTGCTGTTGGGCAGCGCGAGCAGTTGGCCCAGCGAGTTGGCGTAGATCACATCGAGCAGCGAGTCCTCGGGCCGCAGGCCGATGGTTTCTTCCTCAAAGCCACGCACCGTATCCGCGGTCACCGAGTCGATGACGCCGCCAAGGCGCGCATTGGTGAGCACATAGCCGCCATCGACCTCGGCGATGTCGGCCGCGATGCGTGCGCCGCTGAGCGTTAGCTGCAGCGTGATGTCGTTGATAGGCAGCGACAACGAAAACACCGAGGGGCCAGCGGAGAGGCGAAAGCCATCACCGGCCGCGGTGATTTCCCCGGCCTCAAACGACAGCACCGGATCGCCATTGGCGTCAAAAGACAACGCATCAAGCGCGATGGTCTCCGGCGTCTCGTCAAACGGATTACACGTTTCATTCGGGCCGCCGTCGGCGACGCCATCGCAGTCGTTGTCGAGGCCGTCGCCGCAAATTTCAGCGGCGCCGTGCTTCACCGTTGCGTTGGTATCGTCGCAGTCGCCCTCGGCGACCGTTTGGCTGTCGGCGTCGGTATCGGTGGTGGAAAGCGTACCGCCTTCGTCGGCTTGACCATCGCAGTTATCGTCTTTGCCATTGTCCGCGATTTCTGCGGTGCCAGGGAAGATGAGGTTGTCGTTATCATTGCAATCACCGCCGCCGACACCCGCGACCTTGTCGTCGCCGTCATCGTCGCGTCGGAGGCGCGCCAGGGAGACGCCAAACTTGACGCAGGTATCTGCGGCGAGGCTCGGCATGTCAAAGTATTCAAACGCGATGCCGATTTCGCGGCGTTCAAAGGCCGTGATGATGGCTGGATTGGCCAGCCCTCCCAGCGGCGCCAACTTATTGTCGGGCGTGCCATCGTCGTTATAGTCAAAGCCGTCCCCGAGCGCCCCGATCGAAAGCTCCGAGAGCAGCACCGCCGCATCGCCTGTGCGCGGTTCGATCGTTTCGCCTTCACAGCTGGTCGGGGCGGGCAGATTGTCGGTCCCTCCACCGCCATCGCAACTTAGCGTCAGTGCGCCCACCAGCAATAGCGCGGCAAGACGTACGTAGTTATCAATAATAGCTCTCATAGCGTCAGACGCTTACACGCCAACCGAACATCGTCAATGTTCACTGTCACCAGTCACGGCGAACGCAACGCGTCAAAACGATCCTCTGTGCACAATCGCACGCACTCGACGCGGCGCGCGGTCGGCTCGTCTTGGCTAAAATGTCATCGGAAACGTAAAGGTGGCGCCGTTTTGCGTTTTCTTGAAGCTGGCCTTCTGCAGCGCCGCGGCAACGCATGAACCCAGCGCGTCGTCGGGGGACTCAAGCACGCTGGTGCTCGACACCGAGCCATCGCCGCCTACCCGCACGCGGACCTTAACCTTGCCTTTGGCGCTCGATTTCGTGCTGCAGGATTTGGCGCGCGCTTGCACCTTGGCAACCCCGCTCTGAATCGCCGCCTTGTCTAAGTCTTCGTCAAGCCCGCTGCTGCTGGACTCGGTTTTGACGGGCTTGCCGCCGTATTTGGCGCAGCACGCCGGCTTTTTTTCCGCCAAGAGGCAATCGACTTCAGAGCACCCTTTGGCGTCGGCTTTTGGCGTAGGCGCAACCTCGGGCGTTCGCGACGAAGCCGCTGTGGACGAAGAAGATGAGCTCGACGACGACCGATCGGGCTTGCGCGAGTCGCGCGAGGAACTCGATGGTTTGGGATCGCTTGCAGGCTTGGTACTCGGCTCGGGCTTAGTGTCGGTTGCCGCCGCAACCGGCGTTGGCGGCGTCCCCGTCGCGGGTGCGCCGGTGTCGGTGCCAGCAGGCGCGGCCGCGTCGTCGGCTGGGTCGGCTGGAATTGTGCCGGCGGCGCCGGTCGGTGGCACCTTGAGCGAAGGATCGAGCGGCGGCGCCACCGCAACGGTACTCGCCTTGTCTTTATTAAACACGAACAACACCAAAACGATGGCGGCAACGGCGAGCAGGCCGACCGCGCCGATCAGCCCGTAGAGGACCTTATTGTTGGATGACGAACGCGAGGTTGGCGGCAAAATCACCGCGGGCTCGGCAAACGCGGCGCCAGAGAACACCGGGATGTCGTCCATCGAGCCAACCCGCCCGGTGTTGCGCGCCGGGGCTCGCTCACCCATGTAGGCGCTTGCCATCGAGCGAATATCTATGAGCCCCGAGCCCTCGCTGCCACCGGCCTGAGCGCGGCCGGCCGATGAGCTCGACCCGGAAGCCGCAGACGAACGCGGCGCATCCGACGTCAACGAGGCGAGATTGCTCAGCGAAAACAACACTGAGTTTTCATTGCGCTCGCCGCGCATGCGACCGTCGCCCGCGGGTGCGGGCTGAGCCGCGGCCGGCGCGGCAGCGCGTGCGCCAAATAAATCTGATGCGACGTCATCCGCGGCACGCGAAACCGCGGGCAGTGCGCCGAGATCGCTGCGCATGGTTTGACCCGCCGAGGCAACGCCCGCAAATTCGGCGACGCCACTAACGGGTTGCCAATCGTCAAAGCCTTCGCGCCACACGTACGAGTCGGCGTCGACCTGGCCATCGGCAATCCGTTGCTTGAGGTCGCTGGCGGTGATTGGCCCGACCTGCTCGGAATCGATCACAACGTGCCAAACCGGCTCTTCGCCGGCGGGCGCATCATTGTATCCAAACACGCGCGTATCGTGGGCTTCTTCCGCACCTGCTGGCGCCGCAACCTCTTCGCCCTTGACGAAGATGACGTTGTTGCACTTCTTGCATTTAATCTTTACCGATTTGCCTCTGACCTTGTCGTCCGCAATGGAGTACTTGGCAGAACAGGCGTCGCATACAATCTTCATGGGTCTATCCTTCGCTCCACCATGAGACTCGCGAGCTGCGCCCGGCCTTGGTGAAAATATTGCATCGGCGATTAAATTGTAGCATTACCGCGCAAGCTGGCGAAAGTCTTAGGGTCTTTGAATGCCAAGGGGTGACTTATTTACACACCTCCATAAGCCTGAACCGCTATGGCGGGTCGGCCTACGCTCGGCCCCCACTGCTAGCTGGCGAAGGGGTCGGAAATCGCAATCGTCTCGGCCCGGTCAGGCCCCAGCGACACCATGGCCATTTTCACCCCAGCCACCCGCTCGATCGCTGCAACATAGGCGCCCACGGTGGGCGGCAAGGCCGCCACCGAGGCGGCGCGCTTAGGCAATTCGGGCCAGCCGGCGAAGGTTTCGTAGATTGGCGTGCAGCGCGCCAAATCGTCCAAATCTTGTGGAGGCTCGAGCAGGCGCGTGCCATCTAGATCGTAGGCGACGCACATTTTGACCTCTGGCAGGCCGGCGAGCACGTCGAGCTTGGTCAGCGCCACCCCCGTGATGCCTGACAACCGAACCGCAAGCCGCAAGGCGGCGGCGTCGAGCCAGCCGCAGCGCCGCGGCCGTCCCGTGGTGGAGCCAAATTCAAAACCTTTTTGGCGAATTGACTCGCCCAAGGCGTCGTTTAGCTCGGTCGGAAACGGTCCGCTGCCGACGCGCGTTGCGTAGGCCTTGCTGATGCCGACCACGGTATCAACCAGCGTGGGGCCAATGCCAACGCTTTGGCAGGCGCCCGCCGCCAGCGTCGACGACGACGTGACAAAGGGATACGTGCCGTGGTCGAGGTCGAGCAGCGTGCCCTGGGCGCCTTCGAACAGCACGTGCTCGCCCCGCGCAATGGCGGCGGCGACAAACGCGCCCGCATCGCCGACAAATGACCGCAAGGCCTCGCCCGCGGCCAGGGCCGCGGCGATCCATTGATTGATCATCGCGGCGTCGGGCACGGGCGCGCCAAAATGCGCGAGGATTGGACTCATCTCTTCGACGTTGCGTTCGACCAGTTCGCGCAGCCTTGCTGGCTTGTAGAGATCGCGCATGCGCACGCCTCGCCGCGCCGCCTTGGCCTCATACGCCGGGCCGATGCCTCGCCGCGTGGTACCTATCGCGCCGCGACGTTCTTCCCGCACCGCCTCCAGCAGCTTGTGATAGGGCAGAATCACGTGCGCGCCAAGGCCGACCAAGAGTTCGCCGTGGGCGAGCAGGCCCTTACCTTTGCACTCGGCAATTTCTTCGAGCAGCGTATGCGGATCGATGACCATGCCATCGCCGAGCACGCAGCGCTTATGCGGATGCAAAACCCCCGACGGGATGAGATGCGTCAGCAGCTTGGTATCGCCAATCACCAACGTGTGGCCGGCATTGGCGCCGCCGCCATAGCGAACGACGACGTTGGCTCGCTCGGTCCAGATGTCGACGACCTTGCCCTTGCCCTCATCACCCCATTGCGCACCAACCACTACGACGACTGCCATGCTTATGCTCCTTGCTCAAGACACTGATGAACGCCCTCGATATCGACCGCAAAGCCGACCGCAGGGACGTCGCGGCCATAGCGCGCGACGAGCCCATCGTATCTGCCGCCCGCCAAAATCGCGTCGCCAAAACCGCGCGCATAACCGGCGAACCGCAGGCCGGTGTAATAATCAAAGCCGCGAATTTCGCACAAATCGATCAACACCTTGAGGCCGCGGGCCTTAGGCAACACGAGCGCAACGGTGGCGGCTAGCCCATCAAGCGACGTCCGGACCTGGCTCGGCCACGGCAATGCCAAGGCCGCAGCGAGCATGTCGGTCGCGCCACCGCGGCTGCCATCCGTCAGCTCAAACAGCGCCGTCATGAGGCGCCTCGCCTGCGCCGGCAACCCCTGCGCGGCGTTGACGGCCTGCGGCCAATTCTTGGTGCGCAACGCCGCGACCAGCGGGCCATTTGACGCGGCGTCGGCCTGCGACAACAACCACTGCGTGGGCGCGACGTGGCCGATTTCGATGGTGGCATGTTGCAGCGTGCCTCGCGTCCGCAAGGCGGCGGGTGCCATCACCGCGCACGCCAAGCCAAGGACCTCAGCGTCGGCGGCCGCCTGACCGTGGCCAAAGCGTTCAACGCCGGCCTGGGCGATTTCGCGCGGGCCGTGCCCTGCTTGTACGCGATACACCGCGCCCTCGTAGCAGAGGCGCAAATCGTCGGCATGGTCGCGATAGCGCTGCGCCACTAAGCGAGCGAGTTGCGGCGTAAAGTCGGGCCGCACGGCGAGGAAGTCGCCCGAGCCGGGCTCGACAAAGCGCAGCGCAAGGTCGACGCCGGCGCCCAGGCCCTTGCCAAGCACGTCGGCGTATTCAAACATTGGGGTCGCGACATATGAAAAGCCCGCGCGCGAAAACACGCCAAGCAGCGCGTCGCCGAGGCCTTTGCGCGCCAGGGCCTCAGCGGGTAACAAATCGCGCACGCCGCGCGGCAAGTTCGACGGCCCGCTGGGCGCCGCGACGACGGGTGGCGCGCTGCCCTGTATGCGTTGCCCGTGTGGCCGTCCCATGCGCAAGCAGGTTACCCCAAGAAGCCGAGCGACTATAGCGCGCCGGGCACATTCACAAATTCTGATCGCACGGTGGGAAACGCGCGCGCCAGCTCTTTTGCGAGGCGCGCGGCGCCAAACGTTTCGGTCGCATGATGGCCCGCGGCGATCAGCGTGATGCCGAGCTCTGCCGCTACCTCTTGCGCGCGCTCCGCGAGCTCACCGGTGACAAAGGCATCACACCCCGCCGCGCTTGCGGCCTCGAGCAGGTCCGACGCCGCACCCGTGCAAAGGCCTACCTTGCGCACCTGTGCGGGGCCGTGGTTAAACACGAACGGCGGCGAGTCGGTGCCGCCACGCAGCCGCGCGGCACGCTGCACCAACTCATCGCGAGGCATGGGCGCAGCCAAGGTAACGGCGACGCCAAGCGGGTAGCCACGTACATCGCCGAAGGCCTCGTCGGCACCGACCAGCCCCATCGCCTCGACAAGGCCAGCATTGTTACCAAGCGTTGCATGAGCATCGAGCGGCAAATGATACGCCGCGAGCGAGATGCGCCCCGTCAAGAGGTGCCGCAGCCGCTCGGCGACCAGCCCCTCAACGCGCGCAATGCCGCCACCCCAAATGAGGCCGTGGTGGACGACGATGAGTTCGGCCCCCAGAGCCTCAGCGCGCGCAAACAACGCGGCATTTGCCGACACGCCGGTGACGATGCGCGTGACCTCGGGGGCCCCTTGCACCTGCAAGCCGTTTGGCGCGTAGTCGCGAAAGGCGGCGATTGCCAGGGTTTTATCGAGATGCGCCACGATGTCCCTCAGTTGCGCCGCCATGGTTTCATGGTGGACCAGCTGTGGTACAAAGCGCCATGGCCACGCATCAAAAAAGTCAGGGAGCCGCGGCGGACACCGAGGTGCGCACGCTGTCGGGCTTGCCGTTGCAAACCGTTTACGGACCTGACGACCTAACGGCCCGTGGCTTTACCCGCGAAACCCATCTCGGCGACGCTGGCGCGTATCCATATACCCGCGGCCCGCACGCCACCATGTATCGCGGCAAGCCGTGGACGATGCGCATGTTCGCCGGCTTTGGCACGCCGGAAGACACGAACCAACGCTTTAAGTTTTTGCTCAGCCAAGGGCAGACCGGCCTGTCGACCGCCTTCGACATGCCAACGTTGATGGGCTACGATCCGGACCACGCGCGCAGCCTGGGCGAGGTTGGCCGCGAAGGCGTCAGCGTCGCCACGCTGGACGACATGATGCGACTGTTTGGCGACATTCCGCTCGACAAGGTCTCGACGTCGATGACGATCAATGCGCCGGCGGCGATCTTGCTGGCGCTTTATGTCGCGGTCGCCGAAAAACAAGGCGTCTCGCCGGCGGCGCTGCGCGGCACGTTGCAAAACGACATGCTCAAGGAATTCATCGCGCAAAAGGAGTGGATCTCGCCGATCCGCGCCCACATGCGCATCACGCGCGACATGCTGGCGTGGTGCACCGAGCACATGCCGCAATGGAATACGATCTCGATCAGCGGCTATCACATTCGCGAGGCCGGCGCGACGGCGGTGCAGGAGCTGGCGTTTACGCTCGCCGACGGCATTGGCTATGTTGAGGCCGGCATTGCCGCGGGCATCGACGTCGACGAGTTTGCGCCGCGGCTGTCGTTCTTTTTTGACGTCCACAACGACTTCTTCGAAGAAATCGCCAAGTTTCGCGCCGCGCGCCGGATGTGGGCGAAGATCATGAAAGAGCGCTTCGGCGCCAAGAACCCGCGTTCATGGCTGCTGCGCACCCACGCGCAAACCGCCGGTGTGTCGCTGATGGCGCCGCAGCCGCTAAACAACGTCGTGCGCACCACCATGCAGGCGCTCGCGGCGGTGCTCGGCGGCACGCAGTCGCTGCATACCAACAGCTTCGATGAGACGTACGCCTTACCGACCGAGGATGCCGCTACGCTGGCGCTGCGCACCCAACAAATCATCGCCGAAGAAACCGGCGTCACCGCGGTGGTCGATCCGCTTGGCGGCAGCTACTTTATCGAGGCGTTGACGTGTGACATGGAAACCGCCGCGTTTGACTACATCCGCCGCATCGATGAGATGGGCGGCATCGTCAAGGCGATCGAGGAAGGCTATCCGCAACGCGAAATCGCCAAGAGCGCCTATGACTTCCAACGCGCCGTCGACGCCAAGGCGCGCACCGTGGTGGGCGTCAACAAATACGTCACCGAAGATCCGCATGGCGAAATTCCCACGCTCAAGATCGAAGCCGAAGTTGAACAGGCGCAGCGCGAGCGCATTGCCCGCGTGCGCACGTTGCGCGACGAGGCGGCATCCGCTAGCGCGCTCGCCGCCGTGCGCGCCGCCTGCCGCGACGAGGCGCAAAACCTCATGCCCGTCATCTTAGCCGCGGTCAAACAACACGTCACCCTCGGCGAAATCTGCGATGTCTTCCGCCAGGAGCTCGGCGAACACCGCGACCCGGCGTACTTGTAGCCACGGCGCCGGCGCGTCTGCCGCGACGTCGCGAGCCGTCCTTGGCCTTACGATCCGGCGTGCCAACAGCCAGCGCAAGTTGACTGCGCGACTTTACGGCTTTGCGAGGTCTAACGCCTCTCATTGATTCGGCGATAGTATTCCAGTCGCCCCGGCAAGGCAACAGGAAGCAATAAAATTTCAACCACCGCCACGCCCCCGGCCCGGGTAATTAAAAACCCAGGGCCGGGGGGTTGCGACACCAAGTTGGTTTGACCCAAGTCTGGGAAGTATTGTGGTTGCGATATTTTTTCGATGGCGCGCCGGGGCGCTGGCCCCAATTCAAAAATAGACAAGCCGCGCCCGGCGCCTAGCTGAAGTCGTCTAGTGGTGTACTCGTTCGGTGGGGTCGATACGCAGCGGCCTTTTCCGTTCGCAGCGACTCAGAGCAGTTAAGCGCGCACCCCGCCCTCCCCGTTACGCCGCGACTGTGGCAAGATAACCTCATGTTTCGAATCGTGGTCGATGCGATGGGGGGCGACCACGCGCCCGACGAAGTGGTCAAGGGCGCGGCCGAGGCGTCGATGACGCTCGATGCGGAAATTATCTTGGTGGGCGACGGCGCGCGCATCTCGGCCTTGTTGCCATCGCTGCGCTACGACGCCGCCAAGCTGCGCATCTACCACGCCGCTGATTCTATCACCATGGAGGAGCGCGCGAGCAACGCGTTTGCGCTCAAGCCCGACGCCTCGATTGCGGTTGCGGCCAAACTGGTGCGCAGTGGTCAAGGCGACGCGCTGGTGTCGGCGGGCAACACCGGTGCCTCCGTCCTGGCCTGCGCGCGCAATTGGCCACTCATCCCCGGCGTCCGCCGCGCCGCGCTGGCGGCGGTCTATCCAACGGAGCTTAAGCACGGCGATAAGAAGGACCCGTTTGCGCTGATCTTAGACGTCGGCGCGACCATCGAGGCGACCGCGGATGACCTCGTGGCGTTTGCGGTAATGGGCGCCGCTTACGCGCGCATTATTTCAAAAAATCGCGATCCGCGCGTCGCCCTGCTGTCCAATGGCAGTGAGGCCGGCAAGGGCCCGCGCAGCGTGGTGGAGGCGCATGCGCGGCTGTCGCGCGCCGAACTCAATTTCATTGGCAACCTCGAGGGCCTCGATATCCCGCGCGGCGTCGCGGACGTGGTGGTGTGCTCGGGCTTTGTCGGCAACGTCGTGCTTAAGATGCTCGAAGGCGTCTCTGAAACCGTCGTCCGGCTGGCGCGCTATGCCCACAAGGAGCGCCTCACCTGGCGCCTCGAACTCATGGCGCTGTCGAGCGCAATTGAGCAACTCAAAGAAGTCACCGATTGGCGGCAATACGGCGGCGCGCCGCTGCTCGGGTTTACCCACCCGTTCATCAAGGCACACGGCCGGTCAAACGCCCAAGCCATCCACAACGCGATTCGCGTCGCCCATAAATCACTGGCCGGCAACCTGACGCAGCTTATCGCGGCTGAGCTCGCGCAGACGAGCCTTTCGGATGCACGGCCATGAAGCTGCCACCGTGGGTTGGCCCGCTCGCAGACCGCATGCTTGGGCCGCGTTACATGGTGGGCGGCGCGCCCGCCACTGTCGCGCCCGACCATGTCTTTCGTTGGGACCTCGACAAGACCTACCTGCGCACCGAATTTGACAGCGCGCGCGATTTGTTCAAGAGCGCGTTTGAGACCGCCGCGGACAAACAGGCCTATCCGGGCGCCACGGCGGTGCTGCGGGCCTTGCATAGCGAACGCCACCGCATCTGCATCGTCTCGGGCAGCCCGCGGCAAATGAAGGCGGTGCTCGAGGCCAAGCTCGTGCTCGACGGCGTCACCTACGACGAGTTTGTGCTCAAGAACAATTTGCGCAATATCGTTGCGGGGCGGTTTCGCGCGCTGCGCTCGCAGATTCCGTACAAATTGCCGGCGCTGCTGGCGAGCCGCGTCTCCTCGCCACCCGCGCCACGTGAGACCTTATTTGGCGACGATGCCGAGGCCGACGCGATCATCTATTGCCTCTATGCCGATATCGTAAGCGGCCAGGTCTCGCCGGCGACGTTGGCCAAGGTGCTCGAAGCCTCGCGCGCCTACCCCGACGAAATCGAGCTCGTGCTCCGGCTGGCCGCGCAGGTCACCCACGGCGACGTCGTGCGCCGCGTCTTTATCCACCTCGATCGCCGGTCGCCGCCGCAAGGCTTTGACACCCTCGGTGGCCGCGTCGTACCGGTTTATAACTACTTTCAAACCGCGCTCGTGCTTTACGCCGATGGCGTGCTTTCGGCGCGGCAAGTGTTGTTTGTGGCGACCGAGATGTTAGCGACGACGATGTTTGCGCCAACCACGCTCGCCAATTCGCAGCAAGACCTCATGCGCCGCGGCCACTTGCCAGCGGCTACGCTGACCGCCCTCGTCGATGAATGGCTGCTCGTGAGCGACGGCGAGCCCAGCGCCGTGGAAGCCGCGGCGGCGCTGGCGCGGCTCTTTGTCGAGCGCCGGCGCACGTCGCGAGTGAGCGCATCGCTGGCGGCGGCCGAGCTTCCGCACAATGACGAGCCACTCGACTACGTCCGCCTCGTCGACCACGAACACGAGCGCCGCCGCGACCGCCGCAAGCATGGTTTTCGTTAGGCGCGGGCGCGCCAACGGCTCATCAGCTAGCCACCGCTGGAGGCAATCGGCCCCATCGCGATGCGGCCCAGCGGCGCGGCGAGGGCTGCCGGGCCCCGCGTGGGGCTGGCATGAGCATTGCTCAAGTACGATCCGATGAGGTTTAATCTGGCCCTGGCCATCGCCATGCTGATTATGGGGCCCGCGTTTGCGCCCGACGAGCCGATAGCATCGCCGCGAGGTGCATCGCACCTTGCAAACCCGCTAACCAGGGCAAAGGCCCAGCGTTCACCGTCGCGCCATCAAAAAACCAAGGCGATAAGGCAACGAGATTCCGACGCAACGGGCCGCAATCTACGCTGAAGTCGCGGGCGCAGGCGATGTGGAACGAGGCGACGGGCCGCTAGCGCTTTTTCTTCGCGCCGGCCATGCGCCCGCGATGCGAAACTTTTAGCGACAACTTAGCGCCAGGCTGCGCGGCGGCGCGGCTCGGCTTGCCTTTGCCCGGGACCGCGCGCTTGCCCTTATCCTTGGCGCTCGGGCCGGCGGCACTGCGACCCGGTGAGGCATCCCATAGCGACTTTAGCTTGCGGTGCGTCTCCATCTCCTTTTTCAAGGTGGGTCGTCGCGCGCGCGCGCCATCGGCGGCGCCGCCCTTGCGGCCACGCTCAACTCGGGCGGCATCGCTGGCGGCGTCGTCATCCGCTGGCGGATGCACGGTCAGCACCTCGAGCAAATCGAACTCGATGCGGCGTTTGGCTACCGAGACGTCGCTGATTTGGATCTTTACGCGATCGCCCAGGCGGAGCTCCTTGCCCGAGAAACGGCTTTTTAGGCGGAGGCGAATCGGATCAAAGCCGGTGCCGTCACCGAGTTTTTCCGAACGCACCAGGCCTTCGACGAACGGCGTCTCGATTTCGATAAACGCGCCAAAGCTGGTGACCGCCGACACTACGCCCTCGAACTGCTCGCCGAGGCGATCGCGCACCAAAAAGGCGCGATACATCGCGACGGTGTCGCGCTCGGCGTCCATGGCGCGGCGTTCGTGGCGGCTGCTGGCATGCGCCAGCTCTTGCACCACGTCGTTGGGCGGCGTCTTGCCCTCATAGCCGCCGCCGCTTGGCTTGCCTTCGGCGTGGAGTGCGTGCTTGAGCAGCCGATGCGCTAGCAGATCGGGATAACGGCGAATCGGCGACGTGAAATGCACATACTCCGCCGATGCCAAGCCAAAGTGGCCAATCGGCACGATGTCCCACTGCGCCTGCGTCAGCGACCGCAATAGCAATTGCGTCAGCGCGCGCGCCGCCGGCATGGTCGAGACCTGATCGAGCACCGCCTTCATGCCCTTAGGCGTCTGCGCGTTTTCGATGTCGACCTTGATGCCGTAGGTGCCGAGCAGGTCGGCAAACTCGCCGAGCTTTTCCTCGCCAGGTGGCGCGTGGATGCGCCACACCGAGGTCAGCTTGCGTTGATTAAAATAGCGCCCGACGGCCTCATTGGCGCACAGCATGAATTCCTCGACCAGCGAATAGGCGAGCTTGACCGCCGGCGACGCCTTGGCGCGGACAACATCGCGCACCAGCTTAGGGTTGTCGGCGTCGAGCACCACCTTGGGCTCGGGCAGCTCAAGATCGAGCGAGCCGCGCTCCATGCGGATTTCCCGCAGCTTGCGCGACAGCGCAAACAGCGCCTCAAGCTCGGGACGCCACGGCTCGTAGCCCTCGCGTACCGGGCCCGCGCTTGGCTCAAGCACGCACGACACGCCGCCATAATCAAAGCGCGCCTTGGATTGAATCAGCGCCGCCATCGGCTCGCTGCTGGTGATTTTGCCCTTGGCGTCAAACTCGAGCTTGACCACCATGGCACAGCGATCGAGGTGAGGGTTGAGCGAACAAATCCCCGCCGAGAGCTGGATCGGGATCATCGAGATGACGCGATCCGGTAGATACACCGACACCCCGCGCTCCTTGGCCGAGGTGTCAATTGGGTCGTTCCAGCGCACATAGTGCGCGACGTCGGCCACGGCAACCCATACGCGCGTCGCCCCTTTGGCCATTTGCTCGATGCAACGCGCATCGTCGAAATCGCGCGCGGTTTCCGGATCGATGGTGCAAAAACGCAAATGACGCAAATCGGTGCGATCGCGATGATCGGCCTCGATGACCGTGGTCGGCGTCGCCGCTGCCTGCGCCTTGGCGTCCTCGGGAAATTCGACGGGAAAGCCGCCGAGCGCCACGATCTTTTCGGTTTCAGTGATTGGGTCATCCGAGGTGCCGAGCAGCGCGATGACGCTGGCGTCGACGGCGAGCTCGGCGCGCCGCGAGCGCGTGGTGGCCTTGCCAATATCGACGATGCAGGTGCCCTCGCCACCCGGATTTTTTTTGAGAAAGATGCGCGGCAAGTCGATGGCAACCCGCGGGTCGTCCGGCTCGATCCACACCCGCGTGCCATCGCGCTTTAGGAGGCCCGCCACGCGGTGCTTGGTACGCGCCAAGACGCGCACGACCTCGCCTTCGAAGCCGCGGTCGCCGCGCCAAAAACGCAGCTCGACGTCGTCGCCGTCGATGCTTTCGCCGCGGCGCACCTGCGAGACATAGACATCCTTGCCATCGCTCACCCGCACAAAGCCAAAGCCGCCCGGGTTGACCACGATGATGCCGTGCGGCGCCTCGGCGGTGCGATCGCGATCGCCACGCAGCCCTTTGGCCATGCCGCGCTCCGGTGCGGACGTCGGTGCCTGCGTGGGCGTAGACGGTGGCGCTGCGGCCGTCGTCGCCGCGGAAGCCACACCGTGCGGCGGTGTGCCACCCGCGCCGCCGCGCCCCTGCCAAGGCAGCTTGCCTGAGGCAGCGGTTGGTGTGGCCGACGGCTGGCTGTGCGCCGGTTGAGCGTGCTTGTTCGGCGAGGCCGCGTGCTTATCACCGGGACGTCCTTGTGGTGGCAACGCAAACGCGCCCCCCGAAATAACGTCCAGGGCGCCGTCCGACACCATGTCCAGCAGCAGCGTGCGCAGCTGCGCGTGGTCTTGTTTTTGCGCCAAGCTCGTCGGCAAGTGCCAAAAAAGCGCATGCCGCGGCTGACAGAGCGCGTCAGTGCGTCGAGCACGTCATCGCGCGAATAAGTTGATTCCATAAGTTCCTTGTATTCTCGCCTATTCTAAGGCGTTTGGGGTACGTGCTGTTAGGGCTGCGGCGAGCCAAACGCCGAGACGATCCCGTCGTCGCCGGCGACGAAAAGCGTGCCATCGTCGGCCACCCAGGGCGTGCTGTCGACGTCCGCCGCAAACGGCAGGGCAAATACCTGCTCGCCGGTGAGACGCACGCCGTAGACGTGATTGTCCTGGCTGCCAATGACCACGACGTCGCCCGCAATGGTCGGCGAGGCGTGAATTTTGCCGGCGGTCGCGAAACGCCACCGCACCTCTCCGGTGGGCGCGATAGCGTGGAGATAGCCATCGTAGCTGCCGACGAAGATGGTGCCATCAGCGCCAAGCGCCGGCGTGCCGCGAATTTCACCGCCCGTCAGGGTCTTCCATTTTACCTCGCCGCTGCGCGAAATCGCGTACAACGCGCCATCATCGCTGCCGACATACAGCGTGCCGTCGTCCGCGATGGCCACGCCACCGTCGACGTCGCCCTTGGTCCGCACGGTCCAGCGTAGCGCGCCGTCTGGTCCAAGCGCGTACACGTTGTCGTCCTGACAACCGACATAGATCGCGCCGTCATCCGCAAGCGCGGGTGGCGAGGCGACATGCTGAGGCGTCGCAAATTTCCACCGCAATTCACCATTTGGCGCTACCGCGTGCACGCCGTCTCCACCCACATAAATCGTGCCGTCGGGGCCCAGCGTCGGCCCACCGTCGGCGTCGCATTTGGTGCCCGCGGGACCAAATCCCTTAGGGTCGCATTCACCGAGCCGCAGCGACCACCGCGTCTCACCGCTGGGCGCAAACGCGTAGAGATGGTCGTCATCGCTGCCTATATAAATGGTGCCATCGCCCGCAATCGCCGGCGTACTCCACGAGCGCTCGCCGGTCGCGGCGCGCATGGCAATGGCGCCGTCCCGCGACAGGGCATACAAGGCGCCATCGTGCGCCGCGACATAAATGCGCGCGTCGGGCCCCATCACGATGCCTCCGGTCACCGCTGCCCCGATAGACGTTTGCCACCGTGGCGTCAGCTTGGCGACCGGAGCTACGAGTCGTCGGCCCTGATGCCTGGCATCTACGCCAAACATCACAAAAGGGGGCGACCCGTGGGGAATCTCGAGATCCGTCAACGCTACCACCGCCCCAAGCCCTGACGGCGCGCCCTGCGTCTCGTCGCACGCACCTGCCTCGCAAACGCGCGGGGCGCCACACTCCTCACCGCCCTGGCAACGAGGCTGCGCATGGCGCGCTCGGCACCCAGGCAGCAACGCGACCAGCGCGAGCACTAAGCACCCAGGCACCGCCGCGGCGGCGTGCGCCTCGTTATGCCTTGGGGATTTCGTTAGAAAAGCGTTCTGCCAGTTTCTCAAAGTAGCGCCGTGTTTCTTCTAAAACCGATTCGTCTTGATCCGGATACATGCGGATGCCGTGCTCACCTACAGGATCGGTGGTGACCGGGCCAACCGGCAGGCCGCCGACGATCCCCGTTTGCTCGTGATACAAGAGCGCCAGCACTTCGGCGTGGCTTTCCGGAACCAGAAATGTTCGCCGACCGAGTTCGGGGCGCCCATCTTTGAAACCCTCTATGAGTTTCGCCATACTCGCCCAGTGTATCGGAGACGGTCGACGAAACAAACCGAAGTGTCCAGATAAGCCCGCGCCGGCGTTGGCATGCCGCAGTTTTGCGGCAGCGGCATGCGCCAATATCCCACCTCCCTGACTAAAGCGTAACCAGGCTCGCGAGATACGTGATGCCTAGCTGGCGCACGACTGGTCGCTCGGCGCTATCGAGCCCGCCGCCCTTGACCACGCGCAAGTAGACGCTTTGCGGCGTACCCGCCGCGCGGCACCACTCGCCACCAACAACGACGCCATCCTTGCTTTCCAAGATGTAGCTAAGCTGCAGCTCGACCTGCGTGCCCGTGTAGCGCGCCAATTTCAGCGTGGTGCGCGCCTTGAACAGGCTCGATGCGCCAAGTGCGGCGCCATAGCCCGGGATGCCTTCGACGCCGCCAATGCACTGGTTGGCATCCTCGCCGGTGATCGGTTCGAGAGAAGTCTCGTACCCCATGACGACTTGCCGCTCATAATCTCCGGCATACGCATAGTTGATCACAAACGGAGTTTTTTCGGCAGCCATGCCGAGGCCATTAACCAGCGCGATGTACATCGCGGCCGGATGGGTTTTGCCGTCGCGCCCGCCGTCAATATCAAGGGTCGGGTCCACCATGGACGTCATGGCAATCTGTTGTAGATCGCTAATGCCGAAGACGCGCCCTGTGGTCGCATCAAATACCTCGTGCTGTGGCTGGGGCCAAATCACGGCCGCAAGCGCCCAGTTGCTCTTGAGCAGCGAGGCCCACTCCTTTTTCGAACGGTCGCGACTTGGCGCATTAGGATTGGCAAGCCAGTAATAGCTGTCCTGAGTCGCGCCCGTGACGGCCGCCGCGACGTCGTCGGTATAGGACACCGCATAGCCACCATGCCACACCGGCTGCGATGGGTCTAACGCCACCTGGCTATAAGCCTGCAGCACCGTGAGGCGCCGCTCTGCCGTCGGAAAATACTTAGACATAAAGTCCTCGTTGAGCGCGCGCTTGTCGGCCTGGGCATCGGCGTCGTCGACCGGGGAACCTTCATCGAGGCAGCCAGATCCGGCGGTAACCGCGACCATGAGAGCAGCAACCGCTAATTTTTTGATGTTGAGTTGAATTTGCATGGCTAGCCTCAGTTGCAGGTGGCGTGCCACATCTACCAGGGCGTCGCGCACTGCAGGCTAAGTCTGATTTAAGCTACTTATGCCGTACTAGATGCGGATGAAGCGCCCAGTGGGGTCAGCTGCCATGGCCACTCGTTCTGCCGCCAACAGGTGGTGGCTGTATTCTAGGGGACGATAAACACCACGTTGCGCGGGGTATCTTGGCCACCGCCCACGACGACGTCAGGAATGTTGACGGTGTTAAGCTCGCTGTTGCTCGGGGTAATGAGCGCGGCGACCACATCAAATGTGGCGGCATCGAGGTCGATGGTGCCCGACTCAGCGCTGCAAGGCAGCGTCTCGACGATGCCTGCGCCCTGCCCCTGCGCCAACACCTCAATACGCACCCAGCCGCCATTCACATCGCCGCAGCTCACCGCCAGGCCGTCGCTTTCAATTGTCCACGCCACCGTCAATGTGCCGACGTCAGGCGGCGGTGGAGGCGCGTCTTCAAGCGTGCCGCCGCCGCCGCAGCTAGCGGCGCTGGCGAGGACCAAAGCCCAAGCCAGGCGGCAAGATGTCGCTAGAACGACGGTTCGACGTGACGAGGCCATTGGCCTACTATGACACAGTTGCGAGCGTCTTGGCCAATTGAGTTCCGTAGTCGACATAGCCAAGGCGCTGATACCAACGCCGCAGCTCCTGTGACGTGCCTCGCAAGTCAACTACCACCTGCGCGCACCCCAAGGCACTGGCAAATGACTCGGCGATATCGAGCAGCCGCCGGCCGATGCCGCGGCGATGCGAGGTAGGCGACACCGCCAGCATCTGGACCCGCATCTGTCCGTTTTCACAAATCATATGAAAGGCGCCCAAAAACTCGCTGCCACACGTGCTGTCGAGTACGACGAACTTGCCCTGTTTAGCCAGCGCGCTGACGTCCTCTATGTTGGCGGTGCGATCTTCACGCCAGCCGTCGCCGACTTCTGACAGCGTGCTGGAGAAAAACGAAGACAAGCGAACCACCTCATTGGCGTTCGCCGCACGCACGCTGGGTGCGGCGTCAACGAGCGCGTCGCCATTGGTGGTGGGCCGCCGGCCTATGTGGCCAACGGCGCCGTCCATCTCAGTGGTGTGTGCGGGTGTCTGTGGTGCCCTAGCTTCCGTGTAACTCATATGTGATGCCCCCACATCTGACTGTAGCCGAACTATCTGACACCCACGCGTGCGCGCCTGACCCGTGATATAGTTTTTCTATGGCGTCGGGTGTGGGGGATCTCTCCTTCGACATGCAGGAAATGATCGAGCTGCTCGAAAGCGTCGAGCAACTCGCGTCAGACGCCGTCGGCACACTCACGCTCACGCAGGCTGGCGGGAGCAGCGGTGTCATCTTAGTTGAGCACAATCAAATCGCATGGGTCGCCGCCAAAGGCATGGGGGCACGGCTATCAGCGCTGCTGTCGGCCCAGGCGGGGCGCAACTTGCCGCCTGAGGCGCTCGGCGAAATCATGGCGCACTGCAAGACCTCGGGCGAACAGCTCGGCGATGTCTTGGTAGCGCGAGGGTTTCTAAGCGAAGACGGCCTGGCGCGTGCGATGCGTCGCCACACCGCGGAGTCGCTGATCGCGCTTAGCCACGGCGCGCCGGATACGACCTGGACCGCGCGCCAACACAGCTTTGCCGCGCGTCACCTATTTGCCCCGGCGGCCTTGTTGACCGAAATCGGCGCCATTTCCCGCTGGGCCGGCCACGCCCCTAGCCTGGCGTGGCTGAAAGAATGCGGCGCGCGCGGCGCCGCTTACAGCCGCAACGCCACCACCGGCAACACCGGGACCAAGGTCCAGCCGGTCGCCGAGTTTGAGATGGCCAAGCTCGGCTGTCGGTCGCTCTATGAACTCGGATGCACCGCGGCCGCCTCGGTGGAAGCGGTGCGCGCCACGGATCCGCGCTTGCCGTGTGCGCTGTTTATCGATGAATCGGGCTACCGCTGCGTCGGCTGGGCGCGCGGCGTCTTCTTATTGGTGGCGGTGTGTGAAGATGACATTTCATTTTCACGCGTCGTCGGCCGCGTTTACGGCGCCGGCGAATAAGGCCGCGCTCGGGCGCAGGCCGATGTCGCGTCGCAGCTGCTTGCCGGCGAACTCGATTTGGTCGGCGGCGCCATACGCGGCCGCGCGCGCCGCATGCACGTCGGCGCCAAGCGCGGTCACCGCGAACACGCGGCCTCCGGATGTTACGAGCCGCGCGCCCTCGGCGCGGGTGCCGGCGTGAAAGATTTGCACGCGCGCGTCAGAGGCGAGCCTGCCCCCAATCGCCTCGCCCAAGCGCGGCGAAGCAGGATAGCCCGGCGCCGCCACGATGACGCATACGGCCGTCTCGGCCCGCCACGTCACCGCCCCGCTCGCGAGTGTTTTCGCGGCGGCGGCGGCGAGCAGCTCGCCCGCGTTGCCAACCCACCGCATCATAATGGGTTGCGTCTCGGGATCGCCAAAGCGACAGTTGTATTCGAGCAACCACGGCGTGCCATCGGGCGTCACCATGAGGCCCGCATACAGCACGCCGCGATAATCTATGCCTTCGGCAGCTAGCCCCGCGAGCGTGGGGCGCAAGACGTCCGCGATCGCACGCGCGACGAGCGCCTCGCTCACCCAGGCCGGCGAGACTGTGCCCATCCCACCCGTGTTAGGCCCGCGATCGCCATCGTAGATCGACTTATGATCTTCGGTGGCGGGTAGCACGCAGAGGTCCTTGCCATCGGTGATGGCGAGCAGCGATACCTCGCGGCCCTGCAGCCGCGCCTCAATGACCAGGCGCAACCCCGCGTCGCCAAATCGCCCGTCCAACATCTCGCGCGCGGCCTCGTGCGCCGAAGCGGCATCGTCACACACCACGACGCCCTTGCCAGCCGCGAGCCCATCGGCCTTCACCACGACGCGGCCGCCAAGCGACGCAATCGCCGCCGCCGCCTCGTCGAAGGTCGCGCAAACAAAAAACGGCGCGGTGGCGATGCCGTGGCGCGCGAAGAACTGTTTTGAAAAGGCCTTCGAGGCTTCTAGCTGGGCGCCGTCGGCACCTGGACCGAACACGGCAAAGCCTGCGGCGCGCAGCGCATCAGCGACGCCGGCGACGAGTGGAGCCTCGGGGCCAACCACCACTAACTCGGCGTGGCAGGTGCGCGCGCAGGCGATGACCGCCGTGGCGTCTACAATGTCGAGCGGCACGCACGCAGCGCCGCTTGCCGCGATGCCAGGATTCCCCGGCGCACAAGTCACCTCATGCCCCTCGCCGAGAAACTTCCATGCTAGCGCATGCTCACGCCCGCCGCCGCCAAGTAGCAAGATTCTCATTGGTAACTTATTACCTTTCTTTCTCACAAAAGTAGAGCGCGATACCGACGTCACGCCCAACGAATGGGCGGCTGGCCTGCCCGGGTGAACATCGGAAACAGCACGTCGCTGAGATTAGGCACCGAGAGCAGCGGTAGCTTGCCGCCGGCGGCGTGCAAGGGCAGCTCGGCAACGCGCGTGGCGCGGACCGCAAGCCCAAGCGCCCGCGAGAGCTTGGCCACGGGCAGCCGAGCGTTGGGGCCCCCGATGTATTGCAGTTCAAGCCCCGCCTCATCTCGCACCACGCGCAGGAACGCCACATCCGTCGTCGCCTGCAGCTGCCCGTCGAGCGCACGCATGGTGACATAGCGACCGCGGCCGTCCGCAAACACGTGGGCAAGGCGGCCCTCCAGGACCACGGTTCGCCCAGGCGTTCCACACGCGCATGGCACCTTGGCCCAAGCCACCACGTCCCCTAGCGGATAGCGAAATAGCGGTCTGACGTGCGTGTCGGTCGTTGAGATCAACAACAACCCTGGCTCGCCCGCCGCCGCCGGACGTCCTCGATTGAAGATTTCGTAGTAGACATTGGTTTCAATGAGGTGCCACGCCCCCCGTGCGCAGCTGATGGCGATCGCGCCCACCTCGCCGCAGTGGTAGAGCGCGCGGCCCCGCCGCCCGATGCGGCGCTGAAGCTCACGCCGCTGAAAGCTCCAAGACGCATTGGTCGCGTAAATCAGCTCGCGCAATGTCGACGGCACCGCAAAGCCCTCGCTGCAGGCCCAGCCCATCAGATATTGCGCATCGGCCGCGAGCGCGGTGGTGCCAAACGAGGCCAAGGCCTTGCTAACGCGCCGCCACGCCGGAGCAGACGCGGTGGTGGGGTTTTCGCCGGGGCTTATGATCCGCTTCCTGGGGCCTTCCATCGCGGTACGAAACCGGTTGGGATCAGGCAGCCAGCCAAACAAATTGGCGGGCCGATTGAGCGCGACGAAGCGGGGACGCTCCGGCCTGGCCCAATACGCCTCTTCGGAGGCGACGCGATGGGCCTTGACCGGCGCCTCATAGACCACCAACGAGGACTCGCCCGTGGTCCCGCTTGAGCCACCGACATAGTAGGCACGGTCGTGGAGCGCCGCCGCTAGTGGCACCGCCATCGACGCCTCAAGCCCGGCTTGCCAAGCCGCCTTGGGCAGAACAGGCAGCCGACCAAACGGACCGGCCTCGCGCCAAAAGGGAATAGTGTGCTTGGCGACCTCTAGGCTGCGGGCGACACGCCGCCGCAAATAGGTTGGCGCATCTCCGTGGATCAACCCACACTGCCGCGCGACGGCATGCAGGATTTCGTTGCCCGAAGCGCCGGTTGGCCAGGGGACCGCAAACTTCTTGTCATCGCAGTGATGCAGCAGCTCTAGCTGGCCCACATGGCGGCGCCAGACGAGATCGCGACAGATCCTTGCAGGTAAGGTCGCACCACACGCGCGCAATGTCGCCTCCAATAGGTGTGTCAGGGCTGCGCTTGGGCGAACGCGGTTGGGCTCATAGGCAATTAACACGGCTGCGTGTTTTTGCTGCCACAAGGCGCGTCGCAGCGCAGGCATCAGCTGCACCATGCGCGCAACCGAGCAGCGCACCTCAAACAAGACGGGCTCAGGCCGGCGGCCGACGCTGCGCGCAAGCGATCGCTGTCGCGCCGTTGGCGCCAACGTCGCGCGCGCGCCGTGCCGGCAAAACCACGCTGCCAGGTATTGAACGGCATAGTGACTGCCTGGCGCCACGGCAGGTTGCGAGATGGCCAGCCCGCCGCGCTCAACGCGCCACAGGATGCCGATGGTGTGCGGTTGGCGCAGCCGCGACACCCAAGCCGCATTGGCGGATGGAGGGCTCCAGCCTGCGACTTCAAGGACGTTACCCATCGTCCCCAACCTATCACGCGGGCGATCTGCGCCAACTCGCGACTGGGCGACTTGGCCTTAGTGAAACGAACTGTAGATCGGGCGAATTCGCTTCAATTCAGGCCCCCTCGACGGTGCCGGGACGCCCAGATCCAAAGCTCACTAGCTGTCCAGTTCTGGGGGAACGACGCCCGCAGTTGTCACTCCGTAAGTAGATGACACATCAGGCTTAGCCAGGCAGTGCGCTGGCGATGTCTAAGCGGCAGCGGGACGAGAGGGCTGCTAGTGGTCGCTAAGTGGCCTAACGAAGCCGACATTGAACACCGCCGCTGCGCCGTTGGACTTCTCGACCGACAAGAACACTTGCAACAAGCTGCTTTGAAGCTGCTCGTACAAAGAGTTTGACGCATTGCCCGTCGCGACGGCTAGCGGATTGAGGAGACTCACGGTTAGCGTCATCTTGTGAGACTCGCCATTGGTGCCGCCAGCCAAGGATAGGGCCGCAAAGGCGGAGAACTTGCGAGAAATCTCGGCCTCGATAAATCGTCGCAGGCCGTCGCTGTCGCGTTCAATGCTGGCGGTGAGTGCTAGCCCGAGGTCTTGCGCGATATTATTGCTTGACGTCGCACCGAAACGCCAACTGCTCGTCTTGGTCAGGTGGTCGCGGACAGCAACGCCCTCGAAGTGAAAATGTGGAAGGCCCTTGGGATTGTAGGCGATCGAAGCGTTGAAGGCCCGCGCTTGCTCAGAGAGATCGAGCCTGAAGCGTTGGGTTAGAGTTGGTAGCGCAAGTGATTGTTCTAGCTTCGCCGACCAGGTAGGCCCGCGCAGGCGCGCGTCGCCCGCCAAGCCTAACGCTCCGGTTCTAAACGCGCCGGTCATGCCCACTTCGCCTGGCGCACGAAACACGCCGAAGCGACCATAGGCTGTGGTGGTTGTCCATTGATGACGGTCTGGCGCAAGATTAATCCCGATGCCGTTGCCTGAACTACGACCACCGAGGTGCACCGTTAGGCCATTTTCGCCAATGGTCCACCCCCCGAGCCCATCGTCCACGAGCGTACAGGATGCAATTGGCGACCACGTGATCGGAACATCTGGTGGTGCCTCGAAGGACCCCAGGTCCTCATCATGGGCCGAGGAACCGTAATTAGGGTAGGCCTCGCGTCTGACGCGATCGGCTTCGATTGCATCTGCTTCCGCCAGTTCCGGCATCAGCGCGGCGTTTTCGGCCCTCGCCTCTTTGGCTTGCTGGGCGTCAAGTTGGGCCGCCAAGGCCATCAATTCGGCATCCGGATCGGGCGGCGGCGCAGAGATAGCCGCTGGCGATTCACCCACAGGCAACAACATTTCGGTTAGCTCGGCGGATGCGGCAAATAGCGTGGTATTGCCTTGCAGCTCAAGGTGCCACGATCGCGCCGCGGTGGCGCCGCCGCTCCGAGTCAACACCGCCCTGAATCGTCTCGACTCAAGCACCAACTCGTTCGCCATGGATTCGTCAAGTGCGCGCCGGCTAAAGCATACCCGCGCGCCATTTGGTAGCTGCAAAGAAACTTCGCCACGAAGGCTACCCGCCTCGTCGCGCGACATCGCCAGCGCCAGGCCGTCGCGCGTGGCCAGGATTTCCTTGGTTTGCAATTCCCCATTGGCATCGGGTGCCAAGACAAAGCGAAAATTTGCCTCAAGCCCATCAAGCTCTGCCGGACTTATTTGAACGATCGCTTCTTCGTCATTGCCTACGGAGACCGACAGCCCCAACATCGCGTCGGCTTCGGCTTGCGCCTCATCGATGGTCTTTGGGAGTTGGCGGCGCGGGCGTGAGGGCGCAACCCCCGCATGGAGATACACGTTAACGCTCCACGTCGGTCCCATTGGCGACGCTTCGATTGAAGGGGCGGAAGCTTCGCGCTGCAGGACAATGGCATGGCCTGCGGTGGCGAACGCGACGCGCACCTGCTTGCGATCTGGCAACTTCGCCACGTCGAGCCGCATGTGGGCGTTTCCACCAAGCGGCACGCGAATATATTTTTGGCGTGCTTCGCCGTCGCGGTCGAGTCCCAATTCGAGGTGGCCAACGGTCAAGCTCGCGTTGGTCACGCGCAGCACGCCTAAGGCATCGGGCGTAAGCACGCAGCGGGCGATTGGAGTTTGGTCCGCCTTGAGGGCAGCAAGCACGGCACTCGCGTCTACTTCATAGGCGCTGTCGTACGCTTCCTCGTCGCCGTCGCTCGCACCAGCCAGCGTTGTGCCAAGCTCATCCCAGCTATCAACCCCACCCGCAAAAACTTCAATCGACCACGATGGGATGCTGGCGGGCGCGCCCATTCCTTCGCCGTCAGCCAGAGCTAATGCCAGCTTACGCGACAGCCTGGTCATCACGATCGTATGCGTCGGGGAGGCAAACGCGAGGCGGTGTTCGCGGCGTTCGGCGAGGCGGCCGAGTTCGAGCCGAAGCATGGCACCTTGGCCGCCGATGGGAACTTCAACGTAGTTGAGGCGGGCATTATTTTTGCCTTGCTCGCCGCCTATATTCACCGCACCCTTGGTGATGTGCCAATTGACAACCTTCAAGGCGCCGGTTTTGGGGTCGCGCTTTAGGCGGCATCGCGCGAACGGTCGCTCTTCCGCGTGCAGCGCGGCCAGCACCGGCGCCGCGGGAATTTCCGAGGCTTCGCCCATGTCGTCGCTAGACTCGTCCTCGCCCGTCTGCTCTACGACGTCGATGCCTCCTACCGCCCAACGATCCGCGCCGCCTTCAAACACCTCGAGCTGCCAGCCCTTGCTGGCGACGTCGCCAACGTCTTCCTTGTTGCCAAATTCGGCGGTGAGCAAGATCGTATGGGTCAGGGAGGCAAATGCAAAGCGGTGTTCGCGACGCTCGGCGACGCGGCCGAGGTCCAGCCGGAGTTTGGCGCCGCCGCGGCCCACCGGCAATTCAACGTATCCGAGATACGCCTGTTCGCCCTGGCGGACCCCACTCGCGGTGATGCCACCTCGGTGCAAACTCATCGCAACAACGCGATAGGCTCCAGTCTCGTCGCGATGCAGCGTTACTTCGGAGACCAGGCTCAAGGCAGGAGAGACGGTCGCACTTTCATCGCTGGGCTCGAGCAACTCCGGCTCAGTGTCAGTTGATGCCTCTGCAAGCTCGGTTGCTTCTTCCGCGCCCGCCTGTGCGACTTCTGCATCGGCATCACTGGCTGCTACCTCTTCCGGAACCGACGAAGCGGCGGCGGCTTGCGGTGGTGGGGCAAATGTTTGGAGAACTAGTTCACTGGTGCTTGCTTGTCTTGATACCACCAGCAACATGTTTGCCGTCTTATACGTAAGACTCGTGATGCGCTTGTCGTCAAGCTGGGATAAGTTTAGGCGTAGCTCTTTGCCCGCACCCAAGCTAAGGGCTGCAAAATTAGTTTTTCCCAGTTCGTCGCTGTTGACCTGACCGAGGGTAAGCGGCCCCATTGAGGCGACTTGATGCAGCAGCTCGCCGTCTGGCGAAAACTCAAGTAGGTAGCCAACACGAAACGACGTGCTGGAGCTTGCCGCGGTATTGGTGGAGGCATCGTCCAGTAACCACGTAACCGCAGGCGACTCGCCTGCGCTCGATCCAGGGACAACGGCGGCTGGCCCCTTGAAAATAAATATGTCGGCGTGAATCTTAGCGCCGCCACCCGCTTTGTGGTCAACGACCAGTTCGAGCGAAATATTGCCACGCGAGAGCCTAAGGCGAGGTCGCTCGAAGGCGAGGATCTGTTTGACGTCGAGGACAACGGGTTTGGTGCCTTCTAGGGGCAACGAGGCGGTCCATTTAGGATCAAGCGCCAAGAACTGAAGTGTACTTGCGGCAATGTTTGAGCTACTGGAAATCTCCGTGCTGACCAAGGCGTTGGTCGACTCCTGGGCATGCGACTCAACGCCGGGGGCGAAATCGCTAGACACCGCGTATAGCGTTCGACATCCCCGAGGCACATTCAATTGCCAAGTTACGCCAATGGCCCCCTTAGGCTAATTGGGGCGCTCTGCCCGTATGGAACCTGGTCCTGCGACGCGACCCTCGCCGTCGAGTTGGATCTGGAATGTAAAGGGCCGCCGCGGTTGTGTCAGGTCACCGACCACAAGTTTTTGCAGGACCCAGCTGCTCCCAACCGCTAGTTCGAACAGCAGCTCCGGCGGGAGTTCGGATGACAGCGTAAACTCCCGACCGGATGGCTCGATCGTCACGCTAAACGCGCGATTGGCGCCGCCATCGAAGGCAAGGCTCTGCCACGAAGTTGCGATGTCGCGCGACAGCTGGGCCACCAACTCATCGTATTTCACCTGCGGGCCGATGCCGAACATGCCCAATCGCTGTGCCGAACGTGGTTGCTTAAAGGGTAGGCGGCGGGTCACATGCATCAGCCTCATAGAACCGTCCAATTTCAACTGCCCGTTCTTATCGACGTCAATTTCAATGCGCACCTTCCCGGGGAGAGGCGCTCGCTTCTGGACGTTGTCAAGAACTTCCCATTCGCCGCCCACGAGCGCGGAAATGTGGTCTGCCCAGGTATAGCTTATCCAGTATAGCGATCCAACCGGAAGGTCGCTCTCGACTCTCAATTGAGAGTCATTGCCCTCCCGCGTCTTGCTCACTTCGATCACAACGGGACCGGCCGCAGCATCGATACGAGTCTGGTACAAATTATTCTTAAGCAGGCGATGCAGGGTGGCAAGCCCCACTTCTTTAGAAACGGTTGTGTGGCCGCTGTAGCGCATCGTGCCGTGTGGCACGACCTTTTTTTCGCGCTTCACCTCGCGAGGTGGAAACGTTATTTCAATTCCATCCTCACCCACGAGCTTACCGTCGGCGCCAAATTTGATCGCAATATCGACATCCAGGGGTGAACTAACGTCTTCTCCGTCAGACATCGCTTCGATGTTGAACTGCAGGCTCCTGCCCTTGATCAGCCGCTCTAGGCTTGGGGGTAAGGCGACTTGCATTACATTATCGCGTCCGAATCCACTCCGAGCTGGCCGGAGTTTTATATGCCCGGTGATTGGCTTGCCGCCACCTACCACCACGTTTCCAAGGACCGATGCCAGACGCTCCTTGAACTCGGTGATCGCCTTCGCACGAGGCATGCGAGTGAATTGGCCGCGGTGATAGGTGATGGCTCGTGGCCTGCGAGGAAATTCCTTTGGCGATACTTCCACATCTTTGCGCGTAATGACGACGGCGTCTCGCGCTGAGACGCGACCATCCTTGTCGAGCGTTACTTCGATGTCCAACCCACTGGGCAGGCCATGCGCCGAGCCGCCCATTAAGGCTGCAAATGGCGCAAGCGCCTGCGGGACGTTCAGGGGAGCGATCCATATCGCAGGGACGTTGGCTGATACGGCAATCGCTTGCTGGCTGACTACTTGATTCTCCGGTGGCGTCATTGAAAGCCGCAGCTTGGCACCCGGCTCGGCGTTCCACGCAACAGGCGCCAGCACGGCGAGGATGGCATCTTGCGCCTCGGCCATGGTGCCAGGCTTTACGGAGTGGATGTCAAATCTAATTGGGACAGGGGCGCCGGAAGGGATCGTCCGCTTACGTAGTTTTGTATTTTCCATCCTCCGCGATATCACAATTGAATTGGCGTCTATGGCGGCGCCGCCGGCCTTTAGTTTGGCTCGAATATCAAGGTCCCACGCGGGCGCGCCTGGCTTGTCGTAGACTAGGTGCACTAAGTGGCGCGCAATCACGGGCTTAAGAGTTGCGAGATTTGACTCCACGATCGTGCGCCCACCCTCGGCGTCGTACCGCACGACAATCCGCAGTTCCTCGCCTGCGTGCTTAGGTTGCACACTCGCCGACGCTATTTCCGCAGCCAACGCCGTCTTGAATTTCGCAAAATCGACATCAGTGCTTGTGTCGTTATAGGCGCGTTTTTCGATGACGCCGATGCGGCTCAAAGAAGGGCTCAGCCTAGCAACGCGGCGATACCCGTCTTCGATGAAGCTATCGAGGACGTCGTCTCGCATCATGCGCTGCGCCAGCGCGCTGCGAAAATCGGCGTGCTTGGGGTTACGCTTGGCGGGCAATTGCTCCAAGGTGTTGCGGCCAATCTGGTGCTCGCCGATGTAGGGGGCAATATCGTCTTTCCCGGCGCTTAGAAAACCTGTGCTTTTAACGACGTGGGTGATGCCATCGGCGGTGCCACCGAGGCCGAGCAGTGAAATGGTCGCAGGCTTGCCATATTTTTTAAGGCTATAGGCGGCAAGGCGGTCGCGCATGGCGCGCAGCGAGCCGCCGCCGGAGACCGTGTCCATCAGGACAATTGTTTTTCCGCTGGTGAACGCTTCGGGCGGAATGAGCGCTTCGATGTGGCGGTCGAATTCGGCGATGTCCTGTGGCGCGATGCCACCTCGAAGCCCACTTGATGGAAACGATACCGCGTTATCGGGTGCCACCAGGCTGAGGAAGGTAACCAGCGCGGTCGGCGAGCGGCCGACGCCAATATAATAGTGTGTCTTAGGCGGCAGCTGGGTCATGACGGCTTCGGCATCGCCGCGCAATTGGGTGTAGACGTCTTTTGCCAAGTAGCTTTGGCCATTGACGAAGATGGGGCCATCTGGCAAGGGCTCGGCGTCGACGCGGTAGAGGCGCGCGGGGCGCTCTGCACCAGCCAAGCGGGCCGAGGCCGCTAGCCCGGCGCGCTTGGCGGGCGAGGTTGCAGCCTTGAGGCGCTTGGGGCCTTTTATGGCAGGCGCAGGATGCGCGGCATGCGCGGCGGCGGCAACCCGCTGGCGGATCGCGGTGTTCTTTGCACTCGGTGCCGCAAAGGCCAGCGAATCGCCGCGGTTGGCCCCCGGCGAAAACACGGCAACCCACGCTATGACGAGGGCTGCGGCAAGGCAGGCCATCCGGTGGGTAAGAGGCACTAAGACGCGAGACATCTACACCAGTTAGTGCAAACGATATGCCATGGCCAGGCCCTCGGCGCCGCGCCGACCGCCTCCCGCCCTCCCCCTTCCCCAGCCGGGTTCAGAAGACCTGGATGGGGCCGGGATACCCACAAGGCGGGTGCAATCACCCGTGTAATCAGAGGCTAGTGGCGAAAATGCCGCATGCCGGTGAACATCATGGCGAGGCCGTGTTCGTTGGCCGCGGCG
This sequence comes from Myxococcales bacterium, assembly GCA_016716835.1. Taxonomy (NCBI): domain Bacteria; kingdom Pseudomonadati; phylum Myxococcota; class Myxococcia; order Myxococcales; species Myxococcales bacterium. Next base: position 422,635 of record JADJUW010000001.1, on the reverse strand, counting down.
ATGACTTCTTCGTCGCGTACCGAGCCGCCGGGTTGCACGATGGAGGCCGCGCCCGCGCCGGCGAGCACGTCGACGCCGTCGCGAAACGGAAAAAAGGCGTCCGAGGCCACGGCGGCACCAGCCAGCTTGCCCGCGCCCTTGCGCTCGCAGATGCGCACCGCATCGACGCGGCTCATTTGCCCGGCGCCGATCGCCAACGTGACGCCGCCGGCGGCAAACACGATGGCATTGGATTTGACATGTTTGGCGACTTTCCACGCAAACTGCAAGTCGGCGCGTTGCGCCTCCGATGGCACAGCCTTGGTCACGACGCGCGCCTCGGCCAAGTTCACCATGGCGGCGTCGAGCTCTTGCAACAAGACGCCGCCGCGGATCGAACGCACCTGCCACTGCCTGCCGCCGGGATGGCTCGCCTGCGCCAGCCAGTCGCCGCCTGCCTCCAGCAACCGTAAATTCTTCTTGCTCGCGAGCAGCGCGCGCGCGCCCTCCGAGAAGCCTGGCGCGATGACGCATTCGAGAAACGTCTCGCCGAGCAGCGCCGCGGTTTCGTCATCGACGACGCGGTTAAGCGCCACGATGCCGCCAAAGGCCGACGTCGCGTCCGCCTCGCGTGCCGCAAGGTACGCCGCCGACAGCGTCGGCAAAGTCGCCGCGCCGCATGGATTGTTGTGCTTGACGACCACCGCCGCCGGCGCCGCGAATTCGAGTACCAGCCCCAGCGCGGCGTCGAGGTCGAGCACATTGTTGTATGAAATTTGCTTGCCACCGAGCACCTGCGCCCCGGTCACAGTTGGCAGCACCTCGCGCTCGGCGGGCACGGGGAACGAGGTCCACTTATAAAGCGCGGCCGCTTGATGCGCGTTTTCACCGTAACGCAGCGGATAGAGTTGATGTCCTTGCAGCGAAAGCACGCCGGGCGTTGCCGACCGCACCACGGGCTCGCTGGCCGGGGCCTCGCCGTCCGCGACCGACGTCAAAAATGACGCGATGGCGCCGTCGTAAGCCGCCGTGTGCGCGAATGCCTTGGCCGCCAGCTCGCGGCGTGTGGCGGGCGTCAACCACGGCGTCGCCGCCGAAACCTCCGCGATGAGGCGTGGATAATCCGCCGGATCCACCACGACGACGACGCGCTCGCAATTTTTCGCGGCGGCGCGAATCATCGCGGGGCCGCCAATATCGATCTGCTCGATGGCGTCGGCCAACAAAAGTTGCGGCGCCGCGACGGTTTCCACGAAGGGATACAAATTGACGATAACGACGTCAAAATAGGCAATGCCGTGTTCCTCGCACGTGGCCCGATGCGCCGTGGTATCGCGCGCCAAAATGCCGCCGTGGATCTTGGGATGTAGCGTCTTTACCCGGCCATCGAGGATCTCTGGGGCGCCGGTGACGCTCGCCACTGACGTGACCGGCAAGCCGGCGGCCTTTAGCGCCGCCGCGGTGCCACCCGTGGACACCAGCTCGATGCCGGCCGCGGCCAAGGCCTGACACAGCGGCACGAGGCCTTCTTTATTGGAGACACTTACCAAGGCGCGTCGGGTTTGCACGCCCTAATTGGTAGCAAAGGCGGTGGGGTGCCGTCGCGGCTTTGCGGTTGCGATCGCCCTTACGATTGCTCTTCGTCGGGCGACGGCGGTGGTGGATTGAGCAGCCACGCGCCCAGTTCATCCGGCGAGGGCGAGCCGTTCTTGAGCTTGAGCAGCCCGCGCACCTCGACCTGGCGGATGCGCTCGCGCGTGAGATTCATGATCTCGCCGACCTCTTCAAGGGTGATGCCGCCGCGCTCGGCGACATTGAGCGCGCACGTCTCTTTGAGGTCCCACGGCTCAAGGTCGGGAAAGTTGAGCTTGATCGACCCGGTTTCTGGGTTGATATCCAGATACAGGTGGTGCTTACACGACACCCACGGGCACGGGCCCTCTTCGGCTTGGCATTGCGCCCGCATCACGGGCCGCGGCTCTTCGACCGGCGGGAACATGAGCGCGCCGACCCGCAACTCCTCGCGCGTCAGCCGCTTGAGCGCGATGGTCTTGGAGCGCGGCCGCGAGCGACGCTGTCGGCGCCGAATCTTCTTGGACGTACTTGGGACCTCGCCGTCTAGCACCAGCGCGACGGGCGCATCGTCATCGCCATCGCTTTCGTCGTTCGCTAGGGTTTCGGCGCCATCCTCATCGAGAAAATCGTCATCGTCGGCGAGCACGGAGGCCCCTCCGGCGGCATACCCGGGCAGCAACGCATCAACCGCGGCAAAGACGCCGGTGCCGCTCGCGAGGACGCCAGGCGCTTCTTCCTCAAGCGCCATTGGCGGCGACGCGGTGCCGCTGGCGACGCGCGTGGGCCGTCCCACCTGCGCCTCCGAGGCCATCGCCTCTGCCTGTTGTTCTGCCAAGCTCCCCTTGCCTGTTAGATCTAGATTGCTGCTCATGGTTTCTCCTTGAAGTAGGCGTCCCGTGCCCATTTCGACGTCGCTCACAACAGTTCCTCGCTGCCAAACACACCCGTGCGCCGCAGCGTTGTCTTTTGCCCTTGCGCGCCCAAACGGGCGGTTAGGGCCTCGACGCCGCTGACTAGCTGCGTCGACAATTCTTGAACACTTAGAAGCTGGCGCTTCAGGTCGCGTCCCGCCCCGCCGCCGACCGCCGCAACTTGCGCGGTCAGCGATTCCACCACGCCATCGACGGCCTCTTGAAGGGCCTCGAGCGAGTCCGTCGATTGCGCGAACTTGGCGCCAATCTCTTCGATCGTTAGGCCATCGCTCATCAGTTGCTTGACGGCGTTGATGCGCCGCACCGTCTTAGCGGGATACACGCCCAGCGAGCCGCGATGTTTACCCTTGCGGCCAACGCGGCGGCTGCGCGGCAAGAGGCCCTGCTGGACGTATTTGCGAAAGGTCGCCTCCGAGAAGCGCAGGCCGCGCTCGGCAAACACGTCAATGATTTGCACGGCGGTCAGGCCCGCCGCAAAGCGCTGCTCGATATCGATGAGATCAGCCTCAGCGAGCGGGCCATCAACGGACCGCCCGGCATTTCGGCCTGGCTTGCTGGGCCTCGTCGAACTCGCGACCGGCGGCCTTGCGGCTGACGCCTTGGCCTCGCCAATGCCCGCCCCGCGCGCTGAGCGCTTTGGCAATTTCTGCGCTGGCAATAACCGAATCCGTGAATTCACTAATCCCCCCAAAAACAGCAACCACGCTGCAGCCTCGATCCACTGCCACCCACCGCATCACGCGCGCCCCCATAGCGCGCGTGCATGAACCGTCCCCGTTCATCCGAACCACTCGATGCGTCCCCAACCGACCACCTAATTTTGCAATCTCGTCTTGTCTACCGATGCGTGCAACGCAGCGTTTCGTTACCACTCTCTCTTCGTCACGTTATCTGCACCGTATTGTCACTGTATTCGCTTGAATATAATCAGTCAACGCGACACATATAAAAATAAACATCTATTTGCCTGCTAACGTGTTCAGGGAAAGTTCTCCCTTCGCCTGACGCACCCGCTCGCAAGCGGATTTGAGTCGCGCCCTAAAGCGCGGTACGTTTGCGGACCATGCGCGCGCGCTCCGCCCCGTTGACTCGGCTTGCCATCGCGGCGCTGTGCGGCCTTGCGGCGATCGGCGCGCCAAGCCTCCCGCTGGCCGCCGATGAGCTAGTAGACGGCACGCTGGTCTCGGCGACGCACAACATTCGCTTCACCCCGCCGCGGAAAGACTGGCGGCTCACCACCCGCGCGCCCTATCCCGGCATCTTGATGTGGATGCAGCATGTGCCATCCACCGCCATTATGCTTTTTACCGCGCAGACCGTCACCGAGGCCCAGACGTGTGCTTTTCCCGTGGCTTGTCAGCAGGGCACCCTCGCGCAGGCGTTCGCGTGCGCGCTGGCGGATGATCTCAAGCGCCGCGGCTACCAGCCCACCGGCATCAACGTGGCCGGGGTGGCGTGGTTTGACTTCAACACCAAGCAGCGTTTTGCGCGTCAGGCCGTGGTGGCCTACGACGATGCGGTCTTCACGCTCGTGCTGGCAGCCGAGTCGGCAGATCAACGGCTCATGCTATCGCGCGTCTTTGACCGCGCCATCAAAACCATTATTCCAAACGACAATCTGACGCATGCCGACCTTATCGTCGACCCGTTGCGCTGCAGCGCGCCCGTCCCGCCGGCGGCGCAGGCACAGCCCACCAAGCCCGCGACCTCCGAGCCGGCACCACCGCCCCCGCAATAGTTGACGGGTTTCATTAGGCGTCGCAGGCCGGGTTTGTTCAGGCAGCGCTAGCGTCGCGCTCGCCGCGCGAATTATTTCTCTTCGAACTCGGCGTCGATGACATCGCCCTTGTCACCACCGGCCGCTGCGCCCGCGGGCTCGCCGCCTTGCGCGGCGTCGCCGCCAGCCTTGTAAAGCGACTCCGCCAGCTTGTGCGCGACCGCTTGCAGCGCGTCGTGCGCCGCCTTGATCGGCGCTGGATCGCTGGTGTCCTTGTTGGCCTCGACCGCTTTCTTGGCGTCCTTGAGCGCTTCTTCAGCCTCGAGTTTCTCGGCGTCTGACAGCTTGCCTTCGTTGTCCTTCACCAGCTTTTCAGTGGCGTAGATGAGCTGATCAAGCCCGTTGCGCGCCTCGATGGCCTCGCGACGATTCTTGTCTTCCTCTTCATGGGCCTTGGCGTCTTCGACCGCGCGCTTGATATCGGACTCCGACAGGCCCGATGAGGCCTCGATACGAATGGCCTTCTCGACCCCGGTCGCTTTGTCTTTCGCCGTGACGTTGAGGATGCCGTTGGCATCGATGTCAAACGCGACCTCAATTTGTGGCACGCCGCGCGGTGCCGCCGGCAGACCTTGCAGCAAGAACTGGCCCAGCGACTTGTTGTCGCGCGCCATCGGCCGCTCGCCTTGGACTACGTGCACCTCGACCTGCGTTTGGTTATCGCTGGCCGTCGAGTAGGTCTCGGACTTCTTGGTTGGGATGGTGGTGTTGCGTGGAATCAGCACGCTCGCCACGCCACCCAAGGTTTCAATCGCGAGCGACAGCGGGGTCACGTCGAGCAGCAAAATGTCTTTGACATCGCCTGCAAGCACGCCGCCCTGCACCGCGGCGCCGAGCGCCACGACTTCGTCTGGGTTGACACTCTTGTTGGGCTCGCGGCCAAAAAACTCCTTGACCTTTTGCTGCACCATAGGAATCCGCGTCGAGCCACCGACGAGAATCACCTCGTGGATGTCGGCGGGCTTCTTCTGGGCATCGGCGAGCGCGCGCTTGCACGGCTCCATGGCCCGCGCGACGATGTCTTCGATCATCTGCTCGAACTTGGCGCGCGAGATTTTCTTGAGCAAGTGCTTGGGTCCGGTGGCATCGGCCGTCAGGTACGGCAGATTGATTTCGGTTTCTTGCACATTAGACAGCTCGATTTTGGCCTTTTCGGCGGCCTCCTTGAGGCGCTGCAGCACCATCTTGTCCTTGGAGACGTCGATGCCGGAGTCGGTCTTGAACTCGGCGATGAGCCAGTCCATCAGCCGGTTGTCGATGTCGTCGCCGCCCAGGTGCGTATCGCCGTTGGTGGCAACCACTTCAACGACCTTGTCGCCGACTTCCAAGATGGAAACGTCAAACGTACCGCCGCCCATGTCGAACACGGCAATGAGTTGCTCTTTGGTTTTGTCCAGGCCATACGCCAGCGCGGCCGCCGTCGGCTCATTAATGATGCGCTTGACGTCGAGGCCCGCGATGCGCCCGGCGTCCTTGGTCGCTTGGCGCTGCGAGTCGTTAAAATAAGCCGGGACGGTAATCACCGCCTCGGTCACTGGCTCACCGAGATACTCCTCGGCCGCTCGCTTAAGCTTCATGAGCACGCGCGCGGACACTTCGGGCGGCGAGTACTTCTTGCCGCGCGCTTCGATCACGCAATCGCCATTGCTGGCGGCCGATACTTTGTATGGCACGCGCTTAATTTCTTCTTGCGTCGCGGGGTCGGTGAACTTGCGACCCATCATCCGCTTGGCTGAAAACACGGTGTTTTCGGGGTTGGTGATGGCTTGGCGTCGCGCCACCTGACCGACTAGGACCTCGCCTTTTTCGTCAAAGCCCACCACGGACGGGGTGAGGCGATGCCCCTCCTCGTTGGTGATGATCTTGGGCTCCTTGCCCTCCATGATGGCCACCGCGGAGTTGGTGGTGCCTAAGTCGATGCCTATGATTTTTCCCATATTGTCCTCAGAGCAGAACCTAATCACCGAGCGCTCTGTGTCAACCCACAAACCCTACATGGACCCCCTTTGAGCCTCCCTCACGCCTCTTTCCAGCCGATCCGCCGTGGATCGGCATCCTGGTAGACCACTTAAGAGCGGGCTGCCTCGGGTTCGGTGCACGCCCTGGCGCTCGGGATTTTGCGTCCAGTTCGGCGCACGCCTGCGCCGCTGCCGTGCGTAGCCTGCGCTCAGCGAGGCGCACGCCCTGCGCGCTGCAACTCACACAACTTGAGCCCGTCTGCGGGACCTGGCTGCGAATCCCGGCGTTGCTCGTCAGTCGTTTGGAACCACCGAACTCCACTCCTCGCGCCCCCGGGCTTCACACTCAGTCCTCCGCATCCAGACTCAAAACGTATGAGTTACAGCACGCGCGATGCTGAGGAGCAGCCGTCTGGCTGTAACGAAGCTCGCGAGGACGTACGCGTCGATCAGCGCAGGCTACGCACGGCAGCCCTAGTCGGCGAGTTTGGCGGCGGCTTCCGACAGATTAAGAATACTCTGAGGCGGATCCTGCAGCGCCAGCGCCAAGACCTCATCCATGCGCTTGACCGCAAAGATCTCAATCTCCTTGCGGACTTCCTCAGGCACGTCGATCAGGTCTTTGAGGTTGCGCTCAGGAATGATCGCGCGCTTGATGCCGGCGCGATGGGCGGCCAAAAGCTTCTCTTTGACGCCACCAATTTGCAGCACGTTGCCGCGCAGGGTGATCTCACCCGTCATCGCGACGTCCGCGCGCACTGGCACGCCGGTTAGCAGCGACACCAACGCGGTGTACATCGTGATGCCTGCGCTCGGGCCGTCCTTAGGCGTCGCGCCGGCCGGCACGTGAATGTGCAGGTCGACGTTTTCAAGAAACTTGCCGTCTTCAAGGCCAAGCTCGGTTGCCCGGCTGCGCACAAATGACAACGCCGCCGCCACTGACTCTTTCATCACTTCGCCAAGCTGCCCCGTAAGGGTAAGCTTGCCCTTGCCGGGCATCTTGGTCGCTTCAATAAAGAGAATATCGCCACCGACCGAGGTCCACGCCAAGCCCGTCGCGACGCCAGGTTCGCTGGTTCGCTCCGCGACTTCGCTGACGTACTTGATCGGACCGAGGTATTCCTGCACCTCTTGCGACGCAATGACCTCCTTGGGCTTGGAGTTGCCTTCGGCAATCTTAACCGCGACGCCGCGCGCCACGGATCCGACTTCGCGCTCGAGGCTGCGAACGCCGGCCTCACGCGTATAGCCGTCGATGATCTGAAACAAACCCTCATCGGTGATGTCGCATTGCTCCGGTTTGATGCCGTGCTCGTCGAGCTGCTTGGGCACGAGGTAGGTGCGCGCGATGTTGCGCTTGTCTTGCCGCGTGTAACCCGACAATTCGATGATCTCGAGGCGATCGCGCAGGGCCCACGGAATGGGATCGAGCTGATTGGCGGTCGCGATGAACATCACCTTGGAAAGGTCGAAGGTAACTTCCAGGTAATGATCGGAGAACGTCGAGTTTTGCTCCGGATCGAGCACTTCAAGCAAGGCCGAGGCCGGATCGCCGCGAAAGTCGTGCCCGAGCTTGTCGATTTCATCGAGCACAAACACCGGATTATTGGTGCCGGCCTTTTTGATGCTCTGGATGATGCGCCCTGGCAACGATCCGACATAGGTGCGCCTGTGGCCGCGAATTTCCGCTTCATCGCGCACGCCGCCGAGCGAGATGCGACCGAACTTGCGGCCAATCGCGCGCGCAATCGAGCGACCGAGCGAGGTCTTACCAACGCCCGGTGGGCCCGCCAGACATAGGATTGGTCCCTTTTTGTCATCCTTGAGCTTCCGTACCGCCATGTATTCGACGATGCGTTTTTTGACCTTGTCGAGGTCGTAATGGTCTTCATCTAAGCAGCGCCGCACCTCGGCGAGATCGATCTTGTCCTCGGTCGAAACAGACCACGGCAATTCGACCAACCACTCGAGGTACGTTCGCGTCACGGTGTATTCGGCGCTGGAGGGCTGCATGCCTTTGAGGCGATCGAGCTGCTTGCGCGCCGCCTTTTCGGCCTCCTCGGTCATTTTGGCCTTGGTGATTTTCTCGGCAAATTCGTCGACATCGCCGCCGGCGTCGTCGAGCTCGCCAAGTTCTTCCTTGATGGCCTTGAGCTGCTGGCGCAGCACGTATTCGCGTTGGTTGCGGCCCATCTCTTCCTGAACCTGGGTATTGATGCGCTCGCGCACCTTGAGCACTTCGAGTTGCCGCGACAACAGGCCCAGCACCTTGCGAATGCGCGCCTTGAGATCGAAGGTTTCGAGGACGTCTTGTTTTTCGGTGACGTCGAGCTCGAGATGAGACGTAAACGTGTCGGCGATATAGCCGGCCTCACCCACCGAATCGACCAGCGCGCCGGCCTCTTTTGGCAGCTCGGTCTGCATGAGCTTGACCACGCGCTTGGCGACGTCGCGCAAATGCATGACCAGCGCGTCGAGCTCGACATCGGTGGTTTCAGGGTCAGGGATGGGGCGAATTTTCGCCGTCAGGAACGGGTCGTTGCCTTCGAACTCGGTGACCTCAAAGCGCGAGACGCCCTGCAAAATCACGGAGAAGTTATCTTTGGCGAGCTTGATGACTTTGAGGATGCGGGCCGCGCACCCGACCATGTAGAGGTCGCCGCTGCCCGGGTCTTCAGTGCGCGCGTCTTTTTGCGTAAGAATGCCGATGACGGGGCGTTCTTTATTGATGGCATCTTCGATGAGCTTGACCGACTTGCGCCGGCCGACATCGATGGGAATGATGGAGTGCGGAAACAGCACCGAATTGCGCAATGGCAATATTGGCAGCGTGTCCGGGATTTCGATCGCCGTCTCGCTGCTTGCCTTGGTTTTACTCATACCGGGTAAGCGTAAGGTTGCGCCCTATACCCGTCAAGCCGCGCTGACCTGTCTTAATTGCGCGCTACCTGTTTGTCTTGGCCCGATCTTTTTTTGGCGCGCCGCGCTTATCGAACCCGCGCGGCGCGAATCGACATGGCGCGCGTTATTTTTGCGACGATCGCTCGACTTGTGCCGCGCGTGGGCGTTTTTTTTCATCCAGCGCCGCACGTAAGTCGTGCGCGCTATGGCGTAACTGGGTGCTTGCGAGGCCGGCCCCGCTTGCGCGGCGCCTCGCCGCTGCCCATGTCGAGCTCCTCGGAAAACCGCTCCTCGACGAGGTCATCGACCGAGGTGTGGAGAGAGTCCAGCCGGCGGAGCTCTTCGCGTTCAAATTCAGCAAACGATCTGTAAATACGTGGAAATTCTATCGACATCGCAGTCCCCCTTGAGGCCAAACGGCCTACATGTCCTACATCTCTACACAAGGTAATGAAAAGGGAGATAGTGGGCGAATTTTTTGCTATGGATATACATAATGGCATGTAATTACTGCGCTTTTACAAGGAGCCGCCGAGCCGCACGCCAACGTAATTTCAAGGCACGATTGCCAGACAACGCAGCATTCCGATGCTTCGCATCGGTGTCAGATCCCCGTGTTACCAACGCCCATGGCCAGGATCATTGCAATCGCGAACCAAAAGGGTGGTGTCGGCAAGACCACGACGGCCATTAATGTAGCCGCGTCGGTCGCCAGCCGCGGCCATCGCGTGCTGTTGGTCGATTTCGATCCCCAGGGAAATGCCTCCTCTGGCGTCGGGTATCCCGCGTCCCGCGTCGAGCTGTCCATTTACGATGCCCTGCTTGGCGAGGTGGCCTTTAGCGACGTTATTCGGCCTACCGAAATTCCGACGCTCTCGATTGCGCCAGCCACAACCGATCTTGTGGGCGCTGAAATTGAATTAATCGGGGTGCAGCAGCGCGAGCGCTACCTTGCCAACGTGCTGGCACCTGTCGATGGAAATTACGACTACATTATTATCGATTGTCCGCCGTCGCTGGGCATGCTGACGCTCAACGCGCTGGTCGCCGCGCACGCGGTCATCGTCCCCATGCAGGCCGAATACTTCGCCCTAGAGGGCATTTCGGCCCTCGTCGCGACGATCGAAAAGGTTCGCGCCGCCTACAACCCCGAGTTAACCATCGACGGCGTGCTGTTCACGATGTACGACGGGCGCACCAACCTCGCGAGTCAGGTGCGCGCCGAGGTCGCGGCGCACTTCGGCGAAAAAGTCTTCAGCAACGTGGTGCCGCGCAACGTTCGGCTTTCTGAGGCGCCATCGCATGGCAAGCCTGCCCTGCTCTATGATGCCAAATGCGTTGGCTCTCAGAGCTATCTCGCGGTCGCCGATGAATTATTGGTGAGGCACCCACCCGCACCGAGCCGCCGCGCGGCCTAGGTGGCGCTCGGAGACGTTATGATGGCAGACGACAAAAAACGAGGACTCGGACGTGGCCTGGGCGCTTTACTTCCAAACGCGCCTAGCCCCGCAGGCAAGGCCGCGGCCCCTGCCGAGGCGGCGGGCAACAAGACCTTTTTTCACGTCGATGTCGCGGACATCTACCCAGGCCCGGAGCAGCCGCGCCGCCGCTTTGCCGAGCCTCAACTCGCCGAACTCGCGGCGTCGATCGCCGTGCACGGCATCATCATGCCGCTCATCGTGCGGCCAAGGCCCGCTGGCGGCTACTTTCTCATCGCGGGCGAGCGCCGGTGGCGGGCATCGCAGCGCGCGGGGCTGGCCAAGGTGCCGGTGGTCGTGCAATCGGTCGATTCGCAAGAGGCCTTTGAGCGCGCGCTGGTCGAAAACTTACAGCGCAGCGATCTCAACGCCATCGAGGAGGCGGCCGCTTATCAACGGCTCGCCGATGAATTTGGCCTGACGCAAGAACAAATTGCCGAGCGCGTCGGCAAGGATCGCAGCACCGTCGCCAATAGCCTGCGCCTGCTACGCCTGCCACAAGTGGTGCGCGAGATGGTGGAAGAAGAGTTGCTTTCAATGGGCCACGCGCGCGCGTTGCTCGGGCTGCCAGATGCGGCCGCCATCGAGCGCGCCGCGCGCATGGTCATCGCCAAGGGCCTGTCCGTGCGAGCCACTGAGGCGTTGACCAAGGCCAAGCCATCCGCCCGCGCCGACGTCGCCAAAAAAAGCGCGAGCATTCGAGATCTAGAGGAGCGCCTAGGCAAGGCCCTCGGCGGCCCCGTGGCCATTCACGAAGACAAGCCCGGTGGCGCTGGTCGGCTCGAGATTCGTTATATGGGCCTTGACCATCTCGACCAGTTGCTCGAGAAATTGCTGTAAGGCGCTTTGACGGTCCGCACGCGCTACGCCGCAAGCCACGTCGCGGCTTGCACGGTGTTTTCCATCAGGCACGCGATGGTCATGGGACCAACGCCGCCAGGCACGGGCGTGATAAAGGCCGCGCGGGCCGAGGCTGCGGCGAACGCTACGTCACCGACGAGGACCTTGCTGGGCAGGCGATTGACCCCGACGTCGATCACGATGGCGCCGGGCTTGATCCATTCGCCTTGCACGAATTCCGGACGACCGATGGCCGCCACTAAGATATCCGCGCGCGCGATTTCGCCAGGCAAGTCGACGGTCTTGGAGTGGCACAAGGTCACGGTGAGGTCGGCGGAAGTCAGCAGCATGCTCATCGGCTTGCCCACGAGCACGCTGCGGCCAAGCACCACAGCGCGCTTGCCAACCAAGGGCACGCCGGTCTCGGCGAGCAAGGCCATACAGCCCTTGGGTGTGCACGGCACGAAGCCACGCTGCCCCGACAGCAAGGCGCCCTGGCTCACGGGCCCAAGGCCATCGACGTCCTTACTTGGCGCGATCGCGGCGATAACCGCATGCGAATCGATCTGCGCCGGCAGCGGCAATTGCACCAAGATGCCGTGCACCGCCGGGTCGTTATTGAGGGTCGTGATGAGCGCCAGCAGCGCCGCCTGCGAGGTGTCTTGTGGCAAGCGGATGTCGTTGGCGCCCACGCCACACTCGGCGGCGGTGCGCGTTTTTTTGGCAACGTAAACGTGCGATGCCGGATCGTCACCGACCAAGACGACCGCGAGCGTCGGCGTGACGCCGCGCGCCCGCAAGGCCGCCGCGTCGCCTGCAACGCGCGCCAACACCTTGGCCGCGACGCCGGCGCCGGCAAGCCGCGTCGCCGTCACCGCTGGCTCGCTTGCGCGCCGTTGCCGCCAGTTGAACCACCGCCGCTTGGCGTGGTCGCCGGCGCGGTTGGCGCTGGACTCGTCGACGCGCCGCTTGGTGCCGTTTCGGTCTTCGCCGGCGCGGTGGTGTCAGCGCCACCCCCCGTGGCAGCTGGCTTGGTGCTGGCGTACAAATCCTTGTACCAACCACCACCCTTAAATTGAAAGGCCGAGCGCGAGATGAGCTTCTCGAGCGCACCGCCACATGCCTCGCAAATCGACTTGGGTTCGTCGGCTAGCCGCTGCTGATATTCGAAGATCTGGTTGCACTGCTTGCATTGAAATTCGTAGACCGGCATGCGCGGCAGTTACCATAATCAGCAGGTTCCGACAAGCAAGACCTCACCCGCCGGGGGATGGCGCGACGGGCTGTGGAGGCCCACTTCGCAGACAAAGCACGCGCGCAGCGAGCTGGCCATCTACCTCAACCAGCTCGACGTCCGCCAGATGGCTTGCGCCAAGGTACAGAGCCGCATGCGGCGAAGGCGCTCGGGCCAGCTCAATGAGGCTGCCTGGTTGCAACCGCGCGAGCTCCGCAAACGAGAGCTCGGCGTGCGCCATGACGACGCTGACGGGGCAGCGCCCGTGAGCGAGCAGCGCGGTGGTGGTAGACGGGTCTGGGTTCATGGTTGATACCTCCGAAATGATGCGCACGGATGACGTGGATGGCTGTGGTTGGCTGACCCGCCAGGCCACACCGCCTGCGACGATCATGGCGTGATGGCGCTGGGCGCCAACGAGATACGCGCCGGTTCGCAGCCGTGAAACATCTTCTGCGGCCAGCGACGTGCTACCGACGGAAATCGGCCACGAAAGTTTCGTGTGGGCCCATACCGCGGTGACTTTAGACGAGTCGAGGTCGCTCGCACGAGGTGCCGACGCCATCGTTACGCTCGACCCGGCATGAGGTCGCACCCATGTCGTAAACGTGTGGCTCGCCTGGCGCGTCGGTTCGCCGACATGCCACGTTAGGGCGATCCCACCGCCCGCCATACGCTCACAGGCATGTGCGGCTGGACGCACGTCAGCCTGCCAGGCCAAGGCGTCGCTCATCGCTGCCAGCCACCAAATCCCGCAGGCGATATCGGCTGCGGAGGCCGGATCTGCCAGCACCACGGGCGACGCCGCGCCAAACCAGGTTTGCGAAAGTCGCTGCGCCATTGGCCGCGGCATCAAGATGTCGGCGCGGCGACCGGCTTGTTCGGCGACGGCGATGACCCAACTACCCTCGCCTACATGCGGCGCCTCGGGCACAAATGCCACTGATGCGAGCGCGACGCTTACGCCGCCGCAGGCAAATGTCGCGCCCGGCGTGCAGCGTTGCGAAGCATCCCAATGTTGCCACCAGCTGCCTTCGATGGCTTGTTCACGACCTAGGCGGCGCCAAAGGGCGCCGGGCGGTAGCGGTGATGGCGCGGCTTTCAGCGTCACCTGACGACTCTACTACAATCCCTAACATTCCTGTTTCGCCACCTAGTGCCTTGGCACAGATGTTATGAGCCAGGCTGCGCCGGGATGGCGACCCGAGGCCAAGCCGCGAGGAGGGCGTTTGGTGGTTCCAAACAACCGACGAGCAACGCTGGCAGTCGGGCGTCAGACCAAGCAGTGTGGCTCATGTTATCTGTGCCAAGGCACTAGGGCGCGCTATACTTTCCTTATGGCAATCGGGCGACTTGTACGCGGCGTCCTAGTGGGCTTGGTGCTGACCGCAGGGCTGCCCGCCCGCCATGCATCTGCACAGGGGGACTGGGACGTGCAACGCGACCCCTTTGACAAGACCATTGTCGCGCGCCTTAAAGCCACCTTGGCCAAGCAACCTCACGACGCCACCGCGCTGGCGCGCCTTACGACGTTGTATCGCAAACACCGAACGCTTGCCCAGCTCGCCTCTGAGTACGAAAAGCTGGCGCAGGCCTCCAGTGATGGCGCCGCGTTGGTTGTCCTGGGCAAGCTCGCGCGGGCCGCGGGTGACGACGAGAAGGCGTTGATCCATTTTGAGGCCGCGCAGCCAAGGCGAGCCACCGATGTCGCGCTGCTGCTTGAAATCGCTGATGCCTTGCGACGGCAGGGCAAAAGCGCCGCATCGATGGCAGCATATCAACGGGTGCTGGCGCCGAGCCTTGAGCGCAAAAGTAGCGACGCCGTGCGCGCCTATGATGGCATCGCCGCCGTCGCGCTAGCAACGGGTGATGTCGTAGAGGCGGCCGCCGCCTTGAAAGAAAAACTCGCGCTGATGCCAAGCACCGACACCATGCTTGAGTACGCCGACTTGCTGGCGCGAGGCGGCAAGCATGGCGAAGCCGCCAAGGTCTTCGGCGACGCCGAGGCGCGGCTGAAGGCAGATCCGATGAAACGCCTGGAAGTCATCGGGCGCGCCGCCGGCGCCCTGGCAACTCGCGGCGACGATCTTGCCGCCATAGCCGAGTATCAGCGCGCCATCAAGCTAGCCCCCGCCGGCTACTACCTCGCAAATGAGTATTGGCTGGCGATCGTTGAGATCTATCGACGACGTCAAGAGCTGCCACAGTTGGCGACCGAGCTCGAGGCGCGCTGGCCAAGCGCCAAGCAAACGTTTTTCAAGCCGAAACGCTGGCGCGCTTGTATGAGCAACTTGGGCAACCCGAAAAAGCACTCGCTAGCTATCGCCGTGCCGTGGCCAAGGCACCGTGGGAGCTCGAGACGCAACGCCGCTATGTCGCGTTGTTAGAGGCTAGCGGACGATCGGTGGAGGCCTTGGCGCAGCTCGAGGCGATCGGCAAGATCGCCCCTGGCGAGCCGCAGGTCGCCTTAGATCTGGCCGAGCGGCACATGAAGCGTGGTGACCTAAAGCGGGCCCTGGCGCTGGTGCTAGCCGTCGAAAAACGCTTTGCGGGCGACGCGAGTATTTTGACGTCGGTGGCCGATGCGTATCAACGTTGGGGCGATGCCAAGCGGGCGACGGCGATCTACGAACGCATCGCCGCCATCGATCCTGACCCCATGCATCTCATCGCGCTGGGCGAGGTGTACCTCAACAACGGCGAGGCGAGCCGGGCCATGGCCACATGGGAAAAAATTGCGGCCTCTGGCAGCGTGACGGCGCTGCTCGCGGCGGCCGACGTGATGGCGCAAAACGGTGGCGCCAAGCGCGCGCTGGAGTTTGTCGCGCGGGCCGAAGCGCTCGAGGGACGAAACTACGTGGTGTTTCGCACCAAGGCGATGGTGCTTGATGCGCTTAAACTGGACGTTGAGGCGCTGGCCGCCTACAAAAAATCCCTCGACCTCATCGACCCCGCCCTCGTCATGGAGCGCCGGGATTTGCGACGACGCATGATAAGCCAGCTGACCCGCCGCACCCAATCGCGCGCGCTCGAGATGCAAGCGGTGACCAGCTGGCAGGCCGCCTTTGCCGCGACGTCGCCGTCCCTGGAGGCTGGCTACCTGCTCGCCATGTACTACGAGCGACGCCCCGCCGACGATGAGCCAATCAAGACGCTGACGCGCCTGTCGGGCTTGGCGCCAGCTGACCTTTACGTGCTGGACGACCTCGCGCATGCGCAGGTCAAGGCCCGGCGTCACGACGAAGCAGTCGCGTCGCTGCTCACGCTTGCCGAGCGCGACCCCACGCGCCAACAAGAAATGTACACGCGCATCGCCGAGATCAAGTCAATGGCGCGCGATGACGAGGCGGCGCTTACGTGGGCGCTCAAGGCCGTCGAGGGCAACCCACGCCACGTCGAGGGCCATAAGCGGTTAGCCGAGCGCTACGTTGAGATGCAGCGCATCGAAGAAGCGACCAAGAGCTACGAGGCCGCGATCGCGCTCGATCCAAACGCCGCCAGCGCCTTCGACGTCTACTTCGCGCTGGCGAGCCTTTACTTGCAGACCGGCAACACCGCGCGGGCGAGCGAGCTGTATCGCGAGGTGCTTAGGCGGGCGGTTGACGAGGAGCAGATCGCGCAGGCGGGACGCGCCGCCATCGAGATCGGCGAGCTCACCAATACCTTGGGCGAACTAGAGAAGACGTTGGCGCCGCTGGCCTTTGCGATGACCCACAAGCCGACCTATCGCCAGCTGTTAGTTGGGCTCTACTTGCGCTACATCCCGGTGCTTGCGACCCAAGCCACCGCCGCCATGCCCGCGGTGGCCGCGCGCGCGCGGGCCGAATTGGCACGACTGGCGGGCTCCGCGCTCACGCCACTGCTTGATGTCTTGCACGACGAATTACAGGCCTCGGCACACGGCTCGGCGATTGCCGCGCTGGAGCAACTCGGCAACCCGGCGGCGGCGCGCGCGCTGATCGAATTTGCCAAGCGGACGGTGCCTGACGCGTCGTCGCTCGCGGGTCGCACGGCGAGCGATCTACGCGTGGCGGCGTTGCTTGCCGCGGGTCGCCTGCGTACGCCCGACGCCGTGCGCCTCGTGGGTGAGTTGCTCCGCAGCTCAGATGGCGCCATGCGCGAGGCCGCCTGGTTTACCGTCGCGACGCAAGATCCGGCGGCGCCACTTGGCGCCCTCACCCCTGCGTTGGCCGATCGCCGGACGAGCATCGCCGTGCTCGGTTGCGTCGCGATCGCAGCGAGCCGCGATCGTCGTGCGCTCGAGGTAGCGCAGCGTGTGGCGCAGGATGAGGCTGCCCACGAACTCGTGCGCGCGGCGTGCATCTATGCGATGAGCGCGCAACCCGCCATCCCGCCGACCTCCCTCGCGCTCTTGGCGACGCTTTCAGGCCGCGTCGGCGAGGTCGGACGCCTCGCAACGTGGGCGCTTAGCCGCCACCGCGCACGTGGCGCCAATCGGCTCGACCTGATCGCGCAGTATTGGGGCGAACATCACGATACAGCCGCCGCAGCGCTGATGGACGCGTTGGCCGGTGAGTCGCCGCTAGCGGCGTGGCACTTGCCTCGCCACAGCGGCCGCCTTGATGCGGCCGCCATCGTCGCATCGCTGGGCGAGGCACGCGCCAACGTCGTAGCGACGACTGCCCCCATCGGGGACCTTGCCGACGAACTCATCGCCGCCGCGGTGCTGGAGCTGCGCGCCGGCGACCACTACGCCAAGCACCTCGCGCTGCAACTGCTTGACCAAGCCGATCAACGGCTTTCATTTGGTCGGCCCAGCGCCCTTGAAGGCGCGCTGGTAACCTCGGTTGAGCGTTTAGGCGCGGCCATCTGGCCCGAGGTGTCGCGGCTTGGCCCGCCGTTTTCCGTCTCAAGCGTGTGGGCCTCCGTCGCCACCAAGACGTGTCCCGACAAAGACCTCGGCCCCCTGCTCGAAACGCTCAGCAACGCGCCCGCGGCGAGCCAAGCCGTGGCACTCGAGGTGCTGAGGCAGCGCGCGCGCATCGAGCTTAGCGATCCACTTATCAAAACCTTAACGCGCCTCGGAGCCAGCGAAGACTGGCGGGTTCGCCAGCTCGCCGCCACCGTTGGCGGTCGCCTCGTCGCACCCTCGCCGGCCCTCGTGGCGGCCTGTATGCGCGATCAATCGGCCTACGTCCGCGCTAGCTGCGTGCCGCCCAACGGGCCCAACGACGCCGCCCTGCACGACGCCATTGCGTCCGCGGCCCGCGACTCAAATCCCGCGGTGAGAGCGGCCGCCTCGACCTGGCTTTGTACGCATGCCCCGACGTCGCCAGCGTGCTCACCGCCGTGATCCGATCTCGACCAACGAACTTTCCCGGCAACCACATTGTCCCCACTGTAGGCCGGCAATGTTACGTGAGGCGTGATTTAGAGCCCGCGGTTTTGACGCCAACCTTCCGAAACCGCTACACTTATCGCAGGCATGGATTTCGCTCTGGTCTGCGACTCGTGTAGCGCAGCAAATACCGTTACGCAAAACGCGTGCAGCGCATGCGGGGCGACGCTTGCTTGGGGGCGCGTCGTGATTCCGGCGCTCGCCGAACCGGTGACGCCGATCGGCGAGAACGCGCCGATCCGAACCTTCATTTCAAACGATCGCGCCAATACCGTCTTGGTGCCACCAACCGCCGAACCTACGCGCGAGCCCTCCGCACCCGCCGTTGCGGCGACCGCTGCGGCCGCGGCGTCGCCAAACTCCGATGAGGCGTTTGCAAAGTGCAGCAGCTGCGCCGCCAACGTCCCGGAGTCGCACGCCTTCTGCTTTGAATGCGGCGCGCCCATGGGGCAACCGCTTGGCAGCGACGGCACGCAGGCCCGCGCGCGCAATCCATTCATGCAGCCAAGCGCGGCAAATCCAGCCCCCGCGACGCGTGGCAGCAACTTGCCCATCGCGCCGACGAGCGGCCCCAGCCTCGATGCGCCCGCCGGCAAGGCCGCCAGCAAGACCATGTTCTTTGGCGCCATGCAAACCGCGCGCGCCAAGCTGACCGTCATCCGTGGCGATGGCCACGATGGCGTATCGTACAGCCTCGCCGGCCAAGAGCATACATTTGGCCGCGGCGCGGATTGCGCGTTGCTATTTGCCGAGGACGCCTATCTTTCACCCATCCATGCCAACTTCTTCTATGATAGCGCGCACGGTGGGGCCCTGGTCGTTCGCGACGAAGGCTCGCAAAATGGTGTCTTCGTGCGAATTCGCGGCACGGTGCCTATCGAGCAGGGTTCGCGTTTTTTGGCGGGCGAGCAATTATTTGAAATCGCACCCGGCCATACCGGCGACCTTGAGTTCATCGCCGATGGCACCTACTATTTTGCCAGCCCCGCCCCCGCAAGCACCTTGCGCGTCGTGCAACGCCTGCGCGGTGGCAGCACCGCGGCAGCCTACGCCGTCTCGGGCGGGAGCTTCACGATTGGACGCGAGGGCAACGACGCGAATTTTCCCAATGACCCGTTCATATCAGGTCGGCACGCGCAGATCGTCACCACGCGCGGCCTCGAGCTTACCGACCTAAACTCAAAGAACGGCACGTTCGTGCAAATCCGCGGGCAACACGTGCTCGGGCACGGCGACTACGTCTTTCTTGGCCAACAACTTTTGCGGATTGAAATCGTCTAACGGAGCAACCATGATCAGCTGTCATCGATGCGGGAAAACCGACAACCAAGATCACTACAAGTTCTGCCTTGGATGTGGCGCGAGCTTGCAGGCCGCGGCCCCTGGCCACGAGCGGCTTGGGACCAGTCCCGTCGCAGGCGCGGCAGCCGGGGTCGCGATGATGCCTCCCGCCGCCGTCGCCGGCGCGGTGCCAGCCATCGTCGCGCCACCAGCGGCGGCGGCCACGCCCGGCCCACGCCCATGTCCAACCTGCGCAACCGAGGTCCCGGCGACGTTTCGCTTTTGTGGCTCCTGTGGTCACAAAATGGACATCGCGCCCGCGGTGCCGACGCTGGAGCGCACGCCCGGCGTTGCCGCAAGCCCCTCGCCCGCGGTCGCGGCCGCACCCAAGCCGACCAGCCTGCTTACGCTTATCAGGCCTGATGGCAGCGAAGGTGGCACCCACCCCCTTAGCAGCGGCGACAACCAACTCGGTCGCAACCACGGCGCGATTTTTGCGAGCGATGGCTACCTCTCACCGACACATGCCGAGTTGGCAATCGGACCGCAAGGCGCGACCATTCGCGACCTCGGCAGCCTCAACGGCGTGTTCATCAAGATGCGCGACGAAGAAGAAATCGTCCCTGGCCAAGTGATTCGTATCGGCCAGGAGTTGTTGCGGTTTGACATCGTGCCCCCTGCCGAACCCGGCCCTGACGGCACCGAAGTGATGGGCAGCCCAAACCCCGGGTATTGGGGCAAGCTCTCGGCGATTATAGGCCGCGGCGTCGACGGCGCGGCGTATCCGCTGCTTGCGGAAACGACCAACATTGGCCGCGAACGCGGTGACATTAACTTTCCGCAGGATGGCTATGTTTCGGGCCTGCATGCCAAGCTCTCGCTGCGCGCAGGCCGCGTCTTCTTGCAAGATCTCGGCAGCTCCAACGGCACGTTTCTCCGCGTCCATGGCGAGCGCCGCCTGACCAACGAAACGTTTTTGTTGCTCGGCCAGCAGCTGTTTCGCTTGTCGCTATAAGCCGACCGCGGCCTAGCTAGCCGCCGCCTCGCCGAGCAGCTTGCGCAGCTTGCGCAAAGATTGCTCTTGCAGCTGCCTGATGCGTTCACGCGAGAGTTGGTGGCGAGCGCCGAGTTCCTGCAGCGTCTGTTCGTGGTCGTTGCCCAGGCCATAGCGCGCCCGCAGGATGGCCGCCTCCACCGGCGACAGCTCACGCATCGCGGCGGTGACCGCGCGAAAGCTCGACGCCACCTCGAGCTCGCGCTGCGGTGCCGCGTCAGACTCGGGGTCACATAGTGACTCGCCAAGCGTGTGCTCGCCGTCTTGCCGGGCGGGCGCGTCGATTGACACCGCGTGTTCAGAACGCCACGTCACTAGCTCGCGCGTGCGTTCGGGCGACATGCCAAGCTGCGCCGCAAGATAGTCGACATCGGGATTTTCGCCATAGGCACGCAGATACGCCCGCTCAAGGGCGCCTAGCTTGTGGATGGCCTCTAGCATGTGCACCGGAATGCGGATGCTCCGACCTCGATCAGAGACCGCCCGGCCGATGGCATGGCGGATCCACCACGTGGCATACGTCGAGAAGCGAAACCCTCGCTCGGGCAAAAAGCGCTCGACCGCGCGGACCAGCCCAAGGTTGCCCTCGGAGATTAGATCGATCATTGCCATGCCACCATGGCGATAGCGCTTGGCGACGCTGACCACCAGCCGCAGATTGTGCTCGACAAATTGATTGCGGATCCGCTCGGCCTCGTGGGCAAGCGCGCCAAGCTCGCGCCAATATGCGGCGACCGCCGCGTCCGCCGCCGCCGACTGCGCCGACGACATGGTGGGATGCGTGCCAGCACGGCGCGCACCACGCGCGGCGGCGACAAGCGCCTGATAGGCCGCTCGGTCTTCATCTGCATCACGCATCACCCTGGCGGCCTCATCGCGCGCGCGCCCGCTGCGCGGCCGTCCAACGCGAGTCCGCACCTCATCGAGCCACGCCTGTGGCACGGCGCCCCGATGTGCCAACACGGCAAACACCGTCTCGGGCCGCCGCAGCGCGTGCCGCCATACGGCGAGGCTCGCCTCGCGATACGCCTGCGCCAACCTCAATTCCTGCGACGGAGTCATTACCTTGGAGCGTCCAAGATGTTTTAGATAATCAGTGGTTACGTCATGCTGGGCGGTATTAGTCGCGGCGTTTTGCATGGGGCCCTCACCGGCGCTAGGTGCCAAACGGCGCGCCATGCATGGGTAACCGCTACCTAAGAGGAACTATTCCCGATCCGCTTTTTTTTCGCTAGGAGCTACCGCATCGGCGTCGACGCGCTTCTCGGCAACCACGATCAGGTGGCGCGACAGCGGGCCTAAAAAGCGCCCGGGCGTAGCCAAATTTCCCGAAACATCGACGACTTTGAACCCCGCGGCGTGCAGGAGCTTGCCGAGCTCGTGCAGCGAATACGATCGAATCGACAGCTCTTGTTCGAGCTGGCGCCCGTCATCGAAGACCACCGAACGCGACGATTGCAGGCGCGAGGTGAAGTAATTAAATTCCACTTCTTCCAGCACCACGCAGCCATCGCCCTCCCACCACACACGCGTTGGCAGATCGCTGACGATATAGTCGCGATTGAGCACCTCGATGACGACGCGTGCGCCAGGCTTGAGCGCCCGGCAAATATTGGCCGCCGTCTTGCGGTTGTTGTCGTCGTCGAAATAGCCAAAGGTCGAAAACCAACAATAGGCGCCGTCAAACTGCGCGTCAAAATCAAGGTCGCGCATGTCGCCGTGGACGAATTGCACGGCGAGGCCGCGCCGCTCCGCCTCGTCCGCGCCTCGCAAGAGCAGCGGCAGCGACAGATCGAAGGCCACGACCTGCATCCCTCGCGCCGCCAGCTCGAGCGCATGGCGACCATATCCGCTGCCGACATCTAGCACGGAGGCGCCGGGCTGCAGCCCCAGCGACTGCATGATAAACACCGCCTCGGCTTGGGTCGCCTTAGGCGTCAGAAACGGCAGCGTTCGCAGGTAATCCTCTTCGAACACCTCTTCGAACCACGGCTTGGCATGTGGTTTTTTCTTCGGCCGCGGTTCTGCCGTCGCGGCGGCTGCCAAGGCCGCCGAGCGAGCCTCGGGGCGTTTTGGTGCCGGTGGCGGCCTCACCGGCGGTGCCGGCGGTGAGGGCGGCGGCGTTGCAACCGCGGAGGCCGGCCTCACCAAATCTTTGCCCTCAAAGTCACGATTGGTGACGGCGCGTGGCAAGGCCGGCGGCACTGCCGGTGAAGGTGTGGCGGTGGCGACGTTCACGGCGTGCCCGGGCGCGTCCACGGCAATTTCCTTTGAGGTCGCGCCGTCCTCTAACTCCTCATACTCGTCTTCAGCCAACGAAAATGTCGACGTGCGGGGCGGGCTAATCACCGCCACCTGCGACATTTCGATCTCCATGGTGCGTTCGTTTGAATCGCCGAAACTGGTGGGCTGGGCAATCCCATCGGGGTTCGACTGATCATAGGGCGGGTCGGCCGCGATGGGCGCGTGGGCCACGGCGGGCGCGGTGACGGCGCCGTTCATCGCGGCGGCGCCATACGCCATTGAAACCACCAGGCCTGGATCGTCGATTGCCGCCACAATCATAGGGTGCGTCACCGTGCGCGGCTTGGTCAGCTCGCTGCTGCGCGCCAGCTTGCGCCGCCGCCGTTGCGACGTATTCATGTTCTCGAGATTGGTCCCGATATCTGAAACCAAGCCGCTTGGCGCATCTGGTTTGCCTTCGGCTTTGCCCTCAGAATCGGCCATCGCGTCCCCTTGCTGCTGGTGGTGACGACACCGCAAAGGTGCCGATTGATTCTCCGACGCGGACGCTATGGCCCGGCGTGAGCGCAAGGCGCGCGGTGCCGGCTCTAAACAACAGCACGACGGTGGAGCCCAGCAAGAAGGTCCCGAGCTCATCCCCGGCGGTAATCGCCACATCGACCGCTTGTTCCCATATTTTGCCGCGCAAATGCCCTGTCTCAAAACCATGCTCGGCCGCGTCGGGGTTCATATCGGCGGCGCTTGGCCAGTGCTTGACGCGCACATGCCCGACGCCCACGGCGGACACCATGATCAGCGCGACGTCAGGCGTAAGCTCGAACACAACCCGCTCGTTGCGCGCGAACAAGCCGCGCACGTGGCGCACAAAAAACGGCGAAACTGGCCACAACGCGCCCGGCACGTAGCGATAGCCGCGCAACTGACACGTCACGGGCGCATGGACGCGGTGATAGTCCTTCGGTGACAAATAGATCACCGCAAATTGGCCGCCTGCAAATTCGCTGGTCACGCCGTCGGGCAGCGCCAACAAGTCATTCACCGCGTAATCGACGCCCTTGGCGCCAATGATGGTGCCGTCGTCTTCAATGGTCCCAAGGCTCATCACCACGCCGTCGCAGGGCGCGGCGAGCACGCCGGGGGCGACGTCCAGCTGACGGGCGCCATCGCGCAACTTGCGGCCAAAAAAATCGCCCAGCGAGCGATACGCCGCCGCCGGCTTCTCCGCTTCGGCGACATTGGCGCCAACGACCCTCGCAAACCCCGAAATAACCGTCCCGCGCGCCGCCTTGGGCAACGGTAGGTTGGCAAGGGATTGCACCGTGCGCGAATAGAGACGAGTCGGCCACATACCGAGGAGTTCTCAAATCTTACATTGACGAAACACAAGGCCACAAGCGGGGTGTCCCGATAACGCGGGCCACGGCAAGATCGGCACCAACTGATCGTTAGTTTTTGCGAGTGACGGGTGTAGGCCGAGCCCCGACATGGCGGGTTTACAGCCGCACTGACATCAAGATTGCATCATCCGCGGGGCCACCGGCAGCCGCAGGATAATAACCGCGACGTAGCCCATCTTCGGTAAACCCAAGGCTTGCGTAAAGCGCCCGCGCCGCGGCGTTCTGCGCCGCGACTTCAAGTGTCACCGACGTTGCACGGGCCGCGCTTGCCGCTTCGATTGCAGCCCCCACCAGACGCGTCGCGCACCGCTGGCGGCGAGCGTGCGCGGCGGTCGCAACGGACAGAATGTCTAGCCGGTCTGGCAGCCACATCGCTTGTAAAAAACCTGCAAGCTGCGCCGCCTGGCCGTCGGCCTTCGCACCTTCTGCTAGCCGCGCGATCCAGTGCGCATAGCGAGCGTCAGCTACCACGGCCGGCGTCACGTGTGGCGAGGCTCGGGCGAACACCTCGATCTCTAAGGCCACCATCGCCGGCACATCGAACACATTGGCAGGCGCAACCACCAACGAGGTCATGAGCTAGCCCGCACGCCTCGGCTTAGCGGCGCGAAAGATCGCGCTCCACAATTCGTCGCGCCCAAATTGATCGAGCGTCGAGAAGGCCGTCACGCCCACACCGCCGCCTAGCTGGCGCTTTAGCTGCGCGGTCACCACGCCACGCTCGGACTTGCTCAGCTTATCGGCCTTGGTGAGCACGACGTGGCTTGCCAGCTTTCGCTCGGCGAGCCACTCGAGAAAATCCTGTTCCTCTTCGCCCAGGCCCCGGCGCATATCGATGAGCACCAGCACGAGCGCAATGGGGCGGGTCCCTTCCAGCAACGCTTCAATGAGCGGTTGCCACGACGCTCGCATATCGAGCGGCACCGCCGCATAGCCATACCCCGGCAGATCGACGAATTGCAGCGGCATGGTCGGCTTGGGCGTCACCGCAAACCAATTGATGAGCCGCGTCCGCCCCGGCGTTTTGGAGGCCCTCGCTAGCCCGCCATGCCCCGTAAGGTCGTTGATCAGCGACGACTTGCCAACGTTTGACCGCCCCGCAAACACGATTTCCGGTGCGCCGGCCGCCGGAAATTGGTCAGGGGCCGCCGCGGAAATGACAAACTGGGCGCGCATCGCCGTCCCGTATACCGCAGGCGAGCCGCAAAATCGATCAGTTCCTCTGCCATGCACGCCACCAGATTGCGAGGCGACAGGGCGCGCGATATACGGTAGGGGCATGATAACCCTTGGCCTTACGGGTGGCATCGCATCGGGCAAAAGCACGGTGGCCGCACGGCTACGCCAACTCGGCGCCGCGGTCATCGATGCCGACGGCCTGACCCGCGAGCTGGTACGCCCAGGCAGCGTCGCGCTACGCGAGATCACGGCTCGCTTTGGTGCCGCCGTGCTCGGCGCTGGAGGCGCGCTTGATCGCGCGGCGCTGGCGAGCATCGTTTTTGCCGATGATGAGGCGCGTCGCGAGCTCGAAGCCATATTGCATCCCCGCATTTGGAAGGCGGCCTGTGCCGAACGCGATCGCCTGGGTGAGCTTGGTTACCATGTCGTATTTTATGAGGCCGCGTTGCTGGTTGAGACCGGCACCTACAAGCAGCTCGACGGCTTGATCGTCGTCACCGCGCCCCCCGAGGTGCAACAACGACGCGTCGTCGCCCGCGACGGGCACGCGCCCAAACAAGCCGCGGCGCGCATTGCGGCGCAACTGCCGCTGGCGGACAAGGTACGGCTGGCCAACTGGGTCATCGACAATACCGGAGACGAGCCCGAGCTCATCAGGCAGGTCGATGCGCTCGTAAAAACGCTGGAGGCCGGTTTCGGTCCGCTCACGATCACCGAGGCGAGAGGGCGCAAGGCCCCCCGCCGGCCGGCCGCCACCTCGATCGCGCGGCATGCCCCGGTGCTGGCGGATCACTACACGACGCTAATCGTGGGCGCGCCCCACCCCATCGCCTTGGCGTGTGCGACGCACCTCGCGGCGCCCGAACACGTCCGCGTCTATCTGCTTTCGACCCAGGCCGCCGCGCCGGCCATGGAGCAATGGGCCGCGGCCTCGCCTTTTGGCGCAAGGCTCACCGTGCTGGTAGGCGACGCCGCGCACATGCATCTCGGGCTTTCGGCGGACGAGTATAGCGATCTGCGGCAGCAACTAACCTCCATCGTTGTCATTGATGAGACCGACGACGACGATGCCCTCGGCCACGCCGCTTGGCAAGGCGAGTTGGTGGCGCGCCAGGTGCTGGCCCTTGCGACGCAAGCCGCCGCCATCGATCACGTGACGTATCTTTCGAGCACGTTCGTCGCGGGCAATGATCCAGGGCCGTACCTTGAATCGATGGCGCCGACGCTGGGGCCGTGGCTCTTTCGCTACGACGAGCAAAAGGCTCGCGTCGAGGCGGTGTACGCCGCGATGCGAACCCAACTTCCGATCGTGATCGCGCGCGCGAGTGCGTGCATTGATCTTGCCGAGGACGCGGTGGCACAACTCGCCGGCAATCGCTTGCTGGCGTGGATGGCGCGGCACCCACACCTGCCCCTGCCCGTGCCGCCATGGGCGCAGGTGCACGTCGTGGAGGCATCCTACGTGGCCGAGGCGTTAGCCGTGCTTTCGCGCCACCGGGCCGCGGCGGGCAAGACCTTCCATTTGATCAGCGATGCGCTGCCCGTGCCGACGTTTTCCGCGCTCATGCACCATCAAGGGCGTGCGCGTTGGGGGCATGGCGTGATGCCGCTCTTGCAACGCCTCGCGCGCCAACCGCGGCTCGCGGCGCATGCGACGCGCCTCGCGCGGCACGCCGTGCCGGCGGCGTTGCGGCCCATGCGCGACACCATTTATCATCAACAATCGGCGGCCTCGTTGCTGGGCCCGCTGGGGATCAAGCCACGCCGCGCGCAGGACCTGGTCGCGGAAGCCGTCGCGCAATTGCCCCGCGCGAGCTAACTGACGCGCGGGTCGCGTTAGCGCGATACGCCGTAGAGCAGGACCACCCAGACGGTGTTTTCGCCCAATTCGGCATGCCGCCCCTGAGCGATGCCAACGCCGACCAAGGGTCCCGCGGCGCCTTTGGCGAGCGCCGCAAGATCCAGCGTCTCTGGCGATGCCGTCGCCGCGATCGCGCTACCGACGCTGCGGAAACGCGGCGCTAAACTTGGCATCAAGGTATCGAGCAAGGCGCTAGCAGCCTGCGTTGATTTGCCTGCCGCAAGCTCGGTCGCAAGCCGCTGCGCAACGCCGGCGAGCTCGCCGTCGCGCACCAGCCGCCGCCCAGCCAGGTCGCGCTCGATGCGTGCGATCAGCGCCGCGCGATCGGCCTTGGGCGGAATGAGGATAAACACCTGCGTGACATAGACCTCGCGCAGACCTCCGATGACCTCGCCAAACTCAATGCCGATGCCGACATGCGTCGCCGTAGTCGACATGAGGTTGGCACGGTGCCCTGGGCTATTCATGAGCGCCTCGTGCGCCTCAGCAATGCCAACCGCGCGCGCCACGTTTTCAAGGATGGTTGAGGTCAGCACGCCCGCGCGCTTGACGCGGTCGCTGGCATCGCCGGTTGCCGCGGACTTGTGCGCGACCACGCCGCTGGCCTTCATGTCGCGACTATGCGCGCGGCCAATTTCGACTAACCTCGGATCGGATAGCAGGGGCGCAAGCGACGCGGCTTTGCGATCCGCATTGACCAGCTCAAGCATCGCCGCCTCAGCCTCGGCGAGATCGCCATAGAGCGGTTCGCCGCGCACGGCCACAGGCGCCATCGTCGTCGGCGCGCTGACGCCGCACCAAACCGGAAAATTTGCCACCACGGTAGCACCTTGCCGACCATCGGCGGTGACCTCGAGCTGCTGCTGGCCGACCCGGGTCCCACAAGGCACCGTGGCGGCAAACGTTGGCCCACGCCCGGCAGGGTAGCGCACGATGCTGCCGTCATCGTGCGTCACCACCACCTGCGGCGTGTGCAGGTGCGAGGCAAGCGCGCCCTCGAGCACGAACGCGCCACCGCGCTCTAGCGCACGTGGCACCGGCGCCAACGCGACCTCGCGCGGCATGATGCCGATGATGATCGCCGCGACGTCGCCTTTGGCGGCCAGGCCGACGCCGGACGCCAGCGCGTCACCCGCCTTTACCATTTCCGCTAAGCTGCTTTCGAGCTGCTGACCTAGTCCCTCGACGTCGTGCGGCGGCCCCCACAAGATCAGCAAGGTCGGTGACGGCTCGACGATGCCGTGGCGCCGCATGGCAAATTCGACCACCGCATTGGGCAGCATCCCGCCTTCGGGCAACGCCGCGGCCAGCGACGTCAGCGCCCAATCTAGGCGGCCGTCTCGCTCGGGCGCCGTCAGCCGCTCGCGCGCGGCGAGCGCCGCCACACGCGCCGCGACCTCGCGGTGCACGGGCGAATCGAGCGGGGCTGGTCGCGTCGCGGCGTTGTAATGGGTTGCGGCCATCGGCGCTGCCACCAGCGCGGCGTAGTCAACGGCCGCGGTCCCCGTGGCGCGCGCGGGGGCCTGCCCTTCGCTTCGCCAACTCGGCACCGCACCCACCGATCGCGGCGCGGGCGGGCCCGATGGCGCCGTACAAGCTAGACAAACGCCGCCAAGCACGGCGGCCAATCGCACCCAAGAGGCCATAGCCGTTGAATGTACCATGGCGCTTCGCTACGGCGACATCAACACCACGGGCAACAGCCGATCGAGGCCGTGAAAGTCGCGATACGATATGCGGCGCCACGAGGCAGCGGCTGGCTTACCGGCCACGTGATCAACGCGCACCACGTTGAGCGCGAGCTGCGCGCCGGCCGTTGCGACAAAGGCAGGCGCGCTCGCCTTGACGTCGCGCCACGGGATGGCCACCTCGACGCGATAGCCGCGATCCTGATCGCCGCCTTGATTTAAGGTGCCATCGACCATCACCGCCGCCTGCATCGCCGAGTTCCACGCAGGCGTGCTCGTGTCGGTGCGGCCGCCGGGAAAATGGCTGTCAAACATCACGCCCGCGGGGCTAATCTGCAGCTCAACATAATCGCGTTGGTTTTGATCGGTATCGATAAAGACCTCGACGACGTCCGCTTGCCACAGCGACTCGTCTCGCTGGCGAAATGGCGTCGAGATGTCGACATCCTTGACGTCTACGAACACGTAAAGGTTGTCGTGGTCCCACAGCAACTTGGCGCTGGTCGGGCCGCTCGGCGCCGGGCTGTCTTCGGCGGTGGAAAAATTTACCGCTGGAGCGCTTGCCCACGCAGGCTCCTCGTCGCGGCCATCGATCATCGGCGCCTGCGCGACGAAGGCAAGCGGCGTCACGCCGCGCGGCACGCGGGCGGAGGCCTCGACCTGCCAGCGCGCGAGCACGAGCGAGCCACCGTGCGTTTCGCCGCCGGTCACCGACAACAGCCGCCCGCGCTCACCGGCCACGCGCGAGACTAAGCCCCACGTCAGCGTCGCCGTGCGCGAACTCCAATCGCTTGGGATCGCGATTAACAAATCATCGACGATGGCGTCTCCGGCTCGCCACTGGTGAGGCGGCACGTCGACGCGAAGTGTCGCGCTTGCAATCGGTACATAGTCCGCCGTGCCGGCGTCGCCGACAAGCGCCAGCTGCGGCACAACCTGCGGCGCCGCTACGTTTACGACAAAGCCGTAGCGCAACGCGACCACTTGCCCGGGCACGACGTCGGTGGTCGCCTCGCTGCGACCGCGCATCGCCACCACGTTGCCAACCTCGCCATGCAAGGCGGTGGGCAGCGAGGCGAGGCCATCGGCATCGTTGCGTGGCGCGCCGCTAAGGCTCGGCACCGCGCGGTCGACACAGCCGCCGGCGCAGCCGAGCAACGCGGCAACCCACGCCATCACCGCGGTTGGTGGCCGCGACCTATTCCAAATCACAACGCGAGTCGCTTGGGTTTTTTTCGCAAATCTGACGCCGTTTTTCTGCGGCGGTTAGCTCCGGCGGCGGCTTGACGCTGTTTTGCGAGTTCGGATCCACTCGCGGCGGCTTGATGACCGGACCGCCACCCGCGCGCTTTTGCTTGACGAGCTTGACAGATTTTTTCGCCATGCCTTCCCTGACAACGACGTCCGCGTCTTTATAGCCATCCGCGCGCAAGATCACCGAATAGGCCTCGGCACGCACGGGCGCGTCAAACGGCGTTTGGCCCAAGAGGGTTTCACCGTCGGCTGACATTACATCCGCGGTAACCCCAACTGGTTTTACGCTGATCAGCATCGGCGGTACGGTCGGCTTGATATCCTCGATGGGTGTCACATCTTCTACGGGCGGCGTCACCACAGGCACCGTGGGCGGTGTTACGGGCGGCGCAACGACGGGCGGCTTGTCCACGACCACCTTATCCACCGGCGCTGGCTCGATCGCGGCGACCGCGCTCGTCGATTCCGTTGCGCCTGGTCCAAACTGCGTGTACCAAACGCCCGTGCCCGCCGCGATGACGAGCAGGGCCACAACCACCCACGCGCTCGAGCGCCGGCGCGGCTTGGGCGAAAACACATCATCGTCGGCGGCGACATAATTTGCGCTGGCGGCGCTCGGCCCGGTTGGCGCTTGTTGCTGCGAGAGGGCTGGCGCGAAACCCGCGGCGCGCGGATCGCGCGCGGCCGGCGCGGCCACCGCGGCAACCGACATCGGCTGCAGACCAAGTGCGCCCGACATCGCAGCCGCCCCCGGTGCGCCTTGTAGGCTTGCGCCTGCCATGCCCTGCGCGCTCATGATGTGCGCGCTCATGCCAGGGCCGGAGACGTTGCGATAAACCGCCACCATCGCCGCGACCATGTCATTCATGGTCGCGAAGCGCTGCGCTGGCTCTTTGTGCATCGCCTTGGCAACGATATCGGCGATGCCGGGCAGCAGCATGCGGCCCGCCGAAGCCGCGCGTTGCGCAATCGGCTCGGGCATCGCCGTAATGTGTTGGGTCAGCACGCCCATGAATGACTCGCCACCAAAAGGCAACGACCCCGCAAACACCTCATACAAAATGACACCCATCGCATAGACGTCCGTGCGTCCGTCGACTTGCTGGCCGAGCGCTTGCTCGGGCGCCATGTAATATGGCGTGCCAAAGATGGTGCCGGTGCGGGTTAAATTGTTGCTGCCATCATTGCCCGACACCTTGGCGATGCCGAAATCCAGGAGCTTGGGCACGTCGCGGCCGTCGCTGAGACGGGTAACAAAGACGTTCTCCGGTTTCATGTCGCGATGGATGATGCCCTTGGCATGCGCCGCCGCGAGCCCATGCCCGGTTTGGATGAGAATTGCCAGCGCGCGCACCGGATCGGCGGCGAGGCTGGGCAACATGTCCGACAGCGGCTGACCGTCGAGCAGCTCCATCGCCAAATAAATGCGGCCGTCTGAAATCTGGCCGAAATCTTCGATCGCGATGATGTTTTCGTGGCCGATCGACGAGGCCGAGCGCGCCTCTTGGCGAAACCGATTGACCGCTTCTTGGTTTGAAACAATCTCGGGGCGCAGCAGCTTGATGGCTAGGCGCTTCTCAATGTGCACGTGTTCTGCGGCGTAGACCTCGCCCATGCCGCCTTCGCCCAGCTTGCGAATTAGGCGGTAGCGCCCATCGAGCACTTCGCCAACCAGGCTTGGCCCCTGTGGCGGCGCGGCGAGTGACTGCGACGCCCCGGGATTTGACGTCCCCGCTGAACCCACGGCGAACGGCCCAGCCGACGCGGCAACGGTTGGGCCGGTGCCGATTCGCTCGGCCGACGATGGCGGCGCGACCGCCGCCGGCGTACCCAAGCTACCGATGGCCGCCGTTTTGGAGCCGTTGTTTCGATCAGACATGGTCGTGCTCATAAGTATAACGTGGGGCGGCCCGAAAAGATTCAGGCCACTCGCCGGAATCGGCCCGGTCAACTTCCAACTGCCTGAAACCTATGGAATCCGCGCCGACCGGCGACGCCCCTGTCAGATCGGTTTAGTACCCAAGGCATGTGGGCGAGAAGATTCTGACTAAGACCGAACGTCAGCTTGCCGAACGCCAGCAGGCGGTTGCCGGCGATCCCGGCCGTGCTCGCGTCATCGCGACGGCCCGCGCCTTTAAGCAAACCTGGCTCGAACTCGCCCGCGAGCTTGCCCGGGTCCAGAGCCAGCAGCTTTGGCGCGGCTGGGGCTTTGACGATTTCGACGCGTATTGCCGCCGCGAGTTGCACCTGCGCACCGCCACCGTCGCCAAGCTCCTCGGCAGCTATCGTTTCTTAGAGACGGCGGCGCCGCGGGTGCTTTCGCGCAGTCAGCACGCCTCGCAAGCGCAGCTCGGTAACATTCCATCGCTGGCAACCGTGGCCTTCGTCGCCAAGGCCACCGAACACGGCGCGGCCGATCGCCAAACCTTGCAGCAAATGCACGTCGAGGCCTTTGATGAAGGCGTCGAGGCGCCGCTGCTTTCGCGCCGCTACAAAGAGGTCGCCTTTCCGGTAGAAGCCACGGACAAGGACGCCGCGGCGACCCGCGTGCTTGCCAACGCCGCACGCCGTTTGGCGTCGCTGCTCGCGGTCCACCCCGGCGTGCCTCACGACCTTGCGGCCCGCCTTGAGCGCTCGATCGGCGAGCTGCTCGGCGTCATCGAATCAAACTAGAAAATATTTTACGCAGCGCCACAGCGAGTACACGCCGTAGCCCATGAGCAGCCAGCCAACGACGCGCGGGATCCACGCCATTTTATCGCCGAGCACGTGGCGGCCGCGGTGAGTCAGATACGCGACCAATGTAAACCACGAAAAGCTCCCTATGAAGACGCCGAAGCTTGCCGCATACCCCTCTGCTGCGGTGATGTCCACGAGGTAGGAGCCTACGATAAAGACCCACGTCACCAAGGCCCCAGGGTTCATGAGGATGAGCGAGGCGCCCAAGATGATGCCCGACCATACTTCCTTGGCGGACGCGACGTCGCGCGCGGCGCCGGGCGGCGGATCTTGCGGCCGTGAGCGACTCGTGACAAAGCCATAGACGATCAAGACCGCGCCGGAAATGCCGAAGAGAATCGCCGGCAACACCGGGTGCTGCTTGAGCAACGGCCCAACCACCGCAATGCCCAGCAACGCGTAGGCTGCGTCGGCGAGCGCCCCACCGAAGGCCACGGCGAGGGCGAGCCGCAAGGTATGGCGATACGCGGCATCGATAACCGCGACATTGACCGGGCCAATCGGAATGCCGGTAACGGCCCCCAAGATGGCGCCTATGACAAATGCGGTCAGCAAGACAGTCGGTGTGATATAGCAGATGCATGGGCGCGCCGGCTAGCAACGATGTCGCGGTTACGTGGCTCGGACATGCTTCCGCGGCGATCAGCTCGCCTTCGACGCGGCTGCTCATCGACCCACTCGGGCGTCGCCGCGCATTGCAGGGCGGCGCGCCTAGCGCGGTCCTCATTACTCATGCGCACGTCGACCATCTCAATCGCTACACCCTTAAGGCGCTGCCTCGCGACGTGCCACTGGTCGTGCCGTATGGGGCACGCCACATTGTCACAGACCTCGGGTTTCGCGAGGTTGTCGAAGCCCAGGTCGGCGACGAGCTAGAATTTGGCGACTTTCACGTCACGGCCGTCGCGACGGCGCACGACCAAGGTCGCTGGCGCAAATCGCAGCTGCCGAGCTGTGTCGGCTACGTCGCCACCTCCGGCGACGTGCGCGTCCACCACGCCGGCGACGTCGATTTTTCCGATTTCTCCATTTTTGATGAGATTGGTAAACGGCACGCCTTGGCCGCCACGCTTCTGCCGATTGGCGGCCTGTTGCCGGTGGCCTACTATCGTTGGCGAAAGGCGTCGCTCGATCGAGGCATCCATATCGATCCAGATGCCGCCGTCGCGATTTACGAGCGGCTGGGCGCGCGCGCAATGATTCCGATCCATTGGGGCACCGTTAACTTGCGCCTCAGCCCAGCGCATATGCCCAAGGCGCGGCTTTTACAGGTCGCCGACCCCAGCCGTCACCGCGTCCACGTGTTGGCGCACCACGAATCGATCGCGCTATCAAAATAGTATGGCGCCGCTTACGGCTATGTGCGCAGGTACATGCCGAGCACGCCAACCACCGCGCATGCGATGCCGACGAGCGCGCCAAATACGCGATCAGAGACCTCTGGCGAATGCGGTGAACGCAGCGCCCTTACCAAGCGCACCGAATCGAGCACAAAAAAGAAGCCGCACGCCCCGAGCACCATGGTGACGCTGAAGGCGTGAAAGATTGATGGCGAGACCAGATTCATGGCGCCGCCTCCTGAGGCTGCGGCACCGGATCAAACAGCATACGCTTGGCATCGCGCACCACGACCACGACGTTGATGATGGCATAGGCCCAAAAGTAAAAGGCGACCGACCACTCCACCACCGCGAACGGCGTGAGAAAGGCGGCAAAGCCGACCAGCCGTTCCATCGCAAACGACCTGTAGTTGGCGGTGCGTCCGAGGCGCTTGGCGTACGCCACGCGCATTGCCAAGTTTAGCAGGCCAACCGCGATGATGATGGCGACGGCAGCCGGCGGCGCGAGGCCAAACCAGGCGACGGTCACCATGAAAAACGCATAACAAAAGCCATCGGCGAGGCCGTCAAACACCTCGCCAAACGGCGTTTGATAATGAAACACCCGCGCGACAATGCCGTCAAACACATCGAGCAGCGCGCAAACGGCGACGGTCAGAATGGCCAGCTGTTGCTCGCCGCGCCCCACGGCCCACCAAAATACGGGCAGGGTCAAAAAGCGCGAAGCGGTAATTGCGTTGGCGGGGTTGAGGTTCGAGACCACCCGCGTCGGTGCCTCAGAAGCTGCCGTTGCCGCCATGCGCTAGATTTGCTTGGCCGGCCCGCTAGATGCAAGCGAGCCGTCATCGTTTTGTGGCAAACCGGCGCGGGCAGCCTCGCGCGCGTTGTGCGCGGCCTGTGGATCGACAAATCGGTAGCGCCGCCAGGCAAAGGCGATGCGCTGAAACAGCGAGATGTGTGACATCAGGACCACCGCCCATATCCCTGCCACCATCGCGCGGGTGTCGTGCAGCAGCGCCGTAAACAACGCCCCGGCGCCGAAGAAGACGATAAACTCGGCCGAGCCAAAGACGCCCACGACGTCAATTGGATGCCCCATCTTGCCGGTAGCCCGCGACAGGTCGTGCCCTGCCTCCGCATAAATAGAGAGCTTGATGATTACATTGGTCAGCGCGCCCGTAATGCCGAAGCCGAGCAAAATCAGCACGTGGGGATAGTCGTAGCTCACGTTGAGACAGCCGCCGGCATACATCACGCCGAGCACCCAGCGGTCGCACACATCATCCATCACCGCGCCAAAGATCGAGCGCTGATTGTAATTTCGCGCCACATAGCCGTCGACGTGGTCGATAATACCGCGCACCAAGAGCAGCGCGAGGCCGGCCCACCAATAGCCGTAAAAGAACACGACGCCACCGGTAAGGCCAAGCACCGCCCCAAGCGCGGTCCACTGGTTGGCGCTCACGGGCAAGGCGCCGATCCTTGAGATAAACGGCCGCGAAATCTTATCGAACGACGAGCGCAGCGCAAACAGGTTCATGCCGACTCCAGCCGTTTGCGCGCCTCCCGTAGCGACTCCGCCAGCGCCGCGATAAAGCGGTCGAGATGCGCCGTGGTCACCGACAACGGCGGTTGCAGCCGCAAATAATTGCCGTGCATGCCAGAAACCGTGATCAACATACCGCGCTCCTGCAGCAGGTCCTTGACCATGGCAACCGCCGGCTTGCCGAGCACCGCCTTCGTGCTGCGATCCGCGACGAGCTCGATGCCGCCGAGCAGGCCGGTAAAGCGCACGTCGCCGATCCACGGATCATCGAGCCCGTAGGCCCTTTCGGTGAAATAGCGGCCCATCGCCGCCGCGTTCTCGATCATGCCGTCTTCAATGATGGTTTCGATCAGGGCCAAACCCGCGGCCGCCGAAATCGCGTTGCCGCCCGAGGTCGGCGTCGTGCCACCAAAAAATGTCGCTACCAACGCATCCGTCGCAAAGGTCGCGCCAAGCGATCCCACGCCACCCGAGATGCCCTTGCCCGCCGTTATGATGTCGGGTGTAAGGCCGTAATGCTCTAGCGCAAACATCTTACCCGTGCGTCCCATGCCGGTCTGAACCTCATCGAGAATGAGGAGCACCCCAAGCTCGCGGCGCAGACGCTCGATGCCATCCCACCAAGCCTTAGACGGCGCCATGCCGCCTACGGCCTGAATCGGCTCGGCGATAATCGCGGCGGTATCTGGCCGGCTGCGCAGCAACTGCTCGATGGCCGCCAGGCTCTCCTCCTCGGTCATGCCGCCATGTGCGCCGGCAAGCCCCGCTCGATACGGATACGGAATGGGCAAGCCGTAAGCGTGCTGGACGATGGGCTTGCCGGCGGTGGCGCGATATTTATCGTTCGCCGTCACCTCAAGCGCGCCGAGCGTCAGCCCGTGATAGCCATTTTCCAAGTAGGCGACGGTGGGCTTGCCGGTGGCCTGACGCGCAATCTTGAGCGCGAATTCGTTGGCCTCCGAGCCGCCGGTCGAGAAAAATACCTTGCCGAGGTTGCCTGGCACCAGCGACATCAAGCGCTCCGCAAGGCGCACGGCAGCCACCGAGCCGAACTTGCCGGAGGTTTGAAATACCTTGGTCATCTGCTCGGTCACAGCGGCCACAATGTTGGGGTGGCAGTGCCCGGCATTGTTGACGAAGTAGCCCGAGGTAAAATCGATATACGATTTGCCAAAGACGTCAGTGACGATGCAATCGAGCGCATGGTCGACGATAATCGTGTCGCCGGGCGCGCACGGCCACGGCCGCATGACGTGGGCGTCGTCCTTTGCGGTAACGTGGGCGCCATCGACGCTGCTGCGACGCGTACCTAGGACTTCTAAATTCGGTTCACCTACTCCGGGTTGCCGCGTAGTTGGCAAGGCAATCGGGTCGAGGGGTGGGTGTTTGGGCTTAGTTACAACACTCATATGGAGCACCTATGTCGTTGCGCTGTTGCAGCCCGGGGCCGCGCCAGCCTGGCACCGTCTAACGCAGTCGCTAAACCATTGTCAAGTTCAATAGTTAGACGCCTCGGTGGTGAAAAGCTGACACCTGACACATGGCTGTCACACAAGCTTTCGCGAAACTTCAACGAGTTACGAGGGTTACGCCGAGAAATGGTCATCGTACTCAAAACATCTGCGAGTTCGATGCCAAACACGAAGCCGATGGCGGATCTCCCCATCGGCACCAATCTCGATCAGCCGATACCTCGCGGTGCGCGTTGGGTCGGTGGCACCGTAGGTCCCCGAAGGTACGCCGAGGACTGGTACCGGGGCCCCGCTTCCTGGCAAAACCTCCCGCAGATCTCGATGCTCATGGCCGTGCAAAATAAGCGCAACCTCGTGGCGCGCAACGACCGCGGCAAAGGCGGCCGCATCGCGCAGGCCACGGATGCGATTTGCCGCTCGGCGGCCGGCCGGCGGATGATGTAACCCGACGACGACGCGTAGCCCCTGGCGCCGCAAGTTCGTCAGCACCTCATCGACGCGCAACAGTTGCGCCCGCCCGATCGTGCCATGCGCGGTGAACCAAGGCGTCGCCTGGCTCGTGCACAAGCCGACGATGGCGACATGGCCCGCGATTCTTACGAGCGGCCAGTTCGCCGCCGCCGCCTCAGCCGCAGGGCCCGCCGTTACGCCTGCAGGTGACGGGCTCGGTTGGTACCCATGAGTGCTGGTGATGAACGGCGCGAACACCTCCGCAAAGTGTGCGACCCCTTCGGGGACATAAGCATCGTGATTTCCGGGCAGCACGGTGATCGACGACGTCGGCAGCGTAAAGCCGTCAAAGCGTTGCCGCGCAAACTCAAACTCTTGACGAAAGGCAAGATTGGTCACGTCGCCCGTGCACAGCACATGATCGACGCCCTGCGCGTTGATGTCGGCGACCATGTCGACGAAGGCCTCGGTGTGATAATGGCGCGAGCGGTTGCTCAGTAGGTTCATCGCACCCAGCCAGCGCTTATTGGCAAACTGAAACCACTTCGCGCCTTGATGCGAAAGCAGATGCAGATCCGAGCAATGCGCGAGCTTCACGCGTAAGGCCTACCGTAGGTGCGGCGGCGTGTCCACGCTATTGCGTCCCCAGCGCCCGTAGCCTAGGGCGCGCGCTTGGTGCGCCGGACCGCCGGCTTGGGCTCACATCGATAGGCAATCGCGGCGCGATTTTCTTCGCGAACGACCAAGCGCATGCCATGCCACCCGCCATCGAGCACGCAATTTTTATTGTCTACTAGGCCACCGGCACGACCAATTCGACGAACCACGTCGCTCGAGATGCCCGTCGCCTTGGAACCATGTTTTTTCCACGCCACCCAAAAGGTCGTGTCAGGCGTCATCTTTGCCACCACGTCGACAAATCGGCGCTCGAGTTCGCTGAGTCGCTCGACAAATAAAACGACCACGTTGATCGATGGCGCGCGCAGAGACGTCGAGAGCAGGATGGTTTCGTTGCGCTCCAAGCGATGTTCGATGCGCAACGGCGCACGTAGCAGCGCAACGCGTTGACCATCTTTAAGTCCCAAGCGTTGGGGCAACGTGGCGGCGAGTGCCATTGCGAAAGCATGCACCCAATCGCCCACGCCGCCAATGCCGCAGATCGGCTTTCGCAAATCTGTTTTATACGTAATTTCAATAACTTACATAACACCGGTGGCAACTACGCGCCGCCACGCCAAAGCTCGAACAGGATCGCGCCTTCGCCGAATTTTCCACATAAACTGCACGCTCCCCGACCGGCCGAGCTGGCTCTCGTAGGGTAAGGTCCCCGCCATGGCCGTGTCTGCCGAGCGTTCGAACATCTCGCCATGGCGGCGCACCGCGAGCGCCATGATACCCGCCGCGGTGCTTTGGCTGATGGGGTGCGATTCTCAACTAGACCGCCCCGCCTCGTTTGGCTACGTCCACAGCGCCATCCTAGCGCCTGGATGCGCCACTGCCAGTTGCCATTCATCGAGCCAAGCGATCGAGGACATCGACCTAAGTGACCAGGCGGCCGCCTACCTGTCGCTGACCGGCGTTAGGTGCGGCGAGGAGGACCCGAGCCTTTACGTCAATCCAGGCGACCCCGAGCGCAGCGCCATCCTGAGCATCATGCGCAGCACCGGCGGCGACCGCATGCCCCCCGACATTGCGCTCCCAGACGAGGAGCTTGCCCTGGTTGAACGATGGATCACCGAAGGTGCGCTATGCAACTAACGGCGCGCGGCTGCAAGGCGCTCGGCGTTCTTGCGACGACGGCGTACCTGGCGCTTGCGTCGCCGGCGCTGGCCTATCCCCAGTTTCAATTTAGCACCGGCGCCGATACATGCGTCCAATGCCATTTTTCGCCAGGCGGCGGTGGCCTCATTAACATGTATGGCCGCGACGAGAGCGGCAGCACGATCAGCCCCGGCGGCAACGGCGCGTTTCTGCTCGGCGCCTGGACCCCACCAGCGGCCCTCTCGCTCGGCTTTGACGCGCGCTTTGCCACGGCCGTGCGCCAGCAAACGCCAAGCACCAGCGGCGGCGACGCCGACACCGAGCTGCTCATTTTTCCCATGCAAGGCGACCTCTACGTTCATGCGGCGATCGGCCGAGGCTTCGCGCTTTATGCGGCGGCGGGCCTACGAGCCAACGCGCGCGAACCCGACGATGGCGTGCTTGGCCGCCTCGGCTCGCGTGAGCACTACCTGCAGTACAGTTGGGACGAGTCCGGGCACTACGCGCGCGCTGGCCGTTTCTTTCCCGTCTTCGGGGTGCGCACGCAGGATCATACCGCGATGGTGCGCCGCTATCTCGACATGTCGCTGGCGCAGGAGCCGTACGCGATCGCGGTTGGACGCATCGCGGGCCAGCGCGAATGGCACGCGCAGCTCTTCGCGCCCTCGCCCACCAAATCTCTCGGGCTTGCATCCGCCTACGGCGCCACCGGCTACTATGAACGTCGCAACGCGGCCTCGACGTATGCATGGGCCGCGCAAGCAAGCGCTAGCGTTTATGATGACGACCGCCGGCGTGCCACGCTGGGCACGGTGCAAAAGTGGTGGCTGCCCGAGAGCCGGGTGCTTTTTCTGCATGAGCTCAATGTGGGCGTCGAGCAATTCGTCGCCGACGAGCAAACCAACGCCCAGCTCAGCATGTATCTCTCCGCGACCAAGCTGCTATTGCCGGGCTGGATGCTAAGCGCCGTGCTCCACGGCTGGGACCCCGACGTAATGTTGCGCGCCAACTCACGCGGCGCGGCCGAGTTCAATATCCAATGGTTCTTCAAGGCGCACTACGAGCTGCATTTCACCGGGCGCGCGCAGGTGGAGGGCCTGGGCGTGGACAACCCCGATTATCTTGCGCTGCTGCAGTTTCACTATTATTTGTAGACGGCGCGACAACGCAAGCAGCACCATGCGCGGCCTTCTTCTCCTTAATCTCGGTACGCCCGATGCCCCCACTACCGCTGCTGTGCGTCGCTACCTGCGCCAATTCCTCTCCGATCCACGCGTGCTCGACATCAACCCGGTGGCGCGCGCGCTGCTGCTAAACCTCATTATCCTGCCCTTCCGCTCGCCCAAGAGCGCGCACGCCTATCGCACGATCTGGGATCCGGCCCGAGGCTCGCCCCTGCTCTATCACACCCAAGATTTGGCGCGGCAGGTTCAGGCTAGGCTCGGCGAGACGTGGCGCATTGAGCTCGGCATGAGGTATGGCAAGCCATCGATTGCGCACGCGCTGGCACGCCTGGTTGACGCTGGCTGTCGCGACATTTCCGTGCTGCCGCTCTTTCCACAATATGCCTCATCATCTACGGGCACGGCCTATCAGGAGGTAATGGCGCAGGCGAGCACCATGTGGAATGTACCGCCGCTGACCCTCATCCCCGCGTTCTACGACCACCCAGATTTCCTGGCAGCCTTTGCCGACGTCGGCGCCGCGCCGCTGGCGTCGTTTCGCCCCGACCACGTGCTGTTTTCGTTTCATGGCCTGCCGGAGCGGCACATTATTAAGAGCGACCCAGGCCGAAACCATTGCCTCGCCATGGACTCGTGCTGCGACGCCATCGGCGAGGCCAATCGCGATTGTTATCGCGCGCAGAGCTTCGCGACGGCGCGTGGCATCGCCGAGCGGCTCGCGCTGACACCGGATCGCTACTCGATTTCGTTCCAATCTCGCCTTGGGCGCACGCCGTGGATTAAGCCGTACACCGATGCTAGGCTGGATGAATTAGCCGCCAGCGGCTGCAAGCGCTTGTTGGTGTTCTGCCCCGCGTTCGTCGCCGACTGCCTGGAAACTCTCGAGGAGATCGCGCTGCGCGCGCGCGAACAATTTATCGCGCGCGGCGGCGAAGAGCTGCAGCTGGTACCATCGCTCAATAGCGCCCCGGCCTGGGTCGACGCGGTCGTCAACATCGGCACCAACCGCGGCCCAGGAGCCTCGCGATGACGCGCAATCCGCTGCCCCATGTCTATGGCGAGCTGCTCGTGACGCGGCCGCCGGTGCCAGTTACTTGCAACAAGGCCGGGGCAAACTACAAGTCCGAAGTGCCGCACCTGCGGTATAGCCCGCGCGAGGCCTACCGCGAATGGCTCGCCATCTGCGACGGCATCGTTGCATGCGGCGGCGATGCGCTGTTTGCGTTTGAGCCCGCGGACGACCCCTTTCTCGATATCCCCGCGCTGCACGTAAATGGCGATGGCGAGATCTCACCGCAGGGCTCGAGCGAAATCCTCGGCAACCTGGCGGCCATCGAGACCGGCCGCGTGTTCACCGCCAACGGGCCGTGGGTGACCATCGCCGATCGGCAGCTACGCGCCGTGATGCCGCACATGCTCGCGCATCGCCGTAGCGAGCGCCCGTACTATGAGGCCATGCTCGGCGCCATCGCCGCCGCCGGCCGCTATGAGCTAACGCTGGTGCAGACGCCTTATCGCTGGGAGGGCATGGCCGACGTCGCGGTGGTCGGCGAGCACGTGGTCCTCACCTACGCCGTGCCTGGGCACTACGATGAAGGGCTGCAGGCTAAGAGTCCGCGATCGAGCCTCGAGGGCGTAACCTTTGCGGCCGACGCCGCTGGCGTGCCGACGTCCGCGCGCATTTACGCCGAGCTCGTCTATCCGCATTTTCACGGCGACACCGTGCACTTCGGCGTGCGCCCGCGCGCGGGCGCGCCGAAACTTGCGCATTACGGCGGCGGCCTCTATCGCGGCTATAGCGACATCGTCGCGCTCGCGCTGGGCAACGCCATCATCCCAATCTCCCAGCAAGATGCCCAAATTGCCTACGCCGCGAACTCGCGACAAGTGCGCAACGGCCTGCTCACGCCGCGCGGCGCCAGCGATGAGTTCATTGCGGCCATGCGCGATGAGGCAGGCCTTGCGCTTATCGAAGTAGCTTTGCACGAACTTTTTGGCAAGGCTGGCGGTGGCCCGGCCTGCGCGACGCTCTACCTCCCGGCAAATCTCGCGCTGCCCGAAGCGTTTGCAATGCGCTATCGCAAGCAACGGGGCACCGCGCATGCGCGGATCGATCGACTCGCCGAAACCCTGACGGTTGATCCGGATTATTTCGCTGGCAAGAAACGCGGCTGAATTAAACTCACTCAAACGGGATCCCGTCTCGTCGCTATTAAGTGGCCGGAAGCACTGGCCTCGGCAATTGAATGTGGCTATGACCTCAACAAATATGCCGGGGGCTCCGGCTGCTTTGGTTACCGAAGTATCTGTTTTTATGAAAGGACATCCATCGTGAAGAAACTCATCTGCCGTACCGCAACCATCGCCGCCGTTATAACGGCCATGGGCGCAGCTGGTACGACTTCGACCGCCTCGGCGAACGTCGAAGTTGGTATTACTGCTGGCCCGCACTTCTTTAGTGTCAACAACGAGCTAGGCGTCGCAGACGACGAGGATGCCACGTCGGTATCCAATTCGGCGTTTTTCGGGCTTCGCATCGGCTACTACTTCTCCGACATGCTCGGGGTTGAAGTCGAAGGCGGCGTGATTCCAACCGAATCGCTTGAGCAAGTATTTGATGTATGGGTTGCCAGCTATCGCCTCAATGTCGTCGCACAATTTGGCGCCGAAGACCCCAACAAGCGCTTTATTCCGTTCGTGCTCCTCGGTGGCGGTCTCAACCACATTGTGAAGTCGGACAACACGACCATCATTCAAGACATGGAAGGCGACAGCGCGGAAATTGACTCCACGGTTTATGCCGGCGCCGGCTTCAAGGTTCGCCTTGATCGCGGCTGGGGCCTCCGCCTTGACGCGCGCGCCATGGTGGTGCCGTCGAGCCGTCCAGCGTCCGACCCAGACAAAGACAAATGGGGCATGGACTACGAAGGCCTGGTCTCGATTTACAAAGAGTTCGGCCGCAAAGAAGGCAAATTTGCACCAGAGAAGAAAGTGCTCGACACCGACGGCGATGGCATCGCCGATGGCGACGACAAGTGCGTCGACGAAGCGGAAGACATGAATGGCTTCGAAGACGAAGATGGCTGCCCTGACGGCGCGAAAGACACGGACAGCGACGGCATTGCCGACGCCACCGACAAGTGCGTCACCGACGCGGAAGACGTCGATGGCTTCGAAGACACCGATGGCTGCCCGGATCCAGACAACGATGGCGATGGCATCCTCGACGGCGCCGACAAGTGCGCGACCGACGCGGAAGACAAGAACGGCTTTGAAGACGAAGACGGCTGTCCAGACGCAACGCGTGACACCGATGGCGATGGCGTTTACGACCTCTCCGACAAGTGCCCAGCCGAGTCGGAAACCGCCAACGGCTACCAAGACGCCGATGGCTGCCCTGACCAAATCCCAGCCGCGGTCCGCCGCTTTACGGGTGTCATCAAGGGCATTAACTTCAAGACCGGCGAGGCCGTTATCCTCAAGAGCTCGAACAAGACGCTCGACGCCGCGGCGAAGCTGCTGATTGCCAACCCCGAGCTCAAGCTGGAAGTCCAAGGCCACACCGACAACGTTGGCGATGCGGCTGCCAATCTCACGCTGTCACAAGCTCGCGCGGATGCCGTGCGGACCTACCTGATCAGCAAGGGCGTTGCGGAAACCGCGCTGGTTGCCCGCGGCTATGGCCAAGACAAGCCAATCGCCGACAACGCCAAGAAGGCTGGCAAGGCGCAAAATCGCCGCGTTGAGTTCAAGTTGCTTTCCGACCTAATCAAGGTCGAGGCAGCTCCTGAGCCAGCTCCGGCACCAGCGCCGGCTCCGACGCCAGCTCCGTAGGCACCTCGCCGCAATAGGCCTTTGGCCACGACTGCAAAAGCACACGCGCCGCGTGTGCTTTTTTTTGTGCCGTTGACGGCAGCAGGCCAAAGCGTGTACACCGCGACCAAAGCGAGGTTGCGGTGCTCAAATCTCTTTCCATTTTCACAGGCAATGCCAACAAGGCGCTGGCCGAAGAAGTGTCGCGCGCCGTGGAAATCCCCCTCGGAAGGGCCGACGTCACGCATTTTGCGGACGGCGAAATCTATGTCGAAATCGGCGAGAATGTCCGCGGCGTCAACTGCTTCGTAGTGCAGCCTACGTGCACCCCGGTGAATCAGTCGCTGATGGAACTGCT
Organism: Myxococcales bacterium; assembly: GCA_016716835.1. Taxonomy (NCBI): domain Bacteria; kingdom Pseudomonadati; phylum Myxococcota; class Myxococcia; order Myxococcales; species Myxococcales bacterium. The sequence goes on along the minus strand of JADJUW010000001.1, from coordinate 377,981 downwards.
CATCATGATCGACGCCCTACGGCGCGCCTCGGCCGGCACAATCGTTGCGATCATCCCGTATTTTGGCTACGCGCGGCAAGACCGTAAGGCCAAACCGCGTACGCCCATCACCGCCAAGCTGGCAGCCAACCTTATCACCGCCGCCGGTGCCGACCGGGCACTCGCGATGGACCTGCACGCCAGGCCAAATCCAGGGCTTCTTTGACATCCCGTTTGACCACCTCTTCGCGATGCCCGTGCTCATCGAAGAACTCCGCACGTTGGGATACGGCGGTGAAAACACCGTCGTCGTGTCCCCGGATGCCGGCGGCGTCGAGCGCGCGCGCGCGTTTTCCAAGCGGCTGGGGGCTAGCCTCGCCATTATTGATAAACGCCGTTCAGCCGCCAATGTCTCCGAAGTTATGAATATTGTTGGCGACGTTAAGGGCAAAAAGACCATTATCGTCGACGACATCATCGATACGGCGGGCACCCTGACCAATGCGGCCTCGGCCATTATGGAGGCGGGGGCCTCCTCCGTCGCGGCCTGCGCCTCGCACGCCGTATTTTCCTCAAAGGCAATTGCGCGCATCACCGACTCCCCGCTGGCGCATGTCGTGGTAACCAATACAATTCCGCTCTCCGAGGCGGGCAGCCAGTGCAGCAAGGTGAAAGTCCGCTCAGTGGGGCGCTTGCTTGGCGAGGCCATTAAGCGTATCCACCACGGCGATTCCATCAGTTCGCTATTTATCTAACGTCGTATTTGCTAGTAGAAGAGGCCGTCATGGAAGTAGGAAAGCTAACAGTTCAACGTCGCCCGACCCTTGGAAAAGGATCGGCCCACAAGTTGCGTGCGCAGGGCCTGGTCCCGGGCGTGTGTTACGGCGCGACCTCAAATGGTCCGATGGAGCCGTTCCCGATCACGGTAGACGTCAAGGCGCTTAAGGCGTCGCTCGACCCTATCCGCAAGCAAAATACCGTCATCGACCTTACCGTCACGACGGAGGGTAAGCCATCGACGACGCTGTCGGCCCTGGTTAAAGATTATCAAATTCACGCCACCCGGCGCGAAATCACCCACGTCGACCTGCTTGCGATCGACCCAACCAAAGAAGTTTCGGCGGAAGTACCTATCGAGTACGTCGGCAAACCGAAAGGCGCCATCGAAGGCGGCCAGTTGCGGATCTTGATTCGCGCGCTCGACGTCAAAGCCAAGCCAGCGGACATTCCCGTCAAGTTTACCATCGACGTCACTGAGCTCGATCTGGGCGACGTGCTTCACGTTTCACACGTTCAAATGCCAAAGGGCGTGCACGCGCTGACGGGCCTTGAGCAGGCAATTGTTACCTGCGCCGCGCCAACCGCCGACAAGGCCGAAACCGTTGTCGCCGCGACCGAAGTTGCCGCCGTGGATCCGAAAGCCGCGGCTGCCGCAGCCAAACCAGGCGCTCCAGCCGCCGCCGGTGCCAAGACCGCCGCACCAGCTGCTGCGGCTCCGGCCAAAGCGCCCGCCAAGAAATAGTTGGCCCTTGCGATGTGGCTCGTCGTAGGCCTTGGCAACCCCGGGGCAAAGTACGAGCACACGCGCCACAACATTGGCTTCCGCGTTGCCGACGAGCTTGCCGCGGGCTTTGGGTTTGCGCCGTTTAAGCCCAGCAAGTTCGGTGGCGACGTTAGCCTCGGCCAAATACATGGCACCAAGGTGTGCCTGCTCAAGCCGATGGAGTTTATGAACCTCAGCGGCTTTGCGGTGCAGCGCGTCGCCAAATTCCATGGCGTGGCGCCGGACCACATCGTGATTATCCACGACGAGCTTGACCTCGAGCCCGGCACGACCCGCGTCAAGCTAGGCGGGGGGCACGGTGGCCACAACGGACTGCGCTCCCTGCTTGAGCAATTGGGCACGCCCGACTTCGCCCGCATTCGCGTTGGCATTGGCCGCCCCCCCGTCAGGGGCGGCGAGGTTGCGAGCTGGGTGCTAGGAGGCTTTGCGCCTGAGCTAACGCAGGCCGTCGGCCAGTCGGTGAAGGACGCCGCCGCCGCCGTGGCGATGACCGTCAAAAGTGGCCCCGCCGCGGCGATGAACCAATTCAATAGTGGCAAGGGTTCTAAGTAGTTAGGCAGCACCGCAATTCGCCGGAGCGCACCATTGATCAGGGCTAGGCCGTGTGATAGTCCCTCCCTTCCCTCGCTGAGTCCCCGTGGCTTGGCAATTTCCCGAGAGGTCAGACATGCCACAGCTTAAGAGTTTATTAGACGCACCCAATACATCCCGAGAATACGAAACCATTTACATCCTGCGAGGCAACGCCTCCAACGATGTCGTTGCCGACGTCAACACCCGCGTCAAGGGCGTCATCGAAGGCATGGGCGGCAAGATCCTCAAGGTCGACAACTGGGGCAAACGCCGCCTCGCCTATGAAATCAAGAAAGAGCGCAAAGGCATTTACCTGCACTGGGTCTACCTCGCGCAATCCGGCGTCGTCGAAGAAGCCGAGCGCAACCTGCGCATGCTCGACGTCGTGCTCCGCTACCAAACCATCAAGGTCGACGTCGACGTGGTGACCACCGCACGGCCAAGCGAAATTGACGACACCTCGTTCGATCGCGCCGCGCAGACCGCGGCCGATGAAGAAGACATGTTTCTGTCGCGCGGCGCTGACGCGGGCGCGGCCGATGCCGACGACGGCGACGACGAAGAAGAAGACGAAAACGAAGCAGCCGCTGGCGCGCCAAGCGACGCCTCGGAAAGCAAGGAGTAAGTCATGGCTAATCCAGAAGTTTCAGACGACCTCGACGGCGACGACAAGCGCATGGGCGGCAAAGGCGGCCGTGGCAACAAGACGCGCAAGCTGGCGAAAATCGAAGAGCCTATCGACTACAAGAACCCCGCGTTGCTCAAGCGCTACATCACCGATCGCGGCCGCATCGTGCCGCGCCGGCTTAGCGGCCTGTCGGCGAAGCAACAACGCTCCCTCGCAGTTGCCATCCGCCGCGCGCGGATGCTGGCGCTGCTTCCCTTCTCCGTCAGCGGCGAATAAGGCAAGGACTCCGTCATGGCACTACAACTAATTCTTACCCAAGACGTCTCCAAGCTCGGCAAGGCTGGCGATCTGGTCGCCGTCAAGACTGGTTTTGGCCGCAACTTTCTTATCCCGCAAGGCATGGCCGTCACGGCCACGCTGCGCAATAAGCACCAACTCGAACACAACAAGCGCGCCATCGAAAAGCGCATCGCCACCCAACGCGCCGGCGCCCAAGACTTGGCCACGCGCATCGGCGGCATGACGCTACAATTTGAGCGCGTCATCGGCGAAGGCGACAAGATGTTTGGTTCGGTCACCAGCCGCGACATTAGCGAGCAGCTCAAGAAGGCCGGCATCGACGTCGACCATCGCGCGGTGAAGCTCGACGACGCCGTGAAGGCGCTTGGCAAGTACGAGACCACCGTGCGGCTCAACGCCGGCGTCATCGCCAGCCTGAAGTTCTGGGTCGTTGGCAAAGAAAAATAAACCGCCGCTAAGCGTGGTATGGGAGACAATCGCCGCGTTCTGCCGCATAACCTCGACGCGGAAGCGTCGGTCTTGGGCGGCATCTTGCTGCGCAATGACGTCTTATTGCACCTTGAGAACCTAGCCTCCGAGGATTTTTACGACCCCCGGCATCGCGCCGTGTTCGAGGCGATGCGCGTGCTCGAGGCCACAGCCAAGCCCATCGACGTGGTCACGGTCGAGGCGGAGCTGCAAAAGGCAGGCAAGTTCGAGGCCATTGGTGGCATGGCGTTCTTGTCCGACCTGGCGATGCGCGTGCCGACGCCCGACAACGTCGCGCACTACGCCGAGATCGTTAGCGACAAGCATGCAGCGCGCCGGCTGATGCTGGCGTCGAGCGAAATCGCGGCCAAGGGCTACGATGACCTCGGTGACATTCGCGACTATCTCGATGAGGCCGAGGCCAAGATCTTTGAGGTGACGCAACGGCAAGAGAAGAGCGGCCCCGAGCCGATCAAGAGCCTGATCAAGAAGGTGTTTAGCTCGCTCGACGAGCGCTTCGCGCAGGCCGACGGCATCACCGGCGTGCCGACAGGCTTTACCGACCTCGATCAAAAAACGGCGGGCCTTCAGCCGACCGAGCTCATCATCCTCGCGGCGCGTCCGGCGATGGGTAAGACGTCGTTTGCGCTATCGATCGCGCAAAACTGCGCCGTCACGGGCGGCTGGCCGGTGTTGGTGTTTTCGCTCGAAATGTCGTCGTCGCAGCTCGCCGAACGGATGCTGTGTTCCGAGGCGCGGGTCGATTCGTCGGCGTTGCGGCGTGGCCAGTTACAGCGCCAAGACATGACAAATTTGACGTATGCGGCCAACACGCTGTCTAAGGCGCCCATTTTGATCGACGACACGCCAGCGCTGTCGCTGCGCGAGCTGCGCGCACGGGCGCGGCGTTTTCGCGCCAATCGCGAGCTCTTTGGCGACCGCAAGGCGGGCCTCATCGTCATCGACTACTTGCAGCTCATGCGCGGCTCGCCGCAAGCGGCCAAGGCCAGCCGCGAACAGGAGATTTCCGAAATCTCGCGCGGCCTCAAGCAGCTCGCCAAGGAGCTAGGGTGCCCAGTGCTGGCGCTGTCGCAGCTCAACCGCAGCCTCGAGAATCGCACCGATAAGCGGCCGCAGCTGTCTGACTTGCGCGAGTCGGGCGCGATCGAGCAGGATGCCGACGTCATCCTCTTTATCTATCGCGACGAGGTCTACAACAAGGATTCTGAGGCTCGCGGCGTCGCGGAAATCATCCTCGGCAAAAACCGTCACGGCGCCACCGGCACCGTCGAGACGCACTTCGAAGGTCGCTACACGCGCTTTGAAAATCTGTCGGCGCGCGCCGAGCATCAGTAGGCGCGACGGGCGAATTCAACGCCATCAGGGCCCACCGAGGCGTCATCCCCAGGTATGCTCCCGCCTCCATGTCGGCGCTAGAACCAGGGACCATGCTGGGTGCTTATCGCATCGAGCGATTTCTCGGATCGGGCTCCATGGGAGAAGTCTTCGAGGCCCTCGACACCGGCCTGGCGCGCGTAGTGGCGGTCAAGATGCTCAGCACGAGGCACCGCGACAACGCCGAGCTGCGCGCGCGTTTTTTGCGCGAAGGCCGCGCCGTCGCGGCGATCGCGCATCCGCACGTGGTGTCGGTGTTTGCGACCGGGATGCACGGCGATCTGCCGTACATCGCGATGGAGCTGCTAGCGGGCGTTGACCTCGGCACGCACGTAGAACGCCACGGGCCCCTATCTGCCAGCGCGGCGGCCGCGGCGACGCGCGATGCCGCGATGGGGCTGGCCGCGGCCTCGGCTGCCGGCATCATTCATCGCGACGTCAAGCCGAGCAATCTCGTGCGGCTGCACAATGGCTCGATCAAGGTGACCGACTTCGGGCTTGCCAAGCCAAAAGACCCGGGGCGCGAACCCGCGCTGACCGGCATGGGCGTCGTGGTTGGCACACCCGACTATATCGCGCCCGAGCAAGCGCGTGGCGAGCCACTTGATGAGCGTTGCGATATTTACGCGCTTGGCGGGACGCTATTTTTCTTGCTCACAGGACGACCGCCGTTTCGCACGGGCGTTGCGTCCGAGGATAAATATCTCAAGGTGGTCGCGCGCCACCTGCGCGACCCGGCGCCTGACCCTCGGCAATATCGCCCCGACGTGCCCGCCGACTTGGCAGCGCTATGCCGCCAGCTCATGGCGAAAGATCCCGCCGAACGGCCGCGCTACGATGAGTTAATCGCAACGCTAGACGCCATGGCGACGCGCTATGCTGCGGCGTCCCCGACTGCGACCCCGCCTGCGCCCGTCACCAAAGCGCCCGTGGCGATGGCGGCGTCTACGGAAAACCTTCGTCAGCCCGCGCCTGCCACCAGCGGCGACTGGTCGGAGGCGGCGGATTCGCTTTACGTCGCTGCGCCCCGTTGGCCGCGGTGGATTTGGCCGCTGACGGTATTTTCCGTCGCGGTCTTCGTATCGGGCCTATGGGCCTATGCCTCGCGGCCCGCCCACGCGCCCATCGATGAACTCGCTAGCAGCCGCACCATCATCACGGTCGGCGGCAAGCAAGTGGCCGTCGAGGTCGCACCGGTCACAACCGCGGCCTATCGCGCGGTCGTCGCGGATGCACCTGCGGCACCCGATGAGCAACCCGTGACGAACATTTCCTACACACAAGCGCGTGCGTTCGCCGAGGCCTCAGGCAAGCGCCTGGCGACACGCGACGAGCTAGCGGCCGCGGCCGACAAGATCGCGGCACCACCCGGGATGCTGTGGGAATGGGTCGCTTCCGAAGCGCCTCGTCGCACCATTATACGCGGGCTCACCAGCAAAGAAGTCCCCGACGATCCCCGCCCCGACGTAACCTTTCGCTTGGCACAAGATGTATCCGCCGCGGCGAAACCGTGAAGACGAGCCCTATGCATGTGCCCACGTTGATCAAGAAAAAGCGCGACGGCCAGCCGCTGTTGCCTGAAGAAATCAAGGCCTTTATCCACGGCGTCGCGACGGATGCCATCGCCGACTATCAAGTGGCCGCGATGCTAATGGCAATCTACTTTCAGGGCCTCGCTGACGAGGAGCTCGCGGTGTGGGCGCAGGCGATGACCCACTCCGGCGACGTGCTGACGTGGCCAACCCTTGATCGACCGGCCATCGACAAGCATTCCACCGGCGGCGTCGGCGATAAGATTTCGCTGCCACTCGCACCCGCGGTGGCCGCCTGTGGCGTTGCCGTACCCATGATCTCGGGCCGCGGCCTGGGCCATACGGGCGGCACGCTGGACAAGCTAGAGGCCATCCCCGGCTTTCGCGTCAACCTCGACATTCAGACGTTTCAGCGCCAGGTCGCGTCGCTTGGCGTCGCGCTCATCGGCCAGACCGATCGCTTGGCGCCTGCCGATCGACGCCTGTATGCGATCCGCGACGTCACGGCGACGGTCGAGTCGATCCCGCTCATCGCGTCATCGATCATGTCCAAAAAACTCGCCTCTGGCATCTCGGGCCTTGTGCTCGATTGCAAGGTGGGGCGCGGCGCCTTCATGGCTGATGTAGCGAGCGCGCGCGCGTTGGGGCTCACGATCAAGGCCATTGGCCACGCCGCGGGTTGCCGCGTCACGGTGATGTTGACCGACATGAATGAACCCATTGGCGCCACCATCGGCAACGCGCTTGAAGTTGCCGAAGCGCTCGAGGTGCTGCGCGGCAAGGGCCCCGCCGATACGCGAGAGCTGACCGTCGCGCTCGGCGCGGAGATGTTATGCCTTGCGGGCCGCGCCCGCGACACCGCGGATGGCGCGCAGCAACTCGAACGCGTGCTCGACAATGGCGCCGCGCTCGCGAGGTTCGCGCAAGTGATTGAGGCCCAAGGCGGCGATCCACGCGTCTGCGACGAGCCGGAGCGCTTGCCGCGCGCGGCGCACGTGGTCGAGGTAGTCGCGACCGCCGCTGGTTTTGTCGCCCCCATCGATTCACTGGCGCTGGCCCAACTCTCGCTGCGGCTCGGTGCAGGTCGCGTTCGCAAAGAAGACCACGTCGACCCAGCCGCCGGCCTTGAAGTGTTTGCCAAACGCGGTGAGCGCGTTAGCAAGGGCGATGTCCTGGCGCGCATCCATGCCTCACAGGCCGAGCGGGCTAGCGCGGCGCGCGGCGAGGTCGCCGCCGCGATCGCGATCGTCGACGAGCCCGTAACCGCGGCTGGCAGCCGCATCTTGGAGACCATACGATGACTATTGCAAGCAACCTCCGCGCCGCGCTTGACGAAAGCAAGGCCGCCATCGCCCGCCACACCCCAGCCAAGCCCGTGGTTGGCATTATCCTTGGCTCGGGCCTGGGCGATTTTGCCGACATTCTTGCGGGCCCGACGAAGATTCCCTTTAGTGACATCCCACATATGCCGAGCAGCACGGTGCCTGGGCACCACGGCAAGCTGGTGATCGGAGAACGCCACGGGATGACCGTGGCCGCGCTGCAAGGCCGCGTGCACATGTACGAGGGCCACTCGGCGGCGCAGGTCGCCTACCCTGCGCGCCTGCTGGTGCATCTCGGCGCGCGCGTGCTCGTGCTGACCAACGCGGCTGGGGGCATTCGCGCCGAGTGGCCACCGTGCACGCTTATGCTGATCAACGACCACATCGATATGCTGCGCGACCAGGCGCTGCGCGGGCCGAACGACGAGACCTTAGGCCCACGCTTCCCCGATATGACCTATGCGTATCATCCCACGCTGCGTGCCCTCGCCCATACCGCCGCGAGTCGCGCCGGGATAACGTTGCAAGACGGCGTCTACGCCGCCATGCCTGGGCCAGCCTACGAAACGCCGGCCGAAATCCGCATGTTGCGGGCAATCGGCGCCGATGCCGCGGGCATGTCGACGGTGCCGGAAACCGTCGTCGCAAATCATATGGGCGCCAAGGTCATTGGCATTTCGTGCATCACCAACCAAGCGGCCGGACTATCGCCCACGCCGCTCACGCACCACGAGGTGACCACCAACGCCCAGCAGGCCAAGCAGAGCTTTGGTCGGCTGTTGGACGAAATCTTGCGAGATTTGGCTAGCCCGGGGATACTGCAGGCCTTGTGAGCAAAACCGCCGCCACCTCGCCACTTATCGAGACGCTTATAGAAGCGGCTACATCGGCGCAGGAGGCCGCCTATGCGCCCTATTCCCGATTTCGCGTCGGCGCCGCGTTGGCGGCCGGCGGCGAGGTCTTTACCGGGGCGAATATAGAAAATGCGAGCTATGGCCTGGCCGTGTGCGCGGAGCGCAATGCCATTGCCGCGGCCGTGCTGCGCGGCCACCGCAACATCGATGCGATCGCGGTCATCACGGACAGCCACCCGCCCTCTTCACCGTGCGGCATGTGTCGGCAGGTCTTGGCCGAATTTTGCGCCGACCCGTCGGCAACGATTGTCGTCGCGTTCAATCCCGCGGGCGAGCGTCGCCAATGGACGGTTGCGGAATTGTTGCCAGCAGGCTTCTCCCCCGCTCAGCTCGCGTCGGGGCAGTAGCCATGGCTGAGCTTATTTTTCAGGGCGGCACCATCGTTACGCTCGATGAGCAATTTCACATCGTCCGCGGCGACCTCGCGATGGCAAATGGCATCATCGTGCACATCGCACGCGATGAGCACGATCGGTACCTGCCGCAAACCGGCGACTATGAGGTCGTCGATGCGCGCGGCATGCTGATCATGCCAGGCCTCGTCTCGGCGCATGTGCATACCTGCCAAACCTTGGCGCGTGGCCGCGCCGATACGCAAGAGCTCATGCCGTGGCTGCGCGAGGTGATCTGGCCCTATGAGGCCGCGCTCGATGCGCCCGCCATGCGCGCCGCCTCGGCGCTGGCCTGCGCCGAGATGCTGCTTTCGGGCACCACGGCGATGATGGACATGGCCTCCGTGCACCACACCGACGCCGTGTTCGAAACCGCGACCACCGCCGGCATGCGCGCCAGCATCGGCAAGGCGCTGATGGATCTACCCGACGCGCACACGCCGCAGGGGCTGCGCGAAACCACCGCCGCCTCGCTCGCCGAGGCGACCCGCCTCATCGGCGCCTGGCATGGCACGAGCGATGGGCGCATCAAGGCCGCGCTCGCCCCGCGTTTTGTCTTGTCATGCACCGACGACTTGCTGCGCGCGGTCGCCGCGCTAGCCCGTGAGCACGGCGTCGTGGTGCACACTCACGCCAGCGAAAATCCAGGCGAGGTCGAGCTCGTCCGCGCCCGCTTTGGCAGCAGCAATATTGACTGCCTCGGCGAGCTGGGCCTGCTGGGCACGCATGTCGTGCTGGCGCACTGCGTGCACGTTAGCCAAGAGGACATCGCGCGGCTCGCATCCACTGGCACCAACGTCGCGCACTGCCCCGCGTCGAACCTCAAGCTGGCGTCGGGCATCGCCAATGTGCCGGCCTTGCTTGCCGCGGGCGTCTCGGTTGGCATCGGTTGCGACGGCGCCCCCTGCAACAACACGCTCGATGGTTTTGGCGAAATGCGGCTGGCGGCGTTGCTGCACCGCGTGCACGCCGGCCATCGCGATCCGCGCGCGATTGCCCCTGAGACGGTGCTGCGCATGGCGACGCTCGGCGGCGCGCGCTGCCTGGGCATGGCCGATCAGCTCGGCACGATCGAGCTTGGCAAGCGCGGCGACGTCATCGCGGTCGCCACCGATTCGCTGACGGCCACGCCATTTGCCAATCCAACCTCGTTCTTGGCGTTTAGCGCGACCGGGCGCGACGTCACCCATGTCGCGGTCGACGGCAAGCTCGTCGTGCGCGATCGGCGCCTGCTCACCCTGGACGTGGCCCGCGTGCGCTCCGACGCCATCGCTGCCTCTCAGCGGCTTTTTGCCGCTGGCTAAGCCACCCGCCGCGGCCCTCAGATCCGCGTGCTTTTCCGCTCCGACGCAAGTACAGTTGGCCCATGCTGCTGTCTCGCCAAGAACTGACTTTTGATTTTTCCGGCGCCAAGCTAGACCCCGTGGCCGATCGCGAGGCCTTGCAGTGGATGATGAACCAGTTTCTCTACGGCGAAGTGACCGGCATCCAAATTGGCCATTGGCTGTATGACGCGCCCGACTACGACGCGGCGCGCTTTCTTGCCCGCCAGTCGCTGGAAGAGATGCAGCACGTGGAAAATTTCCTGCGCATCATGCAGATGCTGGGATGCAAGCCCGGTCCCGCCCACCCTGCGGTGCGGTTCTTGGCCACCGGCATGATGGGCGGTGGTTGGGCCGAGCACGTGGCGCTCGAAATGGCGCAAGGCGAAGGCTTTGTGCTCAACGCATTTTACGCGATCATCGATACCCTCGATCATGGCCCGTCCGTCGAGATCCTGCGCCGCGCCGTCAAACAAGAGGAGCGTCACGTCGAGTTTGGCGAACAGCAAACCATGCGCGCCATTGCCGGCAAGGCATGGCTGCGACGCCGCCTGCTCGGCCTATCCTTGGTTTCGATGTGGGGCGTCGCCCGCCTCGCGCGGTTTATGGAGGCGCGATTGCCGCAAGGTCACCCCGTGTTGTCGCAACTGCCGCGATTTTTGGCGCATGCCAATGCCTGCGCCGAAACCAGGCTTTTGCGCATGGGCGTTTTGACCGCGCCCCTGGCCGAGCTCGGCTCGTTTGCACGCACCGCGCTGGTGCTCGAAGCTTATGGCGGCAAACTGATCGGCGGCATCGCGCGTCTGGTGACGTTGCCGCTGCGGTGGATCTTCGTGAAAAAGCATCGCCTCACCGATACCTACCTCACCGATCCGCATATCGCCACGCTTGGGCAACGCGAGGCGACGGCGGGCGACGGGTCGCTAAACATAACCGCATAATCCAAAACAAAAATTGGCGAAGAACAGAACGCAGTGGGTGGAGGAAATTGTGGTGCACGCCTGCAGCGATGCCGAGGCGCAGCCGTCTGGCTGTAACGAGGCTCGCGAAGCCGTACACCGCAAGATCCCCACTCAATGCGTTCTGTTTAGTCACACACAAAATCAAGCGGCGTAAGGGAGGCAACCTGACTGCCGAACATGCGCCGAACCAGGCGTTCGTAGCCAATCGCCAACGAGACGTGCAGGTGCGCCGCGACCCACTGTTGTTTTTGCTGGGTCAGCACGACCGCGACGCGGAGGTCTAGCTCACCAACGAGCTCGGTCGGCGACGAAACCGGCGCCACCACCTGCCCCGCGAACAAACGTTGGGCGGCCGCGGCGTCGACGCGGATAACGCCCACCCAATATCCGACGGCGCCTTCATCCTTGGCGCCGCGCGCCGCCACCGCCCCCGCTTGCGCGGATCCGGCCAGCACCCGACCAGATTGGATGAGTTCGACCAGCCCCGTGGCAGCCTCGGCAGTTGGCCGCGCCGTGGCCGCTGCCATCGGGCCGATCACATCGAGCGACGCGCCGGCCTGCCCCGCCAGCGCCAACGCCATGGTGCCATCAAGCTCGGGTGGTGGGGCCTGCGCCGGAACTCGACCGCTCACCGCCGCGACGGCCGCCGCCTCATCGGTTGCGTCCGCGGCGGCGACGTCGCGCGTTGCGATGGAAACCTGCTGCATCAACGGATACCAGCGTTCGCCATCGCGACGCATGACCGCGGTGTAGCGCAGCGGGATCGACAGCACGCGCCCACACACCTCGACTCGCCAACTGACGTCATCGGTGACCCATCCCGATGAGCCGAGCGTCGAGATGTGGGCCGTAAACCGATTTGAGTAGCCGCGGCCATAGATGGCCAGAGGCATCGAGAAATCCTCCGGCGCGGACCAAAGCTCGCGCGGCCCCACCCCTATCCCTACATAATCGCCGAGCTCAGGCGCGAACGGGTCATTACCGCGCTCATAGCCTTCAAGCACCTCAGCCGTCAGCGCTTGCATGAGATCATCCGTTGGCTCTTCAGCTGCCACACGATCGTCGGCGTTGCTAATCTGCGAGTTTATCGCCGCTGGGCGGCGGCACCCGCCAAGCGCGGTGAGCGCGACGGCTGCCAGGAGCCATGGCTTAGGCCACGGCCCTGCCCCCGGCTCCTCCTCATGGCACGACGGCAGCGATACGCGCGGCGACCCTTTCACGCGGCCATAATAGCCGGGGTTTCGCAGGCGCTGGCCCGCTTCTGCTCGCCAATCCATCGCTGAAAGTCGCTTTCATCGAGACGCACGATGCCGCCCACCTTATAGACCGGCAGCGGGCGCGCGGCTTGCTTGGCCATATAGCGACACCACCGCTCCGAGCGCTGCACCATGACGGAGATCGATTTCCAAGTTTCGGCGTACATGCCACGATGCCACTGCACAACCCGTGCCGTCCCGGCGCACCCTCGCGGCGCGGCCTTCGCAAGTGGCGGTGTCAAAGCCTAAACAAGCGCTGACAAAAAAATGTCAAAAAACCCACATGTAACCGCACGCTTTGCCCATCGCACCGCGCCGCTACTGAACAGGCGCCGCCCGCTTGCGGCGCGCAAATGTGAACGGAATCACGGCGTGGCGATGGTCGCGCCTACCGGGCGGCGCTATGATTTTTCGCAATGAAGCAGCTAGTGTTTGGTTGGGCGATCGTCTGCCTGCTCGCCGCGCAATCCGTCGAGGTTGCGGCCGCGCCGCCGCCGCTGTTTCCGCTGGCACAGGTCAAGCGAGGGCAACAAGGGTATGGGCTCACCACGTTTGCGGGATCGACACCAGAGAAGTTTTCGATCGAGGTGGTTAGCGTCATGCACAACTTCTTGCCGAAAATGGACATCATCCTCCTGAAGTCGAGCGACCCCAAGTTGGCGGTGAGCGGATTTTGGCGCGGCATGTCTGGCAGCCCGATTTTCGTCGACAACAAGTTGATGTGTGCGTTCTCCTATGGATTTCAATTTAACAAGGTAGCCTTTGGCGGCTGCACCCCGATCGCCTATATGCTGGAAGAGGGCTTCGTGACGCCGCGTGGGACCGGCGTTGGCGCCGTTGATGGCCCCGGCATCAGCAGATCGCCAACGGCTGCCATGGGCCGGCTCGAATTTGGTCAGCAGATGCTCGCGACCGCGACCTCGGCGCCCATAGCCGCCGCGTCTCCGGCCGCACCAAGCCCGGCTCGCCCAACCGTTGAGGGCTACTACGCGTCGGTGCCGCTTTCGATTTCTGGGGCCAGCGACGGCGCCTTTGCGTACTTACAGGACGCGTTGGCGCCATACAACGTGACGCCCATGCGCGCCGGCGGGGGTGGGGGCACGGGCAGCGAAACAGGCCCGACCGCCTTCACCATGGGCGGCCCCATTTCGGTCATCATGATTCGCGGTGATATGTCCGCCGCGGGCACGGGCACCGTCTCGTATATCGACGGCGATCGGGTGCTCGCCTTCGGGCATCCGATGTTTCAAAGTGGTGAGGCGTATGCCCCGGTGGCGACCGCCGAAGTCCATGCGGTCGTCGCGGCAGCGAGTTTTCCGTTCGTGCTCGCCTCGCCACAACGAGAAATCGGCGCGCTCTTGCAAGATCGTCAATCGATGATCATGGCCGATACGCGCTTTCGCAGCGCGATGCTGCCGGTGGGCATCGAGATCTCGTTGCCTGCCTCGGGCGGCAAACGCCTCACCAAGACCTTCAACGTCGAGGTGATGCAAGACCCATCGATGACCGCCTCGCTTGCGGCGGCGGCCACCGTCAGCGCGCTGGAGCTCTATGTGCCCGACATCGGTGACGTCGTGCTGAAAATCGAGTCGACGCTGCAACTGCGCGGGTTGCCGCCGCTTACCTTTGTCGACTGGACCTATTCGGCTACCGGCGCCGCCGACGCGCTGATCGCATTTCGCGCGCTGCGGCTGATTTCGCCGCTTATGCGTAATCCCTTTATCAAGGTGCCCATCGCGGGGCTCAGCATCAAGGCGAGCGTCGAATTCTCCAGCGAAGCGAGCGAAATCTACGACATGCGCGTCAGCGGGGGCATGCTCATCGCCGGAGAGAAGAACTGGGTCGAGGTCCTCTCACGCGGCAAATACGACAAGCTCTACACCGACCGCGTCGCGGTCGAAATTCCCGCCCACCTCGCTGGCTCACAGATCGCGCTCGAGGTCCTGCCCGGCGGACGCGTCGCCCCAGATGTCCCCGCGCCCGCCGATGCCGCCTCGCTCTATGCCTTCTTGCGAGGCTTCGTGCCGGGTACGCAGCTCGTCGTAAATATTTCGTCGCCGACCGAGGGCGCCACGCTCGATGGCATCGTCGTGCGAGATTTACCAGCGTCGGTTGCGGACAAGCTCGCCCCCCTCACCTCAACCCGGGCGCTCGCACCCTTTCGCAGCGTCTATCGCAGCACCGCCCCATCGCCACGCCCCATGATGGGCAGCGCGGCGTTGCTCTTGCGCGTCGCGCCTCGCCGCTAACCTTCCCTACCTCGCCTCCTGACCGCTACCCAGTTTAGGCACCTCAGGCCCACCATGAAATCCAAACCTGCCCTCGCGCATCTCGTCACCACCAGCCTCGCCCTGACCTCGTTTGCGACCATGTTGCTGCCGCCGCGCGCGGTCACCGCGGCGCCAACGCAAACCTGGACGCTCGAGTCCTTTGCGCACTTTGATGCCGGCGACACCCAAGACGGCTATGTCGCCTCAACCGGTGAGGTGCGCCCCGGATGGCTCACCAAGCGGGTGACCGTGCCAGGCAACGGCATTTGGGCTGCCGTGCGCCTTGCCAGCGGCACGGTGCTCGCAGGCACCGACGACAAGGGCGCCATCTATAAGATCGATGGCGACAAGGCCACGCCGTTTGCGACCATTCCCGGCGCCATCGCGATTACCGCGCTCACCACCTGGGGTGATGCCGTGTATGCCGCGACGCTGCCGGGCAATGTCGTATGGAAGCTCGACCCGCGCACTGGCAAGGCGGCCAGCTTTTGCACCATCAAGGACGTCGAGACCGTTTGGGCCTTGGCGGCCTCAGCGGGGACGCTCTATGCCGGAACGGGGCCTACGGGCCAGCTGTGGGCTATCTCCACCAGCGGCGCGGCCAAGCTCGCGTTTGCCAGCGGCGACAAGCGCATTACCGCGATTACCTTAGCGAGCGACAAGAGCATCTGGTTTGGCACCAGCGAGCGCGCCATCGTCTATCGCCTCGAAGGCAGCGGCACGCCGCGCGCGATGGCCGACTTTGCCGGCAATGAAATCTCTGCCATCGTCGAGTCGCCGCGCGGCATCATCGTGGCGGCCAACGAGGTCGCCGAGCCTACGAGTGGCGTCACCAAGACCGCTGCGCAGATCGAGGCGCAAGAAAAACCTGGCGCCCCACGCGGTCAGGTGGCGAAAACGCCAGAGCTCGGCAGCAAACCCGGCGCCGAGAAAGACAGCAGCGGTAGCGAAACGCCGCGAAAAAACGCCCGCAAGGGCAAAGGGGCGGTGTTCGTGATTAGCGCCACCGGGGCGCTGGAGCAGCTGCACGCACTGACGCAAACCTATGTCACGTCGCTAGCGGTCGATCGCGATGGCGCGGTGTTTGTCGGCAGCGCCGA
Organism: Myxococcales bacterium; assembly: GCA_016716835.1. Lineage (NCBI taxonomy): Bacteria > Pseudomonadati > Myxococcota > Myxococcia > Myxococcales > Myxococcales bacterium. The sequence goes on along the minus strand of JADJUW010000001.1, from coordinate 362,004 downwards.
CAAGGGACGCGTCTACATCGTCGAGCCCGATGGCAGCGTCGGCAGCGCCTTTGACACCGATGATCGCGCGATCTCGCATATGGGCTTTGATGGCAAGGGCCTGTGGTTTACCAGCGACGACGCCGCCGCGTTATATCGCGTGACCACGCGGGCCGGCAGCGCTCGCTTTGTGTCAGAGGTTTTTGACGCCAAAACCTCGGCGCAATTTGGCCGGCTCTATTGGCAGGCCGCGGGCGCCATCAAGGTTGAAACGCGCACGGGTAACACCGCCCAACCCGACGACGGCTGGAGCGCCTGGGCGGCGCCTGGTAAGCCTGCCGAAGCTGGCGCCGGCGTGCGCTCGGGCAAGGTAAGCAGCCCAAGCGGGCGCTACGTGCAGGTCAGAGCGACGCTGGGCGATGCCGGGACCGCGCTGCGCCGCCTTGCGCTGTACTACGCCCCGCAAAATCAACCGACACGCATCGAGTCGGTCAGCGTCGAGCCGACGAGCAAAGAAACCTTTGTCACCCTCAAAGATCACGGGGGCCGCGCGCGCAACCCGTTGCTTCGCATCAAGTGGACCATCGACAACGCCGACAGCGATGACACTCGCTACACGCTGGCCGTCCAGCGAGAAAAAGATAGCAGCTGGCGCAAGCTACACACCGGCACCGCGCCGCTGACGGCGACGCAGTGGGAATGGAACACGGAGACGTTCGCCGATGGGTGGTACCGCGTGAAGGTGACGGCATCTGACCTGGCGCATAATCCCCCGGGCGCCGCCAAGACCGCGCTTGGCGTCTCACCGTGGTTTCTCGTCGACAATACCAAGCCCGCGCTCGAGGGCATGGTCGTCAAGGGCGCCGAGGCCAGCGCGACCGCCAGCGACGGCCAGAGCGCGATCGCGGAGATGGCCTATAGCATCGACGACGGCGACTGGCAGTTTGGCGCCGCCGCCGACGGCATCTATGACGACCTGCGCGAGTCGGTCACCGCGACGCTACCGGCGGACCTGCCCCGCGGTGCCCACACGCTCACCATGCGGGTCGCTGACGCCGCAGGCAACGTCGTGACGTCGACGACGTCGTTCACGAAATAGCGTGCGCGTACCGGCAGGTGGGCGCACGTTTCTTCCGCGAGCATAGATTGCAGGGCGATGTGGCTAGCACCAAGGGCTGTGGATACCACAGCCGTCTCGCTGCGCCCCGCAGGGTCGCTATCTGCGGGCAGGAAGACACGTGCGCCCACCTGCCGGTACGCAAGCGAGCCGAAGCGGTCCGCTCTACTTGCTTGCCGCGGCGCGCCGCGTGCTGCTCTTGAGCATATCCATGAGCTGTGGCAGCGGCAGCGCTTCGAGCTTCTTGAGGTAATCCTTGTCCTTAACGCGCCCGAGCGCGCTGGCGATGGACGATGCCATCTTCGAACGGCCGCCCGCCTTCTTGGCTTCGGCGGCGATGCGCTCAAGTCGCAGCAGCTGCGCATTGGAGGCCTTGACCAAGCGCGACTTGAGCGCGCCCGCGTCTTCGCCCGTGCGCGCGATTTGATCGACGATGGTCGCGACGACTTTTTCCTTGCGCGCGTGCACCTCGGCGATGCGCGCCTTGTAGGCTGGCTTCTCTTTGCCCTTAGCCACGGTCTTGGCGGCTTCCTTGACGAGGGCCTTCATGCTGGCCAAAGGTCCCGTCGCCTTCTTGGCGGCCTTCACTTTTTTGGCCTTGGGGGCCGCGGCTACCGTGGTTTTTTTTTTGATCGTTTTCTTGATTGCCTTCGCCATAATTTCCTCGTGTGCGTGTCCAAGCGAATGACCGCTAGGTGCCGCCAGGGGGCAGCCCCGGCGTTGGGGGTGCATCCTGCTGATTTGGCCAGGAGTTGTCAATTGCTGCCAGCAGCTGTTCGATCTCGCGTTCAGAGTAGGTGCCATTGGCGACCACCGTTGTGCCAACCGCCTCAACCTCAATGGCGGCGACCAGACGACCCAGACGCCATGCTTGGGCTGCCATTGAAAGCGCGCCCACTTCATCATTTATGAGCAGTTTCAATGAATTAGCGTCAGCAGCCGACGCCATTTGGGCGATCACGGTGACGCGGAGTCCGCCGCGAACGCCAACGCGCAGGATGAGTGCGCTCGGCCCGTTGGCGAGCCGATCTTGCGACCGAACCCGCAGGCTCTCCGCGAAACCCGGGGGAACAAGTCCGACTGCCCACAGCGGGGCGTTGCCCTGCCCTGCGACGACCAGCTGAGGTGCCAAGCGGCTGTTTGAAAGCACGCTCGGGCCGCCCCTGGCAGCCACCACCGCCTGTCGCAACATATCCTGGCGATTTGCCAACAGCCACTGCGAGCCGCGCGCGGTCTGGCCGGTTTGCATCATCCAGACCCCGCCACCTGCGTTGGAAAAGAACAGCACCGGAAGGTCGTCGAGGACGGCGGCTTCGCCTGGTACGCCCGTGAGGGCCCGCATGCAGCTCACCACGCTTTCACTGGGCAACAAGGTATGGGCGGCAATAACGGTTGGGTACGCGCCCATCTCCCGACTGGCGGCCACGCCAACTACGACCTCGCCGAGCTGGGCTATTGAGCCACCGCATCCGGTCGCAAGGCGCGTCGCCAACGCGGCCACACCCGGATGCCGGGCGCGTAGTGCTTGCCCCACCGTGGCCGCCAACGGCGTCGAGGCGATCGCTTGCAGGTCTAGCCGGAGCACGACCACCGCCGTCTGCGGCATGGCCGCGATGCCGGCGCCCAGCTGCCGCAATTGGTCGGCCGTTAGTTGGCGGTCATCTGGCTGACGACACGCACTAAACGCGACCACCGCGAGCGCGGCGAAAAATGTCAGGCGTACGAGCGACGCCACGGGCAATAACTATTGTCCAAAGCTGCCGGCGAGGGCCTGCAGTTGCTTGAGCTGTTCACCGGTCACCTTGACGGCGACGGTGGTGTCATTGCCCTTGTTGCCGATCGTGATCGTCGCGAACTGCGCGATCATGGCGCCCGCGCTCTTGAGTTGCTCGTCGATGAACGCCTTGGCCTTGGCCGAGGTATCGGCATCGGCGAAGCGAATAATCGCGTTGAGGTCGAGGCCATCGCCAAAGCTCAGCGAGCCTGCGAGGTGCTGTGGCTGGCTGCCGCCGAGCGCGCCGCCCATTTCTTCGAGCGGCTTGCCGGTGACGGTAAACCAAATTGGCTTTTTGACGTCGATCGAGCCCGCGAGGCCCTTGAAGCCAGCTGAACCGGCGAGGCTATTGGCTTCAGGCTGCTTGGCGAGCGCGCGCAGCTCGTCGGCCTTGAGGGGCTTTTCGTCTTTGACCGCAAACAGCAGGGTGTTGTCGTCGAGGAACAAAAACTCACCGCTGTCTTCAGGGGTCTTGCCGGTCACGGTGAGCAAATCACCGTTGATGGCCGCCGAAACGCCTTCTTTTTCCATCTCAGGCTTGGCGGCGTCGAGGCAGCCTTGCAGACCGCTCTTGTTAACGCCGGTCGCGACGATCGAGGCCGACTTCTTCTCGGACTCGGCGCCAATGTAGAGCGAGGCGCCAGAGAGGCCGGTCATACAAGCCTTGAGGATGGCAAACTGTGCCGGGGTAATGTCGCCTTGGCCGGCGGCGACTTGGGTTTCGACTTGTTTCCAGCCCATTTCCCACAGCGGATTGCTGGTGATTTCTTTGACGTTGAGCGCAAACACGACGTCTGATTGTGCGGGCAAGAGGCCCAGCGGGCTGACCTTGCCACCGGTGGCGGCGGCAATTGCGCCGGCCGGATTGCCTGCGGCGCCGCCGCTGCTAGCTGTTTCTTTTTTGCAGGCGCCGATGCTAAGCACGCCGACCGCTGCCACTACCAAAATTAGTTTTTTCATTGTGTTGATTCCTTCGTCGTAAGTAAGAGCAAACATAAAGCTGAGTTGATAACTGGTTAGTTGTCGCCAGCCATGCCGGCGAGCGCCATCAAGCCGTCGATTTGAGCCTTGGTCATCGACACCGAGACGTTGAGCTCCTTGGCCGATTGTTGGCTTGAAACCGTGGCAAATGCGCCAATCATGCCCTTGGCGCCATCGAGCTCGCTGCCGGCCTTTTTCGCGGCTTCCTCGGTGGTGAAGTTACCTGACATGGCCATTTCGATTTTGTCCGTGACATTGGCAAAGCCAATGAACGAGACGACCTCGGGCGATTTAGTCAGCGCACCGTCGGCGATAAGCCACGCCGATGCGTCAAATTTGGCTTGGCCAAGAAGTTGCCCCACGATGCCTGCGGGCCCTTGGTGCGCGGCGACCAAGGCGGCCAGCCCGGCCTTGTCCATGCTGGCATCGCCCTTGCGGACGGTAACCATCGTGGTGGGCGTTACGTAGTAAGCGATCTGCACGTCGTCGCCTTGGCCGATGGTTACGTAGTTGCCGTCAATAACGACTTTGCCTTGTGCCTCGGGCGAGGCGGCGCAGGCCGAGATGGTCTCAAGTGACAGGCCGGTAATGACCAGGCTGACATCGGGATCAGAGGCCTCGACGCCGCTGACGCCGACGAGCACTTCTGAAATAGCGGTGGTTGGATCGATGCCGCACGGGATTGGCATCTCCGCGAGGGCCTTTTTGACCATCGGGTTTTCCTTCACGAGCGGCGAGGCCATGAGGGTAGCGGCGCGAACGCCAACGGCGATTTGGGCCTCGGGATGAAGTAAGGTGGCTCGCCCAGCCGTCGTGTCAAACGACGTCGTCGCGGCTGGCGCGCCACTCTTTTTACACGCACCCGCAACAAGCAACAGACCAACTAAGGCAACGTTAAATAATCGGCTCATTAGGCCGCCAGGTGTACCACAACCTCTGCAGACGCCAGTATAACGGCGCCCCGATTATGCCCTGGCAGCGATATTTGTTACGCGATCAAGAAGTCTTCGCCCAGGTCAGCGCGGATGGCGTCTTGGTGACAGATGGTTCCGGCCGCGTTGAAATTGTCTACAAATTGGCCCCCGGCGCGAAATCATATCGCGCAAGCGCGGGCAACCTGGCGCCCGTCGTCGGCGCGCCGGTGCAAGCCGTCGATCTGGGCACCTCCGGCGCCAGCGCGGGCGGTGCATCGGCGCGAGGTGCGGCCGCGAAATCAGCGCCCGCCAAGCTGCCCGCCAACGCCATTGCGGTGTGGACCGATGGCGCCTGCACCGGCAACCCAGGCCCCGCGGGCATCGGCGTCGTCGTCATCGATGGCGACAAGACCATCGAGGCCTCCGAATACCTCGGCGATGGCACCAACAACATAGCGGAATTGACCGCGATCGCCCGTGGCCTTCAAATCGTGCGTGATCAGCTTGGCGACGTCGCGCGGCCGATCGCGGTATATTCCGACTCGGCGTATGCGATCGGCTTGTTAAGCAAGCAGTGGAAGGCCAAGGCCAACGTCGAATTGGTCGCCGCGATCCGCGAGCTGCTCGCGGCGTTTGCCGATGTCCATTTCGTCAAGGTGGCAGGCCATGCAGGCGTGCCGCTTAACGAGCGCTGCGATGCGCTGGCGCGTCAAGCGGTGTCGCGGCGACGCTAGCAAGCGACATTGAGGCGCGGTCCGGCGTAAGGCGCGCTAGCAACTCGGAAAAGGCATGGCGCTTGTCGCTTGCGAGCCGGCGGGTGTCGGGCTGCACGCGACGCAAAAAGGCAACCTCTTCGTCGCCCTGCCCGGCCCAATCGATGCCGTGAAATTCGAGATGAATGAGGGGATCGCCTGCCACCGCCGAGAGCACGCGATCGGCAAGCCACGCGGGCGCCAACGCCAGCGATGTTCCAATGACGGGCAGCCGCGTGAAAGGCGTGACGAGCATCGGGATTTCGAGATAGCCCGCGGCCTCCTCCAAGCCACGTGCGGCGCGCCACGGCGCCGCAAGCGCCGGCAAAAACGGCATGCGCGGCGCTCGCAGGGCTCTGGGCTCGGTGATCACGGCGGCCGACGCGCGCCCGCGCGCCTTCATCGCCGCCAACACGCCAGCCTTGGCCAGCCAATACGCCGGCGCCGGCAATAAGGAGGAATCATAGGCGTAGCGACGCGCCTGCAGACAAGCCGCGAGCATTGGCGACATATCATAGCCGGGGCTGCGAAAGCCCACGACGGCGACGCCGGTGGCGTCGGCAAGATGGGCATCTGCCAAGGCCAGGTCCGCCGCGACCTCGTCGGCGGGCAAGCGCGCCAGATCATAGTGGTGCGCGAAGGAGTGACTGGCGACCTCATGCCCCGCGGCGATAATCTCGCGTAGGCGTGCGCGCGCGAGCTGGCCGGTGGCGTCAGCAAGTTCGCGGCCAACCGCAAAAAATGTGGCCTGCACCCCCGCGTCGGCTAGTTGTTGCAGCGCTCGTGGGACGCAAACGTCGAGCACAAACCGCCGTTGCGAGGCGTCGCAGGCGTGGACACCGAGGCCGTGAATGGCGGCATAGCAATCGAGTGGATCGAGATCAATCGTGACGGCCAGCGCCGGCCGTGGCGAGGCCGATGCGGACGCCGCGTTCACGGCGCGCCGCGATCTCGCTTGGCGACGCGAATCACCCACGTCAGCTTGGCCAGGCCGCGCAGCACGTGCGGCACGCGCTTGATGAGATTGACCGCGGGCGGTCGCTTTTCCGCGAGCGTTACCGGAATCTCCACCACCGCGAGGCCGCGGCGCGCGGCGCGAATCACCAGCTCGCTGGCAAACAAATCGCGATCGACGACGCAGGCGTCGACGACCGGCAGCACGGCCTGACGCGCGAACGCCTTGAGCCCGTGTGTATCGGTGCCGCGAAACTGCAGCGCGACGCGGAGCAGCCCGCTCATCACGCGCGTCGCCAGCCGGCGCATGATGGGGCGTTCATCATTGGCGCCGGCCATGGCCTTGGAGCCGATCACCACGTCGGCGCCGCCGGCGAGCAACAGCCGCAGCGCGCGCAGATGAAAATCATCGTCGCAGAGGTCGATTTCTTCGCAAATGACCCACGTGCCCGCGGCGGCGGCGATGCCCGCACGCAGCGCCTTGCCGTAGTTCGGTTCACCCGTGGAAAACGTGCGCACATCGCCATGCGCGGCGGCGAGCTCGCGCGCGATCGCAACCGTGGCGTCGGTCGAGCCATTTTCCGCAAGCACCACCTCCCACGACCAAGGCGTAAGTTGCAACCTTGCGCCAAGGGTGGCCAGATCCGCGCGCAACATCTCCACGGCGGCGCGCAAGATGCCTTCCTCGTTATAAACGGGAATCACGACCGAGAGCACCGGGGCAGCCACGTTCGATGACTAACATAGACTTCACCGCGGTGTCACTAACATGCGATTGCAGCGGCTTTGGTAGGTGCGTGCTGTGGTCAAGCTACGGGGCCAAGTGACGATCGGTGGCCTCCCACGGGCCACGCACGACCGCACCGCTCGCTGGATCTGCGGCGAGATCGGGCACCGCATCCTCGGCGCGGCCGGTATCGCCAAGGATGGTCGGCGCCGCAAACAGCTCTGCTTCGCCCGGCACGAGGACGCGCACATGGGCCAGCAGTTCGTCCTCGTCGGTTAGATCGCGCAGCCACCGCACGGGCTCGTCGAGGCGCTCATACGACAACGTAAAGGCGCCCCACCTCACCGGAATAAACAAGCGCGCCCTTAGATCGTGAAACGCCTCGAGCGCGTCGAGCGGGCTCATATGGTTGCCGCGCAACGCCAGGGGCACAAAGCCGCTGATTGGCAGCAACGCAATGTCAGGCTCAAATCGCGCGCCGATTTCGCCAAACACCTCGCCATAGGCGCCGTCGCCGCAAAACAACACGGTGGGACCATGGCCGCGCACGATATAGGCGTTGGTCGCCGGCAGCTCCGCACGCGGAATGCGCGCGGCGTGGATCAAGACGCGCCCCTCCGCGAAATCCGCGCCGTCACCAAGCTCGATCACCCGCGCAAACCCAAGCGACGTTAAAAATCGCGCGCCACCTGGCGGCACGATGACGGTGGCCGTGCGCGGCAGCAGGCGCAGCGTCGGCGGATGGAGATGAAAGGGATCGAGGCTCGAAATCAACACCACCGCGGCCGCCGCAAGCTGCTCGGCATCTAGGCCTGCCGCGCGCTGCCTTCGCACGCCGCCTTGCCACGACGCCAGCATGGGATCGCACACGATGTCGACATTATGATAACGGAGCAACACCGAGCTGTGGCCGCCAAAGGCCAGCGCCAACTGCCCGGGCAGCGGCGGCGGCACGGCGGTCCTCGCGGTCGGCGTGGGGGCGCGCCACCAACGCACAAACCAATGCCACAAGAGGCTGTGGTGCACGCGCACCGCCGAGGCGCGGTGCCGCGCGAGCAGCGCGCGCTGTTGCCCATCGGTCATGCGCCATGCTTGCGCAAATCGCCGGCGACCGCAAGAATTCGGATTTTCGCGGCGGTTATTGAACGGCCGATCGGCACCGCGTAAGGTGGGCCCGTGCAGACACCTGGTGGCAAGCAAGCGGTCGTGGCCGCCGTCTTGCCGGCGCTGTGGGTGGCGCTGCTGGCACTGGCGCTGGCTGGCCCCGCGTTGTCGGCCGGCTTCTGGGAGCCACTCGAACTGCGCGCGATGGACGACCTCGTCGACCAAGCCTCCGGCACGCCGATCGGAAATTCGCTGCGTCGTATTAACGTCGCGATCGCTAGCGCCAAACGCGGCGTGGCCGCGCCGCTGGTCGCGCGCGGACGTGCAACCACGGCGAACACGACCGCTTGGCCGGAACATGCGGGCCCGGGCCGCACGCTAACTCGTGAGCTGATCAAACCGTCACGCGAGCTTGCCGCCGCTGCCGATGTGCCACTGAGCGCCAGCACGACGCAAACCGCGACGCCAGGCCACGTCGGCAACATCGCGCGGCAAACTCGCCTGCCACTGGTTTGGCTTGGCGTCATCGCGGCGCTGCTGACCTACACGCTAGGACGCCTGATTGCCAGCCGCGGCGCCGCCGTGCTGGCGAGCCTCATCTTGCTGGCAACGCCTTTGTGGGCGCTGCAGACGCGGCAACTTACCAGCGAGCTTGGCGCCGTCATTGGTGGGCTGCTTTTGCTTAGTGGCGTCGTCGCCGGCTTGCGCGCCCGCGCGACGCCGCTTGGCTTGCTCGCGAGCATGGCCTGCGCCGCGCTTGGCACATGGTGCTGCCTGCGCGCTGGTGGCGCCCTAGTTGGCGTGGCGCCACCCCTGATCGCCGGCCTGGCGTATGCGTTCGTCGTCGCCCGTTCGCCTGATGCCGCTCGTCAGCGCGCGCGCGTCGCTGCGGCCTTGCTCGGCGTGACCTTGCTTACGACCCTTGCCATTACGGCGATGCAAACCCACGATGCGAGGCCGCCAACGCCAGGCACAAGGCAATGGCTGGGGACCAGCTTTGTCCCTAGTGGCGAGTTGTCGTCATGGCTAGGCGCGGTGTGGTCAACACAGCCGCAGCCACAAGCCCACGCCGCGTCCGCATTCGAGCACGTGGCGTTTGGCATGTGGCCGTGGAGCGGCATCGCCTTGATCGCCGTGCTATCGCTGGCTGCCTCGGCGTGGCGGCGCGAGGACCGCGCCAGCACCCAACCAAATGCGCTTGCCGCCGACGCAACCAAGATCCGCTTTGCCGCCGCGGCCGCCATGCTCGTGGCGTGGACCGGTGCCGCTTGGATCGCGATGGCGCTTTGGCAACTCAATGTCGGTGGCGTCGTCATTTTCGGTGGCAGCGCGGCGATGGCGCTGGCCTGCGCATTGTGGTGGCATCAACACGCTCGCGCCGCTGGGGGGCAGGCCGCGATGGCAGCCGTTTTTATTGCCACGGCGATCGCCGCGTTGGCAAAAGACGCTGCGGTATCGCATGATGCCTTCGCTAATTTCGCCTCGGCGACGCAGCTCACCGGTAAGGCCGCACAGGCGGGATACCAACTGCCGGTGCACGGGCCGCTGGGGCTCACCTATGCAACGTGGCTCATCGGCCTTGGCGTGCTCGTGGCGATCGCGACGCTGCCGCGCTTGCTAGCTTCGGGCGGGCGCCTCCGCAAGCTCGCGCCAACCGCTTGGCTGAGCGTCGCCGCCTTGGTCGTCGCGCTTGGGTACAACTGGCTCATCTACCCGACCATGGATGGCCAGCTTTCGAGTGAGGCGTTGTTTGCCGCGGCGCGCGACGAGCGCGTAGACGAAGAGGCCGCCGGGCTTTACGTGCTTAGCGAGCTGGGTCGCGCACCGCGCTATTATGACGACCGCGCGTGGACCAAGCTGACGTCGGTCACCGAGCTGTTGCCGCGCCTGCAAGCGCCAGCTCACGCGCTGGCCATTGCCGGACGCAAGCGCGATCTATGCGCGATCCACCGCGGCATGCGGTCGGCGGCGTACTACGTCCTTGACAATGGCAATGCGCAGCACGTGCTGCTTTCAAACCGGCCCGCGCGCGACGGCGTGGATCACAATCCGTTGGCGGCGGTCATGCGCCGCAGCGAACCCACCGGCATCGCGGTGCGGCCGACCTCGCCGATTGTCTTTGACCACAAGCTCGAGCTCATCGGCTGGACCTTGCCGGCATCGATCGCGCGCGGCCAGCCGTTTGAGGTGACCTTGTATTTTCGCGTCCTCGCCGCGGTGGGTGGCACGTGGAAACTTTTTGGCCACTACGACGGTCCAAGCAAGACAAGGTTTGGCAGCGACCACGCGCCCATCGGCGAACTCTGCGCCTCTAGCACCTGGGATGCGGGCGACTATATAATTGATACCTACCGCGTCACGTCGAATCACGGCAGCCTGCCAACCGGGCCCTACCAGCTGTGGGTCGGATTTTTCACCGGCACCAATCCTAATTTTCGCAACATGCCGGTTTCATCGGCGCCGCCGGGCTGGGCCGACGCGCAGCAGCGGGTGCGCATCGCAACCTTGCCGCTGCGCTGACTAGTGCCGCGGCGCGTTGCGCCTGTCGGCACGATCGTTGATTGACCCGCCCGCTGATTCTCGTTATGAAGCGTAGATGGACGACGGAGGGGAGCTGACCGATCAAGAGGCCAGCGAGGCGGCCGCCGAGCTCGCCGGTGCCGAACGCCGCCGCGCGCTGCGCGTGCTCGTCAACATCGAGGTTGACTACGCCAGCGAAGATACCTACCTGCTCGCCAACATCACGGACATCAGCGCCACCGGCATTTTTGTGCGCACCACCACGCCCGCGGCGATTGGCACACGGCTCAATGTGCGTTTCACGCCGCCCGATGCGTCGGTGCCCCTAGAGCTCGAGGGCGAGGTCATGTGGGTCAATCCCCATCGCCCCGCGGCGCCCAACAATATTCATCCCGGCATGGGTATTCGCTTTGTCGCGCTCTCGGCCACAGAGCAACAAGATCTCGAATTCTTCGTGCGCCGCATTGCCTATTTAGGCTAGTGGCCGCCTTGGTGACCGGCAGGTGGGTTTGCGTGCTAGGAGTTGGCGTCGACGGTGCGCGGGAGGAGTTCCTCGGGCACCGGCTCGTAGCTGGTGACGCGATATTCCTCGCCCAGCCATTTGCCAAGGTCAATGAGCTGACAGCGGTCGCTGCAAAACGGCGCCACCTTGTCGGTTGCGCTGGGAGCCTGACAGGTTGGACATTGTCGCGCCATGACTGTGGTTACCGCACTACGCCGCCAACATCCAGCGTGAATTGGGCAGCGCGATCGCGCGCCCTTCGGCGACAAGTTTTTTAAGATGTGACGCAAGCGATCGCTCCGCGAGCGGCCAAATCATCGTCGGCGTGTCGGCGTATACAAGAGGCATCAACGCCGCAAGATCGGCCCCGCCCGGCCCAGCCACGACGCGCAGGGCGTCCAACGCCAGCGCCTCGCGGGCGAGCCGGTGTTCGATATACGCGGTGAGCTTGGCAGGGCCGTCGTCGATCACGGGGCCGTGCGCGGGCAGCAGGCGCCGGGCACCAAGCGCATGCAGGGTGCGCAGCGAAGCGAGGTAGGCCGTCAGATCACCATCGCTTGGATCGATTAAGATCGACCCGATGCCCGCCACCATGTCGCCAACGATGGTGACCTGCTGCGCGGGCGCATCGAGGCAGACATGCCCGTCGGCGTGGCCGGGCGTATGCATAACCTGCCACGCGTCATCGACCAGCGGCAGCGGCCCCTCACCGAGCTCAAGCGCGCGCGGGCAATTGACCAGCCGCGCCAGCGTCGCGGGATGCGCGAGCACAGGCACTTGCCAGTGGGCGGCGGCCTGCCGCATGCCGCCCACATGATCGCCGTGATGATGCGTCGCGAGCACGCCGACGATGCGCGCGCCCGCGCCGCGCGCGCGCAATAATTCGGCGACCGCCCGCTCCACGTGAGACGACCACGCGCCGACATCGACTAACACCAGCTCGCGCTCGCCAATTGCATAGAGCCCGGTGTGTGCTGCCGGTGGCAAGGTAGGCGTCGGTACGCTTAGCTGCGTAAGCGTCAATCCAAGCCGCGCAACGCCCACTATTTCGTCGCGCTGCTGCGCAAAAAGATCCCGCATTTTCGCGTAGATACGTGCGACCTCGTCGTCTTCATCGCGCATGGGCATCCCAGGGCAGCTCGCGGCAAAAATGGATGACGCCGCCGAAGCGGGAGCGTACTATCAAATGAGTGAGCATGCTCAGCGTGACCGCGCGAAAGATAAGAGAGCACGGCTCTGAAAAAACCCAGGGCAGCGGCCCTCCGTCTTCGACGAGCAGCCGCGTCTACACCGGATATCTGGTAAATCTGCCCCAGGTTGGACGAGGCATGGTGATCTTTCGCGATCCGCATGGCCATCGCATGATCACAACGCCCGTCAAGCGCGTGTTGCGCGAGGCCGGCGGCACCATGCTCTACGTCGAGACCGACAACAGCGTCTATCGCCTCGAGCTCCACGGCGAGGTGGTGCCCATCGCGATCGAAATCGGTGCCGCCAGCGGCGAGGACGATCAGGCGATCGACATCACCTCAGGCGTCGATGCCCCGGTGCCTAAGCGAAGCACGAGCACGGCCGGGCAGTCGACGAAGCCCGCTGGCGAATAAGCAATCCGCGCGAAGTCTGCTATACACGTCTCGTTGTGCCGCTGCTCGACCGTCGTCTCATACTTGTGCTTGGCAAGGGCGGCGTCGGCAGAACCACCGTTGCCGCGAGCCTAGGCTTGGCCTGCGCCCGCGCCGGTCGCAAGACGCTCTTGTACCAGGCTCATGCCACCGACCGCATGGGCGCCTACTTCGATCGGCCGCCGATAGGTCCCCAGATCGCGCCGCTGCGCGACCGCCTGTTTGGCGTCAACCCAAGCCCCGCCACGGCGATTCGCGAATACGCGCTGATGACGCTGCGCTTTCAAAAAGTCTACGAACTCGTGTTTGAAAACCGCCTGTCGCAAGGTTTCTTGCGCGCCATCCCGGGCCTGGACGAATACGCCTTGCTCGGCAAGGCGTGGTTTCACACCACCGAGCAAAAAGGCGGGCGGCCGGTGTGGGACACCGTGGTGATGGATCTGCCGGCCTCGGGTCACAGCCTGTCACTTCTGGGCGTGCCCAAGGTCATCTCCACCACCGTGCCCGAAGGCCCGCTTAGGCGCGACGCACGCACCATCATGGCGCTGTTGGCCGACCCGGCCCGTTGCGCCGCGGTGATTGTCACCCTCGCCGAAGAGATGCCGTTTCGCGAGGCGACGGAACTTGCCGCGAGGCTGCGGGGTGAGCTCGGCATCGAGGTCGCGCAAATCGTTGCCAACCAAATCTACCCTAGCGTAGACGCCGGGGCCGAGGCCTTGTTGCCGGCCTTAGCAAACGTCCCCGCCACCGCGCCGCTTGCGCGCCAGGCCGAGCTGCTCACCGCGCGCCGCCACATCAACGATGAATATCTCGCCGCGATCGCCGCGGCGTTCAAGGTGCCCATCATGGAGCTACCCAAGCTTTTTCGTGGGTCGCTCGCCAGCGCGGACATCGAGCAGCTCGCCGCCTGTTTCACCTAGGCGCGGCCTTACGGCGTCAGCTTGGCTGAATAATCCTTCACCACGCGATCGGTCTTGCCGCTAACGATGGTGACGCTAAAGACATCCTTGATTTCAAACTCGTTGCTGATGAGCGTGATGCGATGGGTGCCCGGCGGCAACTTGAGCTCGGGTTGCGGCGTACGCAAGCCGGTGTTCTTGCCATTGATGTAGATATCGCACGGCGGTTTGGAGCTCAGCTTGAGAATGCCATCAGCAGCCGGCGTCGGCGGCGTGACCACAGGCGGCCTGGTGGTCGGCGGCGTCACCGCCGGCCGCGTTACGGGCGGGGTCACCGCCGGTGGCGTCACGGCAGGCGGCGGGCGCGTGGGCACCACGGGTTGGGGCACGGGGCGCACCACCTCGGGCCGGATCGCGACGACCGGCGGCGCGGCGATCGTTTTTTGCAACTGCGCTCGCGCCGTCTGAGTGGGCTCGCTGCCAAAGGCAAGCGGCATGGTTGCCGACGCATAGCCCTCTAGCGAATAGACCACCTCAACCTGTTTTTGCGGATCCAGGGCCTTTTTCACCGGCGTCTGGCCCAGCGTCGTCTTCACGCCGTCGACGATCAGTTCGACGGTTGCACCCGGCGGGGTGCTCTCAAACGCGACCTCGACCGCCACCGGTCGCAGCACGACATCGACGCGCGCGATGGCGCCTGCGGCAATCTGCACCTCCTGGCTGTGGTGCATGTAGCCAGCCGGCGCTTCGATCGAAAGTTGGTGCGTCCCGACGCTGAGCTTGCGCACTTGCGCGCCCTGCTCGACTGGACTTTGCTCGACGCCATCGAGCTTCCATTTCACGCCCGTCGCCGGGGTGACGTAGAGGTCAAACCCCGAGGTCTCCGCGGCAAGCTGAGGCCGCGCGCGATTGAACCACAGCAGCAACACCACAACGGACAAGGAAACCGCAACCGCTAGGGCATACCACTGCCAGCGCTCGCTGCCCGACTTGCTTGCCTGCGCGGCGGGCGCCACGGCGGTGCCAATTGGGATCGCCGCTGAAATGCGTCCGGAGGTGCGCGCGGCATGGCTGCTCGCCGACAAGTCGACGTGCGCGCCGACGCCTGGCAGCGGCAACGAGCTCGCGCTGGGGCGCGGCGGCCTGGTCTCGCGGGCGCGCGCGGTCGGCAATTCGCTCGGCGTTGGGCTCGCATCTGCGAGCGCCATCAGCGTTGGCTGAGCATCTGGCGAGGCCGACGAAAGAATTGGCAAATCGCTGGTCGCGTGCGATCCGCTCGTTCGCGACGCTCGGGGCGGTGGCGAGCTCGCCGTTCCCGCACGCGTGCTCGGGCGTTCCGACGCCCTGCCGCTGCGCCTGGCAGGCATTTGCGCGTCGGGGGTATCGTAGATCTGCGTTTCGAGCTCTTCATCGTCCCACGCGAGACCTGCGCCGCGTGGCTTGCGTGCTGGCTCGGCGGCCGCCAGGGCTCCCTGTGCCAGCAATTCGGCGTCGCGATTGGTGTCATCGAGGCGGTCCGGCATGCCCGGGTTCGGGCGATCGATCGACGTCTTGCCGCCATCGTAGAGCACCGATGGCGTGGTCATGCGCCGACTCGCCGGGGGTGGTGGCGGCTTGGTGCTCGACGTTTGCGCGCGCGGCGGCAACGGCGGCGGCGACGAGGATTGCCGCGGCGCCCGCGCGCTCGGCACGTCGTCGGGGGAACGGATCTGCCGGTACTCTTCGAGGCGTGCGCTTTCTTCCGCGATCTCCTTGGAGAACGTGCGCTTCATCCACGACGCCAAATCTTTGCGCGAGTAGAACTCCCCCGACGTATAGACAAAGGCCTGCAGCTCGTCGTGCAGATCGATCGCGTTTTGATAACGGTCTTCGGGCCGCAGCGTCAGCGCCTTGAGGATGATGCGCTCGAGCTGCTCGGGTATTTTTGGATTGTAGGTCGTCGGCGGCAGAATCTCGACGTTGCGCACTTTTTCCAGCGTCGCGAAATCGGTCTCCCCGACAAACAGGCGTTCATTAGTGAGCAGCTCGTAGAGCACGATGCCGCACGAAAATACGTCCGAGCGCCGATCGACGCTCAGGCCGCGCACCTGCTCCGGCGACATGTAGCCGAATTTGCCTTTGAGGATGCCGGCCTGGGTCTTGCTGCTCTGCTGCCCGACCGCCTTGGCGATGCCAAACTCGACCAGCTTGATCTCGCCCTCAAACGACACCAGCACGTTTTGCGGGCTGACGTCGCGGTGCACCAACCCCAGCTCGCGGCCAGATTGGTCGCGCTTGTTGTGCGCGTAGTCGAGGCCCTCGCACACCTTCATCAAAATAAAGCACGCCTCGGCCACCGACATCTGCTCGCGGTCGGCGCGGTTGCGATCAAAAATCGCGCGCAGATCGCGGCCGTGCACGTGCTCGAGCGCGATGTAGTGGCTGTTATCGACCACCCCAAGATCAAAAATCTGCGCAATATTGGCGTGATTGAGCTGCACCGCGAGCTTGGCCTCGTCGATGAACATGCGGATGAACTCTTTGTCCTCGGCAATCGCCGGCAGGATGCGCTTGACCGCGACCAGCCGCTCAAAGCCCTCGACGCCAAACGCCTTGGCGCGAAAGACCTCAGCCATACCGCCAACGTTGATGCGTTCTAACAACGTGTATTTCCCGAACGGTATCGGCTTTTTCACAGAGGCCCTTTCTCACTCCCGTCCAACGTATCTACGCGATAGTGTTGGGTATAGTGACCGTACACTAGACCTTTGGCGGGCGCTACTTCTTATACGCACCACTCTGGCAGGCGGTTTAACCCAAACTTTCGTCTCCCGGGGCCTGGCGGGCGGCTACGGCTGCGACAATGCGACTGCGGGGGCGAGCTTGCTCGCCGCGCGGGCCGGCAAGAAGCCACCGACGACGCAAAAGACGACCGCGATGCCAAGGCCGAGGGCGAAGATCCACGGCTCAAATGCGAAGAACGAATCCGGCTTGTGCGGAAAATTCGGCAAAAACGAGCGGGCGGCCCAATCGCCAAGCCAGCCCAGACCACGCGCCGCCGCGACGCCGACGCCACCGCCGACGAAGCCGAGCAGCCCTGCCTCACCCAAGATCATCAGCCTAACGTCGAGGCGTTTGGCACCGAGCGCGCGATATAAGCCAAGCTCGCGCCGCCGTTCGCTGACCTGCAAGAACAAGCTGTGCGAGATGTTGATCGCCGCGATGCTGAGGATGATCACGGAAATCGCCACGAAGAGCGCGCCGATGAGAAACACCGCCGTCGCGAAATCCTTGCCCAGCGAATCGACCAGGCGCAGCCCCAGGCCATCATCGACCCATTGCGCAAAGGGCGCGACCTGCTCGCGCGATTTGAGGCTGACCATGACCGATGAATACGTGGAGCCCGCCTGTTCGTTGAGAAACTCACGATTCCACCGCTGGACGTATTGAATGGGCACCGTGGCGCCTAGCTGCATCGCCTTGGGGCTGATGCCGATCACCATGCCCTCGACATAGCGCTGCCGCGAGCCGACCTGCACGTTGTTGCCGCCGACGACCGACGTCCCCAGCCACACCACGAAGCGCGCCCGTCCAAGTTGCGAACGCAGCGCGAGGCGCTCGGCCGAGCCGATGACCGGCAGGCCGTTGGAATTGGCGATGGTGTTGTAGAGCTCGAGCACCGTCTGTGACAGCACGCCCGGCACCCGGTAGTGACACATCTGGTCGGTCGGATCGCAATATTGCCGCTCGGGATTGGGACACGGATTGCGCGACGCCGGCGCATCTGGGCCTGGCGGGACGCAGGCGGGCCCAATGTGCTCGGGGGTCTCCCAGTCGCGAAACAAATCGGCAAGATCTTTGTCATCGGCCAGAAAGCTTGGATCGATGCCATCGGCGATCATTGGAAAGCCCGGGAGCTGCGCGCTGCCAAACGAGCCGGTGACGCCTGCGGGAAACCCTACCGCCATGCGCGGCAACGCCCACGCCACCTCTGGCCTGGCGCGAATACTCGCGACCACCTCGTCGCCGATCTGCTTGCTCGTGTTCTTGCCCACAAACGTCGTCAGCGGCGCGGCGACCTCGACCTGCTCGAGCGGAAAGACCTTGACAATGACCTTGCGCACGCCGAGCGCCAGCGCGACGAACAAGACGAATGCCGCGATGCCGACGACGATGCCAAGCGACGACAGCGCAAACTCTTTGGGCGAGCGAAAGGCGCCCGCGAGGACGACGCGCGCGAGGGTACCGGCGCGCATTAGGCGGCGCCTCCGTCGAGGCCATCGTCAGATTGGTTTTCGACCAACGCACCCTTGTGCAGGGTGAGCAGCCGGGTGGCTACGCTGGAGACGCGTTTTTCGTGAGTTACGATCATAAGGGTCACGCCGTCATTGCGATTGATGTCGCGAAACAACTCGATGATTTCGCTGCCGGTTTTGGAATCGAGATTGCCGGTGGGCTCGTCGCACAAGAGCAGCTGCGGCCGGCCATAGAGGGCGCGGGCAATCGCGACGCGTTGTTTCTGTCCGCCCGAGAGCTCGCTTGGCCGCCGCTTCGCATAGTCCGTCAGGCCGACCCGCCGCAGCACTTCCATGCCGCGCTCGGTGACCTCGGCGGTGCGTTTCGCCGCGCCAAACAGCGCCCCCACCGTGACGTTTTCGAGGCAGCTTAGATGGTCGAGCAGATTAAAGGATTGAAAGACAAAGCCGATGGGGCCGTTGCGCAGCTTGGCGCACGCGGCGTCGCCACCGCGAACGAGATCGACGCCGAGCACCGTGACCTGCCCGCTATCGGGTGTATCGAGGCCACCGATAATGTTGAGCAGGGTCGATTTACCTGAGCCGGATTGCCCGACCATGGCGAGAAATTCGCCTTTGCGCACCTGCAGCGACACCGCATGCAGCACGGGCGTTTTGCCGGCGCCCGAGCCGTAACTTTTGCTAACATCCACGGCCAGGACGATGTCGTCAGCGCTACTCACCGCCGCGACCCTAACACAAGAACGGCAATTTCAAGGTCTTAGGGCCGGCGCATGGCTACGCCAATTCGCCGCGGCAGCAGATCCAACCCGGGGCGTGCGTAGAAGAAGCCCAATGCGCATCAGGACAGGTTTGCAAGGTTGCGGTATGGTCGCGCCCATGAAGGGCGGACAGCCATGACCATTGGTGGCGGCGACGGCCCGATTTCCCCGGTGGGTGGCGCCGGCGGTTCCGCCGCCGTTGAGGCCACCGCGGGCGTCGATGGTGTGGACCACGTCGCCGAGGCGACCGAGGTGTCGCCCACGGCTCAGGCCGCGGCGCTTGCGCCCGCATCGGCGACGCACGGCACCGACGTTATCGATCAAATCACGGCGGATTTTGATAATGGTCGCATCGATCGCGGCAGCGCCATCGACGCGCTGGTTGAGGCCGTGATGCCTGCGCACGTCCAGGGCGCTAGCCGCGCCGAAATGAAGGCCCTAATGCTCGAGCTCACCGAGTCCGATGCTTATTTGCAGCAGCTAGTCGCGCGCCTAGGCGACAAGCCTTAGAGAGTGCTCGACGGCGTAGTCGGCGGCGTGGGCAACGTCGGGGCCTTACGCTGGCGCTTTATCAGTAGAGAATTTCGCCGAGGTAGAGCATGCCACTGGTGGAACCGACCGGGCCGACCATGCGCACCGGCAGCGTCGCCTGCGCGCCAATCGTCATCACCAAAAACGGCCGCGTCAGCGGCGAGGCGTCGCGATCGAGATAGGCCGCAATGACGACCACGTGGGCGGGCTTGGCGATGTGGTTGACCAGGTTGGCGGCGAGCACGACGCGATCGTTATCGACGTAGGCATGCGCCTCGGTGAGGCTCATGGGCGGCGGCTCCTCGTCGACGAAGGCGCGGCGCACCGTCGCGCGCGCCGTCGTCGCGGATGGGCGTGCGGCCAGCGCATCGTCGACCAAGGCAAACACGCGCTGCCCGCGGGCGGGCACGCGCAATTCATCGGGCCTCAAGTTACCCACGACGGCGCCTCCTGCGTCGAGCAATTGGCCGTCAAGCACGACCACGAGCGGCACATCGCCCTGATTGCTAGCGGTCACCAAGGCGAACGTGGCGGCGGCGCCTTCACCGGTGACCCCGAGCGGCGCGGTGCGCACCGCGAGCTTGGTGCCCAAGACGACGGCCTCGCGCTTTTCAACCCGTAGGTCGGACGCCCTTTTGCAACCGCCACCGCCGCCCGCAAGCGAGCCGAAGGCCAACGCGAGCCCGAGGCAAGCGATGCCCAGCGGCCGGCCGCTACGACGCTTGCCGGCTGGCACGCGCACCAACGCTTCCGATGACGTCGCGCACCTCGGCGGGCAACGCCAGCTGCTCCGTACCCATTCGTGAAAGCGCCTTGGCCAAGGTGGTGACGCGTTCAGAGGTCGTCGCACGCTTATCGATGATCACGCGGTACTCGCCGCGCACGCGACAAAGGCCGCCAAACCCCGTCGCCGATTGCAGTGGCTCGTAGGTGACGGCCACCGCGAGCGAGGCTGCTGCGCGTTCTAAATGTTCCAGGACTTGATCGATCTTCATGCGTGGCGCCAAGGAGGCAATTTCTTTGTAGCAGCATCGATCTGGGAAATCTACGCCAATCTGCGGGCGGCGGGCGCCGAGATCTACGCGGGCTCGGGCTGCGGCAAGACGGCCGGCAGCCACACCACAAACGCCGCGCCCCCCAAGTCCGAATCACGGACATCAATACGACCGCGATGCGAATCGACGATATTTTTCACGATCGAAAGCCCCAGGCCCGTGCCCTGCCCGGCGCGCTTGGTCGTAAAGAAGGGTTCAAAGAGCCGCAGCACGTCGCCACCTGCAATGCCCGGCCCCGCATCCGCCACCAAGATGCCCACCTCGTCTTGCCGCTGCAACACGCGCACGTGCAGCACGCGATGCCTTGCCTCAAGCCCTGCCATGGCCGCAATTGCGTTGGACACCAGGTTGATCACCACCTGTTCGAGCTGTGGCGCGACGACCTCGGCATACGCGGGCTGGCCGCCATCATCAAAGCGCAGGCTCGTCTGCTGCTGCTCGAGCTCATGCTCGCAATATGACAAGGCCTTGCCGACGCACGCGCGCAGATCTGTAACCTCGAAATTTTTTGGTAGCGGCCGCGAAAACTCAACCAGGTCGCGGCATAGCCGCAAGATGCGCTGCGCGCTCTCCTCGACGCGCCGCAGCTTGTCGACGTCGGCCTCGCCAAGCGCCAAAAAGCGCTCCGCCTGCTTGCGCACATGCTCGGCGTACACGGTGATCGAGGTCAAAGGATTATTTAGTTCATGGACCACGCCGGCGGTGAGTTGGCCGATGGTTGCCAAGCGCTCCTGCCGCACCAGGCGCTCCTTGATGCTGGCGAGCTGCGAAATATCCTGGCCAATCGCGACCACCGAGCGGACGTCGTCGCCGATCGCGGAGATCGGCGCGTAGTTCCAAACGGTTTCGAGCTTGGCGCCATGCCGCGGCAAAAGCGTGACCGCGACGCCCGTGCTGGCGTGACCGGCAAAGGCCCCCCTCAGCAGCTCGACGAGCCGCGGCCGGTCGGCGACCGGCAAAAAGTCGCGCACGTCGCGGCCAATGAGCTCACCGCGTGACAGGCCCAGCGCGCTGAGCAAGGCCGTATTGGCGACATGCACCTGCCAGCCGCGCTCGATGCCTAGGATAAAGGCATTGGCGCTATCAATTAATTGCGCCTGGTAGTCCCGCGCGCCGGCGAGATCACGCCGCAAGCGCTCGGCGCGCAGGCCGATGGCCAACGCCGCCGCGAGCGGCGCAAGCTGCGCGCGCCTGGCGGCGAGCGTCGCCTCACCCGGATGCTGCGCAAACCCGACATCGAGCGCGCCGCACAGCTCGCCCGCGGCGCCCAGGACCACGGTTAGGCCGCTGGTGGCGCTGGCAAAGGGCGATTCCCAATGCGGCACCTCGATCACGCTTGAGGTAACGCGCCACACATCGCTGATATCCGCGTGCGCAAACGCATCCCGCTCGATCGCCATGCGGCGCGTCGGCACGTCGGCGCGCAGGGCCCCCAGCACCGCAAGCCAACGCACCTGGCGATCGTCTCGCACATCAAACAACCGTAAGGCGATCGCGTCCGCGCCGCAAAGGCTCACGCAAAGGCGCCGAATTTCGGGCGCTACGTCGGCCACCTGTTGCGCCGCGGCGAGAGCGGTGAGCAGCTCCTTCATGACGTGGGTGGCTCATCCTTTGGCGGCGAGGCCGGCGGGGGCAATTCGTCGGAGGAAAACGCCGCCCCCCGCGCCGCGAAAAATTCTTGCGTGTGCAGCTCTTCATCGAAGACGTCGGTCACCGCGCCATCATCCTGTGTCAGCCCCGCCGAAGACACCCCTACCAGCGGCGGCGGCGTTTCGGCACGGCTCGAGGCGTCGAGATCGACGATCGTCGTGTTGCCAACATAGGCCTTGGTCTCGAATTTGGTGAGACGCCCGATCTTGCGCACGATATCGGCCATGCGCTCGGCCTCGCTGATGATGGTACCAAGGGACTTCTCGCCTTGCGGCGACAGCGTCACCTGGCGGCGCAGCAGCTCGGCATAACCAAGCACGGCGGTCAGCGGTTGATTGAGCTCGTGCGCGGCGGTGCCGGCCAGCTGCGCCACCAGGGCATGCTTCTCGCTTTGCGCGAGCTGCTGCTGCGCGGCGAGCAGCTTGTGCTCGATGCGAATGCGCTCGCTCAGATCGGTCAGGATAAAAACCGTGGCGACCTCCTCGCCCTGTTCATACACCATGGCCGCGGTCATGCTGATAGGCCGCAGCTCGCCTTGCTTCGTCTTGACCTCGCGCCTGGTCGGCTCGAGCCGCCCGAGGCCGCCATGCGACGTCGAGCGCAGCATGCGCACAAGATGGGCCAGCACGTCGTCGCGATAAAACTGCGCCAGGTGCGCGTGGCCGACCACCTCGTCGGCCGCATAACCAAGCAGGCGCTCGGCGCCGCGGTTAAACAGAAACACCTTGCCCTCTACGTCGGCCACGATGATGGCGTCGACCGTGGAATTTATCAGGCGCTCGAGGAAATCCTTGGTCGATTTCAGTTCGCGCTCGAGGGCGCGCTTGACCGTGACGTCGCGAAACGTCAGGACGGCGGCACCGCTTTGCGCCAGCGCGGTCGAAGTTGTCACCGAGACCGTCACGGGATGCGCCCCGGTGGTAACGACGTCCAGATCAAAGGGCTGGACGTTTTGTTGCCGCATCACCTGTGACACGGCGCCGGCAACGCGATCGCGGTGCGCGGGCACCACCAAATCGACGAGGTGGCCGCCGAGCAAGCCGTCGCGGGCAAAGCCGGTGAGCGACTCCGCCGCGCGATTGACATAAAGGATGCGCGCCTCTTCATCGAGAATGAGCACGCCATCGGAGCCGGCCTCGAAGTGGCGTCGCAAGGAGTCGATGCCGTGCAACCGCCGCTCGGCCTCATAGTGCGCGCGCGACAGGCGATGGGTCTCGTCGCGCAGCGCGTGCACGACGGGGCCAAATTGCAAATACGTCGCGACCACGCCGGCGAGCCATTCGAGATCGGCGCGCTTTTGCGGCAAGCGCCCAAGGCCTGGCGTGCGCCCACGCAGCGCCAGCACGCCAAGCATGCGCCCGCCAAAGATGGCCGGCATCACCGCCACGCTGCGCACGCGGCCCTCGGGCAATTGCGTGAGCACGCGCTGCATCAGCGGCTCGGTGCGCACGTCGTCGATCCAAACCGGCTGCCGCTGCGCAAAGGCGCGCTCAAACTCGGGATAGTCGCGCATCGAAAGCGCAAATTTCTGCGTGCCCTCGTCGGAGGCCGCGACCACATAGGCAAACTCCGAGCCTTCGACATGAGCGACGATGGACGCGCGATCAAAGCCGGTCGCCTCGCACACGACCCGGAGCGCGTCTCGCCACGGATCGGGACCCGCGGCCTGCAGCGCGAGCAGCATGGCATCAGGTGCCGAGTTGCCCGCGAGCTCGCCTGCCGACAACGCCCGCTGCGCCGCTTGCTGCCCCAGCGCAAGAAGGTTGCGCAGGCGCGCGCCTGCCACCGCCGCGGACGCGGGCAAGAGCAGGACGTCCGTCGCGCCCCCAGCCAGCGCCTCGTCGCCGGTGCTGCTGGGAAACATCGGCACGCAGGCGAGAATCGGCACGTTGACGAGGTGGACGGTTTGCCGCGCCTCCGCCAGCACATCGAGCGCTTCGACGCCGGTGATCACGAGCACGTCGGGGACCACGCGGTCGAGGTTGAGCACAGGCGCCGGCCTGGTCTCGATGCCGGCGAGGGCAAATAGTTCGCGTAGCGCCGTTTGCTCGGGCGCCTTGCCACCGACGATTGCGATATTGCTGTTCACGACGACTAGGGTCCCGCAAGCAAGCTAACGCAATCGGCTGGGGGGCACAACCCTAGGGTCCTAGCCGTAGATACGCCGCAAGCGCGGCCTCGTAGACCTGCTTGGTTGCGACGCCCGCGGCCGCGGCAAGGCGCGCGCAATCCTCGTGCTCGGGCATCGCCTTGAGCGCGACGCCACCTTGGTAGGCAACCTTGACCCCCACCGGACCCCAGGCCGTTTGCACCTCGATCATGCGGCGATCCAAGATGGTGCGCGCGATCGGCCAGTGGCGCACGCCGAGCGTGGTTGTTTCGCGCAGCCACATGGAGGTGACCGCCGCGCGCGCGTCGTCGGGCACCAGCGCGCTGAGGACAAACGCCGGCCGCCCCTTTTTCATGGTGACCGCGCTGCTCCATGCATCGAGCGCGCCCAGCGCCAGGCTCCCCGCCACGACGTCTGGCAACCACTGGGGGTTCATGTCGTCGAGGTTGCACTCGATCTGCCAAAGTTGTGGTTCGCCGGAAGATGCTGCGGTGGTCGCGGCGGCGGCGAGCTCGGCGCGGGCGCCAACGACCACGCGCACCACGTTGGCGCGGTCCGCCAAATCGGCGTGGCCCGCGCCCCACCCCATCGCGAGTGGCCGCACGGGTGGACATGGCGTCCCCTGCGTCACGGCGTGCGCCAAGATCGCGGCCCCCGTCGGCGTGCAAAGCTCGCGCGCCACGCCGCCGTCGCTCATGATGCCGCCGCACTCGCGCAAGATTTCGAGCGCCGCCGGCGAGGGCACGGGTAGCACGCCATGCGCGCAGGTGACCTGGCCAAAGCCCATCGCGACAACCGCACACGACACCGAGGCGGGTGCAAGATAGGCGAGCGCCGTCGCGGCGCCGACGACATCCGCAATGGAATCGATCGCGCCGACCTCGTGAAACGCCACGTGGTCGATCGCCACGCCGTGCAACTTCGCCTCGGCGCGCGCGATGCGGTCAAACATGTCGAGCGCCCGCGTTTTTACCTCGGCTGTCAGCGTCGAGCCGCGTAGGCGGGCCGCAATCGCGGCATAGGCGTGATGCTCGTGGTCCGCGTTTGGCTGCTGCGCCGGGCCGCCGTGGCCGTGGCCTGCGGATGTTGGCGCGCCGACCAACGCCCAGCCCTTGCCGAGCGGCACCTCGACATCGATATCGACCTGCATCGCCGCCATGGCATGCTTGGTGATCTTCGTCGCGCGTAGCCGCTTTGAGCCGAGGCCAACGGCGGCAAACGCGGCGTCGATGAGCTCACGCGGCACGCCGAGATCGAGCATCGCCGCGAGCGTCATGTCGCCGGCGATACCGCTGGCGCAATCAAAATGCAGATGCTGCCCGACGAGTGTCATTTTCCGGCCCTCGCCGCCGCCAGCATGCGCGCCATCCGCCCGGCGGCGAGCGCCGCGCCAAACCCGTTGTCGATGTTGACCACGGTTAGCCCCGGTGCGCACGAGCTAAGCATGCCCGTCAGCGCCGCAAGCCCCTCGGCGCCAACGCCATAGCCGACGCTGGTGGGCAGCGCGATCATCGGCGCCGCGACCAACCCCGCGAGCACCGAGGGCAACGCGCCTTCCATGCCGGCGACCGCGATGATGATGTCGGCCTGCGCAAGCTGCGGCAGCGCCGCGAATAAGCGCGAAATGCCGGCGACCCCGACGTCGAAACAGCGGATCACCGAAAGCCCCATCGCGGCGGCGACGACGGCGGCCTCTTCGGCGACCGGCAGATCGCTGGTGCCGGCCGCGACCACCGCAACAACGACGCCGTCGATGGTCGGGGCAGCAAAAGATGACGGCGCCACGACGACGCGTGCGACCTCATGATACGTGCATGCCGGCCACGCCTGCGCGATGTGCGCGGCTTGCTCGGCGTTAACCCGAGTCGCCACGGCTGGGCCGCGCGTCGCCATTTCGCGCAGGATCGCGACGATGTCTTCGGGGCGCTTCCATTGCCCGAGCACCACCTCGGGAAAGCCGGTGCGCGCCGTGCGCTCGTGGTCGACGAGCGCGACCTGCAGGCCCCCCTGCGCCACATGGCCATGCGGCGCAGTCGGCCCAGTTGGCCCAGGTGGCTTGGCTGTGGGCTTGCTCACACGACCGTCTTAGCATCATCACTGCGCCCGCACGGTGGCGGCCAAACAAAAAAGCCACCCGCGAAGGTGGCTTGTGCTGTCCCGCGGTTAGTAGCGGGGCGCCGTCGAACGGACGGCGCTGCTAGCGAACCGAGGTGGCGGCAACATCCGCTTGAACAGCAGGCGCACGCGAGCCAACCCGCATGATCTTGCTGGCATCGACTTTTTCGGCAGCTGGAAACGCCATGCAACCGTAGCGCATTGCCTCTGGGTTGCTGCCTTCGACGGGCGTGTCCGTAAGGGTTTCGCAGGTCGGTACGGGCGTAACTTCGTCAGAGAGCAAGTACTTGCTCGCATCAAAGCAACCGCCGACGGTGTTTGACAGGTCGCTGAGCCCCTGATTCTCACCGCGCTCGAACAGCCACCACCCGTAACGGCACCCGGCCAGCGAATCGTTGGCGGCGCGACCGATTTCGGCTACCGCCCAAGGCAGCGGGTCGTCACATGAATTAGGCGCGATGCCGCGCGCTTGCGCCACATTACCGACAAAGGTGTCAGCCGGCGTGCACAGCGCGATACAGGTCGCGTCTTCGGTCGCTTCGCCGCGGCCAAAAATGTGCGTGCCGGGAGGGCAGCTATTGAGGAAGCGGTCTTCGGCTGGCAGAGCCGCTGGTTCGCGGTGACCATACAACGGATTGATGTTGCTCGCGCATGACGCCTGCGATGCCGGGCCGCCTTCGCGCGCCCAGCTGGTCACGCACGATTCATATGGGAGTCCGGCTTCGGGCACCGGGTCGCCTGCATTTTCATGCTCCGGCGGATAGACGTCTGGGTAAACGTCGCCACCGCAGTTTGCGATATCAAATTCGCCGGTTTCGGCATTGTAGGACTTGTTGGTCATCGGATCGCACGACGGGTTGCACTGGCCGTGCGCGGCAGGCTCGGTGCCGTTGGCGAAGTAGCCATGGTAGCGCGAGCACGCAAAGCCGGTTGGGCATGCCAGCGAGACGCCGTCGAGCGAACAAATTTCGGTGCACGTGCCTTCGGCTTGGTCGACGGCCGACGACGATGAGCAGATAAGGCCCGCGGCACAATTGTCAAACCCCGTGGTTGAACCCGCGACGCCCCAAACGCAGGCGTCGCCGGTGGCCGCGGTGCCTTCGGCAACGCAACCCTTGAGGCCCACCGGCTCTTCGCCAACGGTTTGGCGAATCCAGGTGCACTTTTCGCCTTCCGCGCAGCCGGATTGCGTGTCGAGATTGCACTCGCCCGTTGGCGGAGGCGGCGGGGGAACGACTGGGTCTTCAGACCCGCTGCAACCCATGGCGGTTGCGAGCATAAAGGCTAAGGCGATTCGTTTCATGAGTAGGCTCCTAATTAGATTTAGCAAAGGACGGTTGGCAATTGGCGGACCCTATAAGCGGTGCACACCGAGGTCAAGGTCAATTCACCGCAAGTCGCGCGCGGTGAATATGACTCGGATCACGTTTGTGGAATTTGTGCTAACAGGCTTGGCTCGCCCCACCCGCCAGTGAGGCGCGAGGTCTACAGCCGTCTGGCGGCGCCAAGGCGAAAG
This sequence comes from Myxococcales bacterium, assembly GCA_016716835.1. Lineage (NCBI taxonomy): Bacteria > Pseudomonadati > Myxococcota > Myxococcia > Myxococcales > Myxococcales bacterium. The sequence goes on along the minus strand of JADJUW010000001.1, from coordinate 334,186 downwards.
GCCGCGAGGCCGGCGAAACGGCCCTGCCCGCCGAGTTGGTCCGCAATGCGCAAGAGTTGGTTGTACTTGGCGATGCGGTCCGAACGCGATGCCGAGCCGGTCTTGATCTGGCCGGCATTGGTCGCCACCGCTAGATCCGCGATAAAGGCATCTTCGCTCTCGCCAGAGCGGTGCGAGATAATGGCGCGATAACCGGCGTGTTGCGCCGTGCGGACGGCATCCAGGGTTTCGCTCAGCGTGCCGACCTGGTTCACCTTAACCAAGATGGCGTTGGCAATGCCCTTGGTAATGCCTTGGCGCAGACGCTCGGTTTGAGTGACGAAGAGATCGTCGCCGACTAGTTGCACGCTGCCGCCCAGCTTGTCGGTGAGGGCCTGCCACCCTGCCCAGTCGTCTTCGGCGAGGCCGTCTTCGATGGACACCAAGGGGTATTTTTTTACCCAAGCCGCGTACATCGCAATGAGGTCGGCGGCACGGCGCGCCTTGCCCTCATACTTGTAGATTTTTTTCTTGGCGTCGTAGAATTCAGTCGCCGCGACGTCGAGCGCAAGGAAGATCTCTTTGCCGGCTTTGTAACCGGCCTTAGCGATGGCCTCCATGATGGTGGCGAGCGCCTCGTCACCGCTCTTCATGGAGGGCGCAAAGCCACCCTCGTCGCCGACGCTGGTCGACTTGCCCGCGGCGTGCAGCAGCTTTTTGAGGTGATGAAAGATTTCAGTTCCAGCGCGCAGCGCGTCTTCAAAGCGGTCAAAGCCCGCGGGCACGACCATGAACTCTTGAATGTCGAGGTTGTTGTTGGCGTGCGCGCCGCCGTTGATGATGTTCATCAGCGGCACCGGCAGCGTCACCGCGCCAACGCCTCCGAGGTAGCGATATAGCGGCAGGCCATGCAGGCTGGCGGCCGCGCGCGCCGCGGCCATCGACACGGCAAGGATGGCGTTGGCCCCGAGCTTGCTCTTGAGCTTGGTCCCGTCGAGTTCAATGAGGCGAGCGTCGAGGGCGGCCTGATCGGCGCCGTCCATGCCGATGATGGCGGGCGCGAGCTTGTCGGTGATATGGGCAACCGCCTTGGTCGTGCCCTTGCCGAGATAGCGTTTGGCATCGCCGTCGCGCAGCTCGAGCGCCTCATGTTTGCCGGTCGAGGCGCCCGACGGCACGATGGCGCGGCCGACATCGCCGCTGGCCAGCGCTACCTCGGCCTCAACCGTTGGATTGCCACGAGAATCAAGCACCTCACGCGCGTGCACCCAAGAAATTTCGCTCATGGCCTCTGGTAGCACACCGCGCGGGCTGGCTGCCACATGACCGCGCGGCACATTTGGGCTACGGTGCTGCCATGCGCTACCTGCATCGCGTAATTTTTGGCGACACCGATCAGATGGGCATCGTTTATTACGCCAATTACTACCGTTTTTTTGAGGCGGCGCGGGCCGAGTATTTGCGCGCGCTGGGCAAGAGCTATCGCGACTTGGTGGCGATGGACGTCGCGCTGCCGGTGGTGGAATCGCATTGCAATTACAAGCGGCCGGCGCACTTCGAGGACGTGCTGGCGATCGACACCCACATTTCAAAGTTGCGCGGTGCCTCGCTGACGTTCTCGTACGAAGTTCGGCGCGACGAGGTGCTGCTGGCCACGGGCCACACGACGCATGCGTGCATCGGCAGCAACGGGCGCCCCAAGGCGTTGCCGCCGGTGTTTGCCGAGCTGCTGCGGGCTTGCGTCGCCGACGTGCAAGTGATGTAGTGCCGCCATGGACGACCGCAACCTCGCCTTGGAATTTGTACGCATCACCGAGGCCGCGGCGATGGCCTGCGCGCGGGTAATGGGCCGCGGCGATCGCGATGGCGCGGACCATTTGGCGGTCGAGGCCATGCGGCGCGCGTTTGACCATATTGATATCCGCGGCACGGTAGTGATTGGCGAAGGCGAGCGCGACGAGGCGCCAATGCTTTATATCGGCGAGCAAGTTGGCAAAGGTTGGGCCGGCGGCGGCAGCGGCGACGCGCAATCGCCCCGGGTCGACATCGCCGTCGATCCCCTGGAAGGCACCAACCTATGCGCCACGGGCTCGCCGGATGCCTTGGCGGTGATTGCGATTGCCGACGACGGGCAGTTTCTTAATGCGCCGGATACCTACATGGAAAAGATTGCGGTCGGCCCCGAGGCGCGCGGCGTCATCGACTTGCGCGAATCGGCGACGTGGAATTTAACGCGGCTGGCGGCGGCGAAAAACAAAAAGATCGAAGACGTCACCGCGGTAATCTTAGATCGCGACCGCCATCGCGACCTCATCGCCGAGGTGCGGCAGGCCGGCGCGCGCATTCGCCTGATTTCTGACGGCGACGTCTCGGCGTCGTTGCTTACGTGCAAGGACGACTCGGGCGTTGATATTTTATTTGGCACCGGCGGCGCACCTGAAGGTGTTATTTCCGCGGCGGCGCTGCGCTGCCTGGGCGGCGAACTGCAAGGCCGCCTGAAATTTCGCAGCGAGGCCGAGCGCCAGCGCGCCTACGCGATGGGTGTGAAGCCAGAAGACCACATCTACACGATCGACGAGCTGGCGCAGGGCCACGTGATGTTTGCCGCCACCGGCGTCACCCAAGGCTTTTTGCTCGAAGGCGTGACGTTCTTTGGAGGCGGCGCGCGCACCGAATCGGTGGTCATGCGCTCCAAATCCGGCACCGTGCGCAACATCCGCTCGACGCACCATTTTGAAACCAAGCCCAAGTACTCGTGGATGAGCGGGCTGGAATAGGCCGCTGCCAAACGGGCCCGCTTCATTGAATCGGGCTGCCGTATTAAGGTGTGCTTTGATTCCGGCTAGCCATGTCGCGCCGTACCGCTGGCCTATTAGTGAGCCGCGGATCCGAACCGGCTACGGCGCCAGCAGCGCGGGATTGTCGAGCAATTCGAAGTACTCGATCTTGAGGGCCTCGGGTGTTTTTTTCGTGCCCGCGGCGAGCAGCTCGAGCAACACGGCTATGGCATCCTCGCGCTTGGACGCCGCGTACGTGCGCAGCACGCGCTTAAGGTCTAGCCTCGGGAAGTCTTGCTGCAGGCGCGCTAGCATCAGGGCCCCCTTGGTATAGGCGATGGGTGCGCCGGAAGGTCCCGCGTCGTCGTTTAAGAGCGAGACGTCGCCCTTGGCCGCAACGATGCCGCCGTAGCCCGCGCGCAAATGCGCGAGCATGGCGCGATAGGCCTCATCGCCACGCAACTCCCTCACCGCAAGCAGCGCCGAATAATTCGCCAACGCCTCTGCCTGAAAAAGCGCGCCAGGCAACGAGAACGGCCGCGCATTGCCCCACCAGGAGTGCGACATTTCGTGCAGCATCAAGCCGGTGGTGGTGGTATTCGAAGGATCGATTTCGCGCGCGGCGTCGAGGGCATGCGCAAACACTCCCGCTTTCTTTCCAGCGAAAATAAGATAAGGAAAGCCGCGAATGGCGGGGAAGTGCGATGACACCAAGCGAACCGGAAACGCATCTTTAGCGCCACGGGGCCGCAAGTCGCCAAACCACTTCTCAAATAGCGTATAGCCTTCGCCAAAAAGGCGCGCCAGCGCCTCGGCGTGATCGGGCGCATCATCCGGCAGCAAGTAGACGTGCACGGGCCGCTTAGAGAACGTGAAATCGAGGCGCCGGTAATTGCCAAAGGCAACCAAAGGCGCAATGGCAGCTGGGGCACCAAGTTCAATCAAAGCGCCCCGTATGACGCCTGGCGCTACGGCCTGCCAACCCGCCGGCGCGACAAGTTCTAGCGTAAGCCCAGGCGCGGAAGGATGGGCGCCGTAGACGGCATGCTTGCCAAGCTTAGGAAACCAGTCGTAGTTTAGAAAGGCCTCATCAAGCGCCGCTGCGGCAAAAAAAGACGGCTCGGGCATCCCTGCCAACTCGAGCACATAGTTAATCGTCAGGTCCGCGCGCGCCCCAACCGCCATGGGCGTGGATAGTGGCACCGTCAGCGTGCTATCGACCCATGCGGCGTCTGCCACCGCCGCGCCATCGAGTGTCACCCCGACCAGCCGCACCGGGCCAGGCAGCGCGAGCTGCAGCGAGGCCAAACTCTCCGTTGTCACATCATGGCGAAAGCTCATGCGCGCTTGTACCGTCACCTGTTTCGCGGCAGCGTCATAGGTTAGCTTGGCCGACGCCGCGGTGACCGTAACCTCGGTCGGCGGCTTGAGACTCTCATCCAGAAGAAACGTCGGCGCCTTGGCCGGCGTACGCAATTCCATCGCGCCGAGTAAGGTTCGCTCAAGCGTGCCGAGCGAAGCATGGTCGGCTGGTGCGGTAAACGTCATCACAATGAGGTTATCGCCATGGACAAAGACCTGACTGCGCCAACGTTGGCTTGCTCCATCCGCTGTGCCAGACACTTCCATATAAGTGGAGTCGATACTGCCAACAGAGCGCGTTCCTTCTTCATGCAGGATAAAGGTGCTGCCGTAGCGTTTGGTCAGGTTTGCCTTGCCGAGCACCATAAGCAAGTTGGGCGTTACGCCCAAGGAGCCAGAAATGATGCCGATATCCACCGAAACCCCAAGCTGGACCGCGTGTTTCAAAGATGTTCCTGGGGCAGGCGCCCCTGGAACCGGCGTCCACTCCGAGCTTGCGTAGCGCACGACGACGCCCGCCTCGGCCATCACGTGTTCGCGATCCGTCGGTACGTGGGCGCTCGCTTGCTCGGTCGCAGGGGACTCCGCGGGCGCGCTGGTGGTGCTAACGCGTCCCGGCGGTGTGGAGGCGCGACAGGCAAACAACCCTATCGCGACCGTTGCCGCCGTGGCTGCCCAAAGGCAGCGCAGCCGTGTCCCACGCGCGTTCATCTGTAGATCCGACATTTGCAAATGATATCAGCCCAATTGGCCTGCTAAATGGCGCGGTTCAATGTTTCTATGGGTTTGCAGATTCTCGTGTCGCGCCGGACCGCCGGCCGCCAATGGGCCGCGGCCGGCGCATGGTTAGTCGTGAGGAACGGGCGAAGAGATGGACCACCAAGCGGTGCGCGGCACATGTTCGTTTCAGAGCGTTTCGCGAAGGCACGTTGGCTTCGTTCATTTGGCCCATCAGGCCGTCCTGAGCGCAAGGCGTCGTGAGCAGCGCGAGCAGCTCGTGCGCCGCCCCAAACGTTTCGCGGTTGGATGCGAAGGGCTGGGTGCGCAGACCAAGGCGCGAGGAGGGAGGTTGGTGGTTCCAACTGACCGACGAGCAACGCCGGGATGCGCGCCCAGTACCAGCAGCCAGCCGCGAGTTGTTTGGGACGGGGCACGAAAGCGATGAAATGAAGCATGTGGTCGCGCGCCGCGTACTACCGCACCGATGAAACGAAGCTTGTGGTCGTGCGTCGGGTCTGGTGGGCGTGCAAACGGTAATTACGCAGCACGGGTACCAACTGGCTGGAATCGAATGACTTTTCGGGTAGTGGAGTGACCCCTAGCGGCCGAGAATGTTGCGGGCGATGACGATGCGTTGGATTTGCGAGGTGCCCTCGTAGATTTGCAGGAGCTTGGCGTCGCGCATGAGTTTTTCGACGGGGTATTCTTTGGTGTAGCCGTAGCCGCCGAAGATTTGCACGGCGTCGGTGGTGACGCGCATGGCGGCGTCGGCGCCGTAGGCCTTGGCGTAGGCCGAGGTGATGGCGGTGAGGTCGCCCTTGTCGACGAGCCAGGCGGCCTTGTGGGTGAGCAGGCGCGTGGTCTCATACGCAATCGCCATCTCGGCGATCATGAATTGGATGGCCTGGTGCTGCGCGATGGGCACGCCGAAGGTCTTGCGCTCCTTGGCGTACGCGGCGCTTTCGTCGAGCGCGCGGCGAATGACGCCGGCGGCGCTTGCGGCGATCCACGGCCGCGAGCGGTCAAAGGTCTTCATCGCGATCTTAAAGCCGGCCTCTTCGGCGCCAAGGAGCTGGCTCTTGTGAATCTTGACGTCTTCAAAGATCACGTCGCAGGTGTTCGACGCTCGCTGCCCCATCTTGTTTTCTTTGCGGCCGGCTTTGACGCCTGGCGCATCGGCATCGACGATGAACGCCGCGATGCCCTTGTGCTTTTGGCTCTTATCGAAGGTGGCGAGCACGGTATAAAAATTGGCGACGCCGCCATTGGTGATCCAGCGCTTCTGGCCGTTGATCACATAGTCGTCGCCATGGCGCGTCACCTTGGTCGACAGGCCCGCGACGTCGCTGCCGGCGTCGGGCTCGGAACAGCAGTACGCGGCAAAGGCGGCGTCGCTGGTCAGCCGGGATAGGTATTTTTTCTTTTGCTCATCGTTGCCGGCAATAATGACCGGCATGGCGCCAAGCATGTTGGCAGGGAGCGAGGTGTTAAGCGCGAGGCAGCCGTACGAAACCTCTTCGAGCACCAGGCAGTGATCGAGGCATGAGCCGCCAAGGCCTCCGTAGGCCTCGGGCACCTCGATATTCATCAGCCCCGTCTCCCACGCCTTCTTCAAGATCCCGCGCGGAAACTCGCCGGATTCGTCAAAGTGCCCGGCGTCGGGTGTGATATTGCGCCGGGTAAACTCGCGCGCGGTTTCGATAAGAGCGTCTTGGTCGGAGCTGAGGGCTAAATCCATGGCGGCATGGTACTATGCCAACGCCGTTATGGAAGCAAGCCGGGAGACGTTTGGCAATTGGCGCATCGGGCGCCATCTCGGCGGCGGCACGTGGACCGAGGTCGTGCTCGCGGAGTCGGCCACCGCCGCGCCGGGCGCCAGCCCACCGGTGGCGCTCAAGCGGCTGACCCGCAACGGCAAGCGCACCGCGGACTTGGTCGAGCTCTTTGCCAGCGAATGCGCGCTGCTGCAAGGCACGCCGCCCCACCCTCACCTGGTGAAATTTCTCGACACCGGCAAGGTCGGCAGCATGCCGTGGCTGACCACCGAATTTATCCCGGCACCAACGCTCGCCGTACGACTCGCCGGCGACGAGCCGCTCTCCCCGGTCGAGCTGAGCGCCATCGTGGTTGATATTGGCGCCGCCCTGGCACATCTGCACGCGCATGGCATGGTGCACTGCGACGTTAGCCCAACCAATATTATCGTTGGCCAGCAAGGCGCCGTCTTGTGCGACCTGGGCGTGGCGACGCCAATTGGTCAGCGCGCCAACGACCGCGGCACGCCGGGCTACTTGGCGCCAGAGCAAATCATAGGCGACGTCGTGTCGCCGGCGACGGATATATTTGCGCTCGGCATCGTGTGGTGGAGGCGGTGAACCGGGCGCGCTTGTTTGGCGGCCGCCCGCGCGAGCTGATTAGCCACGCGACCATGGAATTGCCGATCGAGGCGCCCAACGACCCGTTTTACGGCGACATCATCATGCAGGCGCTGGCGCGCGACGTCGCGGCTCGGCCCGCGTCGATTGCGCAATGGATGACCGCCATGTCGACGACGTCCGGTACCAACCCGGGCGTTAGCACCTAAACCTACGACGGCGATGATTCGTCGCGGCGAGCCGCGGCCCGCGCGGCGCGCTCTTGCTGGCGCTTCTCGGCGAGCGCCTGGGCGTTGCGGGCGGCCCTGGCGCCAAGGACAAAGCCGACGAACAGCCCGACCATCAGGACCATCGGGATATAAATGATGTGCGCCGCGGTCATTTGTGGCTCAGGCGCGCTTCGAGTTCACCCAGGCGCGCAACCAGCCCGCGTTGGCGATGCCAGAGAAACGCCAAGAAGCCGACGGCGAGCAGCCACATCGCGGCGTACGCCATGACCACATGCCGCTTGTTGATGGCGATGAGCGTCGCGTCGTCGTTGTGGCGTTTTTTTGTCGCGGCCTCTTGGTCGCGCCAAAACTGGTCATCAATATGGGCGCGCAGCTTAGCGGTCAGCTCGGCGCTCAGCGCAGGGTCGGCGTCGATAAAGGCGAGGCAGGCCTCTTTGCTCACGGTCGGCGGTGCCGCGGCAGCAGGCGGTGGCGCCTCGGTTGGGACGGCCGCGGGCACCTCGGCAGCGGGCTGCGCGAGGGCGTCGCGGTGGCCCATGGTTGCGACGGCGACAACGACGACGCAGGCGATAAAGAGTTGCTTCATTTAGGTAATCCCTCGGTCTTCAAGTTCTTCGGCGAGCGCGACCAGGCGCGCCTGCGCCGCCAACATCGACACGCGTTGCCACAGCATCACGCCCAAGAGCAGCAAAAAGGTCGCGACGCTGAGCCAAAACGTGGCCTTCATCGATGAATCGAGCGTCTGCACGACCTTGGCCTGAGGATGATTATCGCCCTCTTTGACGCCAAAATATATGAGTGGCACCGCGGCCACCGCAAACACGAGCACCCCAGCCGCGAGGCGTTCGGCGCCGGCGCCGGCAAACGCGCGCACCATCACCGCACCGAGCACGACCAGCCAAAGCAGCAGCGACATGGTCAGCCGCGGCTCCCACTTCCACCACGTCGACCACGCCGCCTTGGCCCAAATAGAACCGGTCAGCAGCACCACCGCGCCAAACAGCACCGCGAGCTCGGCGGCCGCCAGCGCGATGCGATCGGCGCGCGGGCTGCGGGTTGCCAAAAAGGCGATGCTGCCGCCACCTGCCACCATCACCGCGAGAAACAACATGAAGGCGTTGGCGACGTGATAGTAAAAAATCTTTTGGCTGTAGAACAGGCTCTGCTCCATGGGCGTGGTGACAAAGACGCCCCAGATGGTGCTGGCAAGGCCCAGGGCGGCCAGGACGAGCAAGAGCCACATCGTTGATTTCATTCGATCACCAATTCCTCAAACATCCACAGGGCCGCGACCAAGAATAGCGCATCATAGGCGGCGAGAAACCCGCACCAATAGCGAATCGCCGTGAGATTCTCGGCGTCGAGCACCGAGAGCGAGGTGACCTTGGACGCCGCGAGCAAGAGCGGAATGGCCAAGGGGTAAAGCACCACCGGCAGCAGCACGTCGCGCGCGGCGCTGCGCAGCAGCATGCCGGCCACCACCACGCCCACCGTTGCCAGGCCCAGCGTGCCCAGCGTCAGCGCCAGCAGCAGCGGCCACGACCACGGCAGCTGCATAAATAGCGCGCCGGCGGCGCAGACGACCACGGCCATGCCGAGCAGAAACAACCACATCGCGAGCAATTTGCCGACGAAGATGGCGGTGCGCGACACCGGCGCCAAGAGCAACGCGCGAAGCGTGTCGTTTTGCCGCTCGCGATCAAAGGCCCGCGACAGCGCGATGGTCGCCGCAAACGTCACCGCGGCCCACACCATGCCCGCCACCGCATGCGTCAGCACGCGCGGGTTTTGCGGAAAGGAGAACGAAAAAACGACCATCAGCGTGATCGCGAGAAACACCACGGTGGCGAGCAATTCCTTGCTGCGCCATTCCACGGCGAGATCTTTGCGCAGCACGAGCAGCACGACGCGGGCGGCGGTCACGAGGCCAGCTCCTGTGGCGCGCGCGTGAGATACAGCTCGTCGATTTGTGCCTGCGTGCACGGCGTCGGCCGCGACGCGACCAGGCGGCCGCGATGCAGCGCGATCAGCCGCGTCGCGACGGCGGCCAGCGGCGCGGTGTCGTGGCTGACCACGACGACGATGGCGCCCTGCGCGCGCAGCTCGCCGACGACGTCGATAAGGCGCGACGTCCCCGCCTTATCGAGGCCAGCAAATGGCTCGTCGAGCACGACGAGCGAGGGCGCGTGGGCCAAGGCACGGGCGAGCGAGGCGCGCTGGGTCATGCCGCGCGAATAGGTCGCCACCGGCCGATGCCACGCCTCGGCGTGTAGCCCCACGCGCGTTAGCAGCGCTGCGCAGGCGGCGTCGGAGGCTTGCTGGCCGTAAAGGCGCAGAAAGAAACGTACGTTTTCCATCGCCGATAGCTCGGCATATAGCAGCGACGCGTGGGCCACCAGCCCAACCGCGCCTCGCGTCTCGCGCGATGAGAGACGCGCGGTGCCCGCCCAGCAGGCTATCTCGCCGGCGTCGCTGCGCACGAGGCCCGCGAGCAGGCCGAGCAACGTCGACTTGCCGGCGCCGTTTTCGCCGACCACGCCAACCACGTCGCCAGCGTCAAACTGCGCCGTCAGTGGCATCAGCGCGCGCACGTTGCCATAGCGCTTGCACACGCCTGACAGTTCTACGCGGGTGATGGCGACGGCGCTCATGCATCACGGTGGGCAAGCAGATCCGCGAGCTCGGCGACCAGCTGCTCGCGCTGCTCAGCGGATGCGTCGTCTTCTGGCAGGGCAGCGAGCCTCGCGTACAGCGCGTCGATTTCCGCGTCCCGCGCCTGAGGCGGCGCTATCGTTGGCCCTGCCTTGACGCCGCGATAGCCCAAAAATGCCGTACCGATGAAAATAAGCAGCACCATCAGCCCCGCCATCGTCGGCAACCACGTTCGCCACACCGGCGCGATCGGCAAGCCGCGCATCTTGAGCACCATGCTTTGCCCAGGCATGATTTGAATATCGCTGACCACGCTGAGCTTCGTGCCGTCCTGCGCGGTGCGCTGATCGACGCGCGTGCCCGCGGGCACCTCGAGCGTCGCGTCACCGAGCTGCACCATCAAAAACGAGCTATCGACCGCGCCGTGCGGCAGCGGCCAGGCAAACGCCATGACGCCGTGCTCGTGCGGCAGCGAAAAGCCGCCTTGAAACGAGGTCAGCATCGGCGGCAGCGGGCGCCGCAACGCAAAGCCGTTGCCCACCGGCGTGGCGATGCCGGACATCTCTTCGCCCTCCATCAGCAAATTGCCACGCGAGCCGACCGGTGTCTGCAAGACAAAGCCATCAACGCCCATTGCCAGCGGCGCCCAGGACAAGTTGTAAAACGTAAATTCACCCTGCAGGCCGACCTGCTTGTCCTCAATGCCAGCGGCGACAATGTGAAAGCGAAAGCGCAGCGGCGGCGTCGCGAGGACTTCGATGCCGACCCCGCGGCCCGCAACGGCCAAAAACGGCGCCGAGCGATAGGGGGTGCCGTCGTTGGTGGTGGTCTGGGCGTAATAGACGACGCCATCTGCAACGCCGGCGAATTGGGCCGTCATGAGTTCGGTGCCCGACGCCTGCGTCGCCTGGGTTGCGACGACTTGCGCGGTCGCCGCGTCGATCAACGCTACCTCGCGCACCGCCTCCCCGCGCACGGTCACCGCAACTTGCCCTGGTGTTGGCGCAACGGCCGGCTTGGCAGCCAGCCACAACGTGTCGTCGATCGGCGGTTCGGTGCTTTTTCGAAATGCGCCAGACAAGATCATGCGCGCGCCAAACTCGGGTGCGAGCAGCACGGGGCCACCCGCAACGCGATCGACGATGATGTCGCCAACGCTGTCGCGCGGGAGCGCCACCATCGCGTAGTAGGCGACGCGACCGTCACGGCTAAGCCCATCAAAGCGAGCTTGTCCCTGTGCATCTGCGATTTGCCGTTTAAACGTAACTGAGCCGTCCGCGTGATATCCGACCAAGGAGACCGTGCCGCCCGCGACAGGATCGGTCAGGCTGTCGTGCAGGAGTCGTACGGTGAGCGAACCGCCAGGTTCGCCTTCCATCGTCCGCGCCTGCCCGCTCATCTCGCGCGGGTAGGGCATGGCGCCGCTAGTCGGTTGCACGGGCGCGTCCATGGAAGACCCGGGCGCTGGTGCAGCCGCCGACGCGCCGCCCATCGGCACTGGTGATAGCAAGATGCGCGTGCCGCCTTGCGCGGCGATGGCAAAGGGCTGCGACGCAACGTCGCCGCCGGCTGCGCCCGTGATGATCGCTAGCGCGCTGGTGCCGGCGCGCAGGCCGGTAAAGACGGCGCGCCCTTCCGAGTCGGTTTTGGTTTCTCGCAGTTGGCCATCATTTTGCAGCCGCACCGAAACGCCAGCGACCGCGCCCATGGCCGGGCCGTTGACCACGCGCACGGTAACCGACGACGCCGGCAGCGTGCTGTCTGGCAACGGGATGCCAACGGCGCCTGCCATTTGCGCCGTTGCTGGCGAGGCGGTGGCAAAGAGCAGCAAACACGCGCATGCGCGCAGCACCGCGCGCATCATGTTGACGCCGCCTTCTTGCCGCTCGTGCCCTTGCCCGCCGCTGCCCTCCGGCGCGCGAGCTCGGCCTTAATCTCGCCATGCACCGAGGCATCGGCCGAGGCATCCAAGGCGTCGAGCTGCCGCATGACTTCGATGGCATCTTGGCGATACGTGGCGGCCAACGATTCGGCATCCTGCGCCGAGAGCTTGCCGGTATCGCGATCAAATTCGATCTCTTTGAGGGCACGCAGCAGCGACGCCTTTTGCAGTTTAAGCTCTTGCTTGGGGGTCTTGTGCCGCCACCAACTTGCGCGATCGGTTGGCGACGCCGCGGCGTCCGCCATGGCCCAGACGGTTTGGATCGACCATACCAGGCAAAGCCAAGCCAGTCCGAGCATGACCGCCGAGGGCGTGAAGCGGAAATTATGCTGCGCCAGCACGAACACCCAACCCAACGCCAGGGCGCCTAACGTAGCGTAGCGCCGGTAGGACCAGGCCCCTTTAGCCATCGAGATCCTCTAGCTCGTCATTGAGGCGTTGCTTCATCGCCTCGTCTTTGGCTCGCTTGGCGGCTGCGGCGTCGCCGTCAGCGGCATCGGCCTGCGCGACGACTGGTGTCGACGAACGCGGCGGCGTGCGCCACTTGCGCCCCACCATGAACAGCAGGCCCAAGCCGACGACAATGGCGACATATGGGACCATCCACGGCAAGGCGCTGGTCGGCGTGACAAACACTTGCTCGCTGCCGTACTCGCGCTTAAACGCCGCGCGCACGTTGGTGATCGCCTGGCTGCGTCCCGCGGGCGTCGAGACGTCTTGCGTCGCCAAGATCGCGAGCACCTTCTTGCGCTCATCGGCGGCAAAGCTGCACTTGCAATCGTGAATATTTTCGCGCTTGCAGCCGCCGCACATGCACACCAGCTGCTTCATAACGTCGGCCGCCACGGGCCGCATGGCAGGCGGCACCTCGGGCGCATCGGGGCGGAATTTATCCGAGGCGCCTTCCATGTGCGCCGGCGCATTGGTGAGCTGCGAATCGTGCTCGCGGACCGCCGCCGGCTGGGCCAGGCCGACCTGCAGGCACGTCAGCGTCACCCCGAGAAACGTCAGCACGACCGCGACGGCATCGACGACCTTGTTGGTTCGCGTTACCGGCCGCGCCGTCGCCAAATCGACGATGCGCTGCGGAATCATGCAAACGAAGCAGCCAAACGCAAACAGTACAAAGCCGATCCACACCCAGTTGACCAGCGGATTAATGTAAACCTTGAAGCTGGCGAGCTGGCCCTTAAAGCCGGTGAGGACGAGGTAGACGTCTTCCGACATTTGCTCGTGAATCGCGACCTCGGTGGTCATTTGGCCGCCCTTAAAGAAATTCCATTGCGCGGGCTCGAGCGTTTCGAGCTTTTTGCCATCACGCCACACCGAAACCCGCGCAGTGGTCGACTTCTTGCGCGCGTCAAACTCTTCGCGCAGCGCTTCGTAGTGAAAGCGATACCCCTTCATTTCGAACCAGGCCTCGCCTTGGGCGCGGCCATCGACGGCTGGCTTGGCATCCGGCGCATTGATGCTGAAATTCTTATCGGTGTCGTAGTTCTTGCCGATAAAGCCCACGAACAGCACGACGATGCCGAGGTGCACGATGTAGCCGCCGTATTTGCGGCGCTTGCCGAGGATGAGTCCAAGCAGCGACGAGAACGGGTCTTGCCCGGTCTTCGCCGAGCGCGCCCGTGTACCGCGCCAGAACTCTTGGAAAATGCTCGCCGTCGTAAACACGATTGCCGCGATAGTTAAAAGCACTAGCGGCAGGCCGAGCACCCATTGCTGCGGCAAAAACGAGAGGCCCCGTCGATGCGCCGCGGACAAGTCAAAGGTGTACTCGGTGAGGTGGCGCGCATAGGGCACGAAGATAGCCATGGCCAACGTCGCCACGATGGTCGCTCCAACTGGCGTCGCAAACAGCGAAAACACCCGCGAGCGCGAGGTCTTGCGCCAGGCGAGCAGCGGCGCGACCCCTGCCAGTACCAGCAGCGCGATGCCGAGCGGCGCCATGCCCTTGTTGAAAAACGGAATGCCCACCGTTGTGCGCTCGCCGAAATACGCCTCGGTCAGCGTCGGCCACATGGTGGCAAAAATGACAAACGCGGCGCAGGCCAAGAGCACCCAGTTGTTGAGCAAAAAGGCGAACTCGCGCGAGGCGTAGGATTCGAGCCGATGCTTGGCGGCCAGCCGCGGGTTGCGGTAAATCACCAGGCCAAGTGACACCACCAAAATAAGCGCCATGAACAGCACAAACTGCAGCGCCATGGTGTTGTCTTCGCCAAACGCGTGCACCGATTGCACGACGCCGCTGCGGGTCCAAAACGTCCCCATAATCGTCAGGAAAAACGTCGCGATCACGAGGATGAGATTCCACCCCTTGAGCATGCCGCGCTGCTCTTGAATGATCGCGCTATGAAGAAATGCGGTCGCCGTGAACCACGGGATGAAGCCGGCATTTTCCACCGGGTCCCACGCCCAATAGCCGCCCCACCCTAGCTCCTCATAGGCCCACCGCCCGCCGAGCACCAGGCCGAGCGAGAGGAAGAAGAAGCAAACCAGCATCCACGACCGAACCGAGCGAATCCACGCGTCATCGAGCCGGCCCGAGGCCAGGGCCGCGATGGCAAAGGCAAAGGGAATGGTCGCCGCGACGTAGCCGATGTAGAGCGTCGGCGGATGGATGACCATCCAGTAGTTTTGCAGCAGCGGATTGAGCCCCTCGCCATCGATGGGCACCTGCGTCAGATAGGTGGCGAAAGGGTTTTTCGAGAACACCAGTAGCGCCATGAAAAACAGCTGCACCACCATGATGGTCGCGACGACATACCCGATCATGTCGCGGTGTTGCTGATAGTTCATGCGCACGGCGATGGCGGAAAACAGGCCCAGCACGAGCACCCAAAACAGCAGCGAGCCGTCGAGCCCGCCCCAAAACGCGGTGATCTTGTACCAAAGCGGCATCGAGGTATCGCTGGTGAGCGCGACGTAGCGAATGCTGTAGTCGTGGGTGACAAACGCATAAATGATGAGCGCGGAGGCCAACGCGGCCAGCGCGGTAAAGCCGTACAGGCCGTAGACCGAACTGATGACGAGGCGGCGATCCTTGCGGATGTTGCCGACAATGCCAGCGCCCGCGCTCCAGGCCGCGACGACAAAGGCGAGCAGCAAGACGATCGTGCCGACGACGGCGACCGGCGATGAGGCCGTTTGCGAGGGTTCCATGACGGTGGCTTTCGTGCGGGTTAGTAACCAGGAGCCGGGGGCGTCGCCGCCGCGCTAGCTGCGGGGGCAGGTGCAGCCGCCGCGGTTGGCACGGTGGCCGGCGTCGACCATTGCATTAAGGGTGATTTTTGTTTGTTGGTCGCGGCGCCCTCGTACTTGGAGGGGCATTTGGCGCTGAGTTCGACCGCGTCGAGGACAAACTTGTCGCCACGCTTAGTTAGCTTACCGAGCGCGACGACCTCGGAGCCGTCGCGAAACGTATCGGGCGCCGGCCCCACATGCGAGATGGCAATGGTCTTGCCGCCGGCGTGCAACTCGAAGGTGCGCGTCCAGTCTTGCCCGCGCACCTCTTCCTTGATGCTGCCTTCGGTGACATGACCGTGCACCCGCAGCGTCTTGCCGACAAATGGTGAAGGGTCATCCATTAGCTGGTTGACCATCTTGTAGTGCGACGCGCTGCTGCTTGACGACAGAAACAAAAACCCCACAGCGCCGATGACCGCGACAATGGAAAGGATAATTTTTGTCATAAGTACGCCTGGTTAGAATGTAGCACAATCGAGCGCCATTCCTAGGCCAGTCGCGCTGGGCGGGCGGCCTCAGCCACCCATGGCGATCATGTGTTTTTGGGGCCCGCCGGTGCCGTCGTCGCCAAATATGTGCCCAACGCGCTTCTGGGCCACTGCGGCATGAATGGCCCGCCGCACCAAGGCGGGATCACCTCCACGCAAGAGCGCGCGCAAATCGACGGCGTCGTCGTAGCCAAGACAGGTGTGCAGCGCCCCCGTTGCGGTGACGCGAACGCGATTGCACGTCGCGCAGAAATGGTCGCTAATGGCCGAAATCACGCCAAACGCGTGCGTCGGCGAGCTCGCCATCTGCCAATAACGCGCGGGGCCATCGTCGCCGAGGCGTGGGGTCTGCGGCTCTAATTTGCCAAAGGCGGCGGTAAGCTGCTGACGCAGCCCAGCCGCCGAGACAAACGGCGCCGAGGTTACGAAGGCGCCAGCCGACAGCGGCATTTTTTCGATAAACCGCGGCGAAATGCCGCGCTCCCACGCGAATTCGCAGAGGTCAGCGGCCTCCGCCAGGCGCGCCGGGCTATCGAGCACGGCGTTGAGTTTTACGGTGAGGCCCGCGGCAAGCGCGGCATCGATGCCAGCGATGACGGCCGCGACATCGCCGCCGCCGGTGACCTCGGCAAATGCTACCGGGTCGAGCGTGTCGAGCGAAACATTAACGCCACGCAAGCCCGCCGCCGCCAGCGCCGAGGCTTTTTGCGCTAGCAAGTGACCGTTGGTCGTCATGACCACGCGCGGCACCAATGGTGCCAGCATGGCGACGAGTTGCTCGATGTCAGCCCTTACCAAGGGCTCGCCGCCAGTCAGGCGAATCTTGGTGACGCCCATGGCGGCAAAGGTTGTAACCAGCGTCGCAATCTCTTCGAATTGCAGAAGGTCCGCGCGCGCCGCAAAGGCTGAAGGCGTAGCGGCATCTTTTGGCATGCAGTAACCGCATCGATAGTTGCAGCGATCGGTCACCGAGATCCGCACATAGGTGATCGAGCGCGCCTCGGCGTCGCGCAGCGCGCCCGTCGCTTCGTTGGGATCGATCGCGTCTGCATATGCCTGCCGCGCCGCCATTTGTGGCGCGGCCGTGACAACCGGCAACGAGACCCTACGCATCGTCTGCACCATGCTGCGAGCAGGGCCGCGCGTCAACCGCAATCCCGCCGTGGTTCAGCCGGATACCCGCTGCGGTTTTCGAGAAATTTGCAGCCGGAGCGAAGCTTTGTTCTTGACACCGCGCTTAAAAACGACGACTAAGCGGGCAATCCAATATGTATCCAAGTTCCCGATTTGCATCAGATCGTCGTCCCACGCAGCCTCCGCCAGCGAGCAACACGCCCGCCACGGTGGCCTTCGAAGGGCTTTGGGTTTTGCTCGCCGACAACAATGGTGAGCTGCCCGACCAAGACGCCGACGGCCGCGTGCCGCTGTTTGCCAAGACCGGCGAAAATATGACGCTCTTGCTCGGTTTCAAAAACGTCGCCAAGGCGCGCCAGTTTATGGCGGCCTCGGGCGTCGAAAACGTCGAAGCGCGCATGGTCGTGGCTGGCAACAAGCATGATCTGATTCGCATTGCGCGCGCCGCCGATGCCGCGGGCGTCTTGGTCGATTTCGACGCGACCACCAAGCACTACCTGACGACCACGTCGCTGGCGTAGCGTTACGAAATAATCACTTCAAAAATGGCCCCGCGCTTGGCGGCATTGCTGTTGACCGCGCGATTGCAAAGCACGCGCTCGATAGAAAAATCTCGGTACAGTTCGTGCACCAGCGGCGCATCGCTGTTGGAGAGAATCACCGTCGCGCCGCGGCGCTTTAGATCGCGCGCGACGTCGGCGAGCCGGGCTTGCGCCTCATAGCCAAACTCGTCCTTGGTGTAGGACGTAAAGTTGGCGCTCGGCGTCAGCGGCACGTACGGCGGATCAAAATAGACGACGTCGCCACGACCGGCTCCCTCAACGGTGGTCGCGAAATCGGCCACCAGCAGCTTGGTACCCGCGAGGCGGCGGGCGGCGCGGCGCAGCGGCTCGGCGGCGCAAATAGTTGGGTTGGCATAGCGGCCCATTGGCACGTTGTAGTGCCCGGCGCGGTTAACCCGCCATAGCCCGTTGTAGCAAGTCTTGTTGAGATAGATAAAGCCCGCCGCACGGCGAGCCAGCTCCCAGGTGTGGCGCGCCTTATTCCACGCGGCGCGAAATTCGTAGTAGTGCGCCTCGTCGTGGGCGCGGTGAAATTTGCCGAGCCACCAGATCACGCGCTCGACATCGTCGGCGACGCCTTGATACATCGCGATGAGATCGGGGTTTTGATCAGCGAGCGTCGCGCGCGCCGGAGCGAGCGAGAAAAACACCGCCGCGCCGCCGGAAAAGGGTTCGAAGTAGTGGCCAATGGTCTTAGGCAGCTTGCGCGCAATGACGTCGAGCAGTCGCGCCTTGCCGCCGACCCACTTGATGATCGGTGAGGCCGGCTCGAACGTGGCAGGTGCTGGCGCGATCGCATCGGCCTTGGCGTCAGCAGCCGCGCGCCGGGTGCGCTTGGGCGCAGCGGGCGTTGCCGCGGGGATAGATTTGGAAACGATAGCGGCGCGCGTCACCCACACATCGTCGCGGCACCTACATGCGCGCGCGAGTTTTTTGAGCCCCTCGACCGCAGTTCGCTAGGTAGTTATAGAAGGTGGACTACAGCGCATCCAGCGTGTCGTAGCCGAGGAACTTCATGACAAATTCGCCGCGACCTTCGGACATGCTGCGCAGCTTGGTCGAGTAGCCAAACATGTTGCGCAGCGCGACCTTGGCCTTGAGCTCCTGCTTGTTGCCGCGCGTGTTGACCTCTTGCACCTGGCCGCGGCGTTGCTGCAGGTCGCCGATCACGGCGCCAACGTAGGCATCGTCGCACGTGACCTCGACCGCCATGATGGGCTCAAGGCGCGTTGGCGACGCGGCCTTGACCGCCTTGCGGCAGGCCTCGCTCGCGGCAGCGCGCGCGCCAATTTCGCCATTGGCGCCTTCGCGCACGCCGACGTGGGTTAACGTCACCTCGACGTCTTCTAGCGGAAAGCCATCGGGGCCGCTGCTAGCCGCATCGCGCAAGCCTTGCATGGCGGCGTTCACCACGGCATCCGCAATCACCGGCGTCGGCGGCAGCGCCCCACGCACGCTGATGCCCGCGCCACGCGGCCGCGCCGCCACTTTGCAGCGCACCTCGCCGTAGATGGCGTCTTTGAGATCGCGCTCGAAGATGGCGTCGCCTTCGCCCTGCCCGAGCACGGTTTCGCGAAACACTACCTGCGGCTTGCCGGCGCGCGCCTGCACGCCGTACTCGCGCTTCATGCGATCGCAGATAATCTCAAGGTGTAGCTCGCCCATGCCCGAGATGAGGGTTTGGCCGGTGTCCGCGTCTTCCTTGACGCGAAAGGTTGGATCTTCGTCGACCATCTTGGCGAGCGCAAAATCGAGGCGCTCCTTGGCCGAGGCGTTTTCCGCCTCGATGGCCTGCGAAATCACCGGCTCGTAGGTATCGATGCGCTCGAGCAAGACTGGATTAGCCGGATCGCACATGGTGTCGCCGGTGGTGGCGTCTTTAAAGCCCGCGACCGCGACAATTTCACCGGCAAATGCCTTCTCCACCCGTTCGCGCTTATCCGCGTGCAGGCGAAATAGCCGCGCGACCTTTTCTTTCTTCCCGGTGCGAACATTGAGCAAGTCATCGCCTGCTTCGATGGTGCCGGAAAATAGCCGCAAGAATACGACCTTGCGCCCTTCGTCCATGGCGATCTTAAATGCTAGCGCCGCCACCGGCTCGTTGTTCTTGGGCGCGCGGACGACCTCTTTGCTGGTGTCGCGCGGATCGACGCCGTGCACCGGTGGCACGTCGGCGGGCGATGGTAGATAGGCGATGACCGCGTCGAGCAGCGGGTGGATGCCCTTGTTGCGCAGCGCCGTGCCGGTGAGCACCGGTACCGCCTTGACCGCGATGGTGGCTTTGCGCAGCGCCGCCTTTAGCTCGTCGGTCGGGATGTCGCGGCCTTCGAGATAGGCCTCGGCAATCGCGTCGTCGACGTCGGCGATGCCCGCGACCATTTGGTCACGCGCGGCGGCGGCCTCGGCGGCCATCCCCTCGGGAATCGCCCGCTCTTCTGGCGGGTCATCCAGGCTGCCGGTAAAATAGAGCGCCTTCATCGTCATGAGATCGATGATGCCTTCGAACTCATCTTCGAGGCCAATGGGTAGTTGAATTGGCACGGCGTGCGCACCCAGTCGCTCGCGCAACTGCGCCACCACGTCGACAAACGACGCGCCGATGCGATCGATCTTATTGATAAAGGCGAGGCGCGGGACGCGAAATTTGTTGGCCTGCCTCCACACCGTCTCGGTTTGCGTCTGCACGCCGGCGACCGCACAAAAGACGATGACCGCGCCGTCGAGCACGCGCAACGAGCGCTCGACTTCGATCGTGAAGTCGACGTGACCCGGCGTGTCGATGAGATGGATCTCGTGCTTCTTCCACTCGAACGTGGTCGCGGCCGCGGTGATCGTGATGCCGCGCTCGCGCTCCTGCTCCATCCAGTCCATCTGGGTGGCGCCATCGTGCACCTCGCCGGCCTTGTGGATGCGGCCCGAGAAATACAAGAACCGTTCCGACACCGTGGTCTTGCCGGCATCAATATGGGCCGCGACGCCGATGTTGCGGACCTGGTCGATCTTCGCCATGACCGGTGTTTATCACAGCGCCGCATCCGGCACGCAGCCCCGCTCGGCAAAAGGCGCCGGGCTGCCGGCGGCCCGCCGATCGGGCTGGGATCGCCGAGTTTGGCCGCTTCCAGCCACTTCTCACCGGCCCGGCGGGGGTGTAAGACAACGCCATGGTATTTGGCTTGTTCTCCAAAGAGAAATCGCTTGATCGCACGATCGAAAAAGCGATCAATAAGTTCGCGCAGCACCTCGACCGCTTTGACGCGCTTAACAAGCTCGCCACCGACGGCTCGCCCGCGGCGCTCGTCGGGCTCTGCAAGCGCCTCGGCGTCACAACTCACATGACGGCAGATGACGAAATTGAGAAGCCGTGGGTCATCGACACGCTGGTGGAAAAAGGCGAGCCCGGTCTGGATGCCATTCGCACCTATATGAAAACGTCGCTCGGGCTATCTCTGCCGCTGCGCGTGGTGCAGCGCGCGGCCACCGGCCCGCGGGTGATGGAAATTATCGATGAGGTGCTTGCCAGCGAAAAGCCTGGCTACACGCGCGATCCCCAGCGTCGGCTTGACCTGCTCGGGTGGCTCGCCGAATGGAAGGCCGACGGCGCCACGGCAGCCTGCCAACGCGTTGTGCCTTACCTACGCGATTTTGACGAAAACGTGCGCGTCGCGGCGGCGGATGCCCTCGCCGAACACGGCCTGGCACTCGGTCAAGCTCAACTCATTGATGCGCTGGTACGTCCCGAAGAAGAATCGATGCGCTTCAAGCGCCGCGTCTGCGGCCTGCTGGCCGAACACAAGGTGGCACTCGCGGAGCGGGCCGACGAAGTTGCCAAGGTGGCTGGCACAATCTCAGGTGTCACCGTGCAGGCCGGCGTGCTGGTGGTCGCTTAGTCGTTTGCGCCGCACTCGCGCTGGCGCGACGGTAGGTGCCCGAGCGCCCGCCAGCCTTATGGTCGACGGCGATGCTCGCAATCGTCATGTCCTTATCGACGCTCTTGCACATGTCGTAGATGGTTAGCGCGGCGGCGCTGACCGCGGCCAAGGCCTCCATCTCGACGCCGGTTCGATCAAAGGCGCGGACGGTCGCCGAGATCGCCACCGCGCGTGGGCGCAAGGCGAGCGCTACCTCGATGCCGGTGAGGCGGAGCGGATGGCACAACGGAATTAAATCAGCCGCGCGCTTGGCGCCGTTAATCCCCGCGATGCGTGCGACCGCCAGCGCGTCGCCTTTTTTGAGCGTGCCGGCGCGCAGCGCGGCCACGGTGGTGGCGCGCATGGTCACCACGCCGCTGGCGGTGGCGGTGCGTAGGGTTTCGGCCTTGGCATCAACCGCCACCATGTGCACCTCGGCTGCCGCATTTAGATGCGTCAGCTTGCGTGTGGTGGTAGTAGCAGCGGCGGTTGCGCGGCGCTTACTCAACGGTGACACTCTTGGCGAGGTTGCGCGGCTGGTCGACGTCGGTGCCTTTGAAATCGGCGACGTAATACGAAAGCAGCTGCAACGGCACCACCGACAAGATGGGCACCAATTCCGGATCCGTCGCCGGAATGAAGATAACGGCGTCGGTCTGCGCGGCGATTTCCGTGTCGCCCCGCGTGGCGATGGCAATCACCTTGCCTTGCCGCGCCCGCACCTCGGTGAGGTTTGACACCACCTTGTCGTAGAGCGCGTTCTTGGGCACCAGCACGACAACTGGCAGGTGCTCGTCGATGAGCGCAATCGGGCCATGCTTCATCTCGCCAGCCGCATAGCCTTCGGCGTGAATGTAGCTGATCTCCTTGAGCTTGAGCGCGCCCTCGAGCGCGATCGGATACTGCGCGCCGCGGCCAAGAAACAGGCAGCCCTTAGCATTGCCGTACTGGCGAGCCAAGGCTTGAATGCCCGAGGTGTCGGCGACGATCTCCGACATTTTGCCGGGGATTTCGATCAAGTGTTTTAGTAATTCACCAGCGCGAGCCACCGAAAGGGCCCCCGTGCGCCTGCCGAGATGCACGGCCAACAAGAACATCGCGATTAATTGGGTGGTAAAGGCCTTGGTTGAGGCGACGCCAATTTCTGGCCCGGCGTGGGTGTAAAACGCGTAGTCGGCCAAGCGTGGGATCGACGATTCGAGCACGTTGGAGACCGCGAGCACCTTGGCGCCTTTAGCCTTGGCCTCGCGCACGGCGCCCATGGTGTCGGCGGTCTCGCCGGACTGGCTGACCGCGATGACGAGGTCGCCGGGGCCAACGATTGGGTCGCGATAGCGAAACTCGGAGGCCAGCTCGACCTCGACCGGCAGGCGCGCCAAGGATTCAATCATGAACTCGCCCACCATGGAGGCGTGATACGAGGTGCCGCAGGCTACAAAGATAATGCGCTTGATGCCGGCAACGTCGAGTTCGACGCCATCGAGCGAGACGTCGGCGCGCTCAAGATCGACGCGACCAACCAGCGTGTCGGAAACGGAGTTTGGCTGCTCGTGGATCTCTTTGAGCATGAAATGCTTGTAGCCAGATTTCTCGGCCTGCATCGCGCTCCAGGTAATGGTCTTGGGTTCGCGCGTTTTAGCATTGCCGGCCAGATCGGTGATGCGCACGCTGTCGGCGCGCACCACGACGATCTCGTCCTCTTCGATGAACAAAATGCGGCGGGTTTCGCTGAGTATGGCCGTGACGTCCGAGGCGATAAAATTCTCGCCCTCGCCTAGGCCCACCACCATCGGCGAGGCGTTCTTGGCCGCGACGAGCGTGGAGGGATCTTTTTCGTTCATGACAACTAAGGCGTAGGCGCCGCGAACTTGCGCCAGCGCCCGGCGCACCGCGACCTCAAGATCGGGCGCGCCTCCCGCCAGCGCGCGATCGACTAAGTGCGCGACAATTTCCGTGTCGGTTTCCGAGGTAAAGACTGCACCAGCCGCCATGAGCTCGGCGCGCAGCGCGGTGTGGTTCTCGATGATGCCGTTGTGCACCACGCTGATCGAACCAACCCGATGCGGGTGCGCGTTCTCATCAGACGGACGGCCATGGGTGGCCCACCGGGTGTGGCCGATGCCGGTGCATCCTGGCGCGGGTTCCGTGGCGAGCCGCGCTTCGAGATTTGCCAGCTTGCCGCGGCAGCGCACCACATGGGTCTTACCGTCATGCCAGACCGCTACCCCCGCGGAGTCGTAGCCTCGGTATTCGAGCTTGCGCAAGCCATTGACTAGTAACGGCGTTGCCTGCCGTGTCCCAACGTATCCAACGATGCCACACATATATGGCTCTCACCGTAGCAAACTTCGGGCGGCGGCGATGCCCTTTCGCCAGCTCCGCGGCGCTGAAATTCGCAGGGTGCGGCTTGACACCAGGCCGTGCCGAGCGCTACAAGCCTATGCCTACAAACTGCGGGAATAACTCAGTGGTAGAGTGCAACCTTGCCAAGGTTGACGTCGAGGGTTCGAATCCCTTTTCCCGCTCTAAGTCGCTTCGCTCCTTAGGAGCGGGAACGCTGCGCTTTAGCGCAGCGGTTTGGTGCTAGCTAGCACCAAACAAAGGGATTCGAGGCCTTCGGCAACGAATCCGTCACGGTCGTCCATCACGGGGCCAATGACTAGAAGGCCGTGCGTCGACCACGGGCGGGCTGCGCTGAGGCGCAGCCGTTTTGTGCAAGCACAAAACAAAGGGATTCGAGGCCTTCGGCAACTAAGCTGGCACGACGTTCCGTGATCGGGGCGCGTCTGACTCGCTTCGCTCCTTAGGAGACGGGGCTCTGGGTTGCAAAACGAGTCGGCGACGAGGGGTCTAAAATTGGCGCCGGCGTGTCGAAAATCGTTGATGGCGCGAGGCGAAGCTGACGTATGTCAGATTTAATTTGCGGCTCTTTCGCCAATTACGCGCCAAGAGCGACTTAAGGTTTATAGAAAATCGAACTTAGTAATTAAGTATTGGAGCAAATACTCCGATTCAACTCACCAGTAATCAAACAGTTAGGTGACAATTGAATCACTATTCTTAACTGGATATCAAAAAATGGTTGAACACCTTAATTTCATGAGACAGGGTGCGACCCGAAATGAAGAAAACAAATATTCGAAAACTTAAATTCAAATCCGTCACCATCGAGATGCTTGCACCGGTCGCTGGCGCTGGCTACACCGCCGGGGGTGGTCAGTCGACTTGTTCGCCGTGTGGCCCTACCAGATGGATTTGCCCCCCCGATACCCACCGGGAATACGCTGGCTGCGATAGCCACAGCCCTTGTGGGCCGACCCACCAGCTGTGCCCGGTGTAGTTAAGCTGCTTGGCAAGGCCAATAAATGAACCGACCGCTACCGCCGCGCGGCGGCGGCGAAGTCAGCGCACAAAGCTGCGAACCCGATTGCCGCGCCCAGGTTGATCGCTTTTGTAAACTTGAACCAAGAAACCTAAATGCACGCGCGTAGAAACGTTTGCGTGACGCAACCGAGTCTAGTCGCATCAAGACAACCAGAGTGACCACTTGTTGGTTGCGACCATGCTCGGCGCACGTCGAACGCGCGCGGAGTTCATCAAGCAACGCGGTAAGGACAGTGGTTTTACTGCGTGAAGTTGTTTCTCACCCACACCGATTTCAACAATACAAAAATGCCGTCTCAGAAATCTGATGGCGCTACCACTTTTTCGAGAGATCAAAACGGCAATTGAGGCGTTCACCGAGGAAAACCACACAGCGCAGGATGGCACGCCCATTGCTTTGGAGGCCACTATGACAAATCAAAACACCAGAGCACCTTCATCCTCAATCGCACTCGCCACACGCCACCGCGTGCACTGGTGGCAAGTTTCCACCCTGCTTATCGTAACCGCCATGCTGACCACGGCATGCGGCGATCAAACACTACCTGACGATATGGACGCGGACCCTTACCCAGCCGTGCCTGATGTGCTTACGGTCGATCGAGATGCAATCATCGACCGCGCGCGCGCAGAAATCGCCGCCGCGGTCCCACAGGCCGATACGACAGGCGAGCCGACCTGGCTTATGTTTGACCAGTTTTCCGTCGCAGGCTTTTTGGGGCACGTAGATTGGAGCCAACTCTACGTCGTGTGGGAGCTGCCAGATGAAGATCATATCGCTTACACAGTCGAAGGTGCTGGTGCGCTAGCGTCAACGGCGGTTGGCGCTCGCCTGCTGCTCAACGGCGCGACCGATGTGGGAGCAAGCGTCATGAGGATGGTCGAGTTTACATACCTCGACAAATCCATCCCACCTTTGCAAACCTACGCCTTTGTTGACTCAGGCTTAGTTACATTTGCGGATGACCTCCCCACTAAATCGATGCAGGCTGTGCTGGATGGTGCCGTAGCACAGTACCCCGCGATGACGTATGAACTTCTGGAGCTCGTCGGTATCGCCTCCCTCGAGATTCCACAGGCGCAACTGTCATCCGCCCTCGCCTACTTGCGCGAACAGCCTGGCGTTATCGGCTCTGAAGTAACCTATGAGCAGTATGCTGGCGTCTTTTATGGTTCGCCAGCGAAGACGGTCGCATCGAGCCAAGCCGCCATCGATTTGCGGCCATACCTAGTATTTACCGGTGACCGACGCGAGCAATTTGTTTTTTATGAAGCGCCAACGCTTGCCGCACCGTTTGGACCAGGGCCTGTAGTAGGGATAGGCGAAGGCTTGGTCGTCGGCTACGGCGAAGGTGCCGATGCAGCCAACGGGTACGTTGCAATGGTCGCCGACGGTTATGAGCAAGCGCGCTGTTTGGCGACGATAGCGGCCCAATTCCCCGAACTAACACTGTCTACGTTTGCCGCGAGTGACCTGCGCGTCACGGGCGATTCGCAGCGCGTGGTCTATGAGTCGATCGCCACGATCACAACGTATCCATTCGTTGCGACCGTTCGGCCCGCCGGCAAGGATGAGTGAGAATTAGAATTAACAAGCCACGCCGTCACACGACGGCAGCGGCATCCGCTCGGTACCCACTGAAGCGAAACTGGCCGCCTCCGCGCGTCGTGAACCGAGGCCCGCGATGGCCGAATCTAGACTTATGTCAGATTTAAATCGCTCGTTTGTAGGTGAAGGACGAAATTAAGGAGAGAGATTAATCAGACTTAATAATTAAGTATTGGAACAATTTTATGATTACACTCACCAGCAATTAAATAGTTACGTGACAACTGAATCACAATTCTTAACTGGACATCAAAAAATGATTGAACACCTTAAATTTAAGAGACAGAGTGCGGCCCGAAATGAAGAAAAAAATTAATCGCAAACTCCAATTCAAATCCATCGCAACCGAGAGGCTTGCCCCGGCCGCCGGCGCGTATGCAGGGGGGTCGACGGCTGCACCTTGTGGCCAAACAAAGTGGCAGTGTCCGTCTGTTGGTTGTTCTGGTGGTTTTTATAATACCTGTTGGAATTGCCCCACTAGGGAAACAAACACCTGTCAACCGTAGGGACGTCAACGCACCCCTGCTCGCATACATCCAAGCAGAATTACCCAGGTTGGGATGCGAAAAGCTCCGCGCATCTGGCAGATGCACCGTGCTAACTAAGCAACGGCGTTGCATCGGTTCGGCGCGGTAGCAAGGATGCGAAAAGGCGACTTGCAAAAAAAGCGCCGAACTACTTCAAGCTAACGCCGCGCGGCGGCCGCGACGTCGCTGCATAGGGCAGCAAATACGCTGGCGCTGACGCGTTCGTCGTCGCAGACGGCGATGACATTGGTATCAAAGCTAGGGTGGCCCGCATCGGCGAGCGGCTCAAAGCGGCCAATTAGTTCTTCGCGCTGCAAATAATGTGGCAGGCACACGATGCACGAGGTGTCGCGCAGCAGGCCCTTTAGAGTCTCAAACTGCTGCACTTCAATTTGCGGCCCGGCGCCAGGTTGAAACTGCATCGGCAAGAGGCGCCGCCGCACCAGGCCTTGCCGCGACAGCAAGCTCCAAAATACGTAGCGAGGGGGCTCCTGGCTTTCAGCGTTGGTGCGGACAAACGAAAACGTCACCTGCCCCACCGACTCGCTGTGCCAGTTGGCGGGCGGCGTGACCGGCCCCAAGAAGAAACCAACATCGTAGGTGCATTGATCGGCAAACTCGCGCGCGTATTCGCTCGATATTGTAAGGACGCGCAGCCGATCGACGCCGAGCGCCCCTGGGAGCGCCGCCATGCCATGGACGATCAGCGGATCAAAGGCTACCGCGAGCTGGTGATCGGTCCGCCGATCGGCGAGCGAGAGCCCACCGGCACTTTGCACCGCGCGCTCGAGCTGGCGCTTAAACGTAACCGCGGCGGGGGTGATTTCGAGCGCCGCGCCCTTGCGCAAAAACAACTGGCCGCCGAGCGCGTCCTCGACCGCGCGCACCAGCTTACTTAACTTGGACGTGCTCACGCCGTGCTGTTCGGCGACGACGCTGAGCGAGCCGCTTTCGAGGACGGCGAGCAAAAGGCTGAGCTCCTCTAACGTAAACGCTCCGAGCTGCATCTGCCCACCGAGTTCCATTGCGCCAACCACCCTAGCCTATCGCGCGCCGAGCGGAAAGCGGTAATGGATTGGCCGGGGCGACGAACCCACCCACGGGCTCCTTGGTTATTACGTCGTTGGTGTTAGGGTGCCCGGGCAGCTCATGTTGTCGCGCGTGCTCTTTACGGTGGTCAGCCTGACAATTCAGGGCGCCTTCTACTACTTCGTTTGGCGTCGCCTGATCCGCAACACGGCGATGCCAACCGGGCAGCGCCGCCTCGCCGCGACGGTGCTGTGGAGCGGCTATGTCTTATTTCCGCTCACCATGTGGAGCAATGCCCTGGGCCTAGGCGACGTCGCCACCTGGCTAGGTTGGTTTGTCTTTCCCATGACGGCTTTTGTGGGGCTAACCGCGGCCTTTTTGCTGATAACGGATTCGGCGCGTTTGTCGCTATGGGTGGGTCGCCGACTCGCGCGCAAGCACGCTGCCCCGTCGCCTGCTGGTCCCGTCGATCCAGCGCGCCGAGAGTTTCTCGCCCGCGCAACCGGGGCCTCGGCGGTTGCGGTCGTAACCGGCGGCATGGCGTATGGGTCTGCGCATGCGCTAGGCGAGCCGGTGATCGAACGCGTAACGATAGCGCTGGATCGTTGGCCCGCGGCGCTCGCGGGGCTGACGATCGCGCACATTACCGATTTGCACGCCGGTTTTACGATCAGCCGCGACTACGTCCAGCGCGTCGTCGATCGCACCAACGCCCTGTCACCAGACTTGATTTTTGTAACCGGCGATATGGTCGACGGCCAGGTGGCCGTTATTGGCGACCGCACCGCGCCGCTGGCCGGCCTCCGCGCCCGGCTCGGCATCTTTGGCGTTACTGGCAACCACGAGTACTACTCGGGCGCTGACGAGTGGATTGCCGAATTTGAACGCCTTGGCATTCGCATGCTGCGCAACGAGCACGTCATCATGGAAGAACGAGGCGCGCGGTTCTTAGTGGTCGGCATCGACGACCACATGGCCCGCGCCTTTCCCGGCCACGGGGCCGATATCAAAAAGGCTATGCGAGGTGCGCCGCGCGATATTGCCGGGCTCCTCTTGGCGCACCAGCCCAAGCAAGTCAAGTCGGCCATTTTTCGCAACCTCGACCTACAACTGTCCGGGCATACCCATGGCGGCCAGGTGTGGCCTTGGCATTTCCTTGCGGCGGCGCAACAAGACGGCTTGCTCTCCGGCCTCTACAAGCGCGAGGGCACAACGGTGTATGTCGGCCGAGGCGCGGGGTATTGGGGACCGCCCATTCGCGTCGGCTCGACGCCTGAGATTGGCCTCTTGTCCTTGGTGCCAAGCAATTCGTAGTACGCTTGGCGCATGACGTCGGTGTTTGACACGGTGCAGTTTAATGAACGGCTGTTTTTCCCGCGCCCAGATGGCAGCTCCACGCCAGCCAACGCCACCGATTTGATGTTGCCCGTCGCCGAAGGCGTGGCGCTTCACGCCAGGTGGCATCATCCGCTCGCGCAGCCTGCGGCGACCTTCATCGTGTTTCACGGCAACGGCGAAATCGTCGCCGACTACGATCGCGTGGCCTTGCAGTATCAGGGCGCGCTAGCCTGCAACGTCGTCATCGTCGATTTTCGCGGCTATGGCCGCAGCCAGGGCAGTTCGACCTATCGCAATTGCATCACCGATGCGCCGCTCGCCGTGCGCGCGATCGCGGCGAAGCTGCAAGCCACGTCGGCGGGACGCCTCATCGCCTTGGGTCGCAGCTTGGGCGGCGCCTGCGTCGCGGAAATCGCCCGCACCACGCCGCCGCTGGTCGACGCGATCGTCATGGAAAGCGCGGGCGCTGAGCCGCTGGCGCTGATTGCGCGCCGTGGGCTGCGCGTCCCGCCAGCGCTGTCGCCTGCGGAGACGGCCGCCTTCGATGCGCGGCCTAAGCTCGCTGCCTGGCAACTGCCTGCACTCGTTTTGCATGGCGCCCAAGACGAAGTCATTTCGCCCGATGAAGCCCGCGCGAATTTTGCGGCGCTGACAACCAAGCACAAGCAGCTCACGCTCGTACCAGGCGGTGGCCACAACGACTTGTTCGGTGACGCTGCCTATTGGGAAGCCCTGCGCGCGTTTGTCGCCACGCTTTCGACGTGACGTCTACGCCATTGGCTTGGCGAGCAGCTCGATGAGATCCATCTTGGTGACAAGGCCGAGCAAATTGCGCTGCTGGTCGACCACGAGCGCGACCTCGCCGCGTTCAAACATGCGAGGCAGCTCGCTTGAGCTAGCCGTAGTCGCAACCGTTGAAACCTGACGCACCATCACCTCGCCGACAATGGTGGTGGCAGTGATGCGATTATTCACCAGGCTGTGCAGCATATCGGATTCGGTGAGAATACCGACCAGCTTGCCCTGATCGAGCACCGGCAGCTGGGAGATGCCGTACTTCTTGAACATTTCCGTCGCTGCCTTAACCTTGGTGTCGACGTCGACCGTATGCAACGTGGTGCGCCCGAGCGACGCCAGGACATCGCCGACGGTGCCGACCTCCCAATCGCTGCGCAGAAAGCCTTGCTGACGCATCCAGCGATCGTCGACGTGCTTGCTGAGATAATTGCGCACGTTGTCGGGCAGGATGACGACGAGGCGCTGGCCCGGCTTCATGTCTTTGGCGACCTGCATCGCCGCCCACACCGCCGACCCGCTGGAGCCGCCGCACAGCATGCCCTCTTGGCGAATGAGCTGGCGCGCGACGCGAAAGGAATCGCGGTCGTTGGTCTTGATCCACCGGTCGACGAGCGAGCGATCGAGCACGTCGGGAATAAAATCGTAGCCGATGCCCTCCACCTTATAGCTCTTGATTTCGCCCGGACCGGCCAAGATCGAGCCTTCGGGATCGACGCCTATGATCTGACAGCCTGGGATTTCTTTTTTTGATAACGCGCGCGACGCCGCTGATCGTGCCGCCGGTGCCCGCCGTCATCACGATGGCATCAAGCTTGCCACCGGTCTGCGCAATAATCTCGCGCGCCGTGCCCTCGGCGTGCGCGCCCGGATTGGACGGATTGCTGTATTGATCCAAGATATACGCGTTGGGAATGGCGTCGCGCAGGCGCTTGGCGACGCTAATGTGGCTTTCTGGCGCGTCCCACGCCGCTTCGGTCGGCGTGCGAATGATTTCAGCGCCCAAGGCCTCGAGCACCACTTGTTTTTCTTGGCTCATCTTCTCGGGCATGGTGATGATGACGCGATAGCCGCGCACCGCGGCCGCCATCGCAAGCCCGATGCCGGTATTTCCCGATGTCGGTTCGATAAGTGTGTCGCCAGGCTTAATCCGACCGGATGCCTCGGCGTCGAGCAACATCTTGACGCCGATGCGGTCCTTGATGGAGCCGCCGGGGCTGACGAACTCGCACTTGGCGAGCATTTCACCGGGCAGCCCCTTGCCGACCCGTGCCAAGCGCACCAGCGGCGTCTGGCCGACGGCTTCAAGAATTGAGTCAAGCACGGCGGTTTGGCGATCCATGGCGCTGCTATACCAAAGCCGCCATGGTTTTCCTAGCGCGCAGACGTGCGCGCAGCCCATACATCCGCCCCCACGGCGAATTCCGATTGCGGCCTTGGGTGTCTCGGCAAGGCCGCTATTGTTCTGTTACCATTTTCGTATGAAAGCCGCGTCGCCTTGGCGTCCACTACTGACCGGGGCGAGCGCCGAGAGGGCGCGCGCCATTATCGACGATATTGCCCTCGGGGTGCGGCAAAGCGCCGACGCGATCGACGAAGCGTCGGCAGCGACCAAGGGGACGGACCACCCGTGGCATATCTTGTTGCCTGCCTATCGCTGGGCCGAGGACAATCAGCGAGAAGACGATGCCGCATATGTCGCGGATGGCTTGGAACGTTTTGCGGCGAACATCGTGGATCGCGGTTTTTCGACGTCCTTGTTCAGCGGTGTTGGGGCGCTAACGTGGCTGCATGCACATCTTACCAACGAACTTTTTGAACCGGCCGACGAAGAGGCGGAGGCGCACACCGACGACGACGCCGCGGTCGGCGAAGATGCGGCGGCCTTGATTTTGGCGCGTCTGCGCGCGATGCCCAACGCCGACTACGATCTCATCAGCGGCCTGGTTGGGGTCGGCATCATCGGCCTTGAAATGGCAAACGCGCCCGAGCACGAGCAAATTGTCACCGAGGTGCTCGGAGCGCTGCATAAACGCAGCCTCACCGATGACCTCGGTGGACGCTACTGGCTGACCTCGCCCGAGTTGTTGCCGCAGTGGCAACGAAAAATCGCACCCGAAGGTTACTACAACCTCGGCTTGGCGCATGGCATGCCGGGCGTTGCGGCCCTCGCGGCGGAATGTCATGCGCGCGGCCTCGCAACCGATCTGAGCGCGTCGCTAGCAACCAGCGTGGTGGATTGGCTATTGCGGGCGCGCAAAAAAGACAGCACGCCGGGATTCTCGGGTTGGATCGAGGTCGGCTCGCAGAATGCCGGAGGCAGCCAGCTGGCCTGGTGCTATGGCGGCCTCGGCGTCTCGGCGACGATCCTGCGCGCGGCACAGGTGTTTAACCGCAGCGATTGGCGACAGCAAGCGATCGAAATCGCCCGGGCGTGCGCAAGCGCGGCGCAAGTCGCTCCCCCCCTGCGCGACCATGCCCTATGTCACGGCAGCGCGGGCAACGCCCACGTATTTAATCGCCTCTATCAAGCCACGGGCGACGAACCCTTGCGCGAGGCCGCCCTCGCGTATTTTGAGGCCACGCTGGCGGCGCACCGTCCAGGCGAAGGCATTGGTGGCTACCAAGCGTGGGGCACGATCGGCCAGACAGACTTTGAGTCATTAGGGCATCAGCAAGGCTTTGTCGATGATATCTCGTTGCTGACTGGCAGCAGCGGCATCGGGCTAGCCTTGCAAGCCGCTGTTTCTCAAACCGAACCCAATTGGGATCGCGCGCTTATGGTCAACACGACGCCGATGGCCCCAACCCGCTAGGCAAAGGATCCTCATGCAGCGCGCGCATTTTGACGTACAAACCTGGGGCGAAGACGAAACGTCGGATGCTTACGCCAAGCTCACCGAGGTGCACACGCATCATCGTTGGGTGAACATGTACGGCAGCCTCAAGCACCTCGGCGACGTCAACGGCAAGCGCGTGCTCGATCTCCCCAGTGGCGAGGGAAAGTACTCGTTGCATCTGCTTAGTCGCGGCGCCGCCCACGTGACGTCGGTTGACTTGGCCGCCAAGATGATCGAGCTAACTGCCAGCCGGCTCACCGGCGCTCAACGCTTGCGCTGGCACGGCGTCGTCGCGGATGCCGGCGTGAGGCAAGCCTATGCGGCCCAGCCGTTTGACGCCTCGCTGTCAAATTTCATTTTTGAATACTGCGCCGACGTCGAGGCCTTGCGGCGCGTCGCGAGCAACCTCTTTTTGAACCTCGCGGACGGTGGCCGTTGCGTGATTACCCACGCGCCTGGCGCCGAATTGCCCGAGGACCGCGCCCATGTGATCGCCACGGTGAATATCCACGCCACGGAGCTGACGCCAGCCATCGCGCCTGGCGACCTCATCAAGATTCGCTATCCAAACTGCAACCTCGAATACGAGTGGTATTATTGGCCGACCGACGCGATCGCAGAGGCGTTAGCCAGCGTCGGGTTCGCCGACATCAGCATTCACCGGGTCGAACTCGATCCCAGCTACCACGGCGACGTTGACCTTAGGCGCTTCGCCGCGCATACCGGCAATCGCCACATAACCGCTAGCAAACCCGCGCCGTAGCCAGCGCGGCCCCAACTTTGTCACCTAGGAGCCTCACCATGTCTAAGCCTTTCCGCCCGCATCTCGACCTGGTCGTGCTGGTCGCCGCGTGCGCGCTCGCCGCGTCGACAGCCCACGCGCAAATCGTCAACGTCCAATCGCAGATGAAGAATATTTCCGACGGCGTGTCCGGTACCGCCGAGGGCGGCCTGGAGCTCAAGACCGGAAGCGCCGGCATGTTTGTCATCAACGGCTCGGTGCGCGTGGCCTATAAATTTGGCGACAACTTGCTGTTTGCCATCGTGCGCGGCGACTACGGCAAGATCTATCGGACCGATCCCGATATAACGATCGAGGCCAAACACTTCGAGCACCTGCGCTATCGGCGCGCCCTCGCCAAACGCTTGACCGCAGAGGCGTTTGTTCAACACGAGGCTGACCGCTATCGGCGCCTGACCACGCGCGCGCTCGCGGGCGCGGGGCCACGCCTCAATCTCGTGGCCCACAAGCACGTCGAGGCATTCTATGGCCTGGCCTACATGTTTGAATTTGAGCGGCTGGCTGACGACGAGGAGATCGATGCCGGCGACACCCAACGCAACCATCGCTTGTCGACGTATCTCGTTGCCAGCGTGAGCGATGGCGACGCACTAAGGCTATCGGAAGCGATCTACGTGCAACCCAAGCTTGCCGACCCGGCGGACATTAGGGTGCTCTCGGAGCTTAGCCTCAAGACCAAGATCACCAAGGACGTCGCGTTTAAGACCTCCTTCGTAGTCGCGTACGACAGCGCACCACCCGCTGCGATTAATGGTCTCGATACGACGCTGGAAACTTCGATTGAGGTCGCGTTTTAGGCACCGCGGCTGATTACAAGACGAAGTTAAACAGCATAAACGCGGGCACGACGATGGCAACGAGGCCCGCCCATAGCCATTTGTTGCTGTCCCACACCTTTTTTCCGGTCATGGGTTCCACCGGCAATATGTCCGATAGGGCCATGCCCGTGCAGGCGAGGGTCGCGATCTGAAAAAACACGGTTGGATAGACCTGATTGAGCAGAAAAAATACGGTGGCTAGGCCCAGCGCAATGAAGATCATGAGCACGCTCATCTTGATCATGCGCGACTTTTCCTCGGCGGTTTTGGCGGTATTGAGCTCAAAGCCAACCGTGCTCAGCGGATTGCCCAGCACCGCGCTGCCGACGCACAAGAGGCCGCCTGAGAACCAAAAGCGGTATTCGCTTGCGATCTGATACTTGCGCTCATAGCCGTAGCGAACCCCGGCGCGCAGCAAGTAGAACATCGAGACCAGCACCTCTTGCCGGGCCAGGGCGCTGGCCTTCAAGGTAAGGCCAAACGCGGTGAAATAGACGGCGCCACCATAAACGAGCGCGCCAAGCGCAATGTGGCCGAGCTCGGCCGGTCTCACGTTGAGGCCAAAAAAGTTTACAACCTTGCGCGCGGTGTTGACCTTTTGGCCGTCCTTGGCTTTTTTCTTAAAATAGTCGGCGACGATCCCCTTAAACAGGGATTGGATGAGCGCGATCAACGTCTTCATCAAAAACGGCCAAAACCCCATGGCCGTCGCCGTGGCCGCCGCGGCAACCACGGGCACGGCGGCCGGCGGCACACCAAGATCAGCGAGCGGCGACTCCGCGGGGCCTTTGAGCTCCACGTTGGCGCCGCTGGCAAAACGCTCTTTGCGCGACTGGCGCTTGGGCAAGCGGGTTCGTGGCGTCGCGGCCTGCGGCGCCGCCGCGGCCACGTCGGGCGCCGGCGCGCCCGCGGCGTCGACCACCGCGGTTGCAGGCGCGGCATCTATAAGCGCGTCGGGCAAGGCATCGATCATGGCATCGGTCGGTGCGGCATCTGGCAGCGCCGCATCGGGCAACGCCCCAGCCGAAGTTGGCGCAAACCCACCACCTTCATCGGCGAGCAGGCTTTCGGCCTGGTCGATTAGATCTTGCGTATTCTTGCCCTTGGGGCGCTTCTTCGTGGTCGGTTGTGCCGCGGCCGTTAAATACCAAAACAGCCACGCGCCCATCAGCGCCGCCAAAAACACTTGGGTGACGAGTATGGCGCGTTTCATCGGGTGCGACGCTTCCCCACAACCACTAGGCAAATCATCGCGATATCGTAGCGAGACGCGCCAGGCTTGGGAAGCGAGCCGCGCGGCGATTCGATGGCTGCTGCTCGGCGGCCCACGACGCTGCGGTAGGGCGGCGGTGGCGCCGACCTACGGACCCTGGACCCGATGCCAAGCGCACCAAACAATGGTAAGTCCTTGGGCTATGGCAGTTTCGTACCCACCATCCGGCGAGGCGCTGGCTGAGCTCTTTGAACGCCGCATCGTGCTGCTCGATGGCGCCATGGGTTCGATGATTCAAAAGCTGGGGCTGGCCGACGAGGACTACGCCGGGGCGCGCTTTGCCAGCCACCCGATTGCCCTCAAGGGCTGCTCGGACATCTTGTGCCTGACGCAGCCTGGGGCCATCGAGGACATTCACTATCAATACTTTCGCGCCGGCGCCGACATCGTCGAGACCAACTCGTTTACCGCGACCTCGATTGCGCTCGCAGATTACGAATTAACCCACCTCGTGCGCGAGCTCAATCTCGCCGCCGCCCATGTTGCGGTTGCGGCGCGCGATCGCGCCATGGCCGAGGATGGCAAGCAGCGCTGGGTCGCCGGCGCCATTGGGCCAACTAACCGCACCGCGTCGCTGTCGCCCGACGTCAACGATCCGGGCTTTCGCGCCGTCAACTTTGCCCAACTTGTCGAGGCCTACACGGCGCAAGCCGAGGCGCTGCTCGACGGCGGCGTTGACTTGCTATTGCCCGAAACCGCCTTTGACACGCTGAACCTTAAAGCCGCGCTGTTTGCGATCGATGGGGTGTTTACCGCGCGCGGCAGGCGCGTGCCGGTGATTGCATCGACCACCATCACCGATCGCTCGGGGCGCACGCTCTCGGGGCAAACCATCGAGGCGTTTTTTCAATCGGTGTCGCACATGCCGCTGCTGAGCGTCAGCATCAACTGCGCGCTCGGCGCCGAAGAGATGCGGCCTTACGTTGCCGCGCTCGCGACCATCGCGCCGACCAACGTCGCCTGTTATCCCAACGCCGGGCTGCCCAACGAGTTTGGCGAATACGACGATACGCCGGCCTCGATGGCAAAAACGCTGGGCTCGTTTGCCGAGGCGGGCATGGTGAACTTAGTCGGTGGCTGCTGCGGCAGCACGCCAGCGCACATTGCAGCCATCGCGGCCGCCATGGCCGACGTCGCACCTCGGCGGCGCGCCACCCCGCCGCACTACCTTCGCCTCTCGGGCCTTGAGCCGCTCACCGTCACGCCGCAGACCAATTTTGTCATGATCGGCGAGCGTACGAACATTACCGGCTCCGCTGCATTTCGCCGTCTAATCCGCGAAGACAAGTACGACGACGCGGTCGCCGTCGCGCGCTCGCAAGTGGAAAACGGCGCCAACGTCTTAGACGTCTGCATGGACGAAGGCATGATCGACGGCGTTGCCGCGATGCGCCGCTTTCTCAACCTGATTGCCGCCGAGCCAGACATCGCCAAAATTCCGTGATGATCGACAGCTCCAAGTTCGAGGTCATCGAGGCCGGCTTGCAGTGCCTTCAGGGCAAAGGCATCGTCAACTCCATTTCGCTTAAGGAAGGCGAAGCCAGCTTTCTCGCCCAGGCGCGCACCATCTTGCGCTATGGCGCCGCCGTCGTGGTGATGGCGTTCGATGAAACCGGCCAAGCCACCGATGTCGAGGGCCGCCTGCGCATCGCGCGCCGCGCCTACAAGCTGCTCACCGAAACCGTCGGCTTCCCGGCCGAAGACATTATCTTCGACCCCAACGTGCTGACCATTGGCACCGGCATGGACGAGCACAACGACTATGCCAAGAGCTTTATCGACGCGGCGCGCGCGATCAAGGCCGAATTGCCGTTGATGAAGCTCTCGGGCGGCATCTCGAATCTCTCGTTCTCGTTTCGTACCAGCCCGGTGGTGCGCGAGGCGCTGCACTCGGTGTTTCTCTATCACGCCATCGCCGCCGGGCTCGACATGGGCATAGTCAACGCGGGCCAGCTCGCGCTCTACGACGAGCTGCCCCGCGACCTCAAAGAACTCGCCGAAGACCTCGTGCTAAATCGCCGCGCCGATGCCACCGAGCGCATGCTCGCCTACGCCTCGAATGCCACGGGCGCCACCGCCGAGAAAGAAAAGACCGATGCCGCGTGGCGCAGTGAGCCGCTCCCCAAGCGCCTGGCCCACGCGCTCATCAACGGCAACACCGATTTCATCGACGTCGACGTCGCAGAGGCGCTGACGGTTTATGCCAAGCCGCTCGATATTATTGAAGGCCCGCTCATGGACGGCATGAACGTCGTCGGCGAGCTCTTTGGCAGCGGCAAGATGTTCTTGCCACAAGTGGTCAAGAGCGCGCGTGTCATGAAAAAGGCCGTCGCCATCCTAGAGCCGCTGATGGAGGCCGAGCGCGCCGCAGGCCTAGGCCAGGCCAAGGGCAAGATGGTCATCGCCACCGTAAAGGGCGACGTCCACGACATCGGCAAGAACATCGTCGGCGTGGTGCTGCGCTGTAATGGCTACGAGGTGATCGACCTAGGTGTCATGGTGCCGACCCATACCATCTTGGATCGCGCGGTCGCCGAGGGCGCCACCGTCATCGGCCTCTCAGGCCTCATCACACCCTCACTCGACGAGATGATCGGCGTCGCCAAGGAAATGGAACGCCGCGGCATGAAGGCCTCGCTGCTCATCGGCGGCGCGACCACGTCGGGCAAGCATACCGCCGTGAAAATTGCGCCTGCCTATAGTGGCCCCATCATCTATGTGCCCGATGCCTCGCTCGCCGTCGGCGTCATGACCAAGGTGCTCAGC
This sequence comes from Myxococcales bacterium, assembly GCA_016716835.1. Taxonomy (NCBI): domain Bacteria; kingdom Pseudomonadati; phylum Myxococcota; class Myxococcia; order Myxococcales; species Myxococcales bacterium. The sequence goes on along the minus strand of JADJUW010000001.1, from coordinate 295,626 downwards.
AGCGAGCGCGAGCCTTACTTTCAAGAAGTGCGCGCCAAGCAAGATGAAATGCGGGCGCAACATCACAATGCCACCAGGCGCCCGCTGCTGCCGATCGACGAAGCGCGCCGCCGTGCGCCGTCGCTGGTGTTTGACAACACGACCATCCCAACGCCAAGCGCGACCGGCATCAAGAATTTGGACTTGCCGCTGGCCGAACTCGCCGAATGGATCGATTGGACGCCGTTTTTTCACACCTGGGAGCTCAAGGGCCGCTATCCGCAAATTCTTGAGCATGCCAAGTATGGCGAGGAAGCGCGCAAATTGCTCGCCGATGGCCGCGCGCTGCTGAAGCAAATTATCGCCGAGGGCAGCCTGACCGCCAAGGCGACGTATGGGCTCCTGCCGGCGCATCGCGACGGCGATGCGGTGGTCGTCACTCACGAAGGCAAACAAACCACGCTGCCCTTCCCGCGCCAGCAGGAAGAAAAAGACCAATGCTTTTGCTTGGCCGACTTCATCGCGCCGTCCGCTGCCGCCGGCGATCACCTCGGCATCTTTGTCGTCACCGCCGGTCACGGCAGCGAGGCCCTAGCGAAGCGATATCTCGCCGACCACGACGACTATCACGCCATCATGAGCCAGGCGCTCGCCGACCGCCTCGCCGAGGCCGCCGCCGAATGGCTGCACGCGCGCGTCCGCCGCGAGTGGGGGTACGACACCGGCGCGATGCTGACTCCACAACAAATTCACGACGAGGCCTATCGCGGCATCCGCCCCGCCTTTGGCTATCCCGCCTGCCCTGATCACGCGCCTAAGGAATTGCTGTTTGCCTTGCTCGGCAACGCCGCGCACCACGGCGTGTCGCTCACCGAGAGCTTTGCGATGTCGCCCGCCGCTTCGGTTTCGGGCGTGTATTTTGCGCACCCCGCGGCAAAGTATTTTGGCGTCGGCCGCATCGGCGACGATCAGCTTGCCGCGTACAAGGCTCGCCTGCCCGAAGCCTTGCGCGGCCGCAGCACCCTCGACGGCGCATTTGCCTGAGCGCTTGGCCCAACCATGCCGCCATCCTTGAGCCCGACCCCTATCATCTTCGTCGGGCACGGCAGCCCAATGAATGCGATCACCGCCAACCCATGGCGCGCCGCGTGGGGCGAAATTGGCGCGCAATTTGGAAACTCAGCCACCGCGAGATGGCCGCGCCCCAAAGCAATTGTGGTCATTTCGGCTCATTGGCATGTGAAGGGCACACGCGTAACCCGTAACGCCGCACCGCCAACGATCCACGACTTCAGCGGCTTTCCGCCCGCGCTCTACGAGATCCAATATCCCGCCCCGGGTGCGCCCGAGCTTGCGGCGCAGATCGCCACGTTGCTTGGGCCCACGGCGCCGACGGCCGCCCTTGACGAGGCGTGGGGCCTCGATCACGGCGCGTGGTCGGTGCTCATGCACATGTTTCCACATGCGGACCTTCCGGTGGTGCAGCTGAGCATGGATACCAACCTCTCGCCGACCGAGCACGTTGGCATAGGCCGGGCGTTGCGCGCGTTACGACGTGAGCAGGTGCTCATCCTGGCGAGTGGCAACCTGACGCATAATCTTCGGCACGCAATTGGCCAAATGAATCGCGCCGACCCTGAAACGCCGGCATGGGCCGAGGCGTTTGATCGCGACGTCGCCGCCGCCATGGCGCGGCACGATCTCGACTTCCTTAGGCAGGCGATCGGCACTGAACATGGCCGCCTCGCGCACCCAAGCCCCGAACACTATCTGCCGCTCCTCTATGCCGCTGGTGCCTCCGAAGAGGCTGATACTATTGAGTTTCCTTGCCAAGGATTTGATCTTGGTTCCCTTTCCATGCGCTGCGCGCTGTGGCGACCGTGAAACACCGCACACTCGCCAGGCCGCCGCTCCACTGAAAAATCGACGCGTTGACTTCTTATAGTCAGCAGATTTGCTGATAGCTTTCCCGCCATGAATCGCAATCGCTCGTTTGTGCTGCCTTGGCTGCTTGCGCTGGCATTTGTTGCATCATGCAGCAACAAGAAGGCCGCCACTGATCCGACGCTGGCGACGCCAGAGGAATGTGAAGGCACCACCGAGAGCCCCGAGGTCGGGAAGGCCTGTGAAACCGCGGACGATTGTCCTGAGCCGCTGTTTTGTCATCTCACCGGTGGCGCCGGCAAATGCGCCGCGCCCGACGACCCCGCGCTGCTCTGCAACAGCGACGGCAGCTGCGAAGATGCCGACCAGATTTGCTCACCAACTGGCTACTGCGTGTCGGCCAACGATGCCTGCGAGACTCACGATGATTGCTCGACGGGCTTTGAGTGCTCCGGTAACGGCAACACCACGTGCACCCCAAGCGCGGCGGCCTGCCCCGACCGCGATGAGCCGCTGAATCTCCGCGGCGCGTGGAAGGTGGAGTCGCTGCTGCACCTGCGCGAGGCAATTGGCAACACTGGCGACGCCATCGGCGATGTCGCCGAAATCCTGCGCGACATTAAAGACGGCACCGTCGAGGGGTCGCAACTCGAAGGCATTGGCCTCGGGTCCGTCGAGGCCGCCACGCTCGCGGCGCTGATCAACGGCCTCGCGCCCGGCGTCATCGACCAATACGTCAGCGATGACATCCTGCTCGTCGCCGACGTGCTGGCCACGATCAACGACGTCCTCAACGACATGAACGTCACGATGACCGTCGCCATCGGCGGCAAGCACTGCGCGTATACCTACCGCGGCACGGCGACCTGGGATTCGATCAATTTTATGCTCAACGGCCAGCCCTATACGTTCTTGCCGTCCAGCACGCCGGCGGTGGGCGTGATCGAATCCGAAGAGTTCGGCGTGCTGCATGCCTGCGGCAAGACGTATTTTGACCGGCACCGCTACTACAACCTGATCGCCAAGATTCCATCGGCCTTGGTCGATTTCGCCATCGCCGCGCTGACCGACTACGACACCGCGGAAGACGCGCTCTCCGGCGTCATCAACTGCGAAGGCCTGGCAAGTAACGCGGGCGATCCGGTGCTCGAGGCGCTCGCGCTGGCCGCGTGCGAGCAGATGGTCACGAGCCTGGTCGACTACGTCAAAGACAAGCTCGACTCCATCGCCGACGACCTCTCGGTGGTCGCGCTCCGCGGCTACTCGACGCCCGAGGGCTCGACCAAGCTGGAGGACGGCCACTGGCTCGGTTCGCTGATCGTCAAGAAGGCGATCTTCCCCGGCGAATTCACCGGCGAGAAGCTGGAACAGTAGGCCTCTCCGGCCGCCCACGGCACCAGGCTGGTGCGACCTTCCATGCTCGCAATCGCGCTGTGCTGCCGGTTCGGTGGCTAGGCTAGCCAATCAGCGAGGTCACGTGACCCCAGCTCGGCCCGGCGAGCCGGCGCGCCAAGGCGTAAGTACCGAGGTGATGTGGCGCGCCGTGTCACTTTGACAACATATAGTAAATACACCAGACATATATAGATCGAGTGGAGGCGCCAAGTATCCAACCGCGGCCACGGCTAGTTGGCGAGGCGCGTTGGCATGCCAGTTGCTATCTAAGCTGACATGAACAAACTGACCGCCATTATCATGTGCTGCCTATGTCTCGCCACAACTGCGCCTTCGGCGGCTGTTGCGGCCCGGATGCTTCCGGGCAAGAGTAGTCGGCTCACCGTCAAACAGGTCCATTCAACGGCGCGCGTACCGGCGCGCGGACGTGGCGCGACGCTTCAGCTCACGTCGAAGCGATCGACGCCACCAGCGATCGAGGCTACCAAGCGCGTTGGCGTCGAACCGTCGGCGCGGCCGCGCAAGGCCGGCGTGCGCGCCGCCATGGCGTTGATAGTGAAGCGCACCCTGGTGGGCAAAGGGCTCAAGGCCATCGCCAGCGTCGCCACGTTCGCGGCCTATTGGGGCGTCGGCACGCTCGCGGGGATCGTCGCGCTCCTGCCGGCCTTCGAGATGCTGCTCGTTAAGCCACCGCTTGCCATCGGCTTATCGCTGGCCACCCAAATGGGCCAAGAACAAATCGATAGCACCAGCTCGATGATCGCGCACACCGCGGCCATTGGCATCGCGGCGGTCGGCTCGCTGGTGGCGAATTCGTATATCGCGTACAAGCACCTCACCCGCACCTCCTCCACGCCAGCCACGTTGCCCTAGCCTACGCGCTCCGCGCGCGCCTACCGAGGCTAGCGGTGAAACATGGCCTCGGCACGCCGCGCCAGGCCAAGCGCGACGGTGACGAGCTCGTTGCCGCCGATTAACTTCTCGGCGCCAAAGCGTCGCTCGAGTTCGCGCCGAACCGCGGGCACCATCGATGTCCCGCCGGTGGTGAAGACGCGGTCGATCTTATTGGGCGTAAGGCCGGCTTGCAGCACGACCTCATCGAGCACGGTGCCAATGGCCGATAGGTCGGGCGCGATCCATTGATCAAAGGCGCGGGCGTCAAGCCGCTCGTCTAGATCGATGCCAGCGCCAACCGTCAGTTGGCCGTCGCCGTGCTTTGACATCGAAATCTTTGCGCGCTCCACCGCCTGATGCAGCCACAGCCCTAGGTCGTCGCGCACCAGGCGCAAGAAGCGTTCGAATTTCTCGGGCTGTTGCGCGCCGTGTTCGATTTGCGCGATTAGCCGCAAGGTGGCTGGCTCGTTGAGCAGCGGGATGTGGTGCCACCGCCGCAGCTTGTGAAACAGCCACGCCGGAATCAGCGTATCGCTGCCAAAGCCCACGTCGTAGCTGGTGCCCTTGCCCATCAAGGGGGCAACCACCTCGTCGATCACGCGCGCGTCAAAGGCATCGCCCGAAACGCCTAATCCGCCAGTCGCCAGGACGGCCTCGGCTTTTTCCCGCTCGCTGGCGTAGTTGCCTCCGGGCGCGACGCGTACGACTGAGAAGTCTGCGGTGCCGCCACCGAAGTCGGCGACGATGATGACTTCTTCTCGCGCGACCGTCGTGGCGTAGCGCGCCGCCGCGCCGAGCGGTTCTAGTTCAAAGTGCGCGTCGGTAAAGCCCGCCAAGGCCAGGGCTCGCCCCATGCGCTCGACGGCCCGGGTATCATCTTCAGCCGACTCTGCGCCCCAATAGCGCACCGGCCGCCCCACCACGCAGCGCGTGCCAAGATCGATAGGGCTGTGCTCGCGCAGTTGACGCAGATACGCGGCGATCAGGTCTTCCAGCGCCCACCGCCGCCCATTGACATGAGTCTTGTTGAACGTCGCGCTCGCGAGATGCGACTTAAAGGATTGCAGCAGCCGGCCCTGCCCATTGGCCTCGGCATAGCGCGCAATGGCGGGCGCGCCCGCGACCACCTCGCCATCTTCGTCAAAAAACAACACCGTACGCCAGGTCTCGACGGGACCGGCGGGACTGGGCAGCGGCAAGAGCCGCTCGCCCTGCTCGTCGATCACGCCGATCGCCGAGTTGGTGGTGCCGAAGTCGATGCCGATATATCGCTGCGTCATGACGATCGCCCGGCGCCAAATATACGCGAAGCTGGCCGCGTGTTGTTAGTCCTCTGCCGGGGCCGCGGTGCACTCCACGACGATTTCGTCGTCTTTGACGTCGATGGCGGCGGTGCCACCGCCGACCAACTTGCCAAAGAGAATCTCGTTGGCGAGCGGCGCCTTGAGCGTGCTCTGGATGAGCCGCGCCATGGGCCGCGCGCCCATGGTTTTGTCGTAGCCGCGGAGGGCGAACCACGCCTTGGCGGCATCGCTGACTTCGAGCGTGACGTTTTTCTCGGCGAGCTGGCCCTCGAGTTGGTCGATGAACTTGGTGACGACCTTGGTGATCACCTCGGGCGACAGCGCGTCAAACATGACGGTGGCGTCGAGGCGATTGCGAAACTCGGGCGTAAAGACCTTTTCAAGCGCCTTCTTGCCGTCGCTGCTGACCACGCCGCTATCGCCAAAGCCAATCTTCATCGCCGCCATCTCGCGGCTGCCGGCGTTGCTGGTCATAATGAGAATGACATTGCGAAAATCTGCCTTGCGGCCGTTGTTGTCGGTCAGCGTCGCGTGGTCCATGACTTGCAGCAGCACGTTGTAGAGGTCGGGGTGAGCTTTTTCGATCTCGTCGAGCAAGATCACCGAATAGGGATGCTTGTTGACAGCATCGGTGAGCTGCCCACCTTGGTCAAATCCGACATAGCCCGGCGGCGCGCCGATGAGCCGCGACACCGTGTGCTTTTCCATGTATTCGGACATATCAAAACGAATAAACTCGACGCCCATGGAGAGCGCGAGTTGCTTGGCGAGCTCGGTCTTGCCGACGCCGGTAGGACCTGTAAACAAAAAGCAGCCGGTCGGCTTGGTGGGATTGCCCAGGCCCGCGCGCGACAGCTTGATGGCGGTGGCTAATTCGCCAACCGCGGCATCCTGGCCGTAAATAACGCGCTTGAGGTCGGCCTCGAGATTAGTCAACTTGGCCTTGTCGTCGGTCGACACCGACTTGGTCGGGATGCGCGCGATTTGCGCCACCACTTCTTCAATGAGCGCGGGCGAGACCTCGGTTGGACGCGTTTCCTTGGGCATCAGCGCGACGCGCGCGCCGGCCTCGTCGATGACGTCAATCGCCTTGTCCGGCAATTGCGACCCCGAGATATGCTTGGCCGCGAGCTCTGCCGCCGTCGCAATCGCCTGGTCGGAGTACGTGACGCCGTGATGCTTCTCGTAGTGCGGCCGCAGGCCCTTGAGGATTTCGATGGCATCTTGCACCGTCGGCTCGTTGATGTCGATGCGCTGAAAGCGCCGCGCCAGCGCGCGGTCGCGCTCGAACGACTGGCGAAATTCCTTAAACGTCGTTGAGCCAATGCAACGCAGCTCCCCCGACGAGAGATAGGGCTTGAGGATATTCGCGGCATCCATGGTGCCGCCCTGGGTCGCGCCGGCGCCAATGAGGTTGTGGATCTCGTCGATGAACAAAATGGCGTGCGGGTCGGCCGCGAGCTTCTTGGTGATGGCTTCGAGGCGCTCTTCAAAATCGCCGCGAAACCGCGTGCCCGCGAGCACCGCGGTCATGTCGAGCGAATAGACGACGCATTGCAGCAGCGGCTCGGGCACCTTGCCCTCGACGATGCGAATTGCGAGGCCTTCCGCCATCGCGGTCTTGCCAACCCCTGGCTCGCCGATGAGCAGCGGGTTGTTTTTTCGCCGTCGCGCCAGCACCTGAACCATGCGCTCAATTTCTTTGTCGCGGCCGATCAACGGATCGAGCTTGCCAGCCTTGGCCTTCTCAGAAAGGTTGATGCAGAAGTTGGCGATTGGATCGGCCTTCTTCTCCGCCTCGCGCTCTTCGCCCTCGCCCTCGGCGCCGCGGCTGCGTGGCACCACGCTGGTGCCGCCGGTCTTGGAAACGCCATGGCTAATGTAGTTAATAACGTCGAGCCGCGAGATGCCGCTCTTCTCGAGCGCAAACACCGCCGGGCAGTCGCGCTCGCGAAACAGCGACGCCAGCACGTTGCCGGTGGAGAGTTCCTGCCGCCCCGCCCCCTGCACATGCATCGCCGCGCGCTGCAGCACGCGCTGAAATGCCAGCGTCTGGTCCGGGCCGTCTTCATCCTCGGCCCCCTTAGGCAAGGGCTCGACGTTATCCTCGAGGAAGTCTTCGAGCTCGGCGCGAATCTCTTCGACGTCGCCGCCGCATTTGACAATGATGTCGCGCCCGCTGGGGTCGTCCAGAATTGACAAGAGCAAGTGTTCGAGCGTGAGATATTCGTGCCGGCGGCGGCGGACATCATCCACGCATCGCTGCAACGTCGCTTGGAGTTCAGGGCTCAGCATAGTTAGGGCTCCGTGGGTTCGATGGATAGTTGCAACGGGTACTCGCTGTGGCGGGCCAGCTGCAGCGTCTTGGCGACCTTGGTCTCCGCCACCTCAAGGGTGTAGACCCCGGCCACGCCGACGCCTTGGTTGTGCACGTGATTCATGATGGCGTTGGCCTCCGCATCGCTGCGATGAAAAATCGTCTGCAGCACCCATACGACAAACTCCTTGGTCGTGTAGTCGTCGTTGTGCAAGAGGACCTTGTAGAGCGGTGGTTTCTGGGTTTTGGTGCGTTCTTTAAGCGCGACGCCGGTCTGCTCTTTGCGCGCCGGCTTGGAAGGCGATTTCTCGGACATGCCGTGACACTATAGCGCGGGCAGCGCGCAAAACGTAAATTGCGGCCATCCCCCATGTGGATAGGATTTGGCTGCGGTACATTGCGCCCATGACGGCCACCATTAGCGACGACACGCGCGGCTGGATCGAATCGACGTTTACCTCGTCGATTGTCCCCACCCTCACCGAGTATATAAAGATCCCCAACAAATCGCCGAGCTTTGACCCGGATTGGCAGGCCGCCGGGCACATGGACCGCGCCGTCGCGCTCTTTGTCGAATGGGCGACGGCCAACCTGCCGCAAGGCGCCAAGCTGCAGGTCGTGCAGTTGCCCGAACGCACGCCGGTCATTGCGATCGATATCCCCGCCACGGGCGGCGCCAGCGGCGACACCATCTTGTTATACGGCCATCTCGACAAGCAGCCCGAAATGGTTGGCTGGCGCGACGACCTCGGGCCGTGGAAACCGGTGCTGGAAGGCGACAAGCTCTACGGCCGCGGCGGCGCCGACGATGGCTATGCGCTCTTCGCGTCGCTCACGGCGATCAATGCCTTGCGCCGCGACAAGCTCGCGCACGCGCGCTGCGTCGTGCTGATTGAGGCCAGCGAAGAGTCTGGTAGCCCCGACCTGCCGGCGTATATTGAGCATCTTCGCGACCTCATCGGCACCCCAAGCTTGGTGGTTTGCCTCGATTCGGGGTGCGGGAACTATGACCAGCTTTGGTCCACCACCTCGCTGCGCGGCAACATCGTCGGCGTCCTCGAGGTGGAATTGCTCAAGGAAGGCGTCCACTCCGGTGGTTCGGGCATTGTCGCGTCAACGTTTCGCGTCATGCGCAAGCTCCTCGATCGCCTCGAAGACGTCGATACCGGGATGCTAAAGCCCCCCGAGCTTACCGTTGCGATCCCGCGCGCGCGCATAACCCAAGCCGCGCAGGCCGCCGAGGTCCTCGGCAATTCGATCTGGAAGTCGGCGCCGCTGGTCGAAGGTGCACAGCCGATGCATACCGATCCCGCAGAGCTCATTCTAAACAAGACGTGGCGCGCCACGCTCTCGGTGACGGGCGCCGATGGCTTGCCAACCTTGGTCGCGGGCGGCAACGTACTGCGGCCGCGGACGGCGCTCAAGTTATCGCTGCGCCTGCCGCCGACACTTGACGCTGCCAAGGCGGAGGCGTTGGTCAAGTCGCTGCTCGAGCGCGATCCGCCCTATGGCGCTAAAGTTACCTTTCATTCGCGCGGCGCCGACGGCGGCTGGAACGCGCCCGAGGTCGCACCGTGGCTTGAAGGCGCGCTTAGCCGTGCCAGCGTCCGCCACTTCGGCAAGCCGAGCATGTACATCGGCGAAGGTGGCTCCATCCCGTTTATGGGCATGCTGGGCGAAAAATTTCCCGCCGCACAGTTCGTCATTACGGGCGTACTTGGTCCAAATTCAAACGCCCATGGCCCGAACGAATTTCTCCATGTGCCCACCGCGCGGCGCCTGACCATGTGCGTCGCCGATGTCATCGCGGCGCACGCGAGCCGCTGAGGTTTCGAGGACGTAAGTCTTTCACGTACTGCGCGCCCGTGCAAGTGGGACTTTCTGGGGTGACGGCGGATAGAAGTCCCGCCAGGACGCCTCGGTCTGACACGGAGAAACGTGGCCAAACGACCGCGAAGGCAGGAGGCGGCAAGCGTTTTCAATCTCTTAGAAGGGCTAGCGCACCGCGCCCAGGTTGGTACAGCGCATGCATAAGCCTAAGGCATGCAAACCCTAACCATCTCCGTCCCAAACCCAGTGCAGTTGCTGCAACGGTTGGCGTACGCGGCGGCGGCGGCCCTCATCATCATGAACCTGCTCGATGCGGTCTTCACGCTGGTGTACATCTCTTCGGGCCTGGCCACGGAATCCAATCCCATCATGAACCACTTCCTCCAGATGGGCCCGGTGGTGTTTGTGATGACCAAGATGGCGCTGGTTTCGCTCGCGGTATTTTTGCTGATTCGCCTGCTCAAAAGGCGCCAGGCGGCCTCGCTCGCCCTCATCGGCACCTCGGCTGCCTATGCCTTGCTTATCTGCTACCACATATCAGCCGTACACCTACTCGGCGTGCACTAGGCGCGCTGTCGAGCGCGGAAGTTGGGGCCCACCTCACCCATGCGGTAATTGCCCCATGGTATTTTATAGGTGTCGCGTCGTTCGCGATGACGCATGCAACCACAAGACGATACGCGACAAGATCCGTCGGCCTTTGACGCCTTAGCGGCGCAGTTCGAAAGTTGCCTTGGCAACCCGGGTGATGCGGAGTTGTTCGATGAGCTCAAGGCAAAGTTGCGCGAGCGCGGCGATGCGGTGCGGCTTGCGGCCATTTGCCAACGTCGGGCCGAGCACGTCGGTGGCGACGTGGGGGCCGCCTTGCTCGTCGAAGCCGCCAGCGCGAGCCGCATCGCGGGCCAGCTGGAGCGCGCCGAGGAGCAGCTACGTGCGGCCGTTGCGCTAGTTCCCAGCCACCGCGGCGCGGCCAACTCGCTCGTCGAGTTGTTGCTTGCGCAGGGCCGCATCGGGCATGCCGCGACGTGCCTCGAGATGACGCTGGTGGCCCTCGCCGAACAAGCCCTCGCAGGGGAACGTATCGACGCTCCCTATCAGAGCAGCCGCCATGGCATGCTCGCACGGCTCTATCTCGAATCGCTCGGGCGCCTAGACCGCGGGCTGGTTCATCTGCGCGAAGCGTGGCGGCTCGACGTTGAAAATGCCGATGCGACCCAATTGGCGCGTGCCTGGTACCCGCAGCTTGGCGAGCACCGCGCGCTAATCGAATTCATCGAGGCCGCGCTCGCCGCGCTGCACGAAAAGGAGCAGGCCAGCGCGCGAATTGCCCTGCTGGTTGAGCTCGCCCACACCTACGACCTCGCAGGTGAGCCGGTGCGCGCCGTCACCCACTTCGAACAGGCGCTTGCGCTCGGCGGTGGCATCGACGTGCGTGAGCCGCTTGCGCATCTGTACGCGTCGGCGCGCTTTGCGGCGGCCAGTGGCCAAACGCTTGAGCTCACCAATAAGCGTGCCTCGGACCTGTTCGTCGATTTAGGCAAGCGCGCCCACGTCGCGGGGCAGCTCGATCGCGCGCTGCGCTTGTTTCGCAAGGCGCTGGGCCTGTTGCCCTTTGATGGGCTGACGGCGCAGTTGCTCGCCGATGCGTTGGCCGCCAAGGGCGAGCTCGACGAACTTGATCGGTTTCTCGCGCAGCGGGTCGAAATGGCGGAGCGGCCGGCTGATCGCGCCGCCCTCATCGCACGGCGGATCACCGTCGCCGATATGGACCCGAACAAAAGGGCGCCATCATCGAGCTGCTGAGTTCCTTGATTGCCGCCGACCCCTCCGCGCACGCGCCGCGCCGGCGCCTCGCCGAGCTGCTGCGCGCCGAGAAGCGCTTTCGCGAGCTCGCCGCCCTGCTGGAGCAAGAGTGCGGGGCGCAGCCACCCGACGCCCAAGTCGCCTCGTTGCTCGCGCTAGCTGAGCTTTACAAGACCGACCTTGGCGATATCGAGCGCGCGGCCGAATGCATTCATCGCGTGCTGTCCATCGAGCCCGCGCATCCCCAGGCGCTGCAACGCTATGCCGATCATTTCCGCGAGCGACGCGATTGGCGTGGGCTGGTCGACCTCTGCGAGTTCATGCTCGAGAACGCTCGCGATCTAGGCGCGCCGCGCGACGAAATCCTGGGTCGACTCGAGGAGATTGCGCAACTCGCCGAGGTGCGCCTTGGCGATATCAATCGCGCCTTGGAGACGTGGCGCAAGTATGGCGAGCTCGCCCCCGACGCAGGCAAGGCCAAGGAGGCGCAGCGTCGCCTGACCTCGCGCGTGCAGATGTGGCAGTCCGTCGTCACCGTGCTCGAAGACGAGGCCCGCGCGGTCACGACGCCGGCGCAGCGCATCGACGTCCTGCGTCGCATCGCCCAGACGTATCGAGAGCGCCAGATTGAGCCTCGCCGCACCATCTCGATCTATGAAGAAATCGTTGGGTTGCGCCACGACGACGAGCTTGCCCTGCGCGCGCTGGCCGAGCTCTACGAGCGCGACGGCGACGACCTTGGCCTTGGCCAAACCTTGCGGCGACAGCTGGAGGCCGATCTGGCCCGCACCACCGCTGAGCTTGCCCAGGCGGGTGCCTCGGTCCTCCCCAAGCAGTGGCCAGTGGCCAAGCGCACCGAGCGAGTCGCGATGCTGCGCCGGCTCGCCGCGCTTTGTGATGCGAGGCTGCATGACACCGATGGGGTGGTCTATGCATGCACGCACTTGCTTGACCTTTTACCCGGCGATCGCGACGCGATGGAGCGCATGGAGCGCATCCTCGAAGCCGCGGGCGACGAGGACCGCCTAGAAAAAGCGCTTGAGTATCACGCCACCACGACCACCGCCGCCGCAGAAAAAACCAAGGTGCTGCGCCGGCTAGCGCATCTCGCCGCCAAGCGCCAACGCCACGACGTTGCGCTCGAACGTTGGACGCAACTACTAAAAATTAATCCGACCGACCTCGAGGCGCTTGAGGCGAGCGTCGCGCTCTACGAACGCGCGGAACGCTGGGCAGATCTGGCCACCTCGCTTGAACGCGTGGACACGCTGCGCCCCGGCGGGCAAAGCGGTGGCGGCGAACCCTTTGGTGGCGGCGCGGCTGAGGGACCGGCCGCATCGCTGCGACAACGCGATCTCGAGCGCTACGCCCGCATCGTCGACGAAAAACTCGGCGACAAGGCCCGCGCCTATCGCGCATGGCAACGCGTGCGCGAGCTTGCGCCGACGCACTTGGTCGCCCTTGAGCGACAGGCGGCGCTCGAACGCGAGCTTGGCCGTCATCGCGAGCTTGCCGCCACGCTGCAAGCTCTGGCGTCGGCCTTTGGCCGCGAGGCTCCCGTGCGCGCCGTAGAGGCGCTGCTCGAGCGCGCCACCTTGCTCAGCGAAAAATTGGCCAATGCCGCAGAGGCCGAGGCGGCGCTTGGCGATTTGCTGCGGCTGCATGACCCACGCCATCTGCCAGCCATTGCGGCCTTGCAAGCCCTGCTCGCGACGCGTGGCGATATCGATGCGACCGTCCGCCTTGGTCACCGCAGGGTGTGGCTGCTCACCGACGCCGCCGAGAAGGCGCAAGCTGCGCGCGACGTGGCGGCGCTCTGCGCCGACCCACTCGGCGATTTCGAGCGGGCCATGGCAGGGTATTTGTGGTCGCTTGAGCTCGAGCCCAGCAACGCGCTCGCGCTCGCCGCGGCGACCGAGGTCGCGCGCCGCAAGGGTGACTTCGCGGCGGCGTGCCAGTTGGTTGAGCGACGCATCGAGCATCAGCAGCACCCGCGTCGACGGCGCGAGCTCGCCATCGAGCTCGCCGCGATCCACTTTGACAAGCGCGGCGACACGACGCAGGGTTTTGCCTGGTTGCGCCGAGCCCACCAGGAAGATCCAGATCTGGGCTCACTCGAGCTGCTCCGCCATGCCGCCGATCGCTTCACGTTGTGGCGAGATTACGTCTCGGTGCTGGACGAAGAATTGCAGCGCGTACGCGAGCTGGGCGATCTCGCCTCGCAGACCCAGCGATTTACCGAGTTAGCCAACGTCTACGAACACAAGCTCGCGACGCCGCTCGCCGCGCTCGACACGTGGGCCCAGTGCCTGCAAGCGATGCCACAACACACGCAGGCCTTGCGCGAGGCCGAGCGCGTCGCCGAGGCAATCAACGACGCGGTGGCGTGGCGCAAGCTGCTCGAGCTCTACGCCGCCCACGAACCGCAATTGGGTTCGACCCAGCGCGCCGCCCTGCACGGTCGCGCCGCGGCGGTGTTCGAGACGCGCCTAGGTAGCGTGTCGCGCGCCATGGATGAATGGCTTGAGGCCTTTGCATGGAATGCCGAACAACCAGGCGTCGTCGAAGAGGTGTATCGCCTGGCGCCGCTGGCTGACCGCTGGCATGACGTCGCGATGCTCGAGCGCACGCGGGCCGACTTGGCGGCGCCCGGCCATGCGCGAGGCGAGGCGCTTGATCGCCAGGCCGACATCATCGAGACACGCCTGGCGGCGCCCGTGCGCGCCTTTCGCATCTATCTCGCCTCCGCCGAAGAAGATCCCAATTTTGCCCCGCGGCATGCCACGCTGTGGCGACTCGCGAGCCAGTTAGGCGACTTTGTCGCCGCCGATCAATTGGCAGCCGCCGAGCCGCCGGGGCTGGTCTTGCACGCCGCATCTAATGCAAGCAAGCGGCCTTCGTTGCCGCCGCTGCCGCGCGGCAGCACATCGAGCTCGCCTCCAACTGGCGCGACCAGACAATTTGCGCGCGCGGAATCCGTCGAGATGTTGTCCTCGGATGACCTTCAGGCCTTACGCGCCGATCTGCCGAGCGTGCCGCGAAGGCGTGGCCAGACCATGGAGCTCTCGCTCGACGACATGATGGACGCGACGGCGAAGGCCAAGGCGCCGCCGCCGCCAAACCCGGCCATGCGCAAGCCACCGCTACCGCGCGCGGTGGCCGCCGCGCGTCCGCAGCAACGCCAACCCTCGGTGCTGCAGAGCGACGCCCCCGCGCGCCGCTACGCCACGGCGTGGGAAGAGCTCGCCTCGACGTATGAGGCAATTGGCCGCCGCTCGGGCCAGCTCGTTGCTTGGCTAACCCGCGCCGCCGACGTTTGGGAGCGCGGCGCGCAGCATCCCGCGAGCGCGTTTGCCACGCTGGCCGCGGCGGTGACACACTTGGTGTCGCAAGGCGAACGCCAAAGCGAGACCCGCGCCAAGCTGCACGAGCTCGGCCTTAAGCACGACCTGCTCGGCGAGCTGGCGGCATTCTACGACAAAATGGCCGCCGCCGCCCAAAGCACCGAGGCCGTGATCGACTGGACGCTCGAGCTCGCGGGCATCCACGAGCGCCACCAAAAGCGAATTGACGCGGAGCGCTGCTACCGCAAGATCCTCGGCATTGATCCGACAAACACCATAGCTCGTGACGCGCTGGAGGCCATGTATCGCGGCCAGGTGCGCTGGGTAGAACTGGCGGCGTCGTTGGAAGAGCGCACCGATCCGCGGTTCGGCGTCGCGGTGCCCAGCGCCGAGCGACGGCAGGCGTTGCGCGAACTGGCGACGATCTATCTCGAAAAGCTCGCGCGTCCCCACGACGCGATTGATTCGTTTGAACGGCTGCGCGAGCTGGAACCCGCCGACACGGCCATCGTCGGCACGCTGGCCGACCTCTACACCAAGCTCGGACGATGGAGCAAGGTGGTCGAGATGCATCAACGCCTCGCCGATTTGGGCGAGGGGACGTCGGCCAGGCGGTCGCAACTCATTGTCGCCGGCGTCTTCGAGCGCGAGCTCGAGCTAAACGACCGCGCCATCGAGACGTACGAAGATATTCTCGCGTCGTGGCCCGACGATGAAACCGCCAACAACGAATTGATCCGCCTCTATGAAGACAAGGGGCTGTGGCGACGGCTGGTCGATTTATTGGCGCGCGCGTTCGCCCGCACCCCGGCCGTCGAGCGCGCCAAGCGCCGCAATCTGCTGTTGCGACGTGCCACCGTCGAGCAGGGTGAGCTGCGCGATTTTGCCGCCGCGGCGCACACGTGGCAACAACTGATCGATGAGGGCCACGACGAGATCCGGCATTTTGTAGCGCTGGCCCGCGCGCTCGAGGCGGCCGGCCGCCACGCCGAAGCCGTCGACGTGTTTGAACGGCTCATCGCGCTCCCCACCGTCGCCAGCGAGGCGGCTGAAGAACAGGTATCGCTGCTGCTCGAATTGGCGCGCTTGCACAAACAAAGCCCGACGGCAAATACGACGCGCATCGCCGAGCTGGTACACCGGGCCCGCGAGCTGGCCCCCGCCGATCCGCGTCCCGTCGCGGCGCTGGCGAGCATCACCTCTGAGGCGGACGCGCCCGAACTTTTCGCCGAGGCCAAGCTGCGCGAGGCCGAGCTGGCGCTCGGCGCCGACCGCGTGCTCGCGTTCATCGCCGCCGCCCGCACGTTTGCGCGGCTCGGTGAGCTCGAAAAGGTGCGTCGGATTTTTGCCCGCCTGTTGCCTGAATTGACGGGCGCGCAAGATCTCGCGTTGGCGCGTGGCGCGTACGCCGAACTACTATTTGGCGCCGGCGACGTCGAAGCGGCCATGCTAGCGCTGGGGCCTCTCACCGGCGACACGCGGCGCGCCGACGTCGAGCGCGCCGAGACGCATTGCCAGCTCGCCGCTATGATCGGGCCGCACGATGTCGTCCGCGCCATTGAAGAATTGCGCGCGGCGTTGGCCCTGTGCCCGACGCACGGGCCGGCGATCATGGGGCTGGCCGACGCGCTGTCGACCTCGCTCGCCTACGCGGAACCGCTCGTTGAATTTCTCGAACAGACCCTGCCGCGCGAGGCTGAGATCGATCCGGACGTCGTCGGCGAAATGTATCGCTATCTCGCCAAGGCCTATGAGGCCCTTGCACGCGACGAGGATGCCTACCAGACCTTGCTCGAGGCCGAGCGGCGCTATCGTGGGGATATCTTGGTCAAGCTGGCGCTCGGCGAAAATCGGTTTCGCGCCAAGCGTTGGCGTGAGGCCGCCATCTTTCTCTCGGCGCTGGGCGAGCATGCGGACGCGCCACTCTACGCCACCGACGTTGCGCGCGGCCTCTGCCACGCGGCCATGGCCGAAATCAAGTCGTTGCGACCCGACCGCGCCGAGCCGTTGTATTTGCGCGCCTTGCAGCTCGACCCGGCGAGCGAACTGGCCTTGGTGGCCATGGCCGAGCGGACCATGGAGCGCGGCGACGCGCCGACGTCGGTGCAGTATCTCGAGGCGCTGACGAGATCGGCGCAAACCTCCGAGGATCGCGCCGCGGCGTGCGAGAAGCTCGGCGACCTGTTGGCCGAGACCATCGGCGATGCGCACGGCGCCGCCGCGGCGTACCGCAGCGCGATTGCCGCGATTGGCGCGCTCAGCGTGCAGCACGAGCCCCTGGTGCGCAAGCTGGTTAGCATCGCGGGCGCCGCGCAAAATCATGAGTTATTGGCGGTCGGCTACGCCGAGCTCGCGCAGCTGGCGGCGTCACCCGACGAGCGGTGGTCGGCCACCGCTGATGCGGCCAAGGCCTTACTCGCCGCCGGTCAGCTTGCGCGCGCGTCGCAGCTGGCGCGTGCCGCCGCTGAAGGCGCCCCCACCACGCCCGAAATCGTCGCGATCGCCGCCGACATCGCCTTTGCCGAGGGCGACGTCGAATTCGTTGCCACGGTGCTTGGGAAGTTGTTATCGCAACGGCAGATCGCCACGGATAATAGTCCGACCTTGGCACCGCTATGGCAACGCCTCGGCGCGGCGCGCGCCGCACGAGGAGACCATCGCCAAGCGGCCGCCGCGTTTGAACGATCGCTTGAGATCAACGCGCAAGGCGCCGAGGCGACGATGGCCCGACGCGGGCTCGCGGGCATTCTCGGCGCCATCGATCGCACCCCGGCCGAAGACGCGCGCCTACGCGAGCAGTTGCGCCTGCTCGCGAGCGGCGGCGATCCGGGCGATCTCATTGCGTTTGCGAGCCACCTCGCGCGCGCCGCTTCACCAGCCGACGTGGCGCTCGTCGCGGACGTCGTCGCGGCCGCGAGCGAGCGCGGCGCAAGCCTCGAGGCCTTGGCGGCCTTTGGCAAACCCAGCGTGCCCGCCATGGCCGACGACGCCGCCTATCGCGGCACCGTAGCCAATTCCTATGGCGCCCTCATCGCCGACCCCGACGATGAACCGTTGCGTGAAATCTTGACCGCCTTAGCCGAGGTGGCGCCGCTGCTCTGGCCCGATTTTATGCAGGCGCTCGAACGCCAGCACATCACCGCGTTTCGCCTCAATGCCAACTACCGCGCACCCGCGGTGACGATGCTGCCTCATATCGTGTCCGCGCTGGGCGTGCGCCCCCTGCTCGCCTACGGCACCGACGATGCGAATATCATCATCCAGGTTTCCTGCGCCGGCACCCCGCTGGTGATCTTTGGCCCGTTGTTGCTCGAAGGCCGCGTCGATCCCGGACAGGCGCGCTTTTGGACGGCACGCGCCGTCGAATGCACGCGCAGCCACCGGATCGTCGCGCGCGGGCTGCCCAAGGCCGACGTGGTCGATCTGCTGCATTCCGCCCATCGCCTGTTTTCAAAGCATGCCCCCAAGGCGGCCACCGAGCACGAAGTGGCGCTCGATACCCTGCTCCATGGCACCTTGCCGTTGCGCCTGCGGCAGCGGCTTGAGGTGCTCCTGCGCGATCTCGCCGAGGTTGGCCCGCACCTCGAACGGCACTGGGCGGCGACCAATCGCGCCAGCGATCGGGCGGCGCTGCTGCTGTGCCCGGACGTGCGCAGCGCCTTGCGCGTCGCCTCGGCCTTGTCAGACGATACGCGCCATCTCGCGGCGCTAATCGCCCACCCGCAATGGCGATCAACACGCCGAGACTTGCTACCCTAGCGCCATGGCGTCGCGTTGGCCCAGGTGCACTCTCGTCGGCCTTGCAACCGGGAGCCTGCTCGTCGCGGCTCGCGCCACCGCCGAATCGCCACGAACGTTAGGCCGCGCCGAGGCGGCGCTGGTCGCCAGCGATGGCAGCGCCGCCGTTGCCGACAATCCCGCAGCGATTATGCGGCGCGATGCAACGCGCCTCGACCTCGCCTGGTCGCAAGCCACCGCCCGCGAGACGCAGAGCACGGGCGACGCGCGCACCGCCTCGGTTGCCGCGGCTGACACAAACATACTGCTCGGCGTCGTTTGGGGCACCACCTCGACGGCCATTGGCTTCTCGGCCGCCATGGCCACGGACCACCGCGCGCTGCCGGCACCAGATACGTCGCAGCCTACGCCTCAGATCGCGGCCCGCTACTTTTATCGCTATCAACCGTTTGTAACGCGTCACAGCCAAACCCGCATGACGGTCGGCGTGGCGCATCGCGTGGGTGACTATCTCGCGCTTGGGCTCTCGGCCGGCATGACGGCCGCCACCATGCGCCGCGAGCAATTTGCGTGGGCCGGCCGCCCCGAGCGCGATGCGCCGTTGGCGTCCGAATACGACGTGGCCTTGGCCTGGGAAGGCAAATCAGCGCTGGGCGGCCAGGTTGCGCTCGGCGTGATGGCGGCCACCGATGGGCCGTGGGAATTTGCCGCCAGCATGCGTTTGGCCACCGGGGCACGCGCGCGCGCGCCACTTAGCGCAACGCCAATTTCGCCGCTCGTGAGCGTTGCGGCCAGCGGGGCACGCGTCGACCTCCGCACCACCGCGAGCTTGCAGGCCGCGGCGGGCGCACGATGGCTTGGGTCGGCGGTCAGCATCGAGGCCAACGCGAGGTGGCATAGCGCGCAGACCACCACCCACGCGCTCAGCGGCGTCACCCTTGTCGACGAACTCGGCAGCGGCGCCATCGCCACCACCATGCGCGATCGGACGCCGATGGCTACGAGCCTTGGCCTCAGCGGCGATTGGATGGCGGTTGATGGCATGCTGTGGCTCACCGCGGGCGTTGGCGTGACGCTGGCCGACGCCCAGCCGGCGATCCCACGCGCAGGCGTTGGCCTGGAGTTTGTCTCGGCGCCCTATACCGTGACCACGGGCGCGATGATAACCGCCGCAAGCCGCGACATTCGCGACGACGTGATTGCGCCATTTGTCAGCAGCGCGGTGCCGGGGCCGGTTGCCACCGCCCACACGCTGCACGTTGCGACGGGCTTGTCGTTAGAGCGCGCTTGGTGACGCGCCCGCGACCACCTTCGAGGCGTCGTCGCCGGCCTGCAGCGGAATCTGTGCCAAGCGCGACACCAGCGCGCTGGTATCGGACGTAAACGCCGCGAGATCGGCAGCCTTGATCGCTGGGCCGCGCGTTGGCGCGAGCCGTTGCGGATCGACATACCTGCCGTTTTGTTTGACACCAAAATGTAAATGCGGGCCGCTCGATAAGCCCGTGGTGCCGACGTAGCCGATCACCGTCTTGGCCTCGACGCGTTGGCCAATACGCTGACCGTTGGCGAATTTAGAGAGATGCATGTACTGCGTGACGAGGCCCCCGGCGTGCTCGATCATCACCATGTTGCCCGCGCCGCCGCTGTAGCCGCGCGTGATGATCTTGCCGCCCGCCGCGGCCCACACCGGCGTGCCCACCGGCGCCGCATAGTCGGTGCCAAAATGCCCGCGCGTGGTGTGCAGCACGGGGTGCATGCGCTTCATGTTGAATTTAGACGACACGCGCGCAAACTTGAGCGGCGTCTTGAGAAAGCCCTTTTCGATGGACTGCCCATTGGCGGCAAAGTAGCGCCCCTTGGCCGCGCCGGGCTCTTGCCAATAAAAGGCCCGAAAGGTCCCGACCTTGCCGCTATATTCGGCGGCGAGGATGCGGCGATAGCGCAAGAATTCCTCGCCTTTCATTTCTTTCTCGACCACGACGCGGAAGACGTCACCTTCCTTGGTGTCGTTGTAGAAATCGACGTCATAGGCAAAGACGTCGACGAAAAATGCCACCAGCGCCTCGTTCTCGCCGGCGTCCAGGATGGTGGCATAGAGCGACGAACTGATCGGCGCCGCAACTTCGACCAGTTCGACGTGAGTCTCAGCTTTTTCCGCTTCGCCAACCATGCTGCCATCGGCCTTGCGCCATGACCGTACCGTCAGCTCACGCGACACTACCAACTCAAAGGCATGCGGCGTGCCGTCGGCTCGCAGCCGTAACTTATAAGGCTGGCCCTGCCGCAGCTGCGTAAAATCGAGTTGATTCGACAGCGAGCGAATCAGCGCGTCGGCGGCCTGTGGCGCGATGTTGTGGCGCTTGAGGAGACGCCCCAGGCTGTCGCCTTCGAGCAGCGTGCCCTCGATCAATTGCAGCTTGGCTAACTCGTTGGCGTGCGCTTGCGCGGCCGCCTCGGTCGCCTGCACGCCCGCCGACAGCGGATTTGCCGCCATCACCGACGCCTTGTGCATCACCTCAGGCAAGGACGTCTCGTTGCGGCAGACAAATACGTAAACATTCAAAAGCGTTAGCGTCGCCAGGATGCCTGCCAAGGATAGCGAACCCCGGCGTGCTGGGCCGCCCTTAAACAGCGATTTCGCCGCTCGGCGCGCCGCCCGGCCCTTGCTGGAGGGCGGCAATTTTAAGCGATCGCGGCGCTTGCCAGCTAGCCTGGAAAGCCCAGATAGGGATGCCGATTTCTTGCGCGCGGGCGTTGCCTTGCTCATGCTGACGTCCAAAAGCGAGCCCTAGCAGTAACACAGCCCGGGGCACGTGGCAAAACTCTTCGCTTCCAGGACCGACCATGGCTAAAAAACCCGCATCTATAAGCCCTCCCAAGAAAGCCGCGGCCCCTGCACCAAAGCGTGGGCGCGGTGGCAACAGCGGTGGCCATGGTGGTGCGGATGGCGGCGATGGCGGCGGCAGCGAACGCGATGCGTCGCTCTTAGATGAAGCGCAGCGGCGCTACCTCAACTATGCGCTCTCCGTGATCACCTCGCGCGCGCTCCCAGACGTCCGCGATGGGCTCAAGCCGGTGCAGCGTCGCATCTTGTTTGCCATGCTCAACGACGAACACCTGCGCCCGGATGCCAAGCATCGCAAGAGCGCCAAGGTGGTGGGCGTGGTGCTTGGCCGCTACCATCCACACGGCGACAGCTCGGTGTACGACGCCATGGTCCGCATGGCGCAAGACTTTTCGCTGCGCCTGCCGCTGGTCGATGGCTCGGGCAACTTTGGCTCGCTCGATGGCGACGCTCCGGCCGCGTATCGCTACACCGAATGCCGCCTCGCCCCGCCCGCGATGGAACTCTTGCGTGAATTGCAAAGCGACACCGTCGATATGCGCGCCAACTACGACGGCACCACCGACGAACCGACCGTGCTCCCAGCGCGTTATTGCAATTTGCTCGTTAACGGCTGCACCGGCATCGCGGTTGGCATGGCGACCAACATTCCGCCGCATAACCTTAAAGAAATCACCAATGCCTGCATTGCGCTGGCGGATGATCCCACGCTCAATACCACCAGCCTGCTCAAGCACATTCAAGGCCCCGATTTTCCCACCGGGGGCCAGATGCTCAACTCCAAGGTCGAGCTGCGACAAATCTACGAAACCGGCCAAGGCGCCATCCGCGTGCGAGGCGAATACAAGCTCGAGCAGAAGGGCAAGGGCAACGCCGACATCGTGATTACGTCGATTCCTTACGGGCTGACCAAGAGCACCGTGGTCGAGAAGATCGCGGAGATCATCATTGCGCGCAAGCTGCCCTACCTGCTCGACGTGCGCGACGAGTCCACCACCGACGTCCGCATTGTAATGGAGCTTAAAAAAGACGCCGACCCCGCGCTGGTCATGGCGTATCTCTACAAGCACACACCGCTGCAGGTCAATTTCAACATGAACATGACCTGCCTGGTGCCGCCTCACTACTTAGAGAGCAAGGCGAGCAAGAAGGGGCGCGACGTCGTCGCCTCGACCGTCTGCCAACCGTTGCGGGTAGGCATCAAGGAGGTGCTGCGCTACTTCCTCGAGTTTCGCTATGAGGTGACGTGCCGCCGCTTTGAGTACGACCTGGGGCAATTGCGCCGCCGCATTCACATTCTTGAGGGCTTCGTCACCATCTTCGACGCGCTGGATGAAACCATCAAGATCATTCGCGCCAGCGAAGGCAAGGAAGACGCCGCCAAAAAGATCATCAAGCGTTTTGGCATCGACGAGATCCAGACCGACGCCATCTTAGAGCTCAAGCTCTATCGCCTCGCCAAGCTCGAGATCAACGTCATCCGCGAGGAGCTCGAGCAAAAGAGCACCGAGGCGCGCCGCATCGAGGGCATTCTCAAGAGCGAAAAGAAGTTGTGGGCCGTGATCAAGGAAGAGCTTGCCGCGGTTGCCGAGGCGCTCGGAAACCCACGTCGCACCAAGACCGGCGGCGTCGCCGACGAGCCCGAGCTGGCGGCCGATGCCTTTATCGTCGACGAAGACGCCCACGTCGTGGTCACCCGTGATGGCTGGATCAAGCGCGTCCGCGAAATCAAGGACCCCAGCCAAACTCGCGTGCGCGAGGGTGACGAGGTCATGGCGGTGCTGCCCGGCTCCACCAAGGAAAAAGTGGTGTTCTTTACCTCCAAGGGCTCGGCCTACGTCATCCGCATTAATGATATCGCGGCGACGACGGGCTATGGCGACCCCGCGCAAAAGTACTTTAAGTTCGATGACGGCGAGCGCGTGGTGTATGCGATCACGCTCGATCCGCGCGCCATCGTGCCGCAGACCATGGTCGCGGTGTCGCGCCGTGGCTTTGGCATGCGCTTCTCGCTGGCCGCGCATAGTGAGGTCTCGACGCGCACCGGCCGCCGCTATGCGAAGCCGCAACCGGGCGACGAAATCATTGGCGTCGCGCCGTGCGGCGAACGCGATGTCGTGGTCACCGCGACCAAGCACGCGCACGTGCTGCTTTGCAAGGCCTCTGAAATCAACCTGCTCGAGGGCGCCGGCCGTGGCGTCACCGTCATCAAGATCGCCGATGACGACCACGCCATTGGCTTTGTCTGCAGCGGCTCCAAGGAGTCACTGGTCGTCGAAAGCAGCAAGAGCACCAAGCCGATCGCGATCGTCGCCGATCCGAAGCAAACCTCGAGCCGCGGCGGCAAGGGCCATCAAATCGCCAAGAAGGCCGAGCTCAAGCTCGTCGCGCTACCGGTCACCATCCCCGTGCTTGCGAACGGCGACGGCGGCAAAGGCATGAACTAAGGAATTTATGGCACAAGCGAAAGCAACCTATACCGGCGCCGATATCACCGTCCTCGAGGGGCTCGATCCTGTCCGCAAGCGCCCGGCGATGTATATCGGCGGCACCAGCAAGGCCGGCTATCACCACCTGCTGTGGGAAATCGTCGACAACTCGATCGACGAGGTGATCAACAAGCACGCCACGCGCGTTGCGGTAACCTTGCACAGCGACGGCAAGACGGTCACCGTCGAAGACAATGGCCGCGGCATTCCGGTGGACGTGCATCCCAAACTCAAAAAGTCGGCGCTTGAGATCGTATTTACGGTGCTGCACGCCGGCGGCAAGTTCGAGGCGGGCAAGAACTACACGGTATCCGGAGGCCTGCACGGCGTCGGCGCCAGCGTGGTCAACGCGCTCTCCAGCAAGCTCGAGGTCGAGGTGCGGCGCGGCGGCAAGCGCTACACGCATGCCTTTAGCCGCGGCATCCCGCAGGGCAAGCTCAAGGATGCCGGCGGGGCGCGCGGCACCGGCACGTGGGTGACGTTTCGCCCCGACGAAGACATCTTTGGCGCCAAGCTGGTGTTTGATCCCGAGCTGATCGCCGATCGCCTCGAGGCCAAGAGCTATCTCCACCGCGGCCTAGAAATCGTTTTTGACGACAAGACCGGCAAGGCGGGGCCGCAGACCTATCTGCACGCCAACGGCATCGCCGACTATTTGCCCAAGGTCGTCGCCGAGCGCAAGAAGGCCGCGGTGCCGCCTGGCACCAACGTCTTTTATTTTGAAAAACGCACCGACGAGGTGGGCGTCGAGGTCGCGCTGCAATGGACCGAGTCGCCCGAGGAACTGGTCAAGAGCTATGTCAACAGCGTGCCGACGCCGATGGGCGGCACGCATGACCAGGGGCTGAAGTCCGCCATCGTCAAGGCGCTGCGCAATTACATCGCGACGCACAACCTAGATCCCAAGGGCGTCACGATTACGGCGGATGACATTCGCGAAGGCATCGTCGCGATCTTGTCGACCTATGTGCAGGAGCCGCAGTTCCAAGGCCAAACCAAGGATCGGCTCAACAACCCAGATACCACCGCGCAGATCGACGCGCTGGTGCGCCCTGCCCTGGAGAACTTCTTAAACCAAAATCCCAACTGGGCCAACGCCGTGGTTGGACGCGTTATTATTTCCGCACGCGCCCGCGAGGCCTCGCGCGCCGCGGTGCAAGCCGTCACCCGCAAGACCGCGGTGTCGCACCGGCTCAACCTGCCCGGCAAGCTTGCCGACTGCGCCTCGACTGACCCAAACGAGAGCGAGCTGTTTATCGTCGAAGGCGACTCTGCCGGTGGCTCCGCCAAGCAAGGCCGCGATCGGCGCACGCAGGCCATCTTGCCGCTGCGCGGCAAGGTGCTCAACGCCGAGCAGGCCAACAACTCCAAGCTGCTGGCCAATCGCGAGCTGCAAGACATTGTCTCGGCGCTCGGCTGCGGCATGGGCGACAACATGGACCTCTCCCGCCTGCGCTACGGCAAGGTCTTCTTGCTCATGGACGCCGACGCCGACGGCCACCACATTGCCACCCTGCTGCTAACGTTTTTCTTTCGCCACATGCGGCCGCTCATTACCGCCGGCAACGTCTATCTGGCGCAGCCGCCGCTTTATCGCATCGACATTGGCCGCGCGACGCATTGGGCGCTAGACGATGCGCACCGCGATGCGATTCTAAAGACCGAGGTCAAGGGCAATGCCAAGCCGAGCATCACCCGCTTTAAGGGCCTAGGCGAAATGAATCCCGAGACGCTGAAGATGACCACGCTCGATCGCAAGACGCGTACCACCCTGCGTGTGCGCGTTGCCGATGCAGATTTTTTAAGCACCGACCGCGTGATCTCCGAGCTCATGGGCAAAGAGGTGGCGCCGCGCTTCAAGATGATTTCCGAGCATGCGCACGAAATCGAAGAGCTCGACGTTTAGGCAAACAGAAGCGCATTGCGTGGGCCGGAGACAATAATCGATGCGGTGTACGGCTTCGCGAGCCTCGTTGCTGCGTGCTTGGGTTAGCGCGGCCTTCCTCTGACGAAATACAAGCGTACGATTCCAGCATTCGGACACTAGCGTGTCGGCGTTCTGTTCTCCGCCCTTAGAGATCTTAGATTGTCCGTTTCTGGTTAGAGCCTTCGCGGCCACCACTTCGCGTTACATCGCGTTCAGCGACGCCATGATTTGCTTGCGGTCCTTGGCGGTCAGACCCTTCATCTTGGCCAACATCGGCGGCAGCTCGGCCTTGATGGTCTTGGCGCTCTCGCTGCCAGCACCAACCAATTGGTCGCCAATCGTGAGCTTGCCGGCTTGGTCGCGGACAATCGTCATGACAGGGTCGGCGCTGCGTACATAGATGTCAAAGCGCCAGTCGGCTTTGCCGCCATGCTGGTCTTCGGATTTTATATACGCGATTCGGCCGCCTGGAATTTCTTTGGTTAATTGTGATTTGATGCGCAGCACGCCATTTACGCGCAGCACGGTGCGGGAAACAGCTTGGACTTGCGGCCGAATTTCGCTGTTGCGACGTATCCCGGTCGATACCTCCGCGAGGGTGCCATCGGCCGCGTAGTCTTCTTGGATGTATCCATTAATTCTAGGTGTGCGCACTAACGAGTCGCGCAGCGAAATGTGACCGGCGACCATCACTCCCTCGGTTTTCACGCCGCGCCCGTAAGCGCTTCTGAAGTACTTGGAGTACCGGAAACCGACTTTGTCGTTGGCCGACGGCTTAAAGACACTGAGAAATAGGCGCGCCACCATTGGCCTCTGATCAAACAAACTCAAGCTCTCACCGTTTTCGAGTCCCGCAGGGGCGTCGCTTCGTTTCGTAAAGGGTTTAGCGTTCCATTTGCCTGGTTTTACGCCGGCGGGCAGGCGCGGTGCCCCTGCACCCTGTTCGATTTTCAGGT
Organism: Myxococcales bacterium; assembly: GCA_016716835.1. Taxonomy (NCBI): domain Bacteria; kingdom Pseudomonadati; phylum Myxococcota; class Myxococcia; order Myxococcales; species Myxococcales bacterium. Next base: position 268,921 of record JADJUW010000001.1, on the reverse strand, counting down.
AGCGCAGCGCGGCCGGTCGCGGCTTGGGCGGCACGACCTTTTTGGGGCCACCGGCCAAGGCCACGTCGGGGGTGGCCAGGGCGGCAAGGGCCACGACGAGTGAGGTCGCAAGACCCAAGCGGCAAGCAGTTTGAAGGCGTAGTTGCAACATGCCGACACGTAGTGCAATTGGCGTGCCCGACTAAAACTGACATAAATCATTGAAGGCTGGTTTATCACCCTTCGCGCTGCTGAGGCCAAGGCACCTCATCAAGGCCTGTGGTGGCCGCTGGCGTTGTGCGTCCCTCTTCCAGTCGCGGCAGGGCCAGCGCGCTGACAAATTTCCGCGGCACCGCGCACGCCTGTCTCAGATTTTCGCGGCCACGGCGAAGCCAACGCCGCGAAACTGCATGTGCCGTGGCGCGGTGCAGGTGGCATGCGGCGTGCACTACGGCGCGTGATGCATAACCAAAAATGGCTCGGTCTTATCGCTTGCGGCATGGTGGCGACGTTGACCGCTTGTGATGACCCGAGGGCCCCGGCGCCGCTAGCTTGCCCCGACGGGATGGTGTGCGAATGCGCGGGCGACCTAGACATGACGATCGAGTTGGCACATGTGCCTGACAAGATGCGGGCGACCTTTCACGGCGAGATGGTCATAGACGACTGTTTTGGGCAGGCGTTTACCATCGTCTCGAACGACCGTACACCCCACGCGCTGATCCTCAACAACGGCGGCTTTGGCTTTACGCCGCCCAATACGATCAGCCTCGAGGTTTTTGACCAAGGCGATTGCAGCGCCACGGAGGTGCTCATCTTCGCGGTCACCGATGAGCCCGTGCCCGGCGCGCCATTCACTGAAACGTGCATGAGCGCCACCATATTCTTCCCCGCCAGCGAGGGCTGCTACAGCGACGACGCGTGCGACGATGGCCTAACCTGCTCGGCACAAACCGAATGCCTGCCGCCACCCAATTGCGGCGACGACCCCTGCCCCGAGGTTTGCTACGGCTATTGCGTCGCGCCGTAAGGCATGTCGCTACCACGGCGCGCACACTTTCCGGCAGGTGGCGCACGTTTCTTCCGCGAGCATAGATTGCACGGCCGTGGTGTTGGCACCGAGCGCGGTGGATACCACAAGCATCTCGCACGACTCCGGAGGGTCGCTATCTGCGAGCAGGAAGACACGTGCGCCCACCTGCCGGTCCTCCATCTATCTGCGAGCAGGAAGACAAGTGCGCCCACCTGCCGGGAAGCGCCACCTGCCGGTCAGCGCGAACGCAGCTTGCATATGTGCTCATGTAGGCGCGTGTGCGGCGCGCAAATGCTCGCGTCACGCTGCAATCGCGCAGCGCCAACCTAGTGCACAGACAACGCAGCGGTTAGCATGCGCGCCACCCTATGGCAAATCCATCGCATGTTCGCAGAACCCCTGTCATCAATCGCTGCGCAAGGCGCTTGGCCTCGCGATGGCCGCCGGCGAATCAAAGCTGCCGTTAAATGAGTTTCTCGACCAAGAACTCGCGGCCGCCGCGCGTGCAAATTCGCGGCGAAATTTTCTCAAGTCATCAGCGGCCATGGTCGCCGCAACCATGATCTTGCCCTCGCTAGGCTGTGGACCCAAGGCCGGGTTGCGCACCGCTGGGCGCGCGCAAACCAAACGCATTGCAATTATCGGCGGCGGCATTGCGGGCCTTAATGCCTTACATCACCTCAGCAAGGCCGGCGTGCAGGCGACGGTTTACGAGGCGTCAAAGCGCACCGGCGGCCGCATGTATACGGCGCAGGAAATCATGGGGCCTGGCACGTGGACCGAGCTGGGCGGCGAATTCATCGACACCACCCATGCGGACATGTGGGCACTCGCCAAGGAATTTAAACTTGAGCTCATGGATTACTTGCAAGCCTCCGAAGAGGCGCTAACCGGCGAAGCGTTCTTCTTCGATGGCAAACACAAAACGATCCGCGATGTCGTCGCCGAATTCATAAAGTTCGCGCCAAAGCTCAAGGCCGACATCGAAAGCCTGCCCGACGGCATCGACTGGAAGACCACCGACGCCAACGCGATCCGCCTCGACAAGACCAGCCTCGCCGACTACCTGACCTCGATCGGCGCCACGGGTTGGGCGGGGACGCTGATCGGCAACTGCTACGAATCCGAGTACGGCCTATCGCCAGGCGACCAGTCGGCGCTCAACTTGCTCCTCCTCATCTCGCCCGATGTTCACGGCGGCCACATTTCGTGGTTTGGCGAAAGCGACGAGCGTTACAAGACGCGCGGCGGCAACCAAGCCTTTCCCGACGCGCTCGCCAAACAATATGCGGCGAATATTCGTCTTGAGCATGCGCTCGCGACGATTGCGCCAACCGAGGCCGGCGGCTATCGCCTTGGCTTTGCCGGCCAGCCCGAGACCGTCGACGCAGATTTTGTCGTCATGGCGATTCCCTTCACTAAGCTGCGGCAGCTCGATCTGACGGCGCTGGCGTTGCCGGCGCAGAAACTTCAATGCATCACCGAGCTCGGCTACGGCACCAACGCGAAGCTCATGCTCGGCCAAACCAAGCACCATTGGCGCGGCAAAGGCTATCGCGGCCTGGTGTACGCGGATAACGGCGTACCCAACGGTTGGGACAATGCGCAGCTGCAGACGCCCGACGATGGCGCCGCGGGCCTGTCGATCTTGTTTGGTGGCAAGCCCGGCATGGACGTTGGCGAGGGAACGTCTGCAGAGCAGCGCGACGTATTCTTGGCGAAGTGGGAGCAAATATATCCCGGCGCCAAGGCGCACCACAACGACAAGCACGCGCGCATGCACTGGCCAACCTACCCGCATGCGCTTGGCAGCTACGTGTGCCCGCGCCCCGGCCAATACACGACGCTCTCGGGCTGGGAGCAAACGCCGGTGGGCAATTTACTTTTCGCGGGCGAACACTGCGGCGGTGAATTTGCCGGCTTTATGAATGGCGCCGCCAAGAGCGGTCGAGAGGCCGCCGAGGAGCTTATTGCCCGCCTCGACGCGGGCGCGACGACGGCCGCAGCGGTTGACGCTAAGGCTTAAATTCGATCGGATAGGCCTTGATGTGCACCGCGCCATCGGTGGCGATGGCAAATTTGATTTGCTTGATGGCCGATGCGACGCACGTCTCAAGCTCTCGCGAAACGCCTTTGGCCGCCGCCTGGGTGACCACGCCATCCGGCGCGATGTCAAAACTCGCGACCACGGTTCCGGCAAGGGTTGGCTGCCCGACGAGTAATCCCTCGTAGCATGTGCGCATGTCTGGCAGGTGCGCGCGGACGCCAGCGCGCACGATGTCAGCGGTGCCGGCATGGCGCGTGTCGCTGGCCACCAGGTCAGCACTAGTCATGGTCGAAATCTCCGCTACCGCACCTGTGGGAGGCTCGCTAGGCGGAGCCTGTGCAGGCGCCGGCGCGGGGGTCGTGCCCGATTTGGCGCACGCCGTCGTAGCAAGGAGTATTATTGATGCTAGGTGGGTTAGGCGCATTTGGCCATCAGACAACCAGCCAGGGTGCCCGGTTCCGGATTATTTGGGGGCGCGTAACTCGGGGGTGGCAGCGGTGGTACAATGGGGCGTGCGGCTGCAGTATTTTTGTGCGGTTGGATTGCTAGTGGCGGCCCTGGCCTCCCCAGTGGCCGCCGAACGGGCATCGTTTTGGCAACGCATGTTGGACCCAAAGGCGGCGGCCTTGGCAGATGCCACGCGCCTGGGCGACCAGCTGCTGGGTAGGTTGTCAGAAATTCCCCGCGCCAGCGTCGTGGCGCGCGTCTACGAACACTATCGACAAATGGCTGCCATTTGGCCGGACGAACCGATCGCGCATCTCCGCCTCGCGGGCATCATCACGCATATCATGGCAGTGTGCACGCCGACGTGCGCCACGGCGGAGGATCGAGCGTTGGCGCTCGAAGCCCTCACGCATTGGCAAGCTTATTTCGACCTCGCGCCCGGCGACGAACGCACCTTCGCGGCGACGTTTCAGCGCGCGATCCTGCGCACCAAGGTCGGTGGCGATCAGCTTGCGCTGGCGGCGCAGGACTACCGCAAGCTCATCGCCTTGGGCGATCTAGGCGCATATCTTGGCTCGCCCTCGGTATTACATCTCAACCTCGCCGAGGTGCTCATGATGGACTCGTCGCTCGACGCTTCGATCGACGAGTATCGCGTGGCGGTCAGCCTTTCGCGCGAACCAAGCAGCGCCTACGGCCTCGCGGTCGCGCTCGATCGCGCGGGCTATGTCGACGAGGCGCGCGATGTTATACGCGGCCTCGGCAAGTCGGCACTAGAAGAGTACAAGGTTAGCATCGATCGCGGCGATACCTTTTATGTGCCCGAAGGCGAGGTGTTCTATTACTATGGGGTTGCGCTCGATGCGCTAGGCCACGGTGATTTGGCGCGCATCGCCTTCACCACCTTTGTCGAATCTGGCGCCAACCCGCAGTTCGCGCCGCAAGCGCGCGCCCACATCACGCGCCTCACCCGCGCCGCCCGGTAAGGGCTCACGCTTGCGCGCATGCGCGCAACATGCCACGATGGCTAAATGCGAGCTGCGATCGTACGGTGTCTCGCCCTGCTAGGCGTCGCGCTTGGCCTTTTGGCTGCACCTTGGGAGGGATGGGGCGACGTGCCGATGTGGCAACGCAGGGACGTGACTCCAGCCTTTGTCGCCATGCAGCGCGCGCCATTTTGGGAGCCGCGCGATGGCGCCGGCGAGCAACTCGCATATACGCTGCGGGTCGCCCTAAGCAGCCAACGCCTTGTCGACGTGAGAGGCGCCGCGAAACAACTCGCGGCGATCTCCGCGCCATCACCATCGGTGCGCCTGAAATTGGGAGAAGCCTATTTTCGTACCGCTCAGTTTGCGGCCTGTCATACGATCTTGGCCACGCTGCCAAGCGCCGAAGGCGGGCGCCTCGTCGCGCGCGAGGCCGAAGGTGCCTTGATGATGCATGCCCAATGTTTGGCACGCGATGGGCAACCCGAGGCCGCGCTCGCGTTGTTGCAGCGCGCGATGCGTCGGGGGGATGAGACGGCAAATGGCTGGTTTCTTATAGGCGAGAGCCTGGCGCTGCTGGGGCGATGGCGGCAGGCGCACGAGGCCTTTGCGCGTTCGCATCAGCTGCAACGCTCAGGCAGCGCCGCGTGGGCGGTCGCCGTGTTTGCGGAGTTGGCGGCGGGTCAGATCGAGGGCGAAAAGGCCGCGCTTGCCGCGCTCAGCGTTGACTCACGGCTGACGGGATGGAGACGAGCCTATCTTGGCACCGCCCAAACCGAGGTGCCAACCATCGCGGTGCCCTACGAACACCTGGTTCAGGCCATCATGTATCGCACGATCGAAAGCTACGCTGAGTCGTTATCCATGACCCGCGTGGCGCTTCATGCGCTGGAGGCCACACCACCAGCGGCGCCGATCGCGCGGACCTAAGGCAGCGCCTAGCCGCGATTGCCGCCTTTGTTACACCGCTGGCCGCGCGGGGCGACATCCGCGCGACGGGGCTAACCGTGGCGCAAGCCGAGGCCATCGTGACGCCACATTTGTCCGCCCTTCGCAAATGCACGCTCGCCACGCCGATGGTCGTCTATGAGGTCAAGATCGCCAGCGGTGGCACCACCGCGCGAGCCGCTATTAGTTTCAATGCAAAAACGGAGCAACTTGGCGCCGGCACGGACTGTCTTGCAGCGGCGGCCAAGACGATAAGGCTACCAACCATCACGCCACCCGGGCCAACCGGCGCGACCACCACGCCCACGAGGCTCCCCGTGCACCGTTCGGGCGTGATTCTCCCGGGGGGGATTCGCCCGGTGGAGATTGTGTTCAAGGTCATCTCGCTGTAAGCCCATGGCATGAGCCGCGTCACCATCGCCTCGCTGCGCGCCCAAAAGCAGGCGGGCGAAAAAATCTCGGTCCTCACCGCCTACGACGCCACCTTTGCCAAATTGCTCGATGCCGCGGGCGTCGACGTGCTCTTAGTCGGCGACTCGCTAGGCATGGTGGTCGCCGGCGCCGAGAACACGCTCGCGGTTACCATGGATGAGATGATCTATCATTGCCGCGCGGTCGCGCGCGTTGCCAAGCGCGCCCACGTGGTTGGCGACATGCCGTTTATGTCGTATCAGGTGTCGGTGGAGCAAGGCCTGACCAATGCCGGGCGCTTGATGAAGGAAGGTGGCTGCCACGCGGTCAAGCTCGAGGGCGGCGCGGTGCATGCCGAGCTCGTCGCGCGCTTGGTTACCGCAGGCATTCCAGTGATGGGCCACATCGGCCTCACACCCCAGTCATTCCACCAAATGGGCGGCTTCAAAGTGCAAGGCCGCGAGCCGGGGGGTGCGGCGCGCTTGCTTGCGGACGCCCAAGCGCTCGAGCGCGCGGGCGCCTATAGCGTTGTGCTGGAAGGCATCCCGAGCGAAATCGCCGCGGACATTACCACCAGCCTCTCCATTCCGACGATCGGCATTGGTGCGGGCGCGGGCTGCGATGGGCAAGTCTTGGTCGTCTACGACATGCTCGGCATGGACGCCTCGTTCAAGCCAAAGTTTGTTCGCCGCTACGCCGATGTCGGCAGCACCATTACCGACGCGACCGCGCGATACATCGCCGACGTGCGGGCGGGTGCGTTTCCCGCCGAAACGGAAAGCTTCGCGGCGCGGCCGACGGGCGGCACCGACGCCGCGCCATACTCGTCGCCGGCGTCACCCGCGGGCGCCAGCAAGGCCTAGGCAGCATGGCCAGCTATCAAATCATTCGCGAGCCGGCCGCCATGCAAGCCTTTGCCGAGGCGGCGCGCGCCCGCGGCCAGCGCCTCGCCGTCGTACCCACGATGGGCTACCTCCATGAAGGCCACCTGTCGCTGTTGCGCGAGGCCAGGCGACGCGCCGACGTCGTCATCTTGACGATTTTTGTCAATCCGACGCAGTTTGGCGCCAATGAAGACCTGTCGCGCTATCCTCGCGATGAGGCGGGCGACCTGGCCAAGGCGGCGAGCTGCGGCCTCGACATTGCTTTTTGTCCCGACGCCACCGCCATGTATCCCGCAGGCAGCCAGACCTTTGTCACCGTGCGCGAGCTGCAAGTGCCGATGTGCGGTGTCACAAGGCCGGAACACTTTACCGGCGTCGCGACCGTGGTGGCGAAGCTGTTTAATCTGACGCGGCCACACGTCGCGCTGTTTGGCGAAAAAGATTTCCAGCAGCTCGCGGTGATTCGGCGCATGGCAGCCGACCTGAATTTCAACGTCGAGGTCGCCGGCATGCCAATTGTCCGAGAACCGGACGGATTAGCGATGTCATCGCGCAACGTCTATCTCACGCCGGCGCAGCGGATCGTGGCGATTTCGCTGTCGCAGGGACTGCGCGCGGCCCAGGCGCGCTATGCCGCCGGCGAGCGCGACGCCGCCGCCCTGCGCGCCGCGGCGCTTGCGCCCATGGCCGCCCATGGCGCCGCCCTCACCCTCGACTATCTCGACGTGCGCGACGCGGCAACGCTTGCCGCGGTTGACGTCGTGGCCGGCCCCACCGTGATCGCCGTCGCCGCCTTTGTCGGCGCCACGCGCCTCATCGACAACATCGTGCTGGCTTAGACGTTTCTGTTACGCGGCGCGCGCGATGTGGTCGAGTTTTTGTGGAAGGCTTGCGCGATAGAACCGTCGCAGCTCGGCGATCATCGGCTCTACCGCCCCGCGCGCGACAAAGCGGCGCTCGAGTCGCTCGCTATAGCGCGCCGCATTGTCGTTGGCGGCGAGGTACCGCGACACCTCATCGGGCGACAATGATGCCTCCAGATCGAATTGACGATAGAGGCGGTCGCGCAGCTGCGCCGAGCCACCGTGCGCCGCCACCGGCGCCGCCAAAAAACACGCGGCGTACTTGTCGACTTCGGCTTGCAGCTCAAGCTCAAGCTGCGAGGTCGCGCGGCCCTGCCTTGCACAATGCGCGGCATAGACAAAATGGCTGACGCCCTCGAGCGCGAGGAGAAACGCGGAAAAGTCGCGTGCGGGTTCGTGGCGCGAGGCCTCCAACCGGACCAACAGATCCGCATCGAGATAGAGCGCCAACGCGAGCTCATCGCCTTGCCCGTCATCGAGCACCAAAAGTTGCTCCTGCACCTCGCTTGGGCCAGTCAAATGGTCGCGCGTGTCGCGGTCAATCAGGAACGACCGCACGTCGACGCCCGCCTCGACGCGGTAAATGTCTTCAAGGCTCTGTTGCAAATCGATAAGGACGCCAAGCCCTCTCACTCAAAATCTCCACCGGTGCCGCCGCGCTTGTTACTGGTCACCAGCACGACGCCCATGTCGCGCAGCGCCTGCTCGGCACGCTCGTCGCGTTGCGCGATCCAGCGCTCATAGATCTTCACCACGTCGCCCGAGGCGATATCAACCCGGCGTCGCACCTCGGCGAGCACTTCGACAAAGCCGGGAAACTTTGATGACAGCTCGTCGTAGACCTCGGTCAGCGTGCCATCCATGCGGCCCGAAAGCTCGCGGTACGCGGTGGCCCCGATGCCGCAGTAATAGTCTTTCCCGACCAGGCTCTTGTTTAGCGAATCGCCAAAAAAACCCGCGACATACAGCGAGGTGTCGCCGACTTCCTTGAGCGCCTTGACCCGCTCCACCGGCGGCGCGTAGATCGTGCCGGCCAGGCGCAAGGCCAACGGCTCGTCGGTGATGCGCTGGGTGGCGAAGTCGCCAAGCAGCGAGACGAGATACCATTCGGCCGGGCTGGAGGTCGTGACGTCTACCGCTTGCAGCGCGTCGCACACGACCTCGTGGAAGTAACCATCCACTGATTCATGTACAGAAAGTCCCATGTTTCTATTATCAGCAACTTGGCGCCAGGTGCAAATAAATGCGTGCGGGTCGCGAGCCAAGTCGCTAGAATCACGTGTGCGCGTGTGTCGGCGGTCGTGGTATAGACGCGCCGTTATGAACGCAACTGTAACGTCTGCCACATGTCTGCTCGCCGCGATGGGCCTTGCCTGTGCTGGCAAGGCGCCCGGGCCGAAACCACGCCCCGCGCCCGCCGCATCCCCCACGGCGGCGCCGACGGATGACGACGCCCCGGGCCTCGCCGCCGCCGACGTCGACATGCTGCGCGATCCCAAAGAGGTCCATCTCGCTAATTTGAGGCAGCTAACCTTTGGCGGCGAAAATGCGGAGGCGTATTGGTCGTTTGGCGGCGAAGCCCTGAGCTTTCAGACGACGCGCGCCGGCATGGGGTGCGACCAAATCATGACGATGAACGTAACCGGCGATGTCACGCCGCAGCTAGCTTCGACCGGCACAGGGCGCACCACCTGCGCACATTATGCGGCGGGCGACGGCGAGATCATCTATGCCTCGACGCATCACCTTGCGCCCGAATGCCCTAAGCCGCCCGACATGTCCAAGGGCTATGTGTGGGCGCTTTATGACTATGAGATCTTCAAGGCCAAGCCCGGCAGCGCCACGCCGATCGCGCTGACCAACTCGCCTGGCTACGACGCCGAGGCGACCGTGTGTGGCAAAGACGGCAGCATTATTTTTACGTCGACCCGCGATGGCGACCTCGAGCTGTATCGCATGGACGGCGATGGCAAGAACGTCGCGCGGCTAACGCATGATGCCGGTTACGACGGCGGCGCCTTTTTTTCGCCAGACTGCAGCCAGATCGTGTGGCGCGCCTCGCGGCCCCAAGGCGCCGCGCTCGCCGACTACCAGGCCTTGCTGCGCGAGAACCTCGTGCGCCCGACCCAACTTGAGCTGTGGGTGGCCAACGCCGACGGCAGCGACGCGCGGCAAATTACGTATCTCGGGGTCGCGTCGTTTGCGCCATTTTTTCATCCAAACGGCCGCCGTATCTTGTTCTCGTCAAACTATCCCGATCCCAAGGGGCGCGAATTTAACTTGTTCGCGATCAACCGCAATGGCACGGGGCTCGAACAAATCACCTTTGCCGCCGGCTTTGACGGCTTTCCCATGTTCTCGCCCGACGGCAAGACGTTGGCGTTTTCGTACAATCGGCGCGACGTGCAAACCCTGGCCGATGGCAGCACGGTCTACCGCGCCACCGGCGCGCCAGCCGGCCCGAACGATACCAACGTGTTCCTCGCCGATTGGGTCGATGAAGTCGGCCCCGATAGCGGCGCGGGTGGCGTTGACGGCGCGACCGACGGCTTAGCGAAAAAAGAAATCGTCGTGCCGCATGTTGCGCACAAGATTGCCGACGCGGCGGACGCGATCGCGAGCACCGTCCGCGCCCTCGCACATCCCGCCATGGAAGGGCGTGGCGTTGGCACCGCAGGCCTCGAAAAGAGCATCGGCCTCGTCGAGCTTCACTTTTCGACGCTTAAGTTGACGCCGGCGGGGGCGCAAGGGTTTCGCCAACCCTTTGAGGTTACCGTTGCGATGGAGCGAGCGCCGACGAGCACCTTTGCTGATCGATGGCGTCGCCGTTGATAATACGCAATGGACGCCACTGCTGGCGTCGGCAAATGGCGTCGCCGCAGGCAAGCCGACGCGCGCGGGATGGGGACGCGGCCTGCCAGGCAAGGGCGTCGCCAGCGACTATGACAAGCTTAGCGTCAAGGATGGCGTCGTGCTCGTGCATCGATTTGCCCCCGCGCAGGCTGCCGGAGACGGCGCGGCCGCGAGCACGAGCGCTAGCACCTCGCATGCCGCGCCAGCGAGCGGCGACTTCGCGAGCAAGCTGCGCACGGCGCGCACGCAAGGCGCCAAGGCGATCATTATTGTCGACGATGGCGACCCGGGCGCCAAAGAAGCCGCGCTGCCCGAGCTGGTTGGTACGCGCAGCGGCGCCGACGCGGGCATCATCGCGATCGCCGCGACCCGCGCGCTCGCTCGTCAGCTCGATGCGGCTAAGACGATCGAATTGCGCGTCGAGCTCGTCGCCAAGAAGGTCACCACGCACAACCTGATTGGCAAGTTACGCGCCACGTCCGCGAGCGGTGGGCGAGGACCCGCCATCGTCATTGGTGCCCACCTCGATCACCTCGGCTATGGCGGCGCCGCATCGCTTGCCCCGGGCCGCGCGATTCACCCTGGCGCGGACGACAACGCGTCGGGCGTCGCGGTAATGCTTGAGGTCGCGAGGCGCCTTGCCGCCTCTACCGCACCTCGCGAGCGCGACATCTACTTCGTCGCGTTTTCCGCCGAGGAAATGGGCGTCCTGGGCTCGACATATTTTGTAAAGCACGCAGGGATCAAGTTCGCCGCGATGATCAATATGGACATGGTCGGGCGCATGCGCGCTAACGCGCTTACCGTGCTGGGCGCCGATTCGGCCAAAGAATGGCAGCGCCTGGTGACCACGGTGCGCGGCGGCAAACGTTACCTGTGACGTCGGCGGCACCGGCTACGGGCCGTCGGACCACATGCCTTTCTACATCGCGGGTGTGCCGGTCTTGCACTTCTTCACCGGCTCACACCTCGACTATCACCGCCCTTCCGATGTGTTTGGCACCATCAATTTCGCCGGCGCCGCGGTAGTCGCGCATGTGGTGGCGGACCTCGCGCAGCAGCTCGTCGGTGGCGCGCGTGGCAAGCTGACCTTGGTCAAATCCAAGGCGCCCCCGCCACAGGGTGGCGTGCGCGGCATTTCCGCCTCGCTGGGGACCATTCCCTCGTACAATGATGACCCCTCGGCGCCGGTGGGCATGTTGGTCTCGGATGTTATTCCCGGTGGCGCCGCCGCGAATGCCGGCGTGCGTGCGGGCGACCGCATCATCAAGCTCGATGAGGTGGCCATCCGCAACGTCGAGGACCTCATGGCCGTGCTAAGTGCCGCCAAGCCAGGGACGCAGGTGCGCATTACGGTGCGGCGCGGCGAGGCTTCGATGGTTTTGAGCGGCACGTACGGCGCGCCTCGTAACCCTGCCCCGTCGGCGTCGCGTTAGCGCAGCGTGGGCGGCAAAGACGACGGGAGGTCTTGTGCCCTAACGCTTAGAAGCAGTTGAGGTCGATGACGTCGGCGATCGCGCTCATGCCCTCGAGGCTCGCCGGCACGGCATGCCCCGCGTCGACGGTGGCCGCTTCTTTCTTGCTCGCAATCACATCGTAGTACAGGTAGCCCTGCGGCACGGCGCTCGAGCAGTCTTGGGTGCCAAATAAGAAATATACCAAGGTGGACGGATAGTCGTAGCGCCCGCTGGTTGCAACCACGCTCTCGCCGGCTAGAAGTCCCTCGCTTTGCGCGTCGTAGGATGCACATGGCGAACCCGCAAACGCCGCGTCGATGCGCGACATCGCGCTGTCATCATAGCCGCACTCGCGCGGGCCCGCAGCGCATATATCCGGGGAAAAAAGTTCATCGCAGCTCGGCTGCCATGAAGCGGGATTGCCGCAGCTAAGGTGCATCTGGCCCATCGGCGGACCTGCCGTCGGCACGGCCAAGTCGATGATCTCGTCGCGCCCAAAATGCGCCAACGCATAGGCAATTTCGCTGGCGCCGCCCGAGTTACCGGTGACGCAAAACGGCGCATCGCCTGCTGGCTCCTCCAACCAGGTGATGAGCGTTGCATAGCGGCAGGCCGCGCTGAGCATGCCATGCTCGCTGTCCAGCCAGCTCGTAACCCACCGCCGCTCGACCGTGCTAAAGCCTAGATCAGCGAGGCGATTGATGATTTCAAAACCGTACGAGCCAACGCCGCCCCCGCCGCTTCCTAACACAACTAGACCGCGATGCGTATTGGTCCGCCCTGGAACGCGCGTCAGGCGTGCGTTGAGATCGGGCACGTTTGGACATTGGACGGTCACCTCGACACAGGTCGCATCAAGCGGCGCTTCGACCTCGGGCGTGCAGGCGCCCACCAAGGTTACCGAGCCGAGTGGCCGGACGACCTCTTCGTTTGGCGCATCGGGCGCATCGGCATCGGTGGCCACCGCCGGGCTGCGATAACAGGCGATTACCGCGCACAGGCCAGTTCCACTAACCAAGCGCAAGAGCCAGCCACGCACGTACCTAGTCTATCAGAGTTTCTCGTGCCGCGTTCGAACTTTGGGCCCCGGTGAGAACGGCGCTAGAGCGCATCTCATAACCCCGGACCGAGCGAGCGAGAGGCAGGTTGGTTAGCTGGCAAGGCGCGAAAGAGGCTCATACTGGTTGTATGGGCCGACCACGCAACGCCGCCAGCTACCAAGCTGGCCCCGCTCGTGATGGGAGGGGTTTTGAGATGCGCTCTAGATGAGCCCCACGGCGTTGCCACCTTCGTCGGCAAATGCTAGCACGAAGGCTTGGGCACCTTTCATTCGCATCGACGCGCCTGGCTTGCGGGAGCAGCCTCCCTCATCCTAATCACCGGCGCGCTGGCGTACCGGCGATGCACTGCAAAGGCACCGGCCTACGTCGAGGTCGCGGTGCGCGAGCTCAAGCAAACCATTGTCAGCAGCGGTCAGGTGATGCCGCCGGCCGAGGTGCGGCTTGAGAGCCTGCTCACCACCAAGGTGCGCGCCATCCATAAGCGCGAGGGCGACGTCGTCACCGCGGGCGAGGTGATCCTCGAACTCGACGATAGCGATCTGGTGGCCGCGATCGCGACGGCCGAGGCCGCGGTCGCGCAGGCGCGCGCGGGCAAGCTAGGCGTGCGCACCAGCACCTTGTCGCAGGCAAGCGAAGGCCTAAGCCAAATCCGCGCCAATCTGCGCGAGGCGCGCTCAGATTTGGAGCGGCAGCGCGCCATGTTTGCCGGCGACGTCGTCACCGCCAGCGTGCTGGAAAAGGCGCAGCGCGCGGTGAGCATTTTTGAGAGCCAAGAAAAGGCGGCGCTTGCGCAGGTTAGGGCCTCGTCGCAAGGCGGCGCGACGCAGCTCTCCGCGTCGGCTGCGCTCGCGGTGGCCGAGGCGCAACTCGCGGCGGTGAAGGTAAGCCTCGAGCGCGCCACCATCGCGGCGCCGATGGATGGGATTATCAGCGAACGGTTTGTCGAAATTGGTGAGGTGGTGCGCCCGGGTTCGGCGTTGCTCGTGCTCACCGCGCAAGGCCGCACGCGCATCGTGCTCGAGCCCGACGAGCGCAACCTAGCGTTGCTTCGACTTGGCCAGCGCGCCGTGGTATCGGCGGAGGCCTACCCCGCCGAGACCTTTGACGCGACGCTCGCGTACATCGCGCCCGCGGTGAACGGCGCCCGCGGCACGATCGAGGTGAGGCTTAACGTCGCCAACCCGCCCGCGTATTTGCGCCCCAACATGACGGTATCGGTCGAGCTTCAGGTCGCAACGCACAGCCAGGCCTTGGCGCTGCCCAAGACCGCGATCGCCGAGCTCGGCAGCGCGCGCGCGTGGGTGGGCGTGCTCGGCCCGCGTGGCAAGGTAGCGCGGCGCGAGGTGGCGCTCGGGTTGATTGGCGACGACCTGGTCGAAATTGTCAGCGGCCTAAATGCCGGCGAACGCGTGGTGCTAGACCCACGCGCGGCAGGCAACTAACGCGTATGCAGGTTCATGCGTTCATCGCGCTGCGCTTCATGTGGGAACAGCGCACGCAAAATGCGCTGATCATCACCGGCGTCGGGGTTGGCCTCGCGGTACTGGTATTTTTATCTGCGCTCATGAGCGGTTTGCAGGCCTCGCTGATCGAAAAGACCACGGGATCGCAACCACATATCGTCGTGACGCCGCTTGAGCAGGAAGGCCGCCCACTATTGCCGGCGACGCCCGAGAGCCCCATAGCGTATCTGCGCCGCATCGAGCGCCCGGTGCAACGCATCCAGACCATTCCCGAATGGACGAAGATCGATCGCCAGGCCGCGAGCCTAAGCGGCGTCGTCGCGAGCGTGCCGCTGGCGGCGGGGCCGGCGCTGGCCATCCGCGGCGCGGCCGAGCGCGCGGTGGCCGTGCTTGGCGCCGATGCGCGGCGCCTCGACGCCGTGGTGCCCATCGCCAAACATATCGTGGCGGGCACCTATGGCGTCGACGGCAGCGATGTCGTGCTCGGCGTCGAGCTGGCAAGCGACCTCGGGCTGGGCGTCGGCGACCGCCTGCGCATCAAGACCGCCAGCGGCGAAGGCCAACTATTTTTGGTGCGCGGCCTGGTCGACATGGGCAATCAAGCGCTCAATCGCACGTGGGCGCTGATGAGCCTGCGCAACGCGCAATCGCTGCTGCAACTCGGCGGCGAGGCGACCGCGCTCTACGTGCGCGTGGCGGAGCTCTATAACGCCGAGCCGGTGGCGCAGCGACTCGCGGGCCTCACCGGGCTGACCGCCATGAGCTGGATGGCGAGCAATGCGCAGCTGCTCACGGCGCTCAAGTCGCAGAGCGCCTCGACGACCATGATTCATGTCTTTGTCATCATCACGGTCGCGATCGGCATCGCCAGCGTGCTGGTTGTCTCCATCTTGCAGCGCTCGCGCGAGATTGGCATTTTGCGCGCGATGGGCGTCACGCGGCGAGGCATCAGCGCGGTGTTTCTCATGCAAGGCGCGCTGATTGGCCTCATTGGCAGCGCGGTCGGCAGCGCGCTCGGCGCGGCCTTGGCATGGGCATTCATGACGCTGCTGCGCAATCCCGACGGCACGCCGCTGTTTGATATCGCGCTGACGCCCGGGCTGTTTGGCCTGGCAACCGTGCTCGCGCTCGTCGCCGGCATTGGCGCCGCGGTGCTGCCGGCGCGGCGCGCGGCGCGCCTTGACCCCGCGGAGGCGATCAGCCATGGCTAGCGAGGTGACGCCAGGGCCATCGCCAGCGGCAGCGTCTGCGACGGTGCCAGCGCCAGCAACCGCCCCGGTGCTGCAGCTGTCGCAAATCTGCAAGGATTTTGGCGAGGGCGACCTGGTAACGCATGTGCTCAAGCAGGTCGACGTCACCGTGTATCCCGGCGAGTTGGTAGCGATCATCGGGCCATCAGGCAGCGGCAAGAGCACGCTGCTCAATATCATCGGGCTCCTGATGTCACCCACTAGCGGCACCCTGCGCCTGGGCGGCGATGACGTGTCGCAGCTGGACGACGGCGCGCTCACCAAGCTGCGCGGCGAACGCATTGGCTTTATCTTTCAATCGCATCACCTGCTTGGCGGCCTCACCGCAGCGCAAAATCTCATGCTGCCCTTGATGATCGAGCGCGGCCGCGAAACCCCGGAGATGCGCGCGCTGGCGCTAGCCACCCTCGCCGACGTCGGGCTCGCTCACAAAGCCGATGCCCTGCCCTCGCGCATGTCGGGCGGCGAGCAACAACGCGTCGCGGTCGCGCGCGCGCTGGTCAAACATCCTCCGCTCGTGCTGGCCGACGAACCCACCGGCAACCTCGACACCGACAACGCCGAGCGCGTCTTCGCCCTCATGGAGCAATACAACCAGCAGCGCGGCACCGCCTTCGTCATCGTCACCCACGACCCCCGCATCGCCGCCCGCTGCCAGCGCACCATCGAAGTCATCGACGGCCGGGCTCGCAGCCTTCGCTAAACGTCTCGGAGCTGGGGCCAATTGGCCGCAGCGCCGGCGATTCCACGCATGGTCTACGGGCACCACGGCGGCGCGCAGCGCCCCCAAGCATCCCTTGCCGCCAACTGCGGCCTGGCACATCCATTGCACATCACCGCCGTATGATGCGGTGTTCCCATTTCATGCTCTTGCTCACCCTAATCCTGGGTACCGGCAGCTCTTTGCTGACGCCTCGTGCCGAGGCAAACCGCATGCGCAAGGCAGGTGCCCCGCGCCCCGATAAGAATGCGGTGCGATTTGGCAAGGCCGCGCGCGACAGCAAGCGGCCGACAGCGTCTGGCACCTTACATGGCCCTGGGCCAGGTGACAGGCAGTGGAACCACGTAGATCCAGCAAACTCTACCCTGTCGCATACCACCCTCGTCGGCAAAATCGTTACGCGGCAAGACAAAAAGACGTGGAGCTTGTCAGGCAACTTGCACAGCGTTGACAAAAGCTATTCCAAGAGCGCGGGCATCCCCGGGTACTTCGAGAGGAAAACAACCTTTTCGCGAACCATCAGCCGTATCGCCAAGCCGGGTCGCAGCATCAGCGATCCTGTCGATGGGGTGCTGTCGACCAAGCGCGAATATATGAAGCCTCTGACGGCACATGTCAGCCTGACCGTTCGCGATGGCAAGGACCCAGGGACCACGTTCTATATATTTACAGATAGTAGTACGTTTCCAACCGCGCAAGCCGGCGCCGTCGTTGCAGCCGACGGGCAAATTCTCGAAGTTAGGTCGAACCTTCAAGACAGTCCGAGCGCCGACATAAAATCTCAGCTCGCATTGCTCAGCGGGCGCGCCAATCAATCGCCTTCATCCGCCAAGCTCGCCGGCATCGCCAAGGCTTTGCTAGCAGCCTCCGACGAATAGGGGGTCACTCCCTGGGTGAAATTCACTTTTAATTACAGCCAGTTGCCACCCCTAGTGCGTAGTCAGCTGCTGCGTAGAGTAATTACGCAGTTGGGGTCATATCTATCTGAAATAACTGCGTAATTTAGGCAGTGGAGTGACCCTATTGTCAGGGGGATGCCTGAACATGTAATCAGTGTTGGTGGGGCCGTCATTGCTAGCATTGTTGGAGCCGGACGTACGCCGCACGGAGGCGCGTAGCGAGGCTGCGTTTGCGTGGGATGTTGCGGCGCTCGCGGGGCGAGTGGTGGAGCTATCGGGGCATGGCGCGGCAGCGCCGTTGTCGGCGGCGATGTCGCTCGTGCGGCGGGCGCAAGAGGCCAGCGACGTCGCGGCGTGGGTGGCGGCGCGCACGTCAGTTTTTTTTCCGCCCGATGCCGTGGCGTGCGGGATCGACGTCGCGGCGTTGCCCGTCGTGCGTTGCCCGCACGTGCCGAGCATGTTGCGCGCCGCCGAGATGTTGGTGCGCTCGGGCGCCTTTGCGTTGGTGGTGGTCGATATCGGGGCGCGCGCCGAGGTGCCGCTGGCGTTGCAAGGGCGGCTCGCGGGCCTCGCGCAAAAACACGATGCGGTGATCTTATTTATCACCGACAAGCACGACGACGATGCCTCGCTCGGCTCGATGGTTTCATTGCGCCTCGCCTGCCCGCGCGAGGCTGCGGGCGATGGTGGCGTTGGCTGCGCGCTGCGCGTGCTCAAAGATAAGCGCCATGGACCAGGCGCCACGCACCGCCTGAATTTTGCGCGTGGGCTGGGGATGTAAGCGATGCCGCAGTTTCCCAGCGTTGCCTATGTGTTGTTGCGCGGCGCTGGTGCGCGCAAAAGCGCAGGCGCGAGCAACGGTGCCGGTGCCGGCGCATCACGCCAAGCGGTGCTCGCCGCATTGCAAACCATCTCGCCTGCCGTTGACATGGACACGCGCGATGAACATGGCCGCTTTTGGGTGGATTGCCGCGGCCTTGCGCGCATATATATAGACGACACAACGGCACATCCGGGCACGGCGCTCGCGCGCGCCTTGCAACATGTCTTGCGGCCGTTTGGCGAGCACGTGGTGTTGGTGCTGGGCTTTTCGCGCTTTAACACCTATTGCCTTGCCAGCGCGGCGCCGCCAACCAACCAAATACGCCGCGCTATCATGCTCGAATCGCCACAAGCCGAGGCAACGCGCGCAGCGCAAACTCCACTCGCCGCGCTTGGCGTCGTGTTATCGCCAACCTTGCGGCGCGAGCTCTTGCGGCTCGGCGTCGACACCGTGGGCCAACTGGCGCGCCTGCCCGCGGGCGGCCTGCTCGAGCGATATGGCCGCGACCTGCATCGCATCCATCAGCTGGCGCGTCAAGACATCTACGATCCGTTGGTGGCCGCGCCACCCGTAGAGGTGCGACGCGAGGGTGAAGACTTTGAGCATGTCGTGACCGGCAGCGATCGCCTACTCTTTGCCGCCAAAACGCTGCTTGGGCGTTTGCTGCCGCGGCTTGGCGCGAGGCACCTCGCGGTGGCGCAACTGCATCTTGAGCTTTTGCTCGACGTCGGCGTACAGCAACGCCGCAGCGTCGTGCTCACCATGGTCCCCGCCGCCGCTAGTCTCGACGCCTTGCTCCTCATGCGCCTCGTCGCGCACAAGCTTGCCGCAACGCCGCTGGCACACCCCGTCGCCGGCATGGCCATGAGGGCAACTGAAACCGCGGCGACCACCGAGCAGCTACAACTCTTTGCTACGAAACCAAGGCGCGATCTAACGGCCGGCAATGACGCGCTCGCCAAATTGCGCGCCGAATTAGGCGAAGACGCGGTGGTGCATGCGGTAGCCGCGCATGGCCATCTGCCCGAGTCGCGATTTCGTTGGGCGTCGTATCGCACGCTCATGGCGCCGTCGCCGCAACCCGCGCAGGCCGTGGTGGTGCGGCGCATGCTTGCGGCGCCGGTGGCCGTGGCGGTGCCGACGCAGCCGCCGATGGCGCGGCCGTTTCGCATCGCGGGTGGCTGGTGGGCCAAAGAGGTTATGCGCGAGTATTGCTATATCGCGGCGGCCGATGGCGCGTGGCAATGGCTGTATTACGACCATCAGCGCGGCACGTGGTTTTGCCAAGGCAGCGTGCAGTAGCCATGCAGGCCGCCACCTACGTGCCGCTGTGGTGCAAGAGCAATTTTTCGTTTTTGCACGGCGCCAGCCATCCAGAAGAGTTGGTTGAGCGCGCGTTTGCGCTTGGCTTGCCTGCGGTGGCCATTACGGATCGCGATGGTGTTTATGGCGTGGTGAGAGCATTTGCCCGCGCGCGTGAGCTGGGCATGAAGCTCATCGTCGGCGCCGAGATCGCGGTGTCATTGGATGAAGATGACGGCAAGCGCAATGCCGCACGCGATGGCGACGGCGAAAACCAAACCATCTGCCGCTGCGTGCTCTTGGCGCGCGATCGCGAGGGCTGGCGACAGTTATGCCAGCTGCTAACGCTGGGCCATCGGCGCACCACCAAGCAAGGCGCGCGCCTCACCATGCGCGACCTTGCGGCCGTGGCCAAGGCCCACGGCGAGCCCCCTGGCTGGATAACCATCATCGCCGAACCGGGCGAGGCAAGCGTACCCCAGCTGACAAAGCTCGCCACCGCGCTGCGCGAGGGTTTAGGCGAGCACGTCTACATGGGTATTTCGCGGCATTGGCGCGAGCGCGACGTCGCGCAGGAAACTCGCCAACGCGCGGCGGCCACCGCGGCGGGGCTTGCCTGCGTGGCGTTGCCCGAGGTGCTCTATCACGATCAGGCGCGTCGGCCGTTGCAAGACGTGCTCACCTGCATTGCGCGCGGCGTAACGCTAGCGCAGGCCACACCGCATCTGCGCGCCAACGCCGAGCATCACCTGGCCGTGCCCGCCGCGATCGCCGCGCAATGGCAAGACGATGTGCCGACGCTTGCGCGCACGCTCGCCCTTGCCGAGCTCTGCACGTTTTCGCTCGGCGAGCTGCGCTATCGCTACCCCTCGGAAACGCTGCCTAGTGGCCTAACCTCCATGCAATGGCTGCGCGAGCTCACCGAGCGCGGTGCGCGGTGGCGATATGGCGACGCGGTGCCGCCCGCCGTCTTCACCCAGTTAGCGCGCGAGCTGGCCATTGTCGAGCAGCTCGATTACGCCGGCTATTTTCTCACCATGTACGAGATCGTGCAGTTCTGTGGCGCCCGCGGCATCCTGTGCCAAGGCCGCGGCTCGGCAGCTAACTCGGTGGTGTGCTACACGCTGGGCGTCACCGCGATCGATCCGATCAAGATGGATCTCTTATTCGAGCGCTTCTTGTCGGTTGAACGCGCCGAGCCGCCGGATATCGACCTCGACATCGAGCATGCGCGCCGCGAAGAGGTCATCGCGCATATGTACGAGCACTATGGGCGCGATCGCGCGGCCATGGTGTGCAACGTCGTGCGCTATCGCGGGCGCTCGGCGTGGCGAGAGGTTGGCAAGGTGTTTGGGCTAAGCCCACAGGCCTTGGGGCGCGCCGCCAAGTTCGTGTCCGCATACGGCGGCATCGAACTCACGGATGAACTCGCCCGCGAGCTGCAAACGCTATCGCCCACCGCTCAGCAGCAATTGATTGCGCTCTGCCAGCAACTAGAAGGCATGCCGCGCCACCTCTCCATCCACCCCGGCGGTTTTCTTTTGGGGCACGAGCCGGTGTGCGACCTAGTGCCGATCGAAAACGCCACCATGCCGGGGCGCACCGTCATTCAATGGGACAAGGACGACATTGAGACGCTCGGCTTATTCAAGGTCGACCTCCTCGCGCTGGGGGCGTTGACGCAGCTACAGGCATGTTTTGCGCTGCTGCGGCAAACCCGCGACGTGGCGCTCACCATGGCCACGCTGCCGCCCGATGACATGGACACCTTTGACATGCTGTGCACCGCCGATACCGTCGGCGTCTTTCAGATCGAGAGCCGCGCCCAGATGTCGATGCTGCCGCGGCTGCGGCCACGCAATTTCTATGACCTAGTGGTGCAGATTTCGCTAGTCCGGCCCGGCCCCATCGCCGGCGGCATGGTGCATCCTTATTTGCGCCGGCGTCGCGGCCAAGAGGCCATCACGTATCCACACCCAAGCCTGCAGCCAGTGCTCGCGAAGACCTTGGGCGTGCCGCTATTTCAAGAGCAGGTCATGCGCCTGGCCATGGTCGCCGCGGATTATACGCCGGGCGAGGCCGACCAGTTGCGCCGCGACATGGCAGCGTGGAAGCAACACGGCCATATGGACGCGCATCGCGATCGCCTAATTACGCGCATGGTGGCTAAGGGCATCGCACCCGAATTTGCCGAGCGCGTGTTTATGCAGATCCGCGGCTTTGGCGAGTATGGCTTCCCCGAGAGCCACGCCGCGAGCTTTGCCCTCATTGCCTATGCCACCTCGTATATGCGCCGGCACTACCTACCGGAATTTGTCTGCACCCTGCTCAACGCGCAACCGATGGGTTTCTACTCGCCGGCCACCATCGTGCAAGACACCAAGCGCCACGGCGTTGACGTGCGGCCCATCGATGTCAACCACAGCGCGGTGGGCTGCACCATGGAGCGTAGCGAGGACGGCAAAATCGGCGAATATGCCGTCCGCCTCGGCCTACGCTACGTCAAAGGCCTCACCTCCGCCGCCGCCGCGCGCATCGTGGCGCAGCGCGCCGCGGGCGCCTACCCCACCGTGGCCACGCTGATGCAGCGCGCGCAGCTAACACTTGGCGATGGCAAAGCGCTCGCCGAGGCCGGCGCCTTTGCCAGCATGGATGGCATCGCGCGGCGCGATGCGATGTGGCAGGTGCGCGGCTGGGCGCGGCAGCAGGGCGACGCGATGGACGTCTCCGCCGAGCAAGCGCCACGCTTTGACACGCCATCGCAGCTCGATGATCTGTTGTGGGATTATGAAGTCATGGGCCTCTCTAGCAAGCGACATCCGTTGGCGGCCTGTCGCGAGGCGCTGCGCCATCAGGGCCTGCTCGCGGCAACCGACGTCGCGAGCAGGCCTCACGGCACGCGCGTGCGCTACCTCGGGCAGGTGATTTGCAGGCAACGCCCCGGCACGGCCAGCGGCGTTACCTTCATGACCCTCGAAGATGAAACCGGCTTTGTAAACCTCGTGGTGTGGAAGCAGGTCGGCGAGCGCTATCGCGCCGCGGTCGAGGCCGCCTCGCTGCTCTACGTGGTTGGCACGCTGCAAGCGCAAGAGGGCGTGGTCCACCTCATCGCCGACGAGCTCGCCTGCGCCACTCTACCGGCAAGCACCAACGCCAGCACCAACGCTGACGTCTTTGTCAGCCGAAACTTCTATTGATGACGGCATAGACGCCAAACGCCGCCAGCTAGCGCGCAAACACCTCGCTGCGCGCCACCGCGGTGAGCGCCACCACGGCCGGGTGTTTGAGCTTGCGCTCGCCGGTGATCGCGTAGAAGCGTTCGCGCACTTCGTCGATGCGGCCCACGAGCTGCAGGCGATACTGCGCCGCGATCTCGCGCTCCACCGCGCTGGGTGCCACCACCAGCCCAACGCCCTCGCTGCCAAAGACCTTGAGCAACGCGCTGTCTTCGAATTCGCCGACGATGCGCGGCACCAGCCCGTGTTTGGCAAACCACTGATCAAGGCTACGCCGCAGCGGCACATGCTCCAGCGGCAAGAGCATGGGCGCGCCATGCAGCGAACGCGGGAAGCCGCGCTTATACGCCTTGGCCAAGGGCGGCGCGCCAAACACGCTCATGCCGGTTTCACCGAGCAAATGAGAATACGCGCGCACGCTACTGCCGGTTGGCAGCGGGGCATCCGCGATCAAGACGTCGAGCGCATGCAGCGACAGGTCCGCCAGCAACTTGTCGTACGCATCTTCATGGCATATCAGACGAACCGGCTCGGGCAGGCTGAGCGCGGGCCTAAGCAACAAGCTGACGACGAGCTTGGGCACCGCGTCGACGGCGCCAACGTTAAGGCGCATCGGCTGTCCGACTGGGCGGCCACCGACTGCATCGACGAGCTCGTGACCCAGCTTGAAGATCTCGTCGGCGTAGCGAAACACGACGCGCCCGGTTTCTGAGAGCACGAGCCGCCGCCCCACCTTGTTAAACAAGGGCTCGCCGAGCTGCGCTTCTAAGGTATGAATTTGCGCGCTGAGCGTGGGATGCGAAAGGCGCAGCACCTTGCCTGCGGGCACCAAGCCGCCCTCGCGCGCGACGACCCAGAAATAGCGCAGGTGATGGTAGTTGAGCGATTCCATGGCAATTCTAAATATGTCGTAAAAACCTACATAATGCGTAAATATTTTGACATTTTCTTTGTATTTGCCGGTGGCTAACCTCGTTGCATGTCAACCCAAACCCAGGAGCTACCCATGGAAATTCACATTCGCACCAAGGGCTTTACCGCCACCCAAACCCAACGCGACCACGCCAAGCGGCGCATTCATGCCCATCTCAGCCGCTTTGGCCGCGAGGTTCGCGAGGTCACCTTGCGGCTGACCGACATCAACGGCCCCAAGGGCGGCCTCGACAAGGTGTGCCAGGTCGTCGTCAAGGGCCCTCGGCTCGGCGTTGCGACGCTGGCCGAGCAAACCAACGAAGTACTCGCCGCCATCGACCTCGCCGTCGAACGCGTCGCCGCCACCATCGGGCGCACGCTCGAGCGCCAGCGCCAAGCGGCGACGACCCGCGTCAGCGTGCGGAGGGCGTCATGAATTGCCCGCGCTGTGACCAAGGCGAGCTCGTCGAAAAGGCGCGCGATGGCGTCATGATCGATGTCTGCCGCACGTGCCGAGGGGTGTGGCTTGACCGCGGCGAGCTGGAAAAGATCATCGCGCTCGCGAGCAATGAATTCGACGAAGACACGCCCACGCGTGATCACGACCTTCGCCTCCGAGACCGCGACGGCGACGGCAGCGTGCCGCCCGACGCCGACCGCGCTCGCCGCTACCGCCGCCACGACAGCGATGACGGCCATGGTGGCTACATCGGCGATGACGACCGCCCCCATGCGGGCCCGCGGCCGCGCCGCAAGAAGCGGTGGTTTGACATGTTCGGCGACATTTTTGACTAACCCAGCCCCTGCCCATTCTCGGAGCTTGCACCATGCCTTTTGAAACCATCGGCTCTCCCCTCATGTGGGCGGGCTTTATTGCCTTTGTCATTGCCATGTTGGCCATCGACCTCGGGGTCTTTCACCGCAAGGCGCACGAGGTCACCATGAAGGAGGCCGCGGCGTGGAGCGTGGTGTGGGTGGGCCTGGCGATCCTGTTCAATCTCGGCCTCTATCAATTTGTCGGCCCTCAGCTCGCGCTCGAATTTACCGCGGGCTATCTCATCGAGAAGGCGCTGGCCGTCGACAACATCTTTGTCTTTGTCATCATCTTCAGCGCGTTTGCCATCCCGCCGCAGTATCAGCATCGCGTCCTCTTCTGGGGCGTGCTGGGCGCGCTGGTCATGCGCGCGATCTTCATCTTGCTCGGTGGGGCCTTGCTCGCAAAATTCCACTGGATGATCTACGTCTTTGGCGGCGTGTTGTTCATCACCGGCATCAAGCTGCTGCGGCAAAACCATGAAACCTTCGACCCCAAGGCCAACATCTTGGTGCGGGCCTTTCGCAAGCTGATGCCCGTCACCGACGAGCTTCATGGCGACAAATTCTTGGTGAGGCAAGCCGGCAAGTGGGTCGCGACTCCGCTGATGATGGCCTTGGTGGCGGTCGAGTTCACCGACCTCATCTTCGCGGTCGACTCGATCCCTGCCATTTACGCCGTCACCGACGACCCCTTCATTGTCTTCACGTCAAACATCTTTGCCATTCTCGGGCTGCGTTCGCTCTATTTCTTATTGGCCGGCATGATTCACAAATTCGCCTACCTTAAAACCGGGCTGGCATTTGTCCTGCTCTTCGTTGGCGCCAAGATGTTGCTCATGGGCATCTACAAGATCCCCATCATCGCGTCGCTCGGCGTCATCGTGCTGATCCTGGGGGCATCCATCGTCGTCTCCATCCTCCGCCCGCCAGCCCCCAAATAATTTTGCGCATCACCTCGATGCGGGCGCAGGCATGTCATGCCATAACGCGGCGATGAGCGACTCCGCCTCCCCGGCCACCACCGTGGCCCCCCCGATCGACCCCGCCTTGGTCCAAATCACCGTGCGAGCGGTGATCACCGGCATGCTTATTGGTGGCCTGCTCTCGCTGTGCAACATCTACAGCGGCCTCAAAATCGGCTGGTCTAACAATATGTCGGTCACGGCGGCGTTATTGGCGTTTGCCGCCTGGCGCGGCTTTGCGGTGGTTGGCGCGCGCCCCTTTACGCTACTCGAGAACAACATTAACCAGACCGCGGCTTCCTCGGCTGCGGCCGTATCATCCGCCGGGCTGGTGGCTGGCGTGCCTGCGCTGACGATGCTTACCGGCTATCAGTTTACGTGGCCGGTCCTGGCGACGTGGGTGCTCTCGGTCTGCCTCGTCGGCATTGTTGTCGGCATTGGCCTGCGACGGCAGATGATCGAGATTCAGAAATTGCCGTTTCCCAATGGCGTCGCCGCGGCCGAGACGCTGCGCGAGATTCACGGCCAAGGCGGTAAGGGTGCGGCAGCGCGCGTCTATGTCTTGCTTTCTGCCGGTGCCATCGCGGCATTGGTCAAGCTGACCGAAAAAGTCGCGGGCCTCAAGCAAGTCTTTTTCCCGGGCACGTTTCAGCTCGGCGCCGCCGGCAAGGTAACCAGCGGCAATCTCACCTTTGGCTTTGAGCCCAGCCTGATCATGGGCGGCGTCGGTGCGCTGCTTGGGCTGCGCGGCGGCATCTCGCTCTTATTTGGCGGCCTGCTCGCCTATGGGGTGCTGTCGCCGATCGCGCTCGCCGAAGGCTGGGCCGCACCTGGCAAGGTCGGCGAGCCGTGGTTTGGTGCACTCAACAAGTGGCTGCTTTGGCCTGGCGTGGCAATGATGGTTACCGCCTCGCTCACCTCGTTCGCTTTTTCGTGGCGATCGATCGCCGCCACCTTTCGCCGCAAGCCTGTCGGCGAGGCAGGCATCCTGGTTGACCGCGGCGACGTGCCCGTCAAATGGTTTTTGGTGGGGCTCGCGGCAGCGGCGATATTTTCGGTCATCATGCAGAACGCCGTCTTCGGCATCGGCGTCGCGGTCGCCTTCTTGGGCGTGATGATGTCATTCGTGCTCGCCATGGTCGGCGCACGGGTCTCGGGCGAGACCAACGTCACGCCCGTGGGCGCGATGGGCAAGGTGACGCAACTGCTATTTGGCGCGCTAACCCCCGGTCAGGTGGCGCCAAATCTCATGGCGGCGAACGTCACCGGCGGTGCCGCGAGCCAGTGTGCCGACCTTATGCACGACCTCAAGGCCGGCTATCTGGTGGGGGCACTCGCGCGCTATCAAGTCATCGCACAAATTTTCGGTGCGCTCGCGGGAGCGCTCATTGGCAGCGCGGCCTACCTCATCTTGGTGCCAGATCCGGCGACGATGCTCATCACGCCCGAGTGGCCGGCTCCCGCGGTCGCGACGTGGAAGGCCGTCGCTGAAATCTTCGCCAAGGGTTTTAGCGCGCTGCCGCCGTTTACGCCGCACGCCGCAATCATCGGCGCGCTGGCCGGCATCGCGCTCGCCATCGCCGAGAAAGTGATACCGCGCGGCGATAAATATCTGCCCAGCGCCTCGGCCATCGGGCTCGCCTTCGTGCTGCCGTTCTACAACTCGCTGCAAATGTTCGCTGGCGCCCTGCTCGCCGCCATCCTCACCAAATACGCCAAGTCGTGGAGCGACCGCTTCCTCGTCGTCGCCGCCGCCGGCATCATCGCCGGCGAGAGCCTGATGGGCGTCGCCATCGCGATCCACATGTTGCTGTTTGGCTAGTGCGCCCCATGGCACGAAACGCCGCCCCAAAAGCATTGGCGCGGTGGAAACCAAGCGACCCGTCGGCGACCCGCTTCGCTATCGCGTGACGCTCGCCAACGGCACCACGGTCTACGCAAAATGGGCCAGGCACACCGACAACCGCGGCAGCGTCCGAGAGCTGCCGGCGACCATCTCAGGCAAGCGCCCCGCCACCGTTCCGTATAAATGGCAAACGTGGCCGCCCATCTATAGCGACACCGCCGAGTAGCCCGCGCGGCGGTATTGGCGGAGTTGGCGCCGCAACTGCTAGCGACGAGCTAGTCACTTCAAAACAGGCGTGCCGCCGGGCACTGCTTCCCACACGAAAACAAAGTCCCACAAATTAAGCGGCGCATTGTTACTACTATAGAAGTACGACAGGTGGTTTTTTGGCGTCGCGAAGTCCGTATTGCAATTATTGTTTGCGCAGCTAACCCCACTCCAGTAGTAAGCATTGTTGAAAGTGCCTCCCTGAGTGCCCCCAACGACGGCACCGACGTACGTTAGGCCTTCAATGGTCTGTGCGAGGCTAAAAACGCTCGAGACCGTCGCGCCAATGCCACCGCCCGCAAACCCACCAACAAAGTCCTGCGCCGCGACATTTCCCGTCGAGTAACCATTGGCAATACTCGTGTAAGCGGCAGCGCCTACGAAGCCACCCACCCATGTCTCGCCCGACACGCTTCCCGTCGAATACACATTAGTCAGGGTTGAGTCAAACAGGCCACCGCTAAACCCACCGACAGATTCGGTAGCAGCCACCTCTCCCGTCGCATGACATCTCGAAACGACGCCCACGTGCATGGTACCGCTAAACCCTCCAACACTTATGTCGCCCGCGACATGTCCCGTCGCAAACGAGTCCTGAATCAGACCATTAGAGTATACATCTCCGACAAACCCACCGAGTTCGTCCGCCGAGTCGCCCGCGACGTTTCCACTTGCGCTTGACTTGGCGACGGTCGAAGCGACCAGCGCGCCGACGAGCCCGCCCGCGCGATACTCGTGAATCGCCACGTTGGTGGCGGCGCTCGACTCAACGATGAGCGAGTTGGCGCTGGCGTGGCCAACCAGTCCCCCCACGGTTTCGTTGCCCTCAACTGCGCCAGAGCCCTGACTCTGAGACACCTCGCTGGCTCGCATAAAGCCCACCAGCGTCCCAATATTCTCACCCTGGGGCGAGCGAACTGATGCATCGTAAAACTTTACGTTGTGCAGCGTTGCGCCGTCCATGCTGCCAAAAAGTCCCAGCTCGTCGACGTGAGTTCCACCAAAAAATGGCCCACCCACATCGTAGACGAAAGCCTCGATCTTGTAGTCATTGCCATCAAAAGCCCCAAAAAACGGCTTCGGCTCAGTCCCAATAGTAAAATACTTATTTTCATCGCTATAAAACTCGGTGAAATCGACATCCGCACATTGCAAATAGTGCATGGCTAGCGCGGCGTCGTCTAGTGAAATCGAGCGCAGCTGCGCTGGGTTATAGACGCGATAACGATTCGACGGTGTGCCGTCGCCATGGGCGTTGTAGCTGGTCAACGTGGGATCGTCCGCAGGATCGCACTTGCTTGCCTCGCATCTGCAGCCGCAGCGCGTGCGCCCGTGCTGCGTAACCACGGTCCATTCAAGGTCTATGCCGAGCATGTCTCCCAACACCTCGCACCGATTGGGGTCTACAATGACGCTTTCGCAGACGTCCCCCTCCCAGAACACGAGCAGGCCATCGGGCGTAACTTCGTAGCCATAACCAAAATCCGCATTCATGAGGGTATCGACACAACTGCTGCCGCTAGCAGACGCGCCCTGGCCCTCCTGCTGATTTTCATCGTCGGGCGCATTTTCCGAGCGCTGAGCCAGCGGCTGCGGATCCGTCCGCGTCGCCAATTCGTCAGATAGGCATCCCACCAGCAAGATACTTGCCGTGGCTAAGGCCATTGAAGAGATACTCAAAACGCTGCGTTGGATGTTAGTCATGGTGGTTCATCAATCTTTGGTATCGGCTGCCGATTTCGTGGCGCTCTTACTTTAAAACCGGCGTACTACCGGGCACTTCCTCCCAGACGTTGACAAAGTCCCACATGTCTAGCGGTGCGTTGCTTTTGCTATAGAAGTGCGCCTGCTGGCTCTGCGGCGTCGCGAAGTTTGTGTTGCAATTGTTGTTTACGCAGGTCACGCCACTCCAGTAGTGAGAGTTGGCGACGGCGCTCCCGCTGCTATTGAGGCCAATGAGTACGCCCACAGAGGTTTGGCCCTTTATAGTTTGTGAGAGCGCAAACACATTGGACATTGCGCTGCCGCCTGACATATGGCCTGCGAAACCGCCGACCTGGTATACGCCAATCACTTCTCCCGCTGCGTAGCCAACTGAAATGTTCGTATTGCCGAATTCTCCGGCGAATCCGCCAACTGAAGCCTCGCCCCAGACGTCTCCAGTAGCGTATGCATTGGCCACAAACGAGCTGGTGATAGCGCCGCCGAATCCTCCAACATTATAGGTGCCGCTTACGTCTCCCGTAGCCCTTGAATGCGTGAAGTAAGACGAAACTGCGGTACCGCTAAACCCTCCCACAATGTAGAAACCCGCAACATCCCCGCTAGAAAAACAGTTGGCTACAAAGCTTACCTGATCAACTGACCCCGCCAGTCCTCCAACTGCTGCGTGGCCATTGACGTCTCCCGAAGAGGAGCAATTGGACAAGCTAACTTGCGTCATTACACCCACAAACCCTCCCACTTTGCTGTACCCACTAACGTCACCCGAAGCCGCGGAATTCAAAACATTGGTCTCCCTCCAGAAGGAACCGGCAAACCCACCTACTGACTCGTTTCCAAAAACATCTCCCGTGGCGAGGCAATCGCGAATCGAAGAATTTTCATACGTATCGCCCACAAAACCACCAACCTCATTCGCCCCCTGGCCAAATACATTCCCACTTGCGCTAGATTCTTCGACAGTCGAAGCAAATAGCGCACCCACAAATCCTCCGGCGCGATACGAGGTCTCTCTTACATGCACGTGCGTGGCGGCGCTGGATTTGCTAATGAGCGAGTTTGCATTGGCTCGGCCAACAAGCCCCCCTACGGTCAGCCACCCATCGATCTTGCCTGAGGCTTGGCAGTTGGAAACGGTGCTGGAATCCATGCGGCCCACAAGTGTGCCGACGTCGCTACCGATTCCGGACGCTATTGCCGCATTTTCGAGCTTGATATTTCCTAGGTGCGCATTGGCTATGACGCCAAACAGACCAACCTGATCCTCCGAACTGCCGGCAAGCAAGGGACTATTTGCGTCATAGTGAAAGTTCTCAATCGTAAAATTATTGCCATTATAGCTTCCCGTAAACGGGGTGTCAGCCGAACCAATGGTGAAGCGTCGGGGCGGCGCGCCAAACATCTTTAGAATATTCATATCGATGTCGGCGCATTGTTCGTAGTGTTTGCCTAGGGCCTGGTTCTCCTTTGCAATTGAAACCAGCTGAAAGGCATTGTAGATGCGATAGGGCACGGCCTCGGTGCCGTCGCCCACGTCGTTGTATGAGATGCCGACGTTGCCGTGATCGTCAGCTGGGTTGCACCCAGGCCCCGCACACTCACAGCCGCAAACTAGTAGCCCGTCGCTTTCGTAGACGAACGCCCAGCGGTCAAAATTCCACACGCCCGCGCCATAGTTCTTCATGGCATCACAAATGCCTTGGCCTTCGTCCTCCCAATTTGCACAGTCTTCGCCGTTGGCCAGGATAAGTTCATTGGGGGTGTTGCCGAGGGCATATCCGTCGTGGTTATTGACAATCCACGCGTTGGATTCTGCGCAATCGAGTGCTAGTGAGCCCGAGGCGTTCTGTGGGTCGCCAGCACGAAACTCAGATTCTTCTGATCGCGGAGGTGCCTCCTGCGAGTCGTCGAGCGGCTCGGTGATGCACCCCACCAGCATGATGCTGGCGACAGCCAAGCCGATGGAGATGCGCCGAAAGATGTTTGATTTTGAAGTAGTCATAGGGTTTTTACTTTGTTGTCGCTATCAAATTTGATGGCCGCTGGTGGCTAGAGGCTGCCGAGGGCTAATGTCCAAGCAAGTGGAGGCGCCCAAGGCTTGCCGGCAGATCACGAGGGAACCTACTCGGTTCGTTTCGCTTCCTACAAGGAGACCCCTAGCGCCATTGCCGCTGAACCTTCCGATTGTAAAATCGTTACCAATTCAACCAAAACGCTCGGTTTATTGCTTCAGAACCGGCGTGGTGCCGGGGATTTCTTCCCAGATGTTAACAAAGTCCCACATGTCTAGCGGCGCGTTGTTTTTACTAAAAAAGCGCGACTTCTTGCTTTCAGGGGTGGCGAAAGCTGTATTGCAATTGTTGTTCACGCAGGCCACCTTGCTCCAGTAGTAAGCGTTGGTTACCGTGCTCCCGCCCTTATCAAGCGCAGCAAATACACCTACGTCGGCTTGCCCCTGTATGGATTGAGAGAGCGTAAACACATTGGAGATGGTGCCTCCTTGCATGAGGCCTGCAAATCCTCCCACCTGTGTCTGGTATATGCCAGTCACATCGCCTGTGGCATAGCCATTAGCAATGGTCGAATTTTGGACTGCACCCACAAACCCCCCAACGTAATCCCACTCGCCCACAACATTTCCAGTCGCATACACATTTGCCAAAAATGACGCGTCCAAAAACGAAGCGAACCCTCCAACACTCAAGTAGCCGCGCACATCGCCAGTGGCATAGGAATTCAAGATGTGCGTCTTTTGCATGCTACTGCCAAAACCTCCCACACCTGCAAATCCACTAACATCTCCGGTTGCAAAACAATTAGCAATCGAGGAATGGTCAAATGTATCGCCCACAAACCCACCGGCACCGCCATTGTCGCCGTCGTCAACGCCGAAAACATCTCCACTTGCGCTTGATTTCATAACAGTGGATGCATTCAGTACACCGACAAGTCCACCCGCGCGGTAATCGTAAAACTTCACATGGGTAGCGGCGCTTGATTCAACTATGAGAGATTTTGCAATGGCGTGGCCTACCAATCCCCCTACATCGCCAATCCCCTCAACTGAGCCTGAGCTATGACAGTTATGAACTGTGCTGGCTTCCATGTGCCCTACCAGCGTACCAATCGACCATCCCTCGGGGGCACTAACGGTCGCATCGACCAGACTGATGTTGCTCAATTCAGCATGAGCAATATACCCAAATAGGCCAACCTGACTTTCGTCGCTCCCCGCAAAGAGAGGGCTGGTAATATTGTTTGTGAAATTTTTAATCGCAAAACCATTACCATCATAGCTACCAGTAAACGGATTGGCATTCCAACCAATGGTAAACCTTCGCTCCGGAGCCCCGAACATCGTCAGATCGTTCATATCGATGTCGGCACATTGCTCGTAGTGTTTGCTCATGTCTTGGCCGGCCTTTGACATAGAGATAAGCTGAAAGGCATTGTAGATGCGATAAGGGACGGTCTCGCTGCCGTTGCCGACGTCCTTGTAGGAAATGCCGATCTTGTCGTGATCAGCTGGGTTACAGCCGGGGCCCGCGTTATTGGGTTGGCCGTCTTGTCGGTCGCCGGCGCGAAGCTCGGAGTCTCCCGGCGGAGGTGCCTCCTGCGAGTCGTCGAGCGGCTCGGTGATGCACCCCACCAGCATGATGCTGGCGGTGGCCAAGCCAATAGAAGCGCGTCGTAGAATGTTGCGTGGAGAAGTAGTCATAGATTTTTCCATTTTCATGCAGACTGCAAACAGGGAATTGCATGGCTTGTGCCAAGCGGGCGCGGCCGCTCCAGCCTTCGACGCCGCGTCATGTAGCCCTCGCCAGCCCCTTGCGACGCCGGAAACAAGCCAGATAACGCGTTGCTGCAAATTCGCATGTGCGCCCTGGTGCGATGTTTTCATACGAGTGGCTTGTCGCCACATGCGGGGGAATCCCCCCCAGCTCGGCAAGCTCATCATCGGGGCTTTGCGGATTGCCGCAGGATAACTCCTCGAATCGCTTGGCGTTCAGAACTGTGAGCTAGCGACCACGGTTGGCATATTTATTGAACTTGTCTCTATCATCATGAAATTCTCCAACACGTTAGCACTAGCGCTCCTGACCTCTGCCGCCGCCTGTACCACCGGTGATGAAAGCGATGTCGGTGAAGCGAACCACGATGAATCCGCTCGGACGACGCTCGAGCGCGATGCAGAGTCACAACAAGGTTCTCAATCGCTCGAGCAGCGGCTACTTGCTGCGTCTGGCGACGCCGGAATTTCATTGGCAACGCTCGACATTGTTCAGAGCATGGGGCTGAAGCTCTACAAGTGCCCCACCAAGGTCAGGCTCACTACAATGACCGATCCTGGCGATCCAGTCCCGGGCCTCCAACCCGAGGTAGCGTTTGGCGGCCAAAACAATTATTGGGATATTAAGTCATCGTCGACGTGGGCCTTCTCGCACGACCCCGGACGCGATCAGTGGTGGATGCTTACATGTAGCGCCGAGGAATCGCTTTCCTGGTTTGGAATTGAAACCAATGGCCAAGCCCGAGCCAAGGCCTGCGTCGCGTTGAATCTGCCCGGCTGGATTGGGTTTGTTTGCGAACCACAGGTCTAAACGGGCCGGCACGGCCAACAATACGGGGTGCCGCACGTCGTGGACGATCGCCGCCATCCCGCCGACCGGACGCCCCTTTTGCCCGCATTTATAGGTCATGCAAAATACCAGCGCACCTAGTACTCTGTCACAGCGAACATGAGCCCCTCTGCTTGCCCTGGCCGCCGATCCCATCGTTGCGCTTCCCTCATTTGGAACCACCAAACTCGGTCAGCGCGCCTCGGCCTCAGCGACCAGGTCGGCGCATACCGGCTCATGTTCGCTGTGACAGAGCACTCGTGCTGGCCCAAGGCGGGTTACGCTACGCGAATACCTTCGCGCCTGTTGAAATGTATCCCTGCGAGGCGATGCTTACCAATCAGTCGCTTGAACTCCTCGCCGAAAAACGTGTACCTGAAATTTGCTTGCGGCAACCTGAATATGCCATGCCCCTTCAGCTTGCTCCCGCTCAAGACAAACCGATTGATTCCCGCGATCCAGCCCTGCGCCTTATCGAGCCAAACGATTTCAGATTCGTCGTCGACAAGAGCATCGACAACATTGGTACAGTGAAAAAAATAAAATCCCTTCGGGCTTCCTAGCTCAAGAATTTCGCCATACTTGGCGAGCTTCTCTCCGATCGCATGTAAGGCCCTCTCACCAATTACAAACAGCGGCTCACAATACGACGACATATCAAAATCTTTGCGTCTTTTGCTTCTCGCGCCGTACACATACTCCAAGGTTTCGGGAACCCAGATTTTGGACAACCCGGCGGGCATCCCCATGTACTTCTGCCAGGTGTTCACGTCCGGAAAACCAAGCTCGTTGAAGCCTTCGTCGGATCCAACCAAATAGTATTCCATCGCCTCACTATAGCTGGTCACCCCCGCCAATTGAAGTTGGCCATCAAGTCGATGCGGCATCCTGCCCAAGAGTCGGCCCAACCCATGGATTCACAGTGCATCACGGTGCAGCTGGATCACCAGCCTTCAGCACCGCACAAATCCATGACCAGGCATTTCGCATCTCCCTGGCGCGTGCGTGCAAGGACACTGAATACACGTTGCGACATCCCTGCCGTCGTTATTTGAAGGCTAGCCGCATGAAGTTGTCAATTGCCTCGTATCCCGCGATGAGCATTTTTGGTATGGCTTTGATTTCATCCACACTCAGCGGCCTTATCTCTTCATCTCCCTTGCACAACTTACCTCCGACATTATGATACTGCAGCGCTTCACTCTCATCTTGTGATAGCGGGGAATTCCCAACTATGCGCCATGCGCCGGTCTTCAGCTTGGCCAGGTCCGTGTAGAACACCTTTGCTTTCCCAGCAAAAGTCTCAACAACCGCATGGCCTTCGTCACCTGCCATCCGAAGTGATGCCTCCGGCGTGTCGGCCAGCTGGGGCTTCGCAACGAATGAGAAAACGTTCTTTGTTCTTATCGAAAGCCAAATAATCTTGCAAACCGCGTATTTGCCCTCAACAGGAATCAGAAACACGTCACCAATCGCAGGTACAATAGATTTCATGCTTGCAACTCCAGGCATATTACTTTGGACGCCCGTATTATTCCAGCGCGCGTTCAACGGCGTCGTACATTTCTTGCCCCAGCGGTTGTACGGCGCGAAGGATGGCGGCCCGGTTGTTCTTGGTTGCGGTCGGAATTTCGGTGTTGCGCAACCGGATCACGCCGTCGGGCGCGGTGCGAAACTCGAGATCGCGAAAACGCAGCTCACGCGCGGGCGGTCGAATAATCAGGGTGGATACATTGGTGCGCTTGCCGTCGGCGCGTTCGATCGCCCTCTCTGAGAAATCTAGTTTGTAGCCTGCGGCGTCGATATTGCTGCGGACGGTCTCGCGCACGATTGACAGATCACCCATTTTCGAAAACACGGTGGAACCATCCTTTTGTTCAAAACTGACCTCTCCTCCGCCAATATGGATAAAGACTCTTTTGGCACCGTCTTCGGGCAGCGGCGAACCATTTCTCGCCAGCTTGACCGCGGCCAAATGACTACCGATCGTCTCCTTTAGGGCGTATTTGGGAGATTTCCAGGCTTTGGCGGCTCTGGCTTTCGCAAGCGCAAAGCCGGTTTTTAGAGACCCCTTATTTTTCTGTGGCGAGCCTTCCGCGTTGGCCGTGAGGCAGGTCAAGGCGAAGGCAAACATAACCGCGTAGAATCGATTTCCGCTCATAGGGACGGCTACTGCAAGCGCTGCGCCAAGCGCGCCAACGTGCGGCGTTGGCGGCAAAACAATGTAAAAGAATTAACTTTTGGCGAGGCGTACTGACCTTGATTTGCTACGGGCACAACTGCCGCCATTGCTCACTGCTCCTGGCACGCGGCTTGCTTTCCAAACAGCATGCACTCGCGAATCGCTCGTTTGATGGGGCCAATTGTCCTCGGAGGCACGCTATGTGCCCTGGCCGGCGCGTCGGGTTGCATGCACCCGCCAGCTGACGAAGCCGAAGCTGGTGAGCAGATTGACGATCAGGCGAAGGCCGCCTTGCTCGCCGAGGCGGCTAGCCTCTCGACGCCCGGCGGCGTGATCGACGACGATGTCGCGGTCGTAACCTCAGTTGCCGACGCCACCGCACTGCAAGCCAGCATCGATCGCGTGGTCGCCGAGGAATTCCCTTCCCTCGAAGACATGCACATCGAAGCACGCACGGGCACCAGCAGCGATTCGCTGTTGCGCACCTCGTTTCGCTCGCTCGACGTCGCCCGCCGCGCCAGCAAGCGACATTATTTTGTGGTGCTGAGCACGGCATTTGCCACCCAGCCCGATGCCGCGGCGATCGAAGCTCTCGTCATCCACGAAATCCAACACATTTATGATTACACCCAGCTCAGCGGCGCGGCGCTCCTCGGCCTTGTTGCCGAGTATGTGCTGTCGCCCAATTCGTTTGTGCCGCGCTACGAGCGCGCCACCGACATCCGTGCGCTCGAGCGAGCCTTTGAGGCGCAGCGCGCCACGCAGGCCGCCGACATGATTCGCTATCGGAAATTTCTCTACGAGGTCGTGCCAGCGGCCGACGTCGCCGAAAAACACCGCAACTACCTGCGGCCCGACGAAATCATCGACTGCGATGCGCAGGTTAGCGGCGGCGGCCCGCGCGTCGCACCTTGCGTTATCATGACGGACCTATCGTTTCCTCTGCAGCACTAGTGGTGCGCGGGACCTGAGCGCTGACCGGCAGGAGGGCGCACGTGTCTTCCTGCTCGCAGATAGATGGAGGACCGGCAGGTGCGCGCACGTGTCTTCCTGCTCGCAGATAGATGGGTGACCGGCAGGTGCGCGCACGTGTCTTCCTGCTCGCAGATAGCGACCCTCCGGGGCGCCGCGAAAACACTGTGGTATCCACATCCCTCGGTGCCAACTCCCCCGCCCTGCAATCTATGCTCGCGGAAGAAACGTGCGCTACCTGCCGGTAGGGTAGCGCGCAGAAGCGGCGTGCGACACATGTTCGGATCAGAGCGTTTCGCGAAGGCACGTTGGCGCCAGGCGTAGACACGGGGTTCCTCCTGAGCGCAAGGCGTTACGAGCAGCGCGAGTAGCCGTAGCTCTGAGGCGAAGCATGTCGTCGCGCGGCGCTGACTATAGCGCCGCTGACCGCCGTGGCGAGACGAAGCGTGGACACCCGCTAACGCTACCCACGATAGCTATCGTCTTGCTCAATCTTTGACAGCACCCAGTCAAATTCGCCGGCGGTAACGTGGGCGTTGCAATGCGCGCAGGCGCCGGCCATGGTCACCTTGAGCGGGGCGCCGCAGTTGCCACATTGCAGCGCGCGCTGCGGCTCGCCGCGCCGGCCCGCGGCGCGTATGAGCGTCCAGTATTCGCTGTATGCACGCGGCGTGCGCTTGCTGCCGCCAACCACCTTGCCAGTCGCGCGCTCGATCGTAAAGTCTCGCCCGCTGCCCCAAATGCGGATGGTCAGCGCGTCGTAGTGTTTGTCGCGAATCAGCTTGCACGGCTGCCGGTTGGTGATGGCCATGTCGACCAGCGTATTGCGCAGGCCCTGCGCTTCATACGCCACCATCCAGTATTGAAACGAGTCGTACAGACCATCCGACATCACGCCGCGAGCTGGCGCAAGGTCGCCGGCGGACCACGCATGGTTGAGCTCGCGATAGATTAGATCGAGCCGCGCATTGATATTGGCAAACGAGACCTGTGGGTCGTCGGCAACGAGGCGGGCGAAGCGGTCCTCAAAACCCGCCTGTACATACGTCGGCAAATCGGTGCCGCGCTCAGGCGTCGTGCCTCGCAGCGTCGGCGGCCGCGCGTCTGAACTAACGAGTGAGGCCTCCTCTACCAGCCAGTCAAACCGCCCGTTGTCGACTACCTCGCCGCAAAAGGCGCAGGTTTGTCCACCGCTCGCCGCGGCCTGCCAAGGCGCGCCGCAATTGGGACATGGAAAAATCTTGTCCGCACGCGGCGGCTTGGTTTGCGCCGTCGCCGCACGCGCCAACGTCCACGTCTCGACCACAAACATGGTTTGCTCGCGGCCAGCCGCGCCGCGCGTGACGTTGGCTTCAAATTGCACCACCAGCCGCGCCATCGCCGGCGCGCCAGCTTCGTCTATGGGCTCGCTAGGTATATGCGCGCGTACCACGCGCATCGCGCCGATGACGACCGCATGCACCGGTACGCCTGCGGCCTGCGCCGCCAACGCCGCGCGCGCCCGCTCGCTCACGTACGGTGCCAGCGCGTCCAGCGCCGCGCCGCGGTCGCCGCCGCCCTCGCCCGCCGCGCGATGTGCCTCCGCATACAAGCGAAACACGAAATCCTCAAACAAGACGCGCGAGAACCCGGCATCAAGGCGCACCAACGCCGAAATATCATCGGCGCTTTCAAGCGTGTGCGGTGGCCCGCTGTCCCAATCCGCGTTCGCCTTGCGCTTGTAGCTTAGATACACAAACACCACCACGCCGGCCGCTAGCAGCGGCAAGCCAATGTGCGGCACCTCGATGCAAAGGTGCAGCACGAGCATGAGCAGATCGATCATCAGCGCGCCGCCGTCGCCACCGCCTCCGCCGCCACCATCGCCGTGCCCGCCACCGCCGGAATAGGTATCGCCGCCACCCGGCCGCGCCTCGCCAAGCGATACCTGGCCAAACAGCACGAGCGCGACCACCCCGAGCACCGCTAAGATGCCCAGCCACCGTACCCACGGCGCGCGGCGTGCCGCACCTCGCAGACGCAACAAGCTCATTGCCGTTCTCCAAACATCCATCGCGAAACGAGGCTGCTCGGCACATCGGGCAATTCATTTTCATCGTGAGCATGCCTCGGCAAGCTTGCCGAAAACAGCGCCGACCGCGCGGTGAGTGCCGCCGCAATCGCCTCGCCATGGTGATGGGTCGCGCGCTCAAGGTCGACGCGCAAGCTCTCTAGCTCGGCGGGCGCGACCGCCGCCACCACGGCGCGATCACCTACCACGACCGCGGTGCGCTCGAGCACCGACACATACACGAGCAGCCCGGCGCGGCTCTGCGTCAGGTGCACACCTCGATCGTAAAACGTCGCCTTGGCCGCAGCCATCACCACGCGCCGCCGCCACGAGCGCGATGACAGCCAACGCTTGAGCCCGGGCACCAACTCGACAAATGCGCCAACCGCCAAGCCCGCGACCACCGGATCGATCAGCAGCGACCAATTGGAATACACGCCGCTTGAGAACAGCAAAAACGCCAGCGTCGCCACCGCCGCCGCGCCGCCCACGATGAGGTTCGCGTGCAACCAATCACTCGACTGGCGCCGAATGGCGATGACGATTTCAACGCCGCTGACGCCTTCGATGGCCTCGACCGCGCGCCGCAGCGCGAGCGTGACGTCGTCATTTACAAAGCCCTTCATCGCGCCCAACATAGCATGCCGCGTCAGACGCTCGCGTGACCGCACTCGGCGCGCTAGCCCGGCACGTTGA
Source organism: Myxococcales bacterium (assembly GCA_016716835.1). Taxonomy (NCBI): domain Bacteria; kingdom Pseudomonadati; phylum Myxococcota; class Myxococcia; order Myxococcales; species Myxococcales bacterium. Next base: position 229,214 of record JADJUW010000001.1, on the reverse strand, counting down.
GACGAGGGGGCGATGTTGACAGCCTTCCCCGCGAACACAAACGCGACTTGCCACAACGGCCCCAAAACAGGGTTTGGTGTCCCCAGCCAGCCAATACCGCCCCCCCCAAAGCTGGCCGACACCCGAGCACTATCCTTATGCAATCATATAGTTAGAAAACCACGTTGCGCCAGGTGGAATTGGAACGCGGCTTGCACATGTCCCCTACCGCGATACCCAACCCTCTTCCCGTAAAGGCACCTACCATGTTCAAAACCATTGTAACCAGTCTCGTCTGCGCAACCGTTGCGCTCGCACCTGCCGCCCAGGCTAACCGCAAGCAAGCGGCGCCAGCCCATCGCGCCGTTGGGTCGGACAAGCCAGCGTTTGCGACGGCTACGCGTGTGCTTGGACCCAAGTCGCGCAAATCCACGACGCCACGGCTTTCGGCGCGGAAGACGGCAAGTCGCGTGAGCAAGGCGAAAACTCGGCTCGTGGCGCCAGCTGATCTGAGCGCCAACCGTGCCAAGAAGGATCCACCTGGGATGAGCCTAGCGATTGGTGTCTTATCGACCGCGGCCGCCATTGGCTTTGGGCATCTGATCGCTCAATCCGGCGGGGGCGAGAGCATGTACGGCCCATCCTTGCTTGACGTTGGGGCGATGTTGATTAAAGGCGGTGGTTTTGTCTTCTCTTCGTTCACTGCGGTCATCGGGCTGGGTGGCGGCATCAAGCAGTTGTTTAGCAAGGGCAAGGGCGACGCCAGTTCGGCGACCCCGGTCAGCCCGTAACTATTTTGGCAAGAGCTACTTCGCGCTCGCCGCGATGTAATCGACGATGGCCACGAGCTGGTCGGCGTGCTTGTTAGGCACGCGGCCCATGACGAGAATCACCCGCCCCTTGGCAAACAGCAAATAGTCGCGCGTCGTATGCGCCTTGCCGTTGTCAAACGTGGCTTCGATGCGAACCGCCGGAAAGCCAGCCACGCTGCCGTTGGCCTGCGCCGTCACGGCATACTGCGGTGCATCGCGTTCATTGACCTCAATAAACAGCGGCGTGTACTCCGCGCGCTGGTTCGATAGAATGCCATCCTGCGACTGAAACACGAGGGTTATGTTGGTGGATTTTTGGCGCAGTTCGATGCTGCCCCCCGAATCCGACTTTTTCCAGCCGTCACCACCGGGCGCTAAAAACGTGAGGCCACCGAAAGACACAGGTTGCCACTCGCCCTTGTCGAGTACCGGCGGCGTGGCCGCGAGCTCGATCAGCGGTTTTTCGCCCGCAGCCTTACCAGCCTTGCCGGCCGCGTCGCCCTTGCCGGCCTCATCCTTGCCACACCCGACGAGTGCGAGCAGCGCGACCATTGCCCACCCGAATGCCATACGAAGTTTTGTTTTCATAGACAACAATGATAAGGGGTCGCGGCAAGTGCGGTGCCCGCGGCAGTCGGTGAAAGGAGGCCAACTCGCTGCAAAACTCGAGACTTTGACGGCTAACGAACAGTGTTGCCCCGCGCTTATGTAACCATGCGCGTGCAACGCGGAAAATTACACTAGCCGCCGAGCACGACCGATTTCAGCGGCCGCCGCGGCGTCGCGACCGCGACCTCGGGGCCAAAGCCCAAGCGCATGACGAGCTGCGGCCTCCCGCGGTTGCCGATCAGCGACTCGACCTGCGCGCGCAAGGCCGGCACCTCGAGCGCCTGATTGAGATACGAAGCCGAAAGGCCGTGCGTGACGCCCGCCAGCCACAAGGCCTGCATGGCAAGGCCGGCGCTCACCCAATCGCGCGGCGCATCGCCGTCGGTGCCGATCACGATCAGCATCGGCGAGCCCTGCGCCAGCGCAGCCTCCTTGGCCGCAACGTTGCCGCCTAGATCAAACGTGCGCACCAAGAGCGACACCCCAAACGGCATCTTGTTGCCGTATTCTTTCTTGGCAAACGGAATGCCATCGCGCCGCGTGCTGCCGGCCGGCACCAGCCACTGCGCCAGCTCGCTGCGAAATTCTTTGTCGGCAAATTGCGCGCGGTCGGCCGCGGTGATGATTTCGGCGAGCGGCGCCTTGGCCTTGGGATGCAGCCGCAGCATCCACGCGCCCTCCTTTTCCGCGATCGCCGCCAGCTCATCGGCGATGACAAAGCTCACCGGCTTGGCCAGATACGGCTGGCGATTGGTGCGGCGGGTGACAATGGCGTCGCGCAGCGCGCGATCGCTGGCAAGGGTGCGCCTGGTACCGACCACCCTCACCCGCGCCAGCAACATCGGCTCCGCCGCAGCCTCGGGCAGGATCTCGATCGCCAGCTTGTGGCCAAAGGCCCGCGCCGCCACTCGAAGGTTGTGCAACGCCGCGGCGCAGCTCATCACGCGCTGCCGGCCCTGCGGGTCGATCACGCCCAGGCGCCGCGACTCATCTATATAGATGTCGATGCCATCGGCCCGCAGGTCAAACTGCCACGGCTGGGTGTTGTGCGTCGAAGGCGCCAAGATGGCGTAGCGAAGCAAAAACTCAAGCTGGGCGCGTAGCGGGCCGGACGCGGGATAGTCCGCCGCATCGAGATTCCACGCCGTCGCCGCCTTCGCCATTTCCTTAACTATCCTAAAGAGTTAGAGATGCCTCGACGCACAAAATGATGCGGCGATTCGTCGCGGCGCGAGGCGCCTGCCTGCGACGGCAAGATCCCAAGAAAATCACCGCCCCCCTTGCGAATTGGCTAGGCGAGCTTACAGTGCGCGTGCTAGCAAACACCTGCCTTGAGTGCTAGACAAAAACCAATTGGTTTTAAATAGTTACACGAGGCGACCTCTAGAAATGCAGGAGAAATAGACCATGAAAGTTAAGCCACTCAAAGATCGCATCCTCATCACCCGCGTTGCCGAAGCCGAGAAGACTAAGGGCGGCATCATCATTCCAGATTCGGCCAAAGAGCGCCCGCTCGAAGGCAAGGTTGTCGCGGTTGGCGCCGGCAAGCGCCTCGACGACGGCACGCTGATCAAGCTCGACGTTAAAGTTGGCGACAGCATTCTATTTGGCAAATACGCCGGCACCGAAATCAAAGTCGACGGCCAAGACCATCTCATCATTTCTGAAGACGAAATCCTCGGCGTCATCGAAGCCTAAACGGCACGCCTATTCGCAATTTCCAAGAACTTAAGAAAGCAAAATTATCATGAGCGCAAAAGAAATCATTTTTGACGATAAGGCCCGCGCCCGCATCGCGCACGGCGTCGACACCCTCGCCAACGCGGTCAAAGTCACCCTCGGCCCCCGTGGCCGCAACGTCGTGATCGAAAAATCCTGGGGCGCCCCAACGGTCACCAAAGACGGCGTCACGGTCGCCAAGGAAATCGAACTCGAGAACAAGTTCGAAAACATGGGCGCGCAGATGGTTAAAGAAGTTGCCAGCAAGACCGGCGACAACGCCGGCGACGGCACCACCACCGCCACCGTGCTCGCGCAATCGATCTACCGCGAAGGCTCCAAGATGGTCGCCGCTGGCGCCAATCCTATGGACATCAAGCGCGGCATCGACCAGGCCGTCGAAAAAATCATTGGCGCGATTAAGGCGATGGCCAAGCCAACCAACAACGCCAAGGAAATCGCGCAAGTTGGCACCATCTCGGCCAACGGCGACGAGCACATCGGCAAGATGATCGCCGACGCCATGGAAAAAGTCGGCAAGGAAGGCGTCATCACCGTCGAAGAAGCCAAGACCCTGCACAGCGAACTCGACGTCGTCGAGGGCATGCAGTTTGACCGCGGCTTTCTCTCGCCGTACTTCGTCACCGACACCGAGCGCATGGAGGCCGTCCTCACCAACGCGTTCGTGCTGACGAACGAAAAGAAAATCTCCAACATGAAGGACCTGCTGCCGGTCCTCGAGCAAGTCGCCAAGGCGGGTCGCCCGTTGCTCATCATCGCCGAAGACATCGACGGCGAAGCCCTGGCCACCCTGGTGGTCAACAAGCTGCGCGGCACGCTCAACATCTGCGCGGTCAAGGCCCCAGGCTTTGGCGACCGCCGCAAGGAAATGCTCAATGACATCGCCACCCTCACCGGCGGCAAGGCCATCACCGAAGACCTCGGCCTCAAGCTCGAAAACGTCACCCTGGCCGATCTTGGCACCGCCAAGCGCATCACGGTCAGCAAGGACAACTGCATCATCGTCGACGGCGCCGGTGAAAAGGCCTCGATCGAAGCGCGCGTGAAGACCATCCGCAAGCAAATCGAAGACACCACCAGCGACTACGACAAGGAAAAACTGCAAGAGCGCCTCGCCAAGTTGGTGGGCGGCGTTGCGGTCATCCGCGTCGGCGCGGCGACCGAAGTCGAAATGAAGGAAAAGAAGGCGCGCGTCGAAGACGCTATGTACGCCACGCGTGCGGCCGTCGAAGAAGGCATCGTCCCTGGCGGCGGCGTCGCGCTCATTCGCGCGCAAGCGTCGCTCAAAGATCTCAAGCTCACCGGCGACCAAGCCTTTGGCGTCCGCATCGTCGAGCGCGCGGTCGAAGAGCCGATGCGTCAGATTGCCGCCAACTCAGGCGTCGACGGCTCGATCGTCATCGACAAGGTCCGCTCGGGCAAAGACTCGTTTGGCTTCAACGCCGCGACGCTTGAGTACGGCGACCTCATCGCGCAAGGCGTTATCGATCCAGCCAAGGTTGTGCGCACCGCGCTCACCAACGCCGCGTCGGTTGCCTCCATGCTGCTGACCACCGAAGCCATGATCGCCGAGAAACCTAAGAAGGAATCCGCGGCGCCAGCCGGCGACGGCGGTGGTATGGGTGGTATGGGCGGCATGGGCGGCATGGGCTTCTAATCAGGCCGCTCGCTGGATTTGTCCTGCGGCGGCGTTAGGCTCACCGCTCGGACCTCGGTCGAGTACGAGTGCGCCGGCCGGGTGATTTTGATGGCATCCAGCGCCGGACTAAGGGGCGAGGCCAAGGCGCGAGGAGTGGAGTTTGGTGGGTCCAAACGACCGACGAGCAACGCCGGCATCGTCCCTTAGGACAAGCTGGTGCTATCAAAATTGCCCGGTCGGCGCACCTACACTCCCTCGTCCTCGGGTTCGCCTGCCTTGCCGCAGAACAAACCAGCTTCGCTAGCCACGTCTGGCATTGCGCCCCTTTTGGGGCGCTTTTTTTTGGCCGCTAGCTGGCCGGTGCAGCAATTGCGAGTGGCATTTGGTTTGCATAGGTTAGCCACATGACAGAAACGATTCGCGTGGCGATGGCGGCGATGGGCATTGGCGTTGCGGGCACGTGGCTGTGCATGTGGCACATCATTGGCGCAAGGCTCGATGGCGTGCATGCGGCGGTTCCTATTGGTCTGGCCAGCGTGCTGGCAGTCTACGTGGGCATTGCGCATTTTCGCAGAAGGCTGCCGCTGTATCTTCTTTTGTGCGGCTTGAGCATGCCAGGTAGCTTCTTTGCAGGAGCGGCATGGATGATGCGCAATACAGATTTCGACGGCGTATTCTGCCCGCAGTGTTGAGGACCTAACACCTGCGTTCAAAGGTTGGCGCCTTTCGCGGACCAGTGCTACCAAATTAGAACTTGAAGGCGACCATCGTTTGGACTCCAGGGGAAAGGCGCGCCAAGTCCAAGCCCTGTATGCCTGAAGGATTTGACAAAATTGAAGCGCGCGGGCCCGTTCGAGGTCGTTGCGCCTCGTCGTTGAGCACCACGGCTATGGCGGTGTTGGTGTTCGTCGACGGTAATGAATGATCATTTGGGCATCCCAGCTCGCGCCGTCATCGACGCTCCGCTGCCACTCCCAGCGAAGCGCAGACGGCGTCACGTCCAAGAACACCATCCGCATATGGATCGTTGCCCCTTTGGGTGTCGTCGTTGGTTCTCCACGTAGGGTCATCACACCCTCATCGACGCCGCCCACGAACGCGAGAAAACCGCCCTGGTCGTCGACCCACGTCTGTCGCCACTTGTGCAGTGTCGGTTGCCACGCGGAGTAACTTTCGCCCGCCCACGGCGCGCCTGGTCCATCGCCGCGAAAGTGCTCGGCGATGGCGCACCCTGATAAGATCGTCTCGACCCGCTGCGTGCCGGCCGCTTCGTCCCATTCGGCGCTGCCGAGGGCCTTGCGCGTTCTAATCCGCAAATCCCATTCGCCGATCCAGAAATCGAACTGGCGATACTCGGGCCCAGCACAGACCGAACTGAGCAATGCGGCGCCAGATTGCGTTTTGGGGGAACCCGTTGTCTGCCGACTTGGGGCGCGGCAGGCACCTATGGCAGCGACTAGGGCAACAATCGGTAGGTATCGGCGCATGCCACACGATACCCTATTGTTCAACGCGTCATGGGGCTTTACCTCGCCACGTGCGTGGCGCATGGCGGCGTCTATCGCCCGCGACGAAAAAAACACGACGGCTAAGTGGCAAGGGCGACCACTACCGACATTTTTTCGCGGCGGCCATGGTCTGGGCTTCCAGGATACATTTGGACTGCGGCTCGCTATTGGAGCTTTTGCAGGCCATGACGCATTGGGTGAGGCCGGCCTCTAGGCGGGTCTCGAAATCTTTTTGCTTCTCGGCGCGCAGGGCGTCTCGTGCAGCGGGCTCGGCCGCGTCAATTTCCACATTGGCCTTGTCCCAATACGCCAGCTTGCCGTAATGGCGACAGGTCTCTCGGCACATCGCTTCGTCGGGGCGATTGCAGCCAAGCAGCGCCGCGGCAAGCAGGCATGTCGCGGTTGCGGTGCGAACAAAGGCAGGAATCATGAACGTCGCCATGCCCAGCATCTAACACGAAACGGCGCGGCGCCGGTCCACGCGCCCGCGCTATTTATCCGCACCAAAGGCGTAGCCAATACCAACCGAGGCCAGCAGGCGCTGGTATTGCCGGTCGCCAACCCCAAAGCCATCGCGCCAGACATAGACTAAGCCCTCGACCGAGAGCGCGCGCGAGGCGCGATAGGCGAGCAGCAACATGCCCTCATTTCGCTGATCGCTTTCGAGCAAGTTGCCTTCCGTCACCTGCTCGGTGGATTCATACAAGGCGTTGCCATCTGGATAGCGGTCGTACTGCAGCCGCAGGCGCGCGGTCGCATACAACTTGCCAGCGACGCGCCCGGTCACCGACGCATGGGCGCTGTGGCGCCACGACGACAGCCGCTCGAGCGTGGAGCGTTGGTGCGAGAGGCTATAGCCAAGGCCCCAGATTACGCGCTGGAGCGCTGCATCGTGGCGGCAAGCGTGTGCACGTCGTCGCGACGCGGCTCCGTGGTGGCGGTGGCGCACGCCGCGGCGGCTCCGCCGGCGCAGCCTTCGATGAGGCCAACGCCCTCAAAAGTACGCAGCTCGCGCTCGTACGATACGCTGGCCTGCCATTGCGAAACGTCGTCTTCATCGTCCTTTGACCACGACCATCCCGTCTCAAAGGCCGAGCCGCGATAGCTGCTGTCGATCACGTCGGGTAGCACGACGCCAACCAGCCCTACTCGCGCCCACGCGCGATGTCCTGAGGCATCCCCAACCAGCAACGCCGCGTCGCCCGAGCCCATCGCTACGTCGCGCACCGCGCTGGTGCTCGCCGTGCCCGCATAGACGAGACCGCTGCCGCGCAGCACCCACCGCACGTTTTCGGTTGCCTGCACGCTGGCGCCCGCCTCGCCGCCAACCGTCGCGGCATTCTCATCGCCAAGCTCGGCGTCGAGTGCGCGCCGCAGGCCGAGGCGCGCATTGCCCCAGGCGCCTAGCTCGTCCCAGGCGCGTTGCCCACGCCCCGCGGCGGTTACCCTGGTCAGCATCCCCGGCCGGGCGTCTTCCTGGCCATCGACGCGGTGGACGTTGCTGTCGAGCTCGGTGGCAACGTCGAGCCGCACGACATCAGCGTCGCCTGGCGAAGCCGTGGCCACGAGCCAGCCAACCGCGATCATACCCATTACGCGTCGTGGTCGCTTCATCGGTTTTGCGTCGCGCGTTGTTCGATGAGGGCGCGCTGGCGCCGCATCGTTTCGAGTTTTGCGGTGGCGGCGCGCTTCGCGGCCGTGGCGGCTTTCGCGCGCGTGCGCGGATCGCGCGACGACTCAGAGGCCTCGAGCGCCCGCCGCGTCTCGCCATCGAGCACGCCGCCAAGCGCGACCGCGATGGAGACCACGCCGCCGGCATCGTCGGCAAATCCTTCTTGCGGATTGGGGCTGGGTAGGTCGTCTTGCGGTGCGGGAGGCGGCGGGCCTCCCGACGGCGGCGGCTCGGTCGCAGGCTCCGCGTTACCACGCGACGTGCCGGCGATGCGCCGCGCATCGGTGGTTTGCGCGCTCGCCAACTCGCCGGAACGCTGCTGCGTCTCGCGCAAGGCCGCTATGTCCTCCCAGCGCGACGCCTGTCTTTCAAGCTTCGCAATCTCGCGCGATAACGCCTGCTCGGTCTGGCGAATCTCCGCGGCCTGTTGCAGCAGGTCTTCGGGGTCGGCATACGGATCGAGCGATAAATCCGGCAGGACAATTCTTCGCCGCGGCGCGGGCGGCGTGATGGCGGCTTGCCACGCCTTCAGGGTAACTAGCTTGGTGCTCGCGGCCGTGGGCAACTCGCGCGCGATTGCGGCCTGCGCCACCAAGCGCTGCGCCTCGAGCCGACGCCCGGTTGCCACCGCGGCGCGCTGCGCGACCTCCAACGTCTTGGCGGCTTCGAGCGATCCAGCCAAGGCCTTATCCAATTCGCGATCGCGCCGCCATGACGCGCGTTGTTTCTTGAGGCGCTCGACCTCGGCGGTTTGCTTGGCATAGGCTTGCTCCAGCGCCGCGACCTTTCGGCGGTCGCGCGCAAGCTCGGCGGCAATCGCATCAAACTTCGTTTTCGCCGCGGCGGCGTCCGCGGCTACCGCTTGAGACCGGGCGGGACCCGAAGTCTGTGCGTGGCCTGGCGTCGCACCGAGGGTGCCAAGGCCTAGCATCAGCAGCACCGCTAGCGGCAGCGGCAGCGGCAGCCGCAGGCGCAGGCGCAGGGCCACTATGGCAAAGCCCAGGGCCGAGCGTAGGCCCCCTTCGTTGCTTGCTTTGACTGACCCGAAACGCACTACTGCACAACCTATCAGAATCCGTGCCAAGCACAAAGCGGCCCCCTTCCGCCGGGGACACGATTGACCCGAGTGATTACAGATAGTTACCTGGCCAGGTCGCGCCATTCATGCGATCCACACCACAGAAAACTGATGCCGAGTCCTCCCTCCTCATTTTCCTGAGTGCAGGCCGCGGCGGTCAAGCCGCTACTCAATCCCGTATTTTTCAAGCTTGTAATACAGCGCGCTGGTCTTGATGCCGAGGGCCTTGGCGGTGTCGGTTTTTACCTTGCCGGCTTTTTCATACGCCCGCAAAATCAGCTGCCGCTCCAAATCCTCGAGCACCTCGGGCAAGGCCTTGGTCTCGGATGCGATCATCACCGAGGCGCCGGTAACGTCGCTGCCCAGCGCCATGGGTAAAGCCTCGGGCAAGATCGTATCGCCCTCGGCAAATACCAGCGCCTGCTCGATGATGTTGGCCAGCTCGCGCACGTTGCCCGGCCACGCATGCCGCGCTAAGCGCTCGATAGTTGCCGTGGAAATCCCCGACACCTTGGGGTTAATTTTTGGCGCCAGGGCACCTACAAAATGCCGAGCAAGCATCCCAATATCGGCGCCGCGTTCGCGCAAGGGCGGCAAGGCCACCGTTATCACGTGCAGGCGAAAAAACAAATCTTGCCGAAAGCGGCCCTCGGCGACCTCGCGCTCTAGGTCCTTATTCGTCGCCGAAAGCACGCGCACGTTGACGCTAACCGGCTTCTCGCCGCCAACCCGATCGAGGGTGCGCTCCTGCAACACGCGCAAGAGCTTGACCTGCATCGCCGGCGATACCTCAGCGATCTCATCGAGAAAAATGGTGCCATTGTGGGCGAGCTCAAAGCGACCAAGTTTTTGCTTGACCGCGCCGGTAAACGCGCCTCGCTCGTGGCCAAACAACTCTGATTCAAGCAGCGATTCGGTCAGCGCCCCACAGTTGACGCGAATAAACGGCCCGGCGCTTCGCAGCGATTGATCGTGAATCGCCTGCGCCACCATCTCCTTGCCGGTGCCGCTCGCCGTGGATGAACACCGTCGCGTCGGTCGGCGCCACCTTGGCGATGGCGGCCTGCACCGCCTGCATGCCCGCACTCTCGCCCACGAGCCCCGTTGGCGCGCGCACCGCGGCCTTGAGATAGTCGTTGTGCGCGACGAGGCGCTGCCGCTCGCGACGGCTAGCCACCAGCTCCAGCGCCCGCTCGGTCTTGAGCCTCACGACATCTGGTGAAAACGGCTTGGTGATGAAATCAAACGCACCGTGCTTCATCGCCTCGACCGCGGCCTCCACCGTGCCAAAGCCGGTCATGATCATGACCGGCACGTCGGCATCGAGCACGGCCATCTCGCGCAGCACGGCCACGCCATCGAGCTGATCCATCTTGAGATCGGTAATGACAAAATCAAAGCGCTTCGCCTTCGCAAGCTGCAACCCCGCCGCGCCGCTGGCCGCGACGTCGACGTGATGCCCCATCTTGCGAATTGCCGCGGCGACGCCTTCGCGCACCGCTTCGTTGTCGTCAACCACTAAAATTTGGCTCATGCGATGTCTCCCTTTGGCAACGCCAAACAAAATGTCGTGCGGCGCTCGTCGCTGGTCACGCTAACCTCTCCGCGGTGCGCCTGCGCGGCGTCGCGCACCAGCGCCAGGCCGAGCCCAGTGCCCTTTTCGCGCGTCGTAAAGAAGGGCTCAAAGAGGCGCGCCGCAACGTCCGGCGCGATCGGCCCGCCCGTGTTGCTGACCGAAATTTGGACCTCATCGCCCTCGGCGCGCGCGACGAGGATCACCGCGGCGGGTTCACCCGCTACCGCCACGGCATAGTGGGCAGCATTTTGCGCCAAGTTAAGCACCGCGCGGCGCAGGCTATGCGGATCCGCTATCAACGCCAGCGCCTCGTCCTCGACGTCGATCGCAATCGCCACGCCAGGCGAGGCCTTGACGACCCCGGCGATATCGCGCAGCAGCGCCGCCACCACAACGCGCTCGCGCTGCAACACCTGCGGCTTGGCGTAGTCGAGAAAATCGCCGACGACCCGACCGAGGTGCCCAATCTCGCGCGAAATTCGATCGGCGTAGCCGCGGCTGACCGCGTCCGCCGGCAGCTCCTCACGCAAAAGCCCCGTAAACAACTCCATGCCCGCCAGCGGATTGCGCACCTCATGCGCAATGCCGGCGAGCATGCGCTGCATGTGCTCGTCGCGCGCCGCCAGCTTTTGCCGCATCGACTCCATCGACTCGGCAAGGGATCCCACCTCATCGCGCGACCGCGTGGAAATTGGCGTCGAAAAATTGCCCTGCCCCATGTCGCTGGCGGCTTCGGCAAGCGCGCGCACCGGCCGCGTCACCAACGTCGCGATCACCACTATGACCGTCGACATCAGCACCACCAACAAGCCGCCCCAAACCATCAGCTGACGACGTAAGTTCCCAAGCCGCGCGAAATACGTCGCGGGCGCCACCGCGGCCACGACCAGCACCATCTGCGGCTCGGTCTCTGAAGCCGCCACCGCCGCGTAGCCCGCCTTATAAAATTGCCCATCGCCCCCTACGAAGCTCACCGAGGCAATCGGCGCCCCCGTTTCCCACACCTTGGCGATCTCAAACTCATCGAGCGCGCCGCGATAATAGCGCAGCCCCGGCGCATCGGCCTCGGTGTCGACCTTGCTCACATAGTCGCGGTCAAACACCACGAGGCGCGCCCCCGTCGACTCAAAAATGGCGCGCAGCTTGCGCCGAGCGTTGACGTAGCCACGGTCGTCATCGCCGCTGCTTTCGATCAAGTACTTGCCGCGCACCTGCGTCGCGGCGCTGCTCGCGATGGCAACCAGGCGGCTGCCGAGCTCAGCATCCAGCTCGACGCGCGTCGCCGCAAGCGCAACCCACGCGAACACCACAAATAGCGCAACCGTCGGCAGCACTACGGCAAGCAAGAGCTTGGTCATCAGACTGCTACGCCGCCGCACGGAGCGCAGTGTATGCAAATTGCCCCGCGAAAACTATGGAAACAGTGCCACGTGGCCCAGACCCGCGACCTCGGGCAGCCCAAAGCGAATGTTCATGCATTGCACCGCCTGCCCCGAGGCGCCCTTGATCAAATTATCGATAGCGCCAAGCGCAAGCAGCTGCCCGGTGCGCACGTCGTGGGCCACCGCGACCGCCGCGCGGTTGCTGCCGCGTACGTGCGAGGTATCGGGCACCTCGCCGAGGGCAAGCACGTCGACAAAGGGCTCGGCCGCATAGGCATCGGCCAACGCCTTGTGGGCCGATGCTGCGGTCACGCCGGGCGCAGCCGTTAGATAAACGCAGGAAAAAATCCCGCGCGCCATTGGCACCAAATGCGGCGTAAACAGCACCGCCAACTCAGCACCCGCCGCCAGCCCGAGCTGCTCTTCGATTTCTGGCGTGTGGCGATGCGCGCCGGCGATTTTATAGGCGCGAATGCCCTCGCCCACCTCGGAAAACATGCCGCCTTGCGCCGGGGTGCGCCCCGCGCCCGTCGTGCCGCTCTTGGCATCGACGATCACCGTGGCCGCAGTGCAGAGGCCCGCCGCCAACAGGGGCGCCGCCGCCAAAATCGTCGCGGTGGGATAGCAACCAGGGTTGGCGATCAGCTGCGCTTTCTTCAGGCGTTCGCGAAAACGCTCGGGCAAGCCATAGACCGCCTGCTGGCGCAGCGCCGCGATCTTGCCTCCCGGATCGTCAGCATCGCTTGCGCCGTACCACCGCGCGCGGTTTCCAGCGTCTTGCAAGCGAAAGTCTGCCGACAAATCAATCACCACCACGCCGCGCGCAACCAGCTCAACACTCGCCGCGACCGCCTCGCCATGCGGCAACGCCAAAAACACAACATCAGCCACTGCCGCCAACGCCGCTGCATCAAACGCGACCACCTCACCTGGCAGCCGCCCCTCATTCACCAAATAACGCAGATGCGGATAGATCTCATCGATCTGCTTGCCCGCGCTCCGCCCCGCCGCCAAGCACGTCACCGCCACATGCGGATGATGCGCCAATAGCCGCATCAACTCGACGCCGGTATACCCAGACGCCCCCACAATCGCCGCACGAATCTTGTCGCTCACTCGCGCAGACTATTCCAACTCAACCCCAAATTGGTGGCGAATCTTCGCCGCACACCGAAGCTCGACAAGCAGTGCGCGCGCTCTAACCTGCGAGGGATTTTGCGCTCAGTTCGGCGCACGCCTGCAGCGAGGCCGAGGCGCAGCCGTCGGGCTGTAACGAGGCTCGCGAAGCCGTACGCCGAAATGGGCGTCAAAGACCCGCAGGTTACCGCTTTGAAAATTGGAAGCGAGCGCGGGCCGCTGCCTGTCCGTACTTCTTGCGCTCTTTCTTACGAGGATCGCGCGTGACATACCCCGCCGCCTTGAGCTTGGGGCGTAGGCCTGCGTCGACCTTCATCAGGGCGCGCGTGATGCCATGGCGAACCGCGCCGGCTTGAGCCTGCAGGCCGCCACCAGACACCGTCGCGATGACGTCGTACTGGCCGAGCAGATCGACTTCTTCAAAGGCTTGGCGAATGATCATGCGGCCCGTCGCGCGAGGGAAATAGTCCTCGTCGGTGCGCTTATTGATCGTAAAGCCGCCTTTGCCAGGCTTGATAAAAACGCGCGCAATCGCCGTTTTGCGGCGTCCGGTTGAATACGTAATAGTCGCCATGAAATGTCCTATGCCTTAAATTCAAGGGTTCGCGGTTGCTGGGCGGTGTGCTCGTGCGTCGCGCCAGGATAGATCTTCAATTTCTTGATGATGCGACGGCCAAGCGGGCCTTTTGGCAGCATGCCCCAGACCGCGTCGCGAATTACGCGCTCGGGGTCATCGGCGATGACGTGCTTGGCCAGCTTGGTCTTGAGACCGCCTGGATACAGCGTGTGGTGGTGATAAACCTTGTCGTCGGTCTTATTGCCGGTGAGCACAATTTTCGCGGCGTTAACCACCACGACAAAATCGCCCATATCGACATTCGGCGAGAACGTGGCCTTGTGCTTGCCGCGCAAGACCTTGGCGATTTCGCTGGCGACGCGGCCTAAAATCTTGCCGTCGACGTCGGCGATAAACCAACCCCGCTGGGCTTCGCCATCTTCTTTGGTGAGCCAAAAGCTCTTTTGTGTTGCCTTCATGACGTACCTTAATGACCAAGCGGTCCCTACGACAGGGAGCAGCCGCCTTGGAGCGTGATCGTCTACAGCAGCCCAATGCACGTGTCAAGCCTCCCAGGCCGGCTCCGCCCCCCACCTTATATATGCCTCCGCGATTGCGGCGCCCACGCTTGCCGCCCTACCTTGGCGAGCCAAATACTTCCAATTGTCAGAGCCAAGTGCTAAACAAGCGTTCAGATAGGAGCCGTCGTGAGAATTGGGTTTACGTTAAAGCCAGATAAGACCGACGCCGCCGCGCTGCTGGCGGAACTCGTGACTTGGCTGACGGCAGCCGGCCACACGCCGGTGCTGTGCGCAGACGATCACGCGGCCTTGCCAGGGCTGCCGCCGGTAGAGGTCGTGCCAGACGAACAATTCGCGGCGGCGATTGATTTTGCCGTGGTCCTCGGCGGCGACGGCACCATGCTTCGCGCGTGCCGCCTGGTTACTGACGATACCGACGCTGCGCGAAGCAAGCCTGTGCTCGGCGTGAATATGGGCCAACTTGGCTTTCTCACCGGTTTTTTGGTGTCCGAGGCCAAGGCCGGGATTACCGCCGCGGTCGAAGGCAAGCTCGCGGTGCAATCGCGCATGAGGTTGCGGGTGTCGCTGGTGCGGCCAAATAGCGACCCCTTGGTTAAGTTTGCGCTCAACGACGCGGTGATCCACCAAGGCGCGATGGCGCGCTTGGTCGATCTGTCCGCCGCCATCGACGATGCGTTTGTTTCGGCGTACCGAGCCGATGGGCTTATCGTCGCAACGCCGACCGGTTCGACCGCCTACAATATGGCCGCGGGCGGCCCCATCGTTTTACCCGGCCAGGACGCCATGGTGATGACGCCGATTTGTTCGCATGCCTTGACCAACCGCCCGTTGGTGTTTGCCGCGACGTCGGTGCTTAGGCTGACCTTGCCGCAAAGCCATCGCGGCGTGTTGCTCACGGTTGATGGCCAGTGGGCGCAGTCATTCTTAGCTGGCGACACCGTTGAGATCACGCGCGCCGCGACGCCGTTTCAATTGCTATCGCCGTTTAAGAACCATTTCGACATTCTTCGAGAAAAGCTGCATTGGGGGATGCGGTCGACAACGAAGTAACAAGCGCTGGGACGGCCGCGTTGACGCGGCGACGACATCTAAGATCGGTCAAATGGGGGCGCCTGACGCCCCCGGGGAGAGCTGCATGCTGCAACAATTACGCGTTACAAATTTTGCGTTGATTTCTGATGTATCGATTGAGTTTGGCGAGGGCTTTAACGTGCTCACCGGCGAGACCGGTGCGGGCAAGTCGCTCATCGTCGAGGCGGTGAACTTGCTGCGCGGTGGACGCGCGAACGGCGACATGCCGCGCACAGGTTGCGCCGAGGCGGTCGTCGAGGCCGTGATCGCCGTGCCGGATGATTTAGCAAACGCTGCCGCGGAGATCTTGCAGCGCAGCGGCTTGCCGCTCGATCTTGAGGGCGGCGCAGCAACGCAAGGAGGTGGCAACGGGCGCTGCGGCGAACTCTTGATTCGCCGCGTGGTGGCGCGCGGCGGTCGCAGCCGCACCTATATCAACGGGGCGTTGGCCACCGCGGCCGTCCTTGGCGAGCTGGGCGGCATGCTCATCGACCTCTCGGGTCAGCACGAACATCAGGGCCTCATTGTGCCCGATAAACACCGCGCCATCCTCGACGGCTATGCAGGGCTGACGCCACAAGTCGAGCGACTGCACGGGGCGTATCAAAGCCTCGCCGACGCCCGCCATGAGCTCGCGCTGCTACAAACGCAGCAGGCCGATCGCATCGCGCGCGCCGAGTACTTAGAATTTATGTGCGGCGAAGTCGCGGCGGCTGCGCCTCAGCCCGGCGAACTTGAGCAGCTTGAAGCGGAGCGGGTTCGGCTGACCGCGGTGGAGCACTTGCAGCGCGGCGTCGGCGCGGCCTTGGCAGCTATCAGCGACGGCGAAGCCAACGCGGCTGACGGCCTGGGCGCCGCGATTCGCGAGTTAGAGCGAGCCGCGCGTTTCGATGATGAGCTGGCCGAGCTTATTGGCTTGGTGCGCGAAGCCAAGGTGCTAACCGACGAGGCGGCGGCGGCGCTGGCACGCTATGATGGGCGCCTCGAGGCCAATCCCGATCGCCTCGCCGAGGTGATGGCGAGGATGGAGCTGTTGCGCAAGCTGTGCCGCAAGCACGGCGGAGATCTTGCCGAGGTGATGGCGGCGCATGAGCGCATGACGGCCGAATTGGCCGAGCTTGCAGGGCGCGACGGGCGCATCGCTGAGCTAGAAGCGCGGTGCGGCGCGCTCGAGCCGCAGGTGCTCGCCATGGCGCGCGAGGTGTCAAGCGCACGCATCGCCGCAGCGACCAAGCTAAGCCGCGCGGTGCACAAAGCGCTGGCGGAACTCGGCATGGGCGCTGCGCAATTGCTGGTGCAGCGCAGCGAATGCGCGCTGGGTGCCACGGGCATCGACCGCATCGAGCTCATGCTCGCCGCCAACAAGGGCCTTGAGGCCAAGCCCTTGTCAAAGGTTGCCTCGGGTGGTGAGCTGTCGCGGATCATGCTCGCGCTCAAGATGTGCCTGCGCCGCGCCGACCGCGTCGCGACCTATGTCTTTGACGAGGTCGATACCGGGGTCGGCGGCAGCACCGCCGTGGCGATTGGCCGGCAGATAAGGCAAGTCTCGCAGGCGCGCCAAGTGCTTTGCGTGACGCACCTAGCGCAACTGGCGGCGTTTGCGGATCACCATTATTTAGTCGAGAAACACCACGGCAGCGGCAAAACCGAAACCACGGTGCGCAGGCTCTCGGCGGCCGCGCGGCGAGATGAACTCGCGCGCATGCTCGGCGGCAGCGCGACCGCAAAGGCCAAAGCGCATGCGCAAGAATTGTTGGCCGACGCCCAGGCCGCATGACAACTTAATTGGCCGTCGTCATGGCGCCTTAAGTATCCCTTTGCCGCGTTTGTCGTCGGCGCAGGTCATTCAAGTCCGTCGTTGAAGAATCAAACACGCGACGGCAATGAGCGCGGGTCACATCGGGCATGCCTAATGATCGCAAGGTGCGTCGCGCTGCCAACGTCAAGGCACCTCTATTGCGGACACCGTGGCACGCAAAATGCAGAGGCGGCTGACATGCAACCGCGAATCAAGCTCCCCCACATTTCATTCCTCATTCTTCTCCTAACTAGCGCCTCCGCCCTTGCCGGATGCCTGGGCGGCACGGGCGATGGAAGCGACAGCTACGACGACCTGAGCAAGGGCGTGCCGAGCATCCAAATCGTGACCACGGCCACCGGCGCCTATCGCTTCAATGTCCGCGCGAACAATGGCGAGGTGGTGCTCCGCTCGGAAAATTATCAAACCCTCGCGGGCGCGACCAATGGCGTCGCCTCGGTCAAGGCTAACGGGACCAACCTCGAAAGGTATGTGCTCTTGCAAGCCGCCAATGGCGACTGGTACTTCAATCTCCGCGCCGGCAATTACAAAATTATCGGCACGAGCGAACAATACAGCACGAAATCAAATGCCAAGCGCGGCATGAAAACCGCCGCCGCGATCCTGGCTTACGTAGAGACGCCCGATATCGTGCCCTCCATGCTGCCGCGCGCGGTGACGTTTAAAGGCCTCGATGGGCGTTACTATTGGCAGCTGATCGACGGCTACGGCGATGTCATCCTGCGTTCCGGGGACTTTTCCAGCAAGACGTCAGCCGAGAAGGCGATTGATAAGTTGTTCGAAGCAGGCGTCGCCGAGGACGCCTACGCCGTGCAAACGGCGCTCAACGGCCAATTCTATTTCGTGATCAAAAAGGGCAGCAAAATCCTCGCCTATAGCCGGTGGTACAGCGACCTAGAAGACCTGGCCACTCATCAAGAGGCCACGCGCACGGTCGTGCGCGTGCTGACGCCCGCGCCGAAAGTAGTTTGCACCATGACGCGCGTGGCCGGCGTGCCCGTGCTCAATGACGATGCCAGCACCTCGAGCGAACCGGGACCCGACTCGCAAACCCTCATTGTGCTCAAATCCGAGACGTCGGGCGAAAGCAGCTACGTCGAGGCCTATGTCGGCCGTTACTGGTTCAAGGTCGATCTCAACGACGAAGACATTTACGTTACGCTCTATGAGAAGGACTATTATGACGCCGAGGTGGGAGGCATCATCTGCTTTGACGTGCCGACCGCTGGCGACGATGCCCGCGCGTTCTGCGAAGAACCGCTGAGCATCGACGCCAATCTCGGCCTCAGCACGGAAGACCACTACGTGCACGCCTTTAACTTCTCGTGCAACTTTGAATAGTTTGCGCTAGGCGGCGACAATTGGCCAGAGGCGCATTGCCTCCCCGCACCCTCATTGGCGATACTTGCGCCATGGGAAACATAGGGCGGGTGTTGGGATTTGTTGGGTGTATCGGGCTGTTGCTCGCGATGCCACGGCTCGCGCACGCCGAGGACCTCGTCATTGACGCGCACGGCGAGGCCATTACGGTGCCCTTGCTAGACGGGTTTGAGCTGCTCAGTGAGGGGATGCGGGCGAAGATGGGCCTCGTCGATCCGCCAGGCAGCAACAATCGCACGGTCGCTATTTTTGTCGCACGTGGACTCCTTGAGAAGCTAGAGGCAGGCAACCCGCCCGCCCGCATGCGCTATCTCGACGTGCAAGTGCCGCGCAAGCATGTCTGGCAGACCGGCACGCGGGCCGCGTTTCGCGAGGCCATCGCCATGGTGAAGAAGGGCGGCCTTGACGGCATCGCGAACAAGGAATTTGCCGAGCAGGGTCGCGCCGGCGCCCTGGGTGGCGTCTCAAACCTGCTTCACGAAGGCGAACGCTATTTTGTGCTGCACATGCACCACACGGGCAATGGTCAACGCGAGGATGTCGGGGCGGCGACGGTGCTGGTGCGCGCGCGGATGATTCACCTCTACGTAAGGTCGATGCCCGGCGACGTCGAGGAGGGCGCGTGGGCCAGCGATACCGCAAAGAATTGGGGCAGAGGCGCTCGTGGCCGCCAACTCACCAACGCCCGCCTCGCTCAAGGCCGAAGCCAAAAGCGCCGGCGGTTTTTGGGATAGCGTCTTTAACGGCAGCCTGCGCGGCGCGGCGATCGGCCTCGTCGTTGGCCTAATCTTCATGGTGCTTCGCAAGAAGAACGGCTAGCCCGTCATGCGTCGACGTCTTTATTGCCGCCGTTAGCTACCGCTTGGGCGAAACTCAAACGGATACGATTTCACGTGCACCCCGGCGCCGCCGCCGGGCCGCGGAAACGAGATGTGGCTCACCACCTCGGCCAGGCAGGTTGAGACATTTCCGTGCAGGCCGCGCGCCGTCGCTGAGGTCACCGAGCCGGTGGGGCCGATGAAGAACTGCACCACGACGGTGCCCTGCAGCGTTGGGTCGGCGAGCAACTGGCGCTCATAGCACGAACGGATTTTTTCCATGTTGCGTTTGACGTAGCGACGGATGGTCGCTTGGTCGAGTTCGCCGCTGACCTCGGGCGTGCCGAGCGAGGGTTCGGGAGCCACAGAGGCGCGGCGCCGACTACCGCCTCCACCTGGGCCGACGGTGTATTCGCTGCCCGTGCCTTTGTTGTGGCCAATGCGTCCGTTATCGTCAAGGCCCACCGTGCCCCAGCGATTGCCGCCGCCACCTGGCTCAAAGCCGTTGGGGCCAAAGCCAAAGCCGCCGCGCATTTCGCCAGGAACGGTGCCATGCAAGCCGCCCTGAATGTCGATGTCATCAAGCCCAGACGTAGCGTCGCCGCTACCCGTCAACGACGCGAACACCGCGCCGCCGCTGGCGGCGAAGGCTTGGCCGATCGCACCACCAGAGGCCGCGGCTTCACTCGCCTGCCGCGCGATCATCTGCTCCTCGCTGGTCTTGGCCATCTTGTAGCGTCCCTCGCTGCGGTCTGAGGTCTTGCTGCCCATCTGCCCCGACGCCAGCGCCATCGCCGCGCCCGAGCCACCTGCGTCTGCCACGTCGCTTGGCTGCGGCACGTCAGCATCGTCTAGCTTGACGTCTTCCTTGGCGTCGGCGCGCGCCGACAGCAGCCCCGCATCGTCAAGCCCCATGTCGGCATCGATACCCTCGCCGGGCGGCGCGATCTGATAGAGCAACCCGAGCAGGCCAAAGCAGGCAAAGAACGTCACGCCCGCATAAGCAAGAAACGAGGTATCGAGCGAGGCCAGCCACGCCACGGGTTGCGCCTGTGGCCGGACCACGGCGGTTGCGCGATAGGTAATGGTGCCCAGCTTCGCCGCGATGTAGCCATCGCGCGGGATGACGATGTCACGCACCTCGTCGGCAAACGGTGTCACCACGCCGCGCGACACCACATCGCCGGTCATGCCGGGCGCGACCGAAAAGACAAACTCATCGCCGCGCGGTGCCACGAGGCAAAATGATGTGGCCGGTGCTGCGGTCGTCGCTAGCTCGACGCCCGGCGCGCTGCCGATGGTAAAAACCGGAGATTGTCGATCACGACGTCGAGCCGCCAAGGCCGCGATGGCAAACCCGAGGCCGCCGAGCAGCCCGAGCAACGCAATCGCGTCGGCCTGCCGCCCCACCATATGTGGGCGAAAGGCATAGGCGGGCCGCCCAAGCTTGTTCACCCATTCGTCGGCCCCAGCGGCGTTGTATGCCGCGCCGCGCACCGCAATGACAAACGCTGCCACGGCGGCGATTAACGAGATCGCAGCCAAGGCGGCATACGCCCGCGCCCGGCCACCGCCATCGGCAAGCTGCGGATGGGTCAGATGCTTCACGGTTAGCACCGACGAGCCAAGCGCCGCGCTTACCTCGATGGTGGGGGGTTCTGTAGGTTGGACATTGCTGGCGTATTGAACATTTGACATGACGGACCTCCGGTAGGGGCGGCCGCGCCGCGCGTCGCACTTCGACGCACGGACAGCTCGCAATTCTGCGTTGCGACGTGATGCGCCACACGTCGCCCTGGCTACTGCACCAGCCACGCCGTTGTTCGCAACGCCTCGCTCTTCCCTTACCCTGACAACGCGCCCTCCGCGCGGTTCCATATTTTTTTGCGCCCGCCGCGGGGTACGCCCCGCGGCCCGAAATTTATTGGTCTCAAAAGCCGCGGCGCTGTCGTAAGCTCGGGGCATGAATCTGCAAACTTCGCCGACCGCGACCACACGAACGCGGCCGCCGCGACCACGCGCTCACCTCCTCGCAGCGGTTTTGCTGGGCGCGCTGGCCGCGACCGCCTGTGGCGGTGACGACGCCGCGCCGGACGACAACCAGACGGTCACTAGCTGCGAGGTCACCGCGCCAAGTTGCGACGCCACGGATATCGAGGGCCAGCTCGCTTGCGTGCCCGGCCTCACCGCCACGCGCAACGAAGCCGGCGATACGGGCGGCCCGACGCCGCGGCAGCGTTTTGATCTTACGCTCGAGCAACCGATAGACCACGCCGATTTGTCGGTAGGTACGTTTACCCAGCACGCCGTCCTGTATGTCGCGGGCGCGGAGGCGCCCATGGTGTTCTACACCAGCGGCTACCATCTCGGCGGCTATCTCAGCGAACCGGCGCTGATCTTTGGCACCAACCAAATTGAGATCGAGCATCGATTTTTTGGGCCGTCAACGCCAAGCCCACGCGACTGGAGCAAGCTGACAATTCGGCAACAGGCGCTCGACGAACACCGTTGGGTGCGTGCGCTTCGCTTCATGTTCCCGGGCGGCTGGATAAACACAGGGGGCAGCAAGGGCGGCAAGACCGCGACCTTTCATCGCAAGCTCAGCCCGTGCGACTTCGACGGCACGCTGGCCTACGTCGCGCCGTTTACGCCGCAACTCGCGGATCCCCGCTACGAGGCGTTTCTGAATCAAGTTGGCGGCGACGAGCAGGCGGCCTGTCGCGCGTCGTGGGTCGAGTTTCAGCGGCTGGCACTGACGCGTCGCGACGACATCGTGCCGTTGATGGGAGGCACGTATGCTCACCTCGGCAGCGCCGACGTGGCGTTTGAACACCTCATCATCGAGGCGCCTTGGGCGTTTTGGCAATATATCGGCCCCGACTATGAAGACTATAACTGCGAGACGATTCCGGACGAAACGGCAAGCGACGAAGAAATCCTCGATTATCTCGACGTCGTCGTCGGCATCGACTATTTGGTAAGCGACGCGACGATCGAGGACTACGCGGCCTATTACTACCAGGCCGCGACCCAACTCGGCGACTACCTGCCGCCTGAGTCGCTGATTGCCGACCTCTTGCGCTATCCAGGAACTGATACGTCGCAAACGTATGCGCCCAAAGACGTCGACCTGCCCTACGACAATAGCGCCGTGATTGACACGCTCGCGTGGGTCGCCGACGAGGCCACCGATATTGCGTTTATCTACGGCGAGTTCGACCCATGGACCGCCGGCGCCATCGCCGCGCCGACACGGACCGCGGTGCAGAAGTATGAGGTTGCGCGCGGCAACCACGGCGCGGGCCTGTTTGAGATGGCCCCCGAGGATCGTGCGACGCTTATGGCTAGCTTGTCGACCTGGCTCGGCACCCCGCCGGTGATCGACTTCGCCAACGCGCAAAAAGTGATGGCGCCGGCCCGCGTCCCCCACCGGGCGGCGGCCTACGATCCGCAGCGCCTGCGCCACTAATTGCGCCAAACAGAAACGCATTGAGTGGGGCCGGAGACAATAATCGACCGGTGTACGGCTTCGCGAGCCTCGTTACAGCCAGACGGCTGCGCCTCGGCATCGCTGCAGGCGCGCACCGCAATCTCCTCCACCCACTGCGTTCTGTTCTTCGCCATTTTGGATCTTAAATTATGAATTTCAGGTTATGTGCATGCCTCAGTTAAAAGGGGACCACTCGTGAACATCCAAGTCTTTGGCACCAAAAAATGCCCCGACACGCGCAAGGCCGAGCGTTGGTTTAAGGAACGTGGCATCAAGTTTCACGCCGTCGACTTGGCGAGCAAGGGCCTCGCGCCCGGCGAGCTGCGCAGCGTCGCCGCGCGCGTCGGTGGCGTCCAGGCGATGCTCGACACCACCAGCCGCCGCTATCTCGACAAGGGCCTGGCGCATGGCTCGCCCTCGGCGGCGCGCCTTGAGAGCCTGTTGCTCGACGATCCACTCCTGTGCAAGACGCCGATCGTGCGCAACGGCGCGCAGGCGACGCTTGGGTTTGCGCCCGACATTTGGGCGACCTGGACGTAAACTCGGACGTTAACCAGATACGTACAATCTAAATCCTAAAATGGCGGAGAACAGAACGCAGTGGGTGGAGGAGATTGCGGTGCACGCCTGCAGCGATGCCGAGGCGCAGCCGTCTGGCTGTAACGAGGCTCGCGAAGCCGTACACCGCAAGATCCCCACTCAATGCGTTTCTGTCTAAACGTTTGGCCGGCGCTTCGTGGCTTTGTTGCTCTTGGTCGCCGGACGGCGGCCTTTTTTGGTGACCTTGCCGCCACCTGGTGGGGAGTAGTCGGTCCAGCGATAGCTTGGCGATGCGGGCGCGCGAAAGTCGACGTGGACAAAGCCGCTGTTGGGATAGATGCCGATGCCCATGCCCCCGGTATCGAGCGATTGGGCATAGGCGTAGACCTCTTTGATCGAAACGCCGGGTACGCGCAAATCCATCGCCGAGGCATGATGATGCCGGCTGCCCGCGCGTTCGGTGGCGCGGTAGCCGCTGACGAGAATCAGGCGTTGCTGGCCAAACTGATCGTAAATGCGCGAGAGCATTTCGTAGAGTTCAGGGCGGACGGCGCGCACATCGTGGGTGCGCTTGCAGCGAAAGACGTCATCAAGCTGCGCCAGCACCTCATCATTGAGGGAGCCGTCTTCGCGATAGATTTGAACTTTTAGCTCTTCATTGAGGTTTTCGGCCCACAACCAAATTTCACCCGAGGGCTTGGCGAGCGGTTCGGTGCGCAGCGTGCTCGCTGGGGCGTTGTGGCCGACAAAGCGCGGACGCCGCGCCTTCTTTTTGCGCGAGGTTTTTCCGCTCGCCGCCGCAACCTTTTTGCCGCCGCGGGCCGCCGGTTTGGCCTTGGATGACTTCCCGGCTGCCTTAGGCTTAGCCTTGGCCTTGGCCTTAGCTTGAACTTTGGTGGAGGTGGCCTTGGCTGTGGGGCGGCGCTTGGCGCCATCGTCCGCGCCGGCCTGCGCCGGGACCAAGAGCAGCCAGGCGAGCGCAAGCAGCAGTGCCGCTGGCACGCGCGCGGGCGCTGGGTTGGTCAGACCGAGTTGAGCCATTCAAATAGCCTAAGGAAAACGCCCCCCATTTGCAAACCAAAGGCCGCGGGCGTTCCGGCGCAGACCGGGGGCTCAAGTTATTTCAGTATCTTAAGCACCAGGCGGGGACGCGATCGGCACATGAATAAGTTCGATGCCAACTGCAGTAGCCACCTCTAAGCTGCGCGTGTCGCGATAAAACTCGCCGTAACAAATACGGGTGATCCCGGCGTTCGCAAGCTGTTTAAAGCAGTTCCAACAAGGACTCGCGGTGACGTAAATCGACGCGCCGTCGATCATGACGCCGTTACGCGCCGCCTGGAGGATCGCATTGGTCTCGGCATGGATCGTCGCTACGCAGTGTCCGTCCTCCATCATATGGCCAGCTTCCGTGCAATGCGGCAGCCCGCGAATGGAGCCGTTGTACCCCGTCGACAAGATGGTCTTGTTGCGCACGATCACCGCGCCAACATACTTGCGCTCGCAGGTGGAGCGCGTCGCCACGACCTGCGCGATGCTCATGAAATATTCGTCCCAAGACGCGCGATTGGCCATGCGCCAGCTATAGCAAATTTGCCCGCCGCGGCCGCGCGATCAACGTCTTTTTGGTCTACTGTCGCGCCGCCATGTCGGGGCAAGGAAAATATAAAGATTCAGTTCGGTTACCAGAGACGGCGTTCCCGATGAAGGGCGATCTCGCGCTGCGTGAACCGCAGATTTTGGCGCAGTGGCAGCAGCTTGGGCTGTACGAGCAAATCCGTGCCGCGCGCGCGGGCTCGCCGAAGTTTGTCCTGCACGACGGCCCGCCCTATGCCAACGGCAATATTCACTACGGGCACATCCTAAATAAGATCCTCAAAGACCTCGTCGTCAAGTCCAAGACGATGGCGGGTTTTGACACCGAATTTGTCCCTGGCTGGGACACGCATGGCCTGCCGATCGAGCTGGCAGTCGAACGCGAGCTGGGGGCCAAGCGCCGCGACATGACGCTGGCGCAGGTGCGCACGGCCTGTCGCGACTACGCGCTGCGCTTTGTCGAGGTGCAACGCAGCGAGTTTGTTCGGCTGGGCATCTTGGGCCAATGGGCAACGCCGTATCTCACGCTCGATGCCAGCTACGAATCCGCCATCGTGCGCGCGCTCGCGGCGTTTGCGCGCGGCGGATATCTTTACCGCGGCCACAAGCCGGTGTATTGGTGCGCCCGCGACGCCACCGCGCTGGCGGAAGCGGAAATCGAATACAAGGACAAGGCCTCGCCTTCGATCTACGTGCGCTTCCCCTTGGTGCCAGCGGCGCAAGGCGGGATCGACCCAGCTGCGCTGCACCCGGGCCTTGCGGGCCAGGCGTTGGCGCTACCGATCTGGACGACGACGCCATGGACGATTCCCTCCAACCTTGCCATCGCCATGCACCGCGACGTCGAGTATGTCGCCATCGCCTCGAAGGTGGCCGGCGAGCGTCTGCTCGTCGCGCGCGACCTCGCGGCGGCGTTTGCCACGGCCGTGGGCCTCGACGCGCCCGAGGCGACGTGGCTGACGATCGACCAGGCAAAGCTTTCGCTGCTGGAAGGCGCGCGCTATCAACACCCGTTTGTCGCGCCGCGCGCCGACAATGAATTTCGCGTGTGGTTTGCCGACTACGTCACCACGGAGCAAGGCACCGGGCTGGTGCATACCGCGCCGGGCCACGGTCCTGATGACTATAAGACGGGCATGGCGCATGGCCTGCCGCCGCTGTCGCCCATCGACGCGCGTGGGCGCTACACCGAAGAGTTCGCCGAATTTAAGGGCGTCTCGATCGATGAGGCCAATCCCAAGCTGGTGGAGAAACTTCACGCCTCAGGCCATCTGCTCAACGCGCCAGGCGAGTCGATTCGCCATAGTTTTCCGCATTGTTGGCGCTGCAAGGGGCCAATCATGTTTCGCGCCACGCCGCAGTGGTTTGTTTCGATCGACCACAATGACTTGCGCCAGGTGGCGCTGCGCGAAATCGACGCCACCACCTGGGTGCCGCCGTGGGGCCGCAATCGCATTTATGCCATGATCGAAAACCGCCCCGATTGGGTGCTATCGCGCCAGCGGCTATGGGGTACGCCTATCCCGGCGTTCTACTGCACGTCGTGCAATGCCGAGCATGCCGAGGCCGCGACCATGGAGCATGTGGCGGGCATTTTTGACGCCAAAGGCGCCGATGCGTGGTGGACGTTGCCGGTGAGCGAACTTTTGCCAGCGGGCACCAAGTGTGCCAACTGCGCGGCGCCGGGCTCGGGCTTTGAGCGCGAAAACGACATCGTCGACGTGTGGTTTGAATCGGGCGTGTCGTGGCTGGCGATGCAGCAAAAGCAGCCCGGCTACGAACAGATCGATCTCTATCTCGAGGGCTCCGACCAGCATCGCGGGTGGTTTCACTCCTCGCTACTGGCGAGCGTCGGCGTGCGCGGCAAGGCGCCATATAAGCAAGTCATCACGCACGGCTTTGTGCTCGACGACCACGGCAATCCGTATTCCAAGAGCGCGATCGAAAAGGCCAAGCAAGAGGGCAAAAAGGTCAGCTACATCGCGCCGGATGACGTGATTAAAAAATCTGGCGCCGAACTGTTTCGGCTATGGGTAGCGTCGACCGAATTTCGCAACGACATCCCGTATTCGCAAGCGCTGCTCGATGGCCTCACCGACTGGTATCGCAAGTTTCGCAACAGCGCGCGCTTTGCGCTGGGCAACCTCGCGGGCTTTGACCCGAGCGTGCACACGCGCGCCGACGGCCAAGTTTATGCCGTTGACCGCTATCTGCTCGCCCGCGTCGACGAGCTGGTGGCGCGCGTAGCCGCGGCGTATGAGAAATACGAATTTCACGTCGCGCATCGCGCGATCGCCGATTTTGTCACCGTCGATTTCTCG
Organism: Myxococcales bacterium; assembly: GCA_016716835.1. Lineage (NCBI taxonomy): Bacteria > Pseudomonadati > Myxococcota > Myxococcia > Myxococcales > Myxococcales bacterium. Next base: position 201,949 of record JADJUW010000001.1, on the reverse strand, counting down.
GCGCTGTACTCCGATGTTGTCAAAGATCGCATGTACTCCGACGCGGTGACGTCGGCGGCGCGCATCTCGGCGCAGGTGGTGATTTACGAGGCGCTGCGTGCGGTCATTACGCTCTATGCACCCGTGCTCGCGTTTACGACCGAAGATATTTGGGGCTATCTGCCCAAGCGCGCTGGCGATCCCGCCAGCGTCCATTTGGCGCGCATGCCGTCGCCGAGCGCGCAAGCCGCGCCAACCGAGCTGTTTGCGGACTTCGCGGTGCTGCTTGCCTGGCGCGAGACCGTCAACAAGGAGCTCGAGGCGTTTCGCGCCACCAAGCGCAAATCGATTGACGCGGCGGTGACAATTGCCGCTCCGGCTGGCGACCTCGCGGTGCTGCGCAAGCACCATGCCGAGCTGGCCGACTTGTTTATTGTTTCGAGCGTGGCGCTTTCGGAAGGCGCCGCCGCGGTGACCGTGGCGGCACATGCGGGCCTGCGCTGCGAACGCTGCTGGAAATGGTTTGACAGCCTCGCGACCTCGCCTAATGATGTTTGCCAACGCTGCGCTGCGGCGCTGCAGCCCTAAGGAACTACAATGTCAAAACGATGGAACCTATTCTTGGTGATCGCCGTGATCACGATTGGCCTCGACCTCGGCTCGAAGTATTGGGCACGCCACAGCCTGCCAACCCAGCCCGCCGCCTGCGCGGTGCCAGACGATTTTAAGGTGGGACGCTGCACCGGCGTCCCGACGGCCGTCATCGATGGTTTCTGGGAATGGCGACTCGCCTTTAACAAGGGCGCCGCGTTTTCGATGTTTCACAGCGCGCAAGGCGGGCGCTGGCTGCTAACTGGCATCGGCCTGCTCGCGGTCTTGGCGATGCTATGGATGGTACATAAGGCACGCGCGGAGCAGCGCTTGCTCATCGCGTCTCTGGCCTTGGTGGCCGGCGGCGCCCTAGGCAATTTGGCTGATCGCGTCTATTTTGGCGTGGTCACGGATTTTGTCCTGTGGCGCTACAAGCAGCACGAATGGCCGGTATTCAACATCGCCGACGTCGCCTTGGTGATAGGCGTGGGCCTGCTGGTCATCGACGCATGGCGCGAGGCCAAGGCCGCCCGCGTCGCGGCTGCATAGTCGCCCACCGCGCGGCCAGCGTGCTAGGCTGAGGCCATGAACGCTCACTTGTCGCGTAGCCTATTTAGCCTGCTGGCCTGCGCCGCGCTCGGCTGCGATGGCTTTTCGCCGTTTGATCGCGATCCGGGCACGCCGCCGCCAATCGGCCCAGGCGGTGACGCCGGGAGCGACGGCGCCTCCGACGGCAGCGGCGATGCCGTGCCAGGCGAAGCGACGGGGCGGCTCTGCCAGTTGGTCGACATGCGCACGCCCTTGGAGTGCGCCAGCAATATCGATTTCACCGGGGTGCAAGTCGCACAGATCGGGACGGACAACGAAGCCACCGCGGCCGCCGATGGCACGTTTTTGCTGCAATCGGACCCCGGCGCCTTTCTGCTTTTGAGAGTGGGCGCAGGAAGTGATGAATTCGCGACCACCATCGTGCGCCTAACCCAAGGTGCGGCGCGCATTGAAGACGTGGCGATTCCGTTGCTTACCGCAAGCGATGCTGATGCCATCTTGGCCAACACCGACGTCCCGCCGGTGGCGAGTCGCGGGCAAGCGGTGTTCTGGTTTTCTCAGGACGGCGGCGGCGGCGCGGCGCCGCGCAGCGACGTCCAGCTCACGCCCGTGCCGAGCGGTGCCTCAGCGACGTACGAAACCCTCGACGCGCTGACGTGGACGACGTCGGCTGGCCAAACTGGTGCCTCGGGCGTCGCCGTCGCGCTAAATGTAACGACGGGGTCCAAGAGCTTTGGCGCGACCTATAGCGCGCAGACGCTGTCGTTTAACCAGGTGCCTATCGAAGCCGGCGCCTGGACCTTCACCACCGGCCTATTTGCACCCTAGCTGATTTCATCGCACATGATCGCCGCGCAACGCCGCGGCAAAACCTAGCGCCTTGGTCTGGGTTTCTTCAAGTTCCGCTGCGGGGACCGAGTCGGCGACGATGCCGCCACCCACGGTGACGACGAGTTCGCCTCCCTGCAGCAGCGCGGTTCGGATCGCCACCGACAGCGAGACCTCGCCGCTGGTGAGGTAGCCAATGGCGCCGCAATAGGGCCCGCGGGCAAAGGGCTCAAGCGCCGCAATCATTTGCATCGCGGCGAGCTTGGGCGCGCCCGTGATCGAGCCGCCGGGAAACATCGCGCCGAGCATGGCGGCCAGGCCGACGTCGCCCCGCAGGTCGCCGGCGATCTGCGACACGCGATGAACTAGCTGTGGCAAGACCAAGGGATAACCGTGGCGCTCGACGCGAACGCTGCCTATTTCGCAAATACGGCCCAAATCGTTGCGTTCGAGATCGACGATCATATCGTGCTCGGCGCCATCTTTTTCGCTGGCTAGCAAGTCATTCACCACCGCCGCCTCATCGCGCGCAGCGGTTGCGTCCTCGGCCGGCGCGCGTCGCCGCGTGCCCTTAATGGGACGGGTCTCGATGCGGACGTCGCCAGCGCGCTTGCGCAAAAACAATTCCGGCGAGTTTGTGACGATGCTGCCCGCGGCAAGCTGCAAGACGCCGCCAAACGGTGCCGGGGACGCACAGCTGAGCGCGTGGTAGAGCGCGACCGCATCGGCGCTGGGCCAAGCCGCGATGAGCTGGCGCGCAATGTTGACCTGATACACCTCGCCCGCGGTGATGCCGCGCTGCACGGAGGCAATGGCCGCGAGATAGCCTTCGTCGTCAAATCGCGGGCGCAGCTCGCGCTCGTCGGCGCGCGGCGCCGATGGCACGTGCCACCCCGACGATGACAACGGCGCAGAGGTGGCGCCTGCCATCGCCTGCGCCAACCGCGGCGACACGCCATGCGCTCGCGACGAATACGCGATGCCATGCTCGCCGGCCTGCTCCCAGCGGCAGACCGCGGTGTAAACGCCAAGCCACGCATCAGGCCACGTCGAGCCTCGCGGCCTTGGCAACTTGTGGCCCGCGCCCACCTGGGCGCCAAATTCGTAGCCAAAATAACCTGCCACCCAAGGCAGCGCGCGTGCCTCGCCATGCAACGAAACGCCAACGTCAGCCAGCCAGCGCTCGATCGCCAGCGCTGGCTCACCGCGCCGAAGCTCGAGCACCTCGTCGCCTTGCATCAGACGCGCCTCATCACCATGGACGAAAATCTCGCGCCATGGGGTGCTGGCGACAAAGGTTGAGGCGCCCACGCCATCCGCGTTGCTCGCGCTATGCAGCATCACCGTGCCTGGCACGCCCGCGAGCTCGGCCATCAGGGCCCATGGCGTCGCCGTGATCACCTCCTGCCGCATGTGCCTCTCATTCCTTGGCCGCGTGTCGCCGCGCACGCCGCATCATCTTGTTTTCGCGCCGCGCCGCGCGCCGTTTCTCGCGCGAGTTGCCGAGCGCCGCTTGCTCGGCAGCCTCGGCCGCCGCCGCCTGCGCGAAATACCAAAAATATTCACCCGCCGACACCAACGAGAAGACGAGCGACGCATAGGTCACCACCATGCCGACGTAGTGGCAATCAACCGTCACGCCCTGCCACGACAGCGGCTCGTGAATGAGCAAGAATGAGATGCCGACGATTTGCAACACCGTCTTCCACTTGCCACCCGTGCCCGCCGCGATGACGTGACCGCGCGAGCTGGCGATGGCGCGCAGCCCGGTAATGGCCAACTCACGCGCCATGAGCACGATGGTGAGCCACGCGGGGGCTCGGCGGGTCTCCACCAGCACGATGAGCGTGGAAAGCACGATAAGCTTGTCCGCGAGCGGGTCGAGAAATTGTCCCAGTACCGTGACAAGGTTTAGGCGCCTGGCGAGATAACCGTCGAGAAAATCCGTGACGGCGGCGACGACGAACACCGCGCACGCGGCAATGCCCCACGAAAGGCCTTCCTTGCTGGCGAAGACGAGCACGAGCGGGATGAGCGCAATGCGCAGCATCGTGACGAGATTGGGCAGCTCGGCGGCCTCTTGGCCAAGCGATCGCCATGCGACGGTCCGCGGCGGCGGAGGCCCACCCGCGGGTGTCGGCGGCGCCGCGCCGGTCATGACGCCTGTTGTTCGACGAATACGACGCCCTCGCCGCTACATTCTAGCCACGCACCCACCGCGGGTTTTTCGGTGAGCAGGTTCGACGCATGCGTGGCGCGCGGCACGATGCGCCCGACCCAGCCAAGCAGCGCTTCACCGACGACGTACTGCGGGTGGCGTTGCGCGACCTTGAGGCCGCGCGGCAGCGTCGGCCAAACCACCGCGACGGTGCCGGTGCCGCGAAACTGCACGAACGAGCGCGCCCGGTTGGTGCCTGGTACATAGCCATTTTCCCACCGCAACTCCTCGGAGAACGCCAAGACCAACTCCTCGGGCAAATACAAGATGTCTTCATCGAGCTCAAGCAGCTTGCCGGCGGGCGCCTGCCAGGTACAAATGCCCTGTCCGCTAATCCGATAGACGGGGTCATCGCCCATCGCGAAGGCTTCCGCCAGCTCATGCCCGCGCGAACGACGCATGAGCACTTGTGAGGTTAGCTCGCCCGAGTACGCGACCACGTGTTTCAGGCGTGCGCAGATCGCGCCATTGACCGCCGCCGAGATAACGCCATCGCGCGTCGCGGTAAACCCTTTGCTCGGAGTTGATTCGAGCCGGCTTGCGGCGAAACGCGATAGCAACATGGCCTCGGTCGCATCGGTGCTTGCGGTCTTGGCCGGCGCGATTTCGCGCACCATGCGCTCGACATGGCTTTCGCGACGCGCACGCGGCGCATCTGAACTGACTTGCGCTGCGGCGGGCGGCGGTGCCGTCAGGGATGGTCCAGGCGTGGGCGGCGGCAGCGCAAGTTCGCGCAACGGCGGCGGTGGCGCCGTGGTTGGCCGCATCGGCGGCGGATGCGAGATCGGGCGGCTAGCCTGCCGCGGCGGCGGCGTGGCCAATTCGCGATCAATGGCGGCAAGCTCTGCGGGGGAGACACTTTGTGCGACCTCGCGCGCCAAGTCCGCCTGGCCGACCTGGCAAAAAGCGCGATACGCGTCGGCAAGCCGCCCGGCACTGGCGTAGGCCAGTCCCAGATAGCTCACGGTTTTTTGCTGGCCCGGATCAAGGGTGCGTGCGGCCTCTAGGTGCGAAATGGAGGCTTCGGCGCGATCGAGCTTGAGCAGCACAATGCCGAGATTAAGCCGCGAAACGCCGTCTGCGAGGTTAGCGCGCACCAGCCGCTCATAACGCGGCAAAGCCTCCGGGTAGCGTCCGAGGCGAAACAGCACCAAGCCGAGCAGCGCACACACCTCGAGATTTTCCGGGTTGGCGCCCTCGAGCGTGACCAAGGACGTCACCGCCTCTTGCAAGCGCTCTTGACGTACGAGCTCGCCGGCCGCCTTAAGCACCAGCTCTAATTCGGATTGTGCCACGCGCCAAGGCTATCGCGTTTATGGCAGCGCAACAACGCCCCCCACGTAGGTAAACCATTGCCACCGCCCATCGGGGGCGATGACCACCGAAATGCTGCCGTGGCGGTCGGTGCGCAAGATCGTCGCCCCCCGATGTTCCCATCGCACCATGACCTCGCGCGCCGGCAAGCCGAAGCGGTTGCCACGCCCCACCGAGGCAATCGCCACGCGCGGCCGCAAGCGGTCCACCACCGCCTGCGCCGACGAGGTGGCGCTGCCGTGGTGACCGATCTTAACCGCGTCGACGGCGATAAGGCGCGCGAGCAGTGACGCCTCTTGCTCCTCCGACGCATCGCCGAGCAGGGCGAGCGTGCGTCCGCCATAGCTCACTAGGACCACGATCGAATTATCGTTTTCGCCGCGCACCGCTTCTGCCGTCGCGCGGCGCGATGTAGCGGACAGCGCGCGAGGGCCGATGACGTGGACGCGCGCGCCGCCAAGCCTTGGACCATGGTAGATGCCAAGGCGCGGCGAATCGACGACGGTGCCGGCGGTGCGCAACGATGTTTCGCAGCGATCAAACTCGGCCTCGGTTGCCGAACGACTGTCAAAGATCCCCATAGGGTCAGCGTAGCCATCGGTGCCCGGCGGCGGCAGCGCGGCTGCTCGCTCGGTCCGCCACAGCGAGCGGATGGCGATGCGTCCCGCCAAGTGACACAGCGCCGCAAAATGATCCGCATGGCGATGCGTGATGATGACGCGATCCAGCGCGGTAATCCGACGCGCGCGCAGATAGCGCAACAGTGGATCATAAGCCGCATCGGACTTCGTCGTCGTGGCGCTGCGGCCGGCGTCAACCAGCCAACGCGCGCCGCCGGGAAACTCGATCAGGGCCGCATCGCCCTGCCCGACATCGATAAACGTCACCACTAGCTTGCCGGCGGCGGGCGCGCTCCGTGCGCACCACGATGCCACCGGCGTCCACATTGCCGCGATCGCGATCATGGCGGCGGCCGCGAGGCCATGGCGGAGCCGCCGCGCGGGATTGCGCACGGCGAGCCACAAGCACGCGCATGCCGCCCCGTAAGCCGCCATTGCCGGCAGCGCGGGCGGCGCGCACTCAACCGTCGGCAACCACGGGGCCAGCCAACGCGCCGCTACGAGCGAGACCACCGCGGCGCCCTCCGCCACCGCCAGCAAGGCGCCCGCCAAGCCGTCCGAGATGGGCGCCACGACGACCGCAAGCAGCGCCATGGGCAAGGCCACTAACTCGCACGGCGTCGTCACTAACAAGTTGGCGATGAAGCTCGCAATGGGAACTTGATGAAAGTGGTAGGCCACGATCGGCGCGGTCACCAAGGATACCCACGCCGAGACAACAACGGCCTTTAGCGTCCAGCGCAAGCCACGCCGCGCGCGCGAGCGCGTGGCCGGCACGACGCCGTCATGGACAAACCACGGCGCCGCCGCCACCAACGCCGCGGTCGCCACCGCGGATAATTGAAACGACGGATCGCAGATCCACGCGGGCTGCCACGCAAGCATGGCTGCCAATGAGATGATGAGCAGGCGCCACGGCGCCAACGACCGTCCTTGGCTGCTCGCCAGCAAGATCAGCAGAATCATCACCAGCGCGCGCAGCGTGGCGGTTTGCAGCCCAGTGAGACCGGCATAAAACGTAACCACCAGCGCCGTAAAGACATGGGCGCCCAGCACGCCAGCCGCTTGCGATCGCGCCATGGCGATGGCTGCGCGCGTGCTCAGCCAAAATACCAGCATCGCGACGATGCCGAGATGAAGCCCGCTGACCGAGAGCGCATGCACAACGCCAAGGTCGCGCCAACGTTCCATGTCTTCATCGAGCACGTCGGCGGTGTTGCCAAGCACCAGGCCAAGTACGAGGCCGGTCGCATCGGCGTGCGCGCCATGGCGCACGATGAGATCATAGATGTGATCGCTCAGGTGAGCCAACGGCCGCCGCCAATGCCAGCGTTGCTGCTGATTTACGGCGATAAGCTGCGGCTGCTGCAACACCTGGCCGTAGCCGCCGCGCTGACCGCGTTGCCACGGCGTCGCCGAGCCCGGTGTAAAGAAGCCGGGCGCGGGCGTGCAGACGCCGCGTAGTGCCACTTCGTCGCCAGGCAACACCCGCGTCGGCACGTGAGTTAGCGTGGTCTTGGCGGGACCGGCGACGAGCGTCATCCAGCGATCGCGCGCAACGCGGGCGCACTTGCTCGACCTCGCCGCGCACGTCACACAGATGATCGGGCATCACGAGGTGCTTGCCGTTGCCGCCGCCCCGCAGGCCCCACACCGCCGCCGCGACAATGACGCCGTAGGACGCCAAGTAAACTAGATCGAGGGAACGCGGGCGCGCGGAGCTCACTTTCGGGCTATCGCCGCGAGGTCGTGCTTGTTGCGCTTATTTGCGACCCGTGGCCCATAGGCCGCCCTGCCCGAGCAAGATCAACACGGCTCCAAGCACAACCCAGATTGAGGGCACCTCGTACAGGAGCAGCCCGAGCACCATGGCCATCGGCACCTGCAAAAAACCGTAGGCCGCGGCGCGGCTCGCCGAAACCTTGGCCATGCCCATGGTCATCGCCACCTGCCCCACCTGGGTGCACAGGCCAATCGCCAGCAGCAAGGCGAGCTCGCCGAGCCGCAACGGGCGCCAATGCGCGACCGCCCACGGCGTGGTCAGTGGCAAGGCGACGAGCGGGAAAAAGAAGACGATGCGCAGCGGCGGCTCGCTTTGCGCGAGCTGCCTAACGGTGACATAGGCCGCCGCCGCAAGCGCCGCGCCGGTGATGGCGGTGAGCAGCGCCCACGGGCCGACGTCCGCCATCGACCAAACCTCGCCGGCCAAGGCGATGCCGCCGACCCCAAGCGCGAGCGCAAGCCAGACCATGGCATCGGGTTCTTCGCCCAGCGCCACCCAGGCAAAGATCGCGACCAACAGTGGCGCGGCGTTCTGAATGGTCGTGGCCTGCGCCAGCGGCATCGCGCCGAGGCTGATAAAGAAGCACGATAACGCGCCAGCGCCGATGAGGCCGCGCAGCAGCAGCGCTTGTGGGCGATCACCCCACATGGCTATGCCTTGTCGGCGCATGCCCCACCAACTCGCGATCAGCGAAACGAGCAGGCGCGACCACACGATGATGGCGACGTGAATCGTCGCGGCGGCCGCGTGCACCAGCGTCGCCATTACCGCGAACGCCGCAGCGCTCAACGTTAGCAACGCGCTGGCAGACCACGGCATCGGCGTAAATGTACGCGCATTGCGCGCCGCGCGTAGCAAACCCGCCATGGCAATAGCCGCCCGCGCCGCTTGCTGCGCCCGCCATGGCACCTTACGATCATATTAATGGGGCAACCGAGGGCACGCAGCTTGGGTCATGTCGTGGTCGGCGCGACGATCCTCGCCGCCATGCCAATGGAGTTGGGCGCGGCGCCAGTGCGCGGCAAGGTTGAGCTGCCTCAGAGCGGCATCGGCCCCGCCCCGCAACGCACCAAGGGCTTCCTTGATCGCAAAGCGAACCCGTTTTTGCCGACGCGGGTCAACGACCCCATGCCGCGTTTGGTGGTCGTGCTAGAGGGCGACACCACCGCCACGCCGCCGCCGGCGATTGACGTGTTTTGGGATTTTCTCGGACAATCATTCTCGCGCACGGTGTTTGCAACGCGCGTCGGCACGACCGTGGTAGTGCGCAATCGCGGCCGCACCGCGCCGATCTTAAAAAGCCTTGAAGACCCCGCGCTGGTCCCTGCGGGCCCGGTGAACCCCGGCGCGCAAAAAGAGCTTCGCATTAAAAAAGCCGGCACGTATTCGATCGTCGATCAGGACTTGCCGTTTTTGGGCGGCACGATCTTGGCGCTAGAGACGCCGTATTTCGCCATGGTCGGCGCCGACGGGCGGTTTGAAATTCCAGACGTCCCGCCCGGCCGATGGCGCGTGCGCGTGTGGTACGACACTAATTGGGTCGACCGCACCGATGAACAAATTACCGTAGGGTCTTCCTCCGCCGAGCTCAACCTGCGTTTGCCAGCGGGCCTTGGCACCACTAGCACCGCCAGCCCCACCGCAGCGCCCGCCACAACGCCCGCGCCGGGCGCGGCGCCTCCCCCCGCCAAATGAGACGCGCCTAATGTTTTTCACTCGATTTTGGTCCTTCGCCTTAGCCGTCGCATTGCTCATCGCGGTGCTGCTCATTGCTATCTTGCCTGGGCCGCCCATCGCGAACGCGATCGCGTCGCCCGCGAGAAGCTGACCGTGGCGTGTGACGCCGCCAATATTCGGCTTGAGAATTCGGCGCTAGCGCGCGTCACCGAGGTGGCACAGGGCGCTCGCCATGCCGAGCTCATCAGCACCCTGGGCGCCGCCAGCGAGGCCGCGCAAATCTCTGAAGAGATCAACGCGGCGGCCAAAGCCGTCGGCGCGAAGATGCTCGCTGAGTTCGGGGAGGCGGGGCCTGAGATTGCAATTTTGTTTGACCGCAACGGCCGCGTGATCGCGCGCCTGGGCAACGACGAAAACCTATTTGGCGACAGCATGTCGGGCCGGCCCCTGGTCGACGACGCGCTCAGCGGCTTTGTCCGCGACGACGTTTGGTTTGACAAGAACAATATCTTTTTGGTTGCCGCCTCACCGGTCGTGCTGACGTCGGCGGCCGGCGCCAGGTATGCCGGGGCGCTCTTGCTCGGGCGGGCGCTCAATGCCAAGTCGCTAAGTAAATTCGGTGACTCACTTGGTTTGCAGGTCGCAGCCTTTCTCGGCCCGCAGCAAATCGCATCCACCTCGAGCGCCCGGCTCGATGGCATCACCCTTGCGCCAACTAATCACCGCCGCACGTGTCCTACCAGCGCGGTGCAAATCGCGCGCAGCGGCGACACGGACCTGGTGGCTCTCTCGCTGTCACTGCCGGGCGAATCGCAGGCAAAGTCGGCGTATCTCGTGTTCTTTGCCTCGCGTCCCTTTGAGGACGGGCTGTTTTCGACCATCGGTAAGCTGACCCGTGCCGATCTAAAAATCCCCTGGGTGTTGCTCGCGTTGGTGGGCGGCGCTTTTCTCGCTGCCCTGATCTTTGGCCTGCTGTTGCCCTATTTCGAGAGCGGGCGACCGTTGCGAAGATTACAGCGCGACGCCCTTGGTCTGGTCCAGGCCAGCGCCGAGAAATTCGACGAGGCGCGCCACAGTGGGCGCTATGGCGAGGTCGCGCGCGCGGTCAATATCGTAATCGACAAGCTGATGCGCGAAACCAAGTCGGCGCGCAACGATCTCGACCAACTGCTCACCGGTGCCACCACCGGTGCCTCATCGGTCGGCATCGCCTCGATGCCGGCGCCGCTACCGCCACCAGTCGGCGGCGCTGATGACTTTTCGCTCGAATCGATTAGCAAGCGCTACGCCAATGACGACCTCGATCTGCCACCGCCGCCGTCCGCCGCCGCCCAGATGGCAGCCGCGCCGCCAAAGGGCGCGCCACCTGCGCTGCCCCCGCCGCCGCGACCGCCTTCCACGCCGGGCAGCGAAGATCCACAGCTGCGCGCCATCTACGACGAATACATTCGCACCAAGCAATCGTGCGGCGAGTCGACGACGGGCCTGACGTATCACAAATTCGAAGAGACCATCGCGCGCAACCGCAGCCAGCTCATCAGCCAAACCGGCTGCATCGACGTGAAGTTCTCGGTCTACGTCAAAGACGGCAAGGCCGCCCTACGCGCCGTGCCGGTGCGGGCTTAGGACGCGGCCTTGGTGCTATTTCGAAGTTCGCGCGATGGACTTGGCTGAGTTCTTACAACACAGATGGGAGGATGGCGCCATCCAACATTTGCTATTGCGCAACGACCACCTGACGCTGAGCATTAAGGACTGGCGGGGAGAAATATACGTTGTTGAATTTGGCAGCGTAAACAATCTAGTTCTCGATGAGTATCGCAATGAAGACATAAGTCACGTAGTTCACGAATCGAACGGAAAAGAACTAGTGATATGTTTCCACTCCGCATGGGACTCCAAGATCATTTTGCGGTTCACCATGGAAGTGCCTCCGGGCTCGCAGTGGGCGTTGCCTAGCTCTGCGGCGCATCGCGGCGAGGGTCGATGAGTCCATGCCTACGCCAGCCCGTAGTGAGCAGCCACGTCGCAGCCGCCGCCACGGGTGGGTCGTGCTCCTGAGGCGTGCCGCTCTGCCTCAACGATGTCTCGAACGTGGGCGAAAACCCGCGAAACCACCCGGCTGAGGTGCAGCGAAGATCTACCAACACCCGCGTGCTCGTTTGCTGGCGCCCAGCAGCAACCCGGTCTGGCTTGTGCTTGATGCTATTGAGCAGCACGTAGACCAACGCGTTGCGAACTTCTTTGGGCACGGTAAGGCGGCGGGCGAAGTAGCGGTCGCACCAGACCTTGTGGTCGCGACCAAGGGTGCGTTTGATGGCGAGGGCGATGCGAATCGCCAGGCTCGACATGCCGCTAGCCAGCGCGCGCTTGTCGATCGCTTCGACCAGCAGGTGCACATGCGTGTCCTGGATGGAAAATTGGGCGATGCGAAATGCGCCGCGATTGGCGTCGCCCTGCTGCCTGCCATGGACCTGGCGCATGGCGTTCGTTATGACGCGAACCAGACGCGGCTGACGCAGGCTCGGCACATCTGGAAGGGCCTTCATTGAAATGTGCAGCGGATGCGCAGCCTTATGTAGTGGACGCCGCGCGTGCGACACCATCGCGACCTTTCCGCTTGGCTTGCGACCGGCGCCGGCGCGCTTGCCGCCGCGGCGCGAGCCATCTTTGGCCTTGCGATGCGGCGTGCCAACAGCGAACGCAAGTTGCGCACGCGACTTGCTGCCTTTGCGAGTTATGACGCCCGTCATTGATTCGGCTATAGTATATCAGCGACCGACCTTAATCTACAAAAATCGATTGGGTACAAACCGGATACATAGCTGACACAACGGGCCATCGACATCGCTGACACGGACCGACGACATGGTTGACACCTGCGTTTTTGCGGTCAACGACCGGTAAAGACCGGGTACATCTCGGCCCTCGCAGATTCGACTCGTGTATGGATCCTTACACCGCCGCCCGGCCCGGGTCATTAGAACCCGGGGCCGGGGGACGGGGCAGTTACGGTGCTTGGCGATAGAGCGCCGGGGCGCTGGCCATTTGAAGCCGCGCCCGGCGCCTCCCCGAACAGGATCAGCGGTGTGGGCGGGAAATGTCAGCAGTCTGGTAGTGCCCGCTCGCACCTCTCAGCGTGGGTCTAAGTAGCCGACGCTGGCGCCGCGGCGACGAGCGGCAGGCACACCACGAAGGTCGTGCCGAGCGGCACGTCCGGCGCCTCGATGGTGCCGCCGTGCTCGGTGACGATGCGGTGGACGATGGCGAGCCCAAGGCCGGTGCCGCCGCGATCGAGCTTGCTCGTGACATAGGGCGTAAATAATTGCGCGCGCACCTCGGCGGAAAGGCCGATGCCGTTGTCGGCGACCGTCATCACGACGGCGTCGGCGGCTGCATCGCCCTCGGCGGCGAGGCGCGCGCTGCCGGCTTCGAGGCTCAGCGACAAGGTAATGCGCGGCGGCTGTGGCCGCGGCGCCTGCCCCACCGCATCGGCAGCGTTGTCGAGCAGATTGTGCAGCACCTGGCTTAACTGATCGCGATCGGCCGAGATCATGATGGGTTCTGGCGGCGCCTCAAACTCGACGTTGCCGCGCATGGCGGCCAGCCCCTTGGCAAGCGCCGTGAGGTCAAACTGCTCATAGACCGGCCGCGGCAGCCGGGCAAAATTGCCAAACTCGGTGGCAAATTTCTTGAGGCGTGCGGCCTCCTGCAACACGGTCTGTGTCGACTCGGCGAGGATTTCCGCGAACTGCGGATGGCCGCGCTCGTACGACTTGCGCAGCGTGTCCATCGACATCTGGATCGGCGTCAAGGGATTCTTGATTTCATGCGCGAGGTGGCGCGCGATATCCTGCCACGCGGCGCGGCGCTCGGCCCAGGCGACGCGCTCGTTGCCCTGGTTGACCTGCGCCACCATGTGATTAAATGCCGCCGCCAGCCCCGCCAACTCATCGTGGCCGTCGGCGGCGACGCGCCGCGAAAGATCGCCACCGGCGACGGCGTTGGCCGCAGCCACCAGCTCATCGAGGCGATGCGTCACGCGGCGCGACAGCCACGTCGCTAGGCCTGCGGCCAGCAGCAGCGCACCCAGGCTCGCACCTAGCGCAACCAGCGACAGGCGCGCGAGCACCCCCGAGAGCGTCTGGTCTGAAATATTGGCGTGCACCTGCGCGATGGCCGTGCCATCTAGGTTGAGCAAAGCGGCGCTTACGGTCGGCACCCGCGGCGGCTGACCGTCAAGTGGCGACGCGCCGAGCAGCACGCGGCCATCGCTGGCGACCAAGCGCGCGACGACCAAGCCTGGCCGCGAAATAGTTTGCAGCAAGGATTCGTCGAGCCAGCGCGCCACGAAAATCGTCACGAGGTAGGCGCCTTCTTGCACCGCGCGCAGGGCGATCGTCCGCACCTGACCCGCCTGCCCCAGGTCGTCGCCAAACGCGGTAGTGGCCTGCGCGAGGTCCGCCCGCTGCCCGAGCGCACCGGCAAGCTCGCCAACGAGCTCGGGGCGTCCGCTGGCGACGATGATGCGCTGATCGTGGCCGATGACGACGAGCTCGTCGACGCCCAGCGCGACGCGCGAGGCGTCGGCCACCGCCGCAAGCGCTCGGCGATCGCCCTCATCGAGCGCGCCGAGCTTTTGCTCGAGCCGCGCAAAGGTCGCGGCCATCAGCGGATGTTGCGCCTGCGCCACCGCATCGGCCACCTGCCCCAGCAATTGCCGGCGCAACGCCAGCTCACGCGTAAGGGCAACGTCGACATCGACCCGCAGCGCCGCATAGTCTTCGCGATAGCTCTGCGCCAAGATGTGGCGCGTCAGCAGCGTGGCGACGCCCACCAGCACCACGGCGACCGCCAACACGGCATAGAAGATGCGAGACCGTAGCGTCATTTTGAATCGTCTCCTGCCGCGGGTGCCGCGTACATGGCTTCCCATAGCGGCATGCCCCAACCATCAAACTCCACGCCTTGCAGCGCCTGTCGCAGCGAAAGCACGTGGCCGTAACGGAGCAACGTAAGGCGTGCTGGCGCTTCGGCCAATGGCGATGGCAGCGCGGCGCAAGCGGGGCATGTCGCGACATCGACCAGAACAAGCGCCTCTTCTGCCACGGTCGCGGTCGGTCCAAGCGCTGCATATTTGACCGACGTGACGGTCGCGATCACACCATGACGCGAGAGCTGCCACGCAACCTTGGCGGCGAGGTGGCGCAGGCGCGCGTTATCCTGATCGAAGTATAGCGGCACAGTCTGCGCCGTTTGCGTTTGCGACGATGCCGCGTCGACCTGCAATGTCATAGGTAGGGCTCGGGCGAACGGAACGTCTAGCGCCAGCGCCACAGTGTCGATCATCGATGGCAGCGGCAGCGCGGTCATTGCGCGACCGCGCCGGACGAGAGACACCTCCCGTATAAGCGGAGCATACAGCGCCGTCTCGGCATGCGCGCTAGGCAGACCTGACGCGTCGCCGCCAACATGCGACCACCACGTCGCGCCGCGATGATACTGCCTCGCCTCGCGTGCGGCGTCGCTGGGGGGCAGCCATGCAAGCTTGTCAAGCCAGGCCGGGGTGCCCCAATAATTTGCAAAGCGCTGCGCGCTGATCCACGTCGCGCCATCGGCCGAGGTGGACAGGCGCACGAACGGCCCGCTGCCGACGCCGCGCGTGGCGATCGCCATCCACGGCGCGGAGAGCTCGGCCGCTAGCCACGGGCGAGGCGCCGGCAACGTCAGCACAACCGCAAGCCGCGCTTCGTCGGCAGCGACCGACGTCAGCGCGAACCGCCCGCTGCGCGACGCGCGCAAGAGGGCATCGGCAACATCCGCCGCGGTGAGCGCGCGCCCGTCGTGCAGGCCTATGTCGGCGCGCAGCTCAATGGTTGCCACGGTTTGATCGGCACTCCACGCGATGGGGCCCGCGGCCAGGCGCGGCACAATGACGCCGTCGCGCCGCGCGACATAGAGCGGCTCGTAAAACAGCCGGCAAATACCAAGTTCGGCCGCCGTGTGCGCCAGGCTCGGGTCACCGCACGTACCCACGTTGGCAAGGGTGCTGTCGCTGCTGAGGACAACCTCGCCGCCGCGCGGTGGCCGCACGTCGCCTGCGGCGGGTGCAAGGAGCAACAGTTGCAGCACGCCAACCAGCGGCAACGCGCGCCGCTGAACCGCGGCCTTCACCAT
The DNA here is from genome assembly GCA_016716835.1 of Myxococcales bacterium. Lineage (NCBI taxonomy): Bacteria > Pseudomonadati > Myxococcota > Myxococcia > Myxococcales > Myxococcales bacterium. The sequence goes on along the minus strand of JADJUW010000001.1, from coordinate 186,213 downwards.
CGCAGCTCCCACACATCGAGGCGCGAGGCCCCGCGCAAGGCGGTTGCCACCAGCAACCGCGGCGACGCCGGCGTAGCTGAATTGTTTATTGCGACGATGCCAACGATGCCGCCCGCGAACTCGCCGCGCCAAAGCGGCCGTGACTTCTTGCCCGTGATGGCCGCCGCCCAAATGGAAAGGGTGTCGCCGCCGCCACGTGGCGCGTCGCCAGCGGTAACCACATAGGGTTGGCCTTGCCGCGACCACACAGAAAATGCATCGCCGCTACCGCCAAATGGGCCCCAGGTCTTTGGCGCGCCACAGGCCTCGGCCGCGCAGGTCGCCGCCTCAACGGTCAGGCGGCCCGCGAGCGACACGGCGGCGGTCCACGTCATCCGACCATCGCTTGCGGCAAACTCGCCACACCGCCGCCAGCGCCAGCGCTCATCGTCGCTGAAAAACGCGCCGTCATTTTCGTCCAGCGCCATCGAGCGCCCTTGGCAGAGCGGATAAAACGGTTCGGCATCCCATGCCAGCGTGCCGGACGCGAGGTCGAGCCGACTGCCAGCCAAGCGTTGCGACGAGCGAAACACGAACGCGTGCGAGCTGGCGTCGTAATAACCCGCCACCAGCGGCATGGCTGTGGGGCGTTCTGGCGGCAACGGCCATGCGCGCACGATGCGCCCGCTTTCGCTCGCGAAAACGACAACGGCCTCATCGCCAACTATGACGAGTTCATCGCTGCCATCGCGATCGGTATCGATCGCAAACACGCCGGCCGCTTCGATCTCAAGCGTATAGAGCCGCGCCAGCTGCGGCTGAGACTGTGACGGCGGCGCCGCCGCGGCACCTGCCGCATCCGCTGCACTTGCCAACCAAGCCACTACCAAGAATCCGTACCTGCGCATGCGTCGGCACCTATTTGAGTTACGGCGTCACGACCGGAGCATCGGCATCGGCATCGTCGTCACTCGCGCCACCGGCGGTTGGCTGGCGCGCCTCGCCACCATACGCGTCCTCATACGCCTGGGTCACCGCAGAATCTAAGTCCACCTGCCCTGGCAGCGGCGCTGTCTCGACGGGCGCGGTGCCGACCATAAAACCTCACTCAACACGGATTCCACGGGCGCGGCTGGATCGGCCAGCAGCCCGGTAACGCGATCGATGCGCACCTCTTCGACGCCGACGGGCCGCGGGAATGGCTTGGGCGCCAGCTTCATCGCTGCCACCATCTCGACAAAGATAGGTACCGCCGTCACGCCGCCGACCTCGCCACTGCCGAGCTGACGATTATTGTCGTAGCCAACCCACACGGCGAACGAATAGTCCGGCGTCGCCGCGATGAACCACGCATCACGCGAATCGTTGGATGTGCCCGTCTTGCCCGCGATGGGCAGGCCGAGCTTCGCGGCGCGCGTACCCGTGCCCTCGGTGATCACCGACTGCATCATGCTGAGGAGCACGTAGGCCGCCGACGCATCTAGCACCTGGCTCGCAGCCTGCGGCGGCACGACCTCGTCATTCACCTTGTCGATAAATTGCGGCGGCGAAATGGCGCCAAGGCTCGCAATGGTCGCCATGGCGTTGCCGATTTCGAGTGGCGTCACCTCGCCCGAGCCGAGCGCGATCGACAGCTCGAGCGGCAACTCAGAAACAATCCCGGCGCGCTTCGCAAAATCGACGATCGCCGCGGGGGTGATGTCAGCACACACCCGGATGGCCACGGTATTGATCGACTTGGCGAGCGCATAGCGCAGTCGCACCGGGCCCTCGAACTTGGCGGCATCATAATTCTTGGGCTTCCACAAATCGAAGACCTCGGGCGCGTCGTTGACGATCGAGGCCGGCGTGACGCGCCTGGCCTCAAGCGCGGCGCCATAGACAAAGGGCTTAAAACTTGAACCGGGCTGCCGCTTGGCCTGCAGCGCGCGATTAAAGCCACCCGGCACTTGGTCGTAACCGCCCACCAACGCGCGCACCTTGCGCGTTTTGTTGTCGATCACGACCACCGCGCCCTGGGCGCCCGGCGCCAACTGCACCAGCGCCTTGGCATGCTTAGGCTCGCGCGCCTCATTCACGTCTGCCTTGGCAATCTTGATCACATCGCCAACCGCAAACCGCGGCGACGGCTTGCCGTCCTGGCCAACTTTGACGTCTTTGCCATCTTTGCCGCGTGGCACATAGCGCGCATCGCCGGCGCCGCCGAGCAACACCGACGCCGGACCTTTGCCAAAATCGACGACCAACTCGTTGTCGTCCTCATGCACTTCAAGCACCACCGCCTCATAGCGATTGCGCGGGTCGAGCTCGCGTACCTTGGCGAGCTTCTTGGTGAGCTTGGCGACCTCGGCCGCGATCGCCGCAGGCTTAACCTTGCGCACCGCGACGCCAAGTTTTTGCCGCGCATCATAGGCTCGGAGGCCGGCTTCGAGCGCACCTTCGGCAGCTCCTTGCCATTTGGCATCTAGCGTTACCGTAACGCTCGCCCCCAGCGTGGCGAGGCGCTCCTTGCCATAGCGCGCGGTGAGGTCTTGCCGCACCAGCTCAACCCAGTCGGCGCCCACGCCCGCCGCACGCGGCGGCTCGGCCACAATGGTAAGCGGCGTATTCACCCACTGCTTTAGCTGCTCGCGTGTGATCTTGCCGGTTTCGGCCATGCGGTTGAGCACATGCGTTTGCCGCGCCTTGGCCGCCTCGGGATGCGACCTGGGCGACAGCCGGCTTGGCGACTGCGGCAAGCCAGCCAGCATCGCCGCCTCCCCGAGATTAAGCTGGTCGACGTCTTTGCCGAAGTAGAAGCGCGCGGCCTCTTGCACGCCGTAACGCGCATGCCCAAAGTTGATCTGATTAAGGTACAGCGAAAGAATTTCCTGCTTGGTGAGCTGCTTCTCGATCCGCCGCGCCAAGATAATCTCCTGCACCTTGCGCTTGATGGTTTTTTGCGGCGACAAGAAAAACGTTTTCACCACCTGTTGGGTAATCGTCGAGGCGCCTTGCTTGGCCTCTCCCGAGCGCACATTTTCAATCGTCGCGCGCACGATGCCCATGAAGTCGATGCCTTCGTGCTCCCAAAACGTCGCGTCCTCGGTTGCGACGACGGCATCGATGAGTTGCGGCGGCATGCGCTCAAAGGGCACCACCGTGCGCCGCTCTTCAAAAATTTCGCCAATGCGACGGCCCCGCGCATCGTAAATGACCGTGGTCTGATAGGGGTGATAGCCCTCGAGGTTGCGCATGCTCGCAATCGACAAGGTGTCGCTGCGCATATCGCGGTCTAGATCGCGCGACCACATCCAGAACATCGCCGCTAAGGCGCTGGCGCCCAGCGCGGCCATGAGCAAGCCGGCGAGCACAATGCGCTTGAGCCAACGCACCCACGGGCGTGAGGGCGCGGCCGCCTGACCTTTTTGCGGCGTCGTACGCGGTAACCGCGCGGTTGGTACGCGGCGTTTAGTAGGTGTCATCGGGGCTCCTTGATTGGATAGGCGGCGAGTTGGTCGGCACCGCCAGGGCGTAATGCGCAACCAGGGCCTCGGGCTCACGCACCGACCACGCCAGCATTTGGGCGCGCATGCGTTGAGTCTGGGACGGCGTCAAATCGCTTAGGCCACCGAGCTCGGCGCGCCGGCGCCCGGTCAGCGCGTGAATGGCGATCGCCGCCGCCGCCGAGATGTTGAGGCTTTGCGAAAAGCCAACCATTGGAATTGAGAAGGTTCCGGTGCAGGCGGCCTGCGCGTCCGGTGAGACGCCGCGATGCTCGTTACCAAAGACGACCGCCACCGGGCCTGACACGTCGATGTCATCCATCGTGTGCGGCGCCTCTAGGGCGGCGGCCCACACCGCGACGCCCGCGGCCCGCAGGCCCTCGATGCACGCAACCGTATTGCGATGCCGCTGCATCTCAAGCCATCGATGACACCCCTTGGTAACAGTCTTGGCCGGGCGAAATTCCTCGTTTGGATCGGAAATGTGCAGGCGGTAGACGCCAAAGGCCTCCGCGGTGCGCATGACCGCGGCCGCGTTGCGCGGGTCAAACAGGTCCTCGAGCACGATTTCAATCCCGAGGAGCCGGGCGGCGAGCACGCGCTCGATGGTCTGCCGCCGCGCCTGCCCCACGAACGGGGCCAGCGCCCCGACGACGTGGTCGGCGTCATGCTGGGCCAGCAGGGCATCAAAACGAGAAAGCGCCACGGCGGCAATGTACCACAGCTAAACGCCCGGCCTCGGCGGCTCCGCAAGCGCGACAATTGGCGAATTTGGGTTGCGTGCGGGCGCGACGCCTTGGTATCTGGAGCCATGAAACAGCGCCATCCCCTCGCGTTTGCGCTGCTTGGATTGGCCATTGGCTGCACGGTCTTGGCTGGCGAGATCTCGCAACCGGCCGCGCATGCACAGCCCGCGCCAGCGCCAGCGCCGACGCAAGTCACCGCTCCCAGCGTCGGCCGCATTGATACGTCGCAGCCACCCGCCGCCGCGTCAGGCTTTTGGACCTCGCGCGCGCCCGCCAAAGGCGGCGCCTATCGCTATCCGCTGCTCATCCTCGGCGGCATCGTCGTCCTCGCCACCGGCGGCCTGCTCATCATCGGCTTGCGCCGCGTCGGTCGCTCGCGCGACGCGTAGAGTTTTGGCTCAAAGGCTGATCCATCTAGGGGGCGTCCCTAGTTTTTGAGTGCAGGCCGGGCGTGAATTACCCTGGCGCGCATTGGTGATCTAGTGCTGTGTCTCAAAAGTTTTGAGCTACCATGCGCCGGAATGGCGTCCGAGGCCAAGGCGCGAGGAGGGCGTTTGGTGGTTCCAAACAACCGACGAGCAACGCCGGCATTCGGGCGTCAGACCAAGCAGGGTGGCTCAAAACTTTTGAGACAGAGCACTAGGGTTTGGGCCGCGGATGCGGACCGGCAGGTGAGCGCACATGTCTTCCTGCTCGCAGATAGCACCCCTCCGGGGCGAAGCGAGACGGCTGTGGTATCCACATCCCTCGGTGCCACGAACACCGCCGTGCAATCTATGCTCGCGGAAGAAACGTGCGCCACCTGCCGGTAGGTTGCCCACGCAGGCGATGCTTGGCCTAGGTTTGGCCTGCCGATTCGTGCGCGCGTCCGGCAATCGAACGACTAATTCGTCACGGGCAAATCACGCCAAGGCTGCCCGCAAAAATTAGGGACACCCCCTAGTGAACCTTCACGGCGCAATAACAGGACCGATGAAAGCTTCTGTTTTATTTGAGCATATCCAATGATTCAGGGACGAGATTTTTAAAAATCCTAACTTCTCGTACCGGACAATCAACATACCCCCAATAATCCCAATTTTCGATCAACCATTGAGTCTTGAGGCCAGTAACGTAATCATCAGGAATTGATTCTTTAGGAAACACGCAAAATCTAAGTCCAGCTTTGTAGCCCGAAGAGACAACTAGCTGGAAAGAATTGGAACCAACCGTTTCGCAAACCAAGAAGTCTACAATTTCTTCGTAAGGAGGAAGACCGCGACACCTTAGTATTGCTCCTCTTTCAATAATTGCTTCTTTATAATCGAATAGCTTAATAGACTTCATCATCCGCACTTAAGTTAATGGGTTCCAACTATTAAGGGGATTTTGAAAATCCCGAGAATATAATCCCGCACAAGTTCATCGTGGGCCAGCATCTTCTTCATTTGATGGCACACTAAATATTAGCTTGGTTTCCATTTCCATTCTCTGATTCGTATCGTGGCAGATCGGGGACTACGGTCGCGCCGGCGGCCGCGGGGCACGCGGCGTGGTGGGCCGGGCTTTTTGGATCGCCGTTTTCACGCGCGCCAGGCACTGCTCGCGCGATTCGTTGCGAGTCGCAAATACCAGCGGCGTGGTCAGCGCGGCCTCGTACTCGTTCGGCGTGATCCAGGTTTTCTGCAGCATGCGCTCGAGCGCAAGCCCGATGCCATCCTCCATCCACTTGCGCAGGGTGCCCTCGCAAAGCTGGCGGTAGCGCGCCTTGGGCGAGGGCAAGAGCTTGGCGAGAAACACCGCCTCCTTAAGCGTAAGCTCGGCGACGGGCTTGGCGAAATACTCTCGCGCGGCGGCCGTGACGCCGTAGATGGCCGGCCCGTACTCGACGACATTGAAATAAATCTCGAGCATGCGCTCTTTGGTCAGCACTTGCTCGATGTGCCAGGTGAGGAAGAGCTCTTGGAATTTTCGCGACAGCGTTTTCTCGCGATACAGCAAAACATTTTTCACCAGCTGCATCGTCATCGGCGACGCGCCGAGGCGGAAATAGCCAACCTTGAGATTTGCCGCGAGCGCCTTTTCGAACTCGGACGGCAAGAAGCCATGGTGCTTAAAGAACCGCGGATCCTCGGTCGTCATCGCGGCATACACGACATGCGGCGGCAAGGCTGCATACGGCACGAAATCCGGGTTTGATGGCCCCACGACAAAGGACATCCACTCATTTTGCTCGATCTCGACGTGATGCGTGAACTCCCCCCTCAGCCGCTCGCCCACCGCCTGCGGCGCCTTTAGCACCTTGCAGCGGTTCATCCCGATGTCCGCGCGCAGCGCCAGCGCGTCTAGGTTGTTCCAATCGATCGCAAGGTCAACCTCGGCCGCGAAATCGCCTTGCAGCTTGAACTCGCGGAGAAAGGGCGCAATGGCCGAGGGGATGGCTTCCAAGACTTGCTGGCACGGCGTTGACGGCACCGAGGCCTGCGCCGTCAACATCGCCAACGGCTGCGGCGTGCCGTCCGCCGCGACGCGAGACGCGTGCGCGAACAGCACGTTGCCGCGAAGCACAAGTGGCACCTCGCGCGTGACAAAGCGCGCCTCGCGCAGCACCAATTCTCGGGTGGGCCAGTCGAGCCAGCCGCCAAATTCAGAGGCTAGATCGATGCCAACTAGCGGCTCAGACGCGAGCATCGGATGGCTAAGCGACAGGCCCGAGACGTGCGACTGGCCTTCGTAGGTAATTCGCTTGTCGCGCAACGAAAGCTTCAGCGACGCATCGATGAGGGTCTTGTCGATGTCCGGAAACATGTTGGCGGGCAACACCGCGGCAAGGCGTCCCAAGGAAAATTCGCTGGCGGCGATGGTGACCTCGCCCTGCCAAGCGTTTAGGTCAAGCGCGCCTGCCGCCGTCCACAGCGGCAGCTTGGCGCCGCCGTAACTGCCGGCCAACGCCAAGGTGAGCGTGGCGCGCCTGGCTGAGCCAAGCGTCCCGGAGAGGTTCGTCAACGCAAAGCCAGGCCACAGCTCGATCGCGCCGTCGCCAATTTTCACGTCGACCGTCTCATCGCGAGCTACCTCAAAATTCACATCGGCAAGGCTAAGACGAGGGCCGCGCGCGGCGTGCGCTGCAAGCGTGGCGAAGCGGCCGCTGCCGGTCTTGGTCCGAGGCGCGACGTTTAGCGCGAGGCCCGAGATATCGAGCACCCAGCCCTGGCGTCGATCAGAGACGCGGACGGTGGCACCCTGCACTAGGAGCGCCCGGGGCAGCCGCGTCGAGCTACCCGCTGACGCAGTCGGCGAGGCCCCCGGGGCAGCGCGAAATCTTTGCATGATCGGATCCAGGTTGCTCGAGCCGTCCGGCCGCACTTCAATGGTAATCGCGGGCGCGTGAACGACGACTTGCACCACATCGATGTTGCCAAGCAGCGCGGCGCCGAGTGCATAGCGCACGGTGACGCGTGGCACCATCACGACGTCGCCCACCGCCACCCCGCGCAACTCGACGCTGCCCCAGCCGGCGTCAACTTCTGCGGCGGTAACGTCAAGCCCAAGCTTGCTGGCAACCCGCGGCAACACCTGCCGCCTGACCGCGCGCTCCATCGCGTTGGGCACCGCAACCAACGCAGCAACCAGCAAGGACGCCACGACGGCAGCTACGACCCAGCGCAACCACCCCGTCCTGCGCTTCATGGTGGGCGCAGTCTGGCGCTACCTCGAGGCAAAGTCAACGAACTCGCCGCGCGCCCGCGCCTTATCGCGAGCTAGCGGCAGCCGCCAATGGCGAGCAAGAGCCCTTCGTCGGTGCCAACCGAGCGGCCAATCACGACGTAGTCACCGGCGTCGATGCTGTACTTGGTATCGACCACGCGCTTACCGGTCTCGTCATCGACCGCAACCGAAAAGCTATAACGAGTCTTGCCGGTGACCTGCACCTCGCGCAGGACAATGTTAGCGGTGGAGCGCTTGAGCTTAAACGTCTTGGACTGCATGAGCTCAAACGCACCACTAACCTTGGTCAACATCGCAAAGACATTCCACGACGACAACGGCGGGCGCTTGAGCTTGCTGGCGAGCGGCGCCAGGCTGGGATCGATGCTTGGCGTATCGGCCCGGCTCGCCGCAATTTCATACAGCGTGCACGTCGGCGCCTCGGCACGCGCCGAGGTGGCAAAGGCCAGCCCTCCAATAAACATCATAGCTGTTGCCAGCCGACGTACGCTTCCTGCCGTCTTCATAGCGACTCTCCTACATCATTGGGGGTAATCCAGATCACGGCCGTGCTGCCATCTGCATCTTCGACGGTGATGACGGTACCCGATCCACTCGTAACGTCTAGGGACTCAATGGTTGGCGACTGATGATACAGCGCCGGCGTGACGCCCACAGGTGCGCCACCCTTCGTGGTGCCATCAACGCCCACCACGGGCACCACAACGCGCGCGGCCTCGGGTGCCTGCGCCGCCCTGTCACCAACCACGGCCAAGGTGACGATGCTCGCCAAAGCAGCCGCCCCGACGCCGGTTGCCACATAGCGCCAAATGCCTTGGGTCCGCGAAGGCGCGCGCTGCGCGGGCAACGTGGCCGGGTGCGGGACGCCAGCAACCTCCCCCGCATACGCGCTTGGCGTCGCCGCGATGTCCCGCGCGATAGCAGTCCATACGTTGGCGAGCGTGGCGTCGTGGTCATCGGCGATGGCCTGATAATGACCTCGCACGACGGTCCCAAGCTCTTGGACGACTTGCTCAACCTTCGCCCCGCGCGGGCTTGCCGCCGCCGGATCTCCATTCGCGCCCTCGCCATCGGCGTGCGATGGCCGCGCATCCTCGCCGTCCACCCACCGCATCCAGGCGGCGTCGGAAGGCGCGGGGTTCTTTTCAGGCGACTTGTGCTTCACGGCTCCTCCGTCTGACGTTGCGAGGTGGGTATAAATTCTGCGCTCGCTTCGGACGTTGAAAAATCCTTCAAATCTAGCAGCTTAGCCTGCATATTCTTGCGCGCATGAAACAAGCGCGACATGACGGTGCCTTTGGAGCAGGCCATCACGTCGGCAATCTCCTCATAAGAGAGGCCGTCAATTTCGCGCAGGACCAGGGCCGTGCGATGCGCCTCCGACAGCTCGGCCAGCGCCAGGGCAATGCGCCGCGACAGCTCGCCGTCGAGCAGCGCCTTGCGCGGATCAAAGCCAAGGGGCTGGTTGCTAAACGCCAGCGCCTCAAGCGCGATCGCGCCCTCCGAGCCGCCCTGCTCGGCGAAATCGTCGAGCTTGACGCGCTTGACGCGGCGCTTGTGATCGATCGCGAGATTGATGACGATGCGATAGAACCAGGTGTAGAAGCTCGACGAGCCGGCAAACGAGGCCAGGTTTTTATAGGCGCGTACGAAGGCGTCTTGCACCACATCGCTGGCGTCTTCGGGGTTGCCGACGACGCCCAACGCCAGGATGAACGCGCGCTGGCGGTAGCGGTCAAAGAGGTCGCGAAAGGCCTCCGCATCGCCTGCCAAGACCCGCGCCACGCACTGCGCGTCACGGGCGGCCTCCGCGCGTGATACGGCCTCCCGCATCCCTTGATCAACGCGCCTCTGCACGCTCGCCACTATACAGCAGCGAGCCGAACATGTGCTATGTCTTGAGCGCATCTCATAACCTCTCCCGCCGCGAGCGAGGTCAGCTTGGTAGCTGGCGGCGTTGCTCAATCGGCCCATACAACCAGTATGAGCCTCTTTCGCGCCTTGCCAGCTAACCAACCTGCCTATCGCTCGCTCGGTCCGAGGTTATGAGCTACGCTCTACCGCAGGCGATGCGACAAAGTTCATGCCGAGGCCAAGCGCTGCTCGCCGCAGCGAGGAGGGCCGGTGCTTGACGTGCACGAGGGCCTTAGCGTCCACATCGCGGTCATTCGGCGCGACCTCCTGCGCCGCGAAAAGCGTCGCGCGCTGTGGGCGACCATCGGGCTCTCCATCGCGCTGGGCATGCTCATGCCGTGGGCCGTGGGCGAGCTCGGGCTTTCGGTGCGCGCGGCGCAAAAAGCGGTCGCGCTGTTTTTGCTCGGCTATCTCGCGGCGCTGGGCTTTGCGATCTACTGGTATGTGTGGCGACCTCACCGCGCCTACGTTTCCGATCGGGCCGTCGCGTGGTGGCTGTATGGCCGCGATCCTGCGCTTGGCAGCCATGTGCTCGCTGGCGTGGACCTATCCGCCGAGCGCATCGCCGGCGTCGCTTGCGCTGCACGCAAGCGCGCTTGGGATCGCGACGGCTTCGCTGCGCGGCGCAACCCAGCGCGTGAACACCCCGTTGGTTAGCCAGCACCCAGGGCGTGTGCGCACCGCCGCCGTGGGCCTCGCCCTCGCGCTTGGCATCCTTGGCGGCCTGAGGTTTTCAAAGGTTAGGGCCGGCACCGAGATCCTGGCCGCGGCCGATGACGATCCGTTTGTCGATGCGCGTTGGACGCGTGAGCCGCTGCTTGCCAACCTGCAAATCACCATCACGCCCCCGGCTTATACAGGTGCGCCCTCGACGACGCTCGATGATGCCACCGGCGATCTCCAGGTGGTGCAAGGCTCGGTGATTGCGGTATCGGGGACAACGACCCGCGATTTCGCGGAAGTGACCATGCTGTGGCAGGCTGGCACCACGGCGAGCGCCGATGCCGCCTCGACCAAAAGCTTGCGAACCGCGCGAAGGCTGGACATGACCAAGGCGCCTGCGGCCACGCCCGGCCCCATACGCTGGGCGGGCACGTTTACCGCCAACGAAACCGCGAGCTATCGCTTCATGGTGGGCGGCGCTCACGAACATCAAATCGAAACGCGTCCGCGCAGCGTCGCGATTGAGGTCGATCGCGCGCCCGCGGTTCGGTTGTTTGCGCCGAACGCCGCCACCACGGCCAGCACGCGGCAGGTTGTCGAGCTCGCCTTCGTTACCGACGATGACTTTGGCCTCGCTGCCACCGAGTTGGTGTGGGAACACGACGGCAAGGTCGAGCGCCAGCCGCTTGAGCTCGACGTTGGCAGGCGCCACCATGAGGGCACCGTAGCCTGGCATCTAAGCGATCTTGGCATCACCTCCTCGCCGACCACCGTGCGCTACCACATCGAGGTGCAAGACAACAACACGTTAACGGGCCCAGGCGTCGGACGCTCGGCACAGTTCTCGCTGCGGGTCACGGATCCGGTGTCAATGCACGAGCATGGGCTCGATGCGCTGGAGGGCCTCATCGCCGCCATGCTTGACCACCTCGCGGGGGAGTTGCGACACGGCATGGCGTCCGCCAAGGCGGTGCGCGATCGGCTCGCCGCTACCCTGCCGCTTGCGACCAGCGAGGCGCTCTTTGCGACGAGCGCGGTGGAGGCGCTGAGGCGAGCGGCCGCAACGTGGGAGATGCTTGATGGGTCGCGCGATGGCTCGCTGCGCATCGCGAGCATGGAAGCGTCGATCTTGGAACTCGACGATTGGCACGAACGCCTGCGCCGATCCGGCTACGCGTCGATCGTCGCCGACATCCGCGACATGATGCAGCGGCTAGCGAAAGTGCTCGCGCACCTAAGCTCGGCCCGCGACGAACGGGTTCATCGCCAGGCGCTTCGACTTGTCGGCGAAATCGCCCGCGCCAGCTCGCGGCTTGCGCAGCGCACGGCCGAGGCAGAGGCCGAGGCTGCCGCCGCCAACCCGGCCATGTATCTCAATCCGGGGCTCCGCGCGTCGGCACAGCCGGCGGCCGCATGTATCGACGACGTGGGTGGCGCCCTGCGCCGCTACGACGTCAGCGCCGCCAAGGCCGCCTTAGCCGCCTGCGAAGCCGCGTGGTCGCGACACCAGGCAGAGGCCGATCAGGCGTTGGCCGAGTTCCGCGCCGCTCGCTTTGGCGCCGAACAAAAACTCCTGGACGTCTTGGTTGCGGCGCTGACGCATGGAGCTGCGCAGGCTGGGCAGATCAGTATCGCGACGCGCCAGATCGCGACCAGCCAACGCAGCCGCCGTCCTCGCGGCATCATGACGTCTGAGCAACTGGTTACCCTCAAGCGTGAGTTAGCCACCGTGCGCGCCATGCTGGTCGATGTGCCCGCAGCGGGCCTAACCCAAGCCGCCGCCGATGAATTTGAGATCGCGCGCAGGCGCGTGCTCGAGGTTATTGGCTTGCTCGATGGCGCGGACGTTTTTGAGGCGACGCAACGTGCCCAGCTCGCCGCGTTGTCGCTCGATTCAATCCGCGGCGAGCTCGAGGCGGCGATTGCCGAGGAGCCGCTCTCAACCTGGAATGACCTAACTGGCGACGCCCTGGCACGTATAGAGACCGCGCGTGCGCGCATGCGAGCGCTCGCCGATCGTTTGGCGCTCGTGCGCCCCTCGCCCGCAGCGCTCGCGACGTCCGCTGAGCGCAGCCGCTTCGCCGCGCTACGCACGGTCGGCGCCAAGCTGCGGACAGATTTGGCGACCGCCACGGCCGCCATACCGCAGGGAACCGCGCTATCGCCGGCGCTAGTCAGCGAACTCACCGCACGGTTGGCGTCAGCCACGATGGCCAACGGCGAGGCCGACATTGCGCTCATCGCCAACGACGCAATCGGCGCACGCGAGCATAGCGGGGCAGCGCTGCATCATCTTGACGCCGCCCTGGCCGCGCTTACAGCCAATAGTCGCGGTCAGACCAGCGTCGCTCCCATTGCCTTGCCACGCACGCTGCACACGCTCACGCATGATGCGCCAACGAAATTCCGCGAGGAATTGACACGCGCGATGGCGACGCCGGCCGTCAACGGCACGACCGAGCTGGTCAAGCGTTACTACGAGGGCCTAATCAAATGAGCCCGCGCCGCTTCACCAAGCTGGCGCCAATCGCCGCGTGGGCGTTGTTTGCGGCGGGGTCGCCGGTAGCTGCTGCCAGCCCCGGCAGTGAATTTGCCAAGTCCTGCCAAACCACCGCCAGCCCGTCGCGCGCCTTTGCATTTTGTAGCGTGCCCGAGGACGCGCCGCTGATCGCAGTCGCCGGCGAATTTTTAGATGCGATGGAACGCGACATGGCGCGGACGCTTGGCGGCACGGTGGTCGGCGTCACCGTCGAAATCGCGCCCTCGCTCGAGGTGTTCGCCGAGCGCACCGGCGTGCCCGCGGCGCAGCTCACCGCCAGCCAGACCGTCGGCATTGCGCACGGCGACACGATTTTTCTGCTATCGCCGCGCGTCACCGTGGCGGGCTTTCGCTGGCTCGACACCTTGGGCCATGAACTTGCCCATCTTCACCTTGCCCAGCTCGCGGGGGCGCGCGTGCCGGTGTGGCTGCAGGAAGGCCTTGCCCGCTACTATGAAAGCCTATGGCGCGCGCCGCCAGGCGGGCACTTGCGCGCCGCAGAAAAGGTCGCGCTCGCGGACGCGATTGCGCGCGATGACCTGCAGCAAATTGAAACGTTCGCTTCGTTTGCGGCGATCGGCGACGCCGATCAAGCCCAGCTTGCGTATGCCCAGGCATTGTCCTATCTGCAGTTCTTCGCGCATCAAAAAGGAGATGCGGCCGTGAGGCACTTGATCGCGCAGCTTGCGGCCGGCGCCAGCGTGGAGGCCGCCCTCGCCAAGGCCTTCGCCGTAACGCCGGCGTGGCGTCGCGCCTGGAAGGTTCGCGCCGGCGCGGCCACGGCACGCCATCGCGCCCGGCCGCTTTCACCAAGCGCGCAGGCCTTTGCCCGACTTGCCGCCATGTTGCGAGCGCAGGGCCATCTAGAAGCCGCCGCAATTGAGCTGCAAAAGGCCCTCGCCGACGTCGGCCAGCCGGAGCCTACGCTAATGATCGCGCTCGCGCGCACCACCATGGAACTCGGTGATGCGCGGGGCGCCGTGCGGCTCTTGGCCCCCATGCGCGATCATTTTGACGACGATGCCAGCTTAGCCCCAACCCTGGGGCTTGCGGCGTGGCGGGCGGGCGACCTACCCTTGGCTCGGCTCTCGATGGAGACGGCGTTGGGCGTAAACCCGTTTGACCCCAATGTTCGTTGCACCCTTGCCGAGATCTACGCCGCGGCAAAGCATCCCAGCGCGCCGCGAGAACGGACCGCATGCGCCTTTCTGCGGCAAGTCCGGCGCTAGGCGCCCGCGCCCAAGTTTGGTAGCTTGCGCGCCATGACCGCGGTGTCCGATGCAGCCTCACCAGACGACGTCGCGCTGCTTGCCGCGCTCGCCGACGCCGGGCAGCGCATGCGCAGCGAGCTTGGCAAGCGCATCGTCGGCCAACACGACGTCATCGAGCGCTTGCTCATCAGCCTGTTCGCCGGCGGCCACGCGTTAATCGTCGGCGTGCCAGGCCTCGCCAAGACCTCGCTGATCGCCGCGCTTGCCGAATGTCTCAGCATGTCATTTGGGCGCATTCAATTCACGCCCGATCTCATGCCCGCCGACATCACCGGCAGCGATGTGCTGCAACACGATGCCGACGGCACGCGGCGCTTTCAATTCGCCGCTGGCCCCATCTTTGCCAACATCTTGCTCGCCGATGAGATCAATCGCACGCCACCTAAAACGCAAGCGGCGCTGCTGCAGGCCATGCAGGAGGGCAAGGTAACGGTTGGCGGCCACACGCACCCGCTGCCGCAACCGTTTATGGTCTTCGCGACGCAAAACCCCATCGAGCAACAAGGCACCTACCCCTTGCCCGAGGCGCAGCTCGACCGTTTTTTGATGCAGATCAACATCGGCTATCCGTCCGCCGCCGAGGAGGCGCAAATCGCGCAAGGCCACGGCGATGCCGCGGCGCTAACGCCCATCGTCACCCCGGCCGACTTGCTGGCCATGCAGGCCCTCGTGCATCGGCTGCCGACGCCTGAACACGTCGTGCTGCACGCCGTCCAGCTGACGCGCCTGACACGGCCCGATACGGCGACCTCTGAACTCGTGCGCGCCAGCGTCGCGTGGGGCGCAGGCCCTCGCGCGTCGCAAAGCCTGTTGCTCGCCGCCCGCGCGCGCGCCGCGGCCGCCGGGCGCCCCTTCGTCGAAATGGCCGATGTCGATGCGGTCGCGCGACCCGTGCTCGAGCATCGCCTCGTCATGAGCTATCGCGGTCAGGCCGATGGCCATACGCCGGCGGCGATTATTGATCACATCATCGAAAGACTCGCGGCCTCGTAACCGCCGCCATGCCTGCCCTGCTCCCGTCAGCCTCAACCAATTTGCTGCGCCACGTGGCGCCAGACACCTTGACGCGCCTAGCCGACTTGCATGCCCGCTTTGGCACCTCGCTCGCGGCTGGCACGAATGCGCAAATCGGCAGCCATACCTCGGCGCGGCGCGGCCACTCCGTCGAATTCCACGAGCACCGCGACTATACCCACGGCGACGACGTGCGGCATGTCGACTGGCGCGGCTCGGCGCGCCGCGATCGCCTCATCGTTAAGCGCTTTGACCATGAGGGCCAAGTCACGCGGGCGCTGCTCGTAGACGCCAGCGCCTCGATGCACATAGGCGGCGAGGCGCCGTCCAAGCTGCAATTTGCCTGCACCTGCCTTTCGGTTGTGGGCCATGTGCTGGCGCAAGGCGGCGATCCCTTGCGCGTCGCGGCGCTGGCTGAGCGCGCGCTTGGCACCGCGGTGCTGAGCAATCAGCTGCCCTTGCGCGAGGCGCTCGCTGGCCTAGCGGACATCGCGAGCCTTGCCGGCAAGGGCACGCGCGGGCTCGCCGCCGACCTCGAGCACATTGGCACGCAGCTGGCACATCACCCCAGCGAGATTATCATCGCCTCGGATTTTTTTGATCGCAGCGATAGCCTGCGCATGTTGCGCGCGCTGGCGCTGCGCGGCCATGCGGTGACCGTCTTCATGGTGCTTGCGCCCAGCGAGCAAACCTTGCCGTTTCGCGGCATCACCACGTTCGTGTCGCCCGAATCGGGACAGCGCATGATGACCAACCCCGCCGATATTCGGCTGCGCTACGTCGCCGCCATCAAGCAGCACGTGGCGACCTGGCAGGCACAGTGTCACGAGGCTGGGATGCGTTTCGTGCTGGGCACGACGGATATCGAGGCAAGCGCCGCGCAATTGCTCGGCATCGCGCCGACGCCCGGGGAGTGGTCATGGGCTTAGAGTCACCCGGCCTGATTTGGGCGCTCGGCGCGTGCCTGCTGCCGTTGCTCATCCATATTGTCGGGCGGCAGAAGGCGGCGGTCGTGCCGTTTGCGGCCATTGAGTTCTTGCTGACGAGCGATCTGCTAACCGCGCAGCGCTTCGTGCTCAAGGAGACGTGGCTGATGTGGATCAGGACGCTCCTGATCGCGGCGGTTGCCGGGGCGATGGCGCAACCTTATGTCTCGTGCGCCTCTAGCCGCCCGCTGGTTGCGCGCGGCGAGCAGGCCGCGGTGCTCATCATTGACGACTCGGTGGCATCGAGCTATCGCCTCGAAAACGGCGACCTCCTCGCCCGCAGCAAGCGGCAGGCGCGAGAGATCATCGGCGATTTGGGCGTTGACGCGGAGCTCGCGATCATCACGACCAGCGACCCGACCGCACGCCACGAGCTAACGCGCAATCACCTCTTGCTGCAACAACGGCTAGACGCCGTGACCTCGACGTATCGCGGCAGCGACCTACCCGCGGCGCTGCAAACCGCGCAGAGCCTGCTGAGAGCGTCGCGCCATCCGCATAAATCGGTCATCGTGCTCTCACCCTTTGCGGTGCCGGTGGAGACGCCCGCAGAGCAGTCGCTGGTCGTGCTCGACGCAAGACCCGCCGGCGCGCTGCCTAATGTCGCGATCACCTCGCTAGGGCGCGACGCGGCGCTCGCCGACGGCGAACCCGGCGCCGACGCCGCCATGTCCGTTACGGCGACGATCGCCAACTTTGGCGATCGTCCGCTCGTCGGGCGCAGCGTCCGCCTTTATATTAACAATCAAGTCAGCGCGCGCGCCACCATCGAGCTCCCGGCCCGAGGGGTCGTCGAGAAGCGGTTCTCCATTAACCTGCCTCCCGGCGTCGCGAGCGCCGAGATCGAGGCACGCCTCGATGACGACGCGTTCATGGCGGACAATCGCCGCTTCATGTTTGCCCATCGCGATGAAGACGTACGGGCCCTCATCATCAATGGCGCGCCGCATCTCTCGCGCTATCAAGACGAGGCTTTTTTCGTGCAGACCGCGATGCAGGCGGCATTTCGCTCGCAAACTCCTAGCGTCGCGGGCATCGAAGCCCTCGAACCTCGTCGGATAGGCGCCTACGACGTGATCGTCCTCGCCAATGTCGCGGCGCTCGCCCCACCACTGGTCGAGATGCTCCACGCCTGGGTCGCCGGCGGCGGTGGCCTCCTCATTACCACGGGCGACCAAGTCGACGCGCTGGCGTACAATCGCACCATGGCGCCGCTCATGCCCGGCCAGATCGGCGACATCGCCGACGCCGCATGGCACAGCGAACCCGGCGCGGGCACACCGGCGCTGATTCAGCTCGCCGCACTCGACGTGACGCACCCGTCGTTTGCGAAATTTGTCGCGAGCGATCGCGCGCTGCTCCAGACGTCGATCAGGCGCCGCGCCTTACTTGGCTCGCTAACGCCCGGCGCGCGCGTGCTGGCCTCTAGTTCAGACGGGGCGCCGGTGCTGCTTGAACACGCCGTTGGCAAGGGCAAGATCGTGTGCCTGCTCACCACCATCGATCGAGACTGGAGCGATTTCGCCTTGCAACCCGGCTTTGCGCCGTGGGTCGAGGCCATCGCGCGGCATCTCGCGCGCAAGGTCGCGACCTCGTCGGATCGGAGCCTGCGCGTCGGCGAGGCGATCGTGCTGCCCGCCGATGAATCGCTGCGCGTCGCGGCGCCCTCGGGCGCGTTGACCGCGGTGACTTCTGCCTCGAGCACGACGTCGCGGTTCGCAGGCACCGAGGTGCCGGGCGTCTATCACGTAATGCAAGGCGTCCGCGACAAGCCGCAGCCACGTCACGACCTTGGCTTTGCGGTCAACATCGATCCGAGCGCCTCTGATCTTACGCATGCGCCAACGAGCCGCAGCGCGGTGCACGCCGGATCGTTACCGACGCAGGCCACGCATCGGCTCGCGCTAGCGCCTTGGTTGCTCGCCTTGGCCGTGTTGTTGCTCGTGCTGGAAGGCCTGTGGATGTGGCGCTAATAACGAGTTACGGGCTGTCCGACGCCATCGCCGCGTTGAGCGCCGACGCCAACGCTTGATGGCTGTCTGCCCCGAGCACCGCGAGCGACGGCCGTGCCGCGAGCGCCCAATGCCGCGCCTGCGTCGCCTTGACGTCACGAATGCGTGCCGCGCTCTCCTGCACGCGCGCCGCAAATGCCTCGTTGCGCGCGGCCTCTTGCAACAACGCCTGGTGCACCGTAGCCTGATGCGCTTGATCGCGACACAAGAGCAGCGCGTCGCAGCCGGCCATGATCGCCCGGACCGCCGCCTCGCCGACGTCGAGCGAATCCGCGATGGCCTTCATGTCGAGATCATCTGAGACGATGATGCCTTGATAGCCGAGCTGCTCGCGGAGCAGCCCCTGCACAACCTCAGGCGCGAGCGTTGCGGGCACGCCGGGCGCCAGCGCCTCAAACACGACGTGCGCCGTCATAAGCATCGGCAGCCCGGCGGCGGCAGCCTGCCGAAACGGCGCTAACTCGACGTGCCGCAAACGATCCCAGGCGTGCGCAATCCGCGGTAGCGCGAGATGGCTGTCGGTGTGGGTGTCGCCGTGACCAGGAAAATGTTTGCCGCATGCGATAATGCCCGCGCCCGCCAAGCCGCTTGCAAACGCCAGCGCCCGCGCCGCCACCGTTGCCGCGGTGCGACCAAACGCGCGATTGCCGATGATCGGATTGGCGTCATTGGTATGGATGTCGAGCACCGGCGCGAAATCGACATCAACCTCTACCGCGGCCAACTCATCACCTAGCGCGCGGCCGACTTGCTCCGCCAAGTCACACGCCACGGCCTCGCCGCGCAGCTTCGCGACGCGCTCGAAGGCCAGCATGGGTGGCCATACCGTCGCCGGCGCGCGCACGCGCTGCACGACGCCACCCTCTTGGTCGATGGCTATCCAGAGTTGGCTTGCCCCCGCCGCAGCCTTGAGCTCTAGGCACAGGGCGCGCAAGGCCAAAGCGTCGACGGGCGTCGCCACCGTCGCGGGCAGCGCGTGGCCGGCCGCCAGGGGCAAGTTGCGACGAAATAGCACGACGCATCCAAGCGCATCCTTGGCGAGGCGGCGACGCAACGAGGCCGTGACCTCGGTGCCCTCAAAGCCTATCCACTGCAGTTCGCCAATATCTCGCCGCAGCTGGGGATCCATGGCGGTAAGTTACCATGCGCGCAGAGGCCGACGCGGCCGGCAGATCGCTTGGGCGAACCGCACGCGCGCGTTTGACCACCACAGATCTCCTAGTGAAATTGCGTCACGCACGCGTCAGGCAACCCAAGTCGCCCGGCAGGCGTCTGCCCACACTATAAGCGCGTCCAGGAATTGACGCCTCCAAAGACACATGTCTATATTCCCGGCTCATTGCCCCGTAATTTCAAAATGTTACGCGACTTTCAGGACCCACCACCGATGTTTACACCGACCAAGTTTGTCTCGCGCGTCGCGTTTGTCGCTGCCCTTGCAATTGCCCCATCCGTGATGGCGCAACCGCAAGGCTCGTTTCCCACCACGCCGTCGCCCACCGAGGGCGAGGACAAGCCCAAAGGTGTCGCGGAAGCCGCCCCGAAAGGCGCGAGCCTGCTGCCCACCACGCAAGTCCTGCCGCCACTTCGCGAGCGCGGCAAAAAGTTTCGCTTAGTTGAGATCGACGGCTACCTACGCCTGCGCATGGAGTGGCTGAAGAACTACCACATGGGCTTTAACGATCAGGGCGACGAAGGCGGCGCGCCGTTTCCGCGCCCCCTTTCCTGTCAACCGCTCAACGATGGCGACACGGTTGCGCGGCCTTGTAAGGGGAGCTTTAATTCGTCGAACATGCGGCTGCGGCTCGAGCCGACCTTTCACGTCTCAGAATCCGCCACGATCCACACCCAAATCGACCTCCTCGACAATCAAGTCCTCGGCGCCACGCCATTTCGCGATGGCCAAGTCGTGGGCGGGCTCGTGGATTCGACCGGCACCTCATCGGATTCGATTGTCGTTAAGCGCGCCTGGGCGTCGGTCTATACGCCGCTCGCTTTGCTCGAATTTGGCCGCATGCCCAATCATTGGGGCCTCGGCATGCTGCATAACAGCGGCGGCGCCGACCCGATTCACCAAACCTATAATTACAACGGCGACTTTGGCGACACGATCGATCGCATCGCGCTTTCGAACACAATTCCAGGTACCAATCTTCGCGGCATGGTGGCCATGGACTGGCCCTTTAGCGGCCTCTCCACCGACGACCTCACCACCGGCCAAGCTGCCACCGGCTACGGCCAGGGCTGGGACCTCGATGATTCCAACGACTCCAAGCAATGGACCATCGCGGTGTCGCGCCTCGATCCGGATCGCGAATTTCGCGAAGACGTCGCCAGCGGCCAATTGGCTTACAACTACGGCATCCATTTTTCCTTCCGCAAGCAGTCGTGGGATGACGTGATCGGCGGCACCGACGAACCCAACGGCTCGACCCTGGTACCCCGCAGCGCCTCGGCACTTATTCCCGACCTGTGGCTGCGACTGGGCAAGGGCAACATGTCGCTTGAGCTCGAGGGCGCGGCTACGCTCGGCTCGATCGACAACCTGTCGGACCAAGCGGTGTCAAACTCGGCCGACCTAGTTCAGCTCGGCGCGGTTGCGCGCTTTGGCGCGCACTGGATGAACGAGCGCCTCAAGTTTGGTTTTGAAACCGGCTACGCCAGCGGCGACAGCGCCGACAGCGACGTGCCCGGCAATGTGCACATCAGCACCAAGTCAAGAATCCCAAGTCAGGGCGACACAAAGTACTCGCTGTTCGCGTTTGACCGCGATTACCACGTCGACATGATCTACTTCCGGCAAATTGCCGGCGCGGTGCACAACGCGGTGTACCTCCGACCTTCACTCTCGTTTGATTTCGCCAAGGCATTTCGTATCAGCGCCACCAACATCACCAGCTTTGCCGCGCGCCCAGTCGCGACGCCCGGCAATGAGGCCCCCTTAGGCACCGAGTTCGACGTCGCGTTTAGCTTCGAGGGCGAGGCGCTTTCGCTCGGCATCGGCTACGGCCTCTTCATTCCATTTGCCGGCCTCGATCACCTCACCAGCGACATCAACAACGAGGGCTTTGGCTTTTCCTCCATTAACCTCGGCGACGCCTCCAACGCGCAAACCTTCCAGTTCAACGCCACGCTCAAGTTTTAATTCGCGCACGCGCGTCCACGTTCGGTCAGGCAGTTCGACGCACGTGGCTTCCTGCTGGAAAACGCGCTCACCTGCCGGTCCCTTATCCGTTGTCGTCAGTTACGGCAAAGGCCGCGCGAGCGCACGTTTCTTCCGCGAGCGTAGATTGCACGGCGGTGTGGTCGGCACCGAGGGAGGTGGATACCACCGCCGTCTCGCTGCACTCCGGAGGGTCGCTATCTGCGAGCAGGAAGACACGTGCGCTCACGCGGCGTTCCTGGTAATCACGCACTACGGTGCTTAAGCACCTGAAACTACATTCGTATTTTGGGTAGAGAGTGACCCCTACGGCTGGCGGAGGGCGTGGCCGCGGGTGCCGAGTTCGTTGCCGAGAAACCCGATGGCGTCGGCCCAACATTGTTGCGCGAGGCCCTGCCACAAAAAGCCGTGGAAGGCGTGGGCGCCTTTTTCGTAGTAGCGCGCATCGTAGGCGCCGCCGCGCGCGTGCAGCGCCGCGGCGAACTGGCGGACGTCGTCGAGCAGCGGGTCGCGCGTGCCGACGGGCAAGAAGAAGCGCGGCAGTGGGCGCTCAAAGGCGTGCTCGCTCTGCATCGCCAAGAGCGGATCGGCGAGCAAGATCGAATCGCCGTGGTCGATATCTTGCAAGTACAAGCGACACACCGACTCGATGCGCTTCTGCAACCATCTTGGCAGGTGCGGCTTGCGCTCGATAAAGCGCTGCGGGCGCGATGCCGACAGCATGGGGCAAAACGGCATGGCGGCGATCGGCACCACGCCGCGTTCAAATACCTTGGCCGCATACTCTTCGGGGCGGCGCCACACCGAGGCGAGCGCCAGCGCGGTTACCAGATTGCCGCCCGCGGATTCGCCGGTGACAATCGCCAAATTGGGATCGCCGCCATACGCCTCGGCATGCTCGAGCATGTAGAGCCAGGCATCGGCAACATCTGCCAGGGGCGCGGGAAACGGGTGCGCCGGCGCCAGGCGGTAGTTGATGTTAAACACCACGCAACCCGCCTTGGCAAATTGCAATGCCAGCGCGCGATGCGTGTTTTTGGACAGCATCATGAAGCCGCCGCCGTGGACAAACAGCACCACCGGCCGCAGCGCGCCGCCCGCCTCAGCTGGATAGAGAATATCGAGCGTGTGGCCGTGGTGATCGCCTTCCTTATAGCGAACGTGCGACTTGACGCGCACGCCGTATTTCGACGGCCACATCACCGGGAACAGGCCGCCAACCGCCGCGAAACTTCGAAACATGTACTCGATGACGTACGACGAGGCGTTGCGGCGCATAATCGGCGACATAATTTCAAGATGAACCGCGGGCGCGGCGCTGTCAAGCCGCCGCAGGTGGGCGGGCCTGCCCCTATTGCAGCGTAAGCGTTAGCGTGGTTTCGCCGCTGCCGCGGCGCACGCGCACCGACACCTCGTCGCCCACCTTGTGGCGCTCAAGCACGTCCATTAGCTCATTGCCATTGCGCGTCGGCGCGCCATCGACCTCAAGGATGACATCCCCGAGCAACACGCGGCCTTGGGCTTGCGTCGCGCCGCGCAGGCCCGCCTTTTCGGCGGCGCTGCCGGGCACCACCTCGAGCACCACGATGCCCGCGATGCGAAGCTGCTGCGCAATGCGATCGGCATAGATGATCCCGAGGCCCGGCTTGATGATTTTGCCAAACTTAATAAGCTGCGGAACGATTGAAAGCACCGTGTCGACCGGGACCGCAAAGCCAATGCCCGCGGACGCGCCCGACGGGCTAAAAATCGCCGTGTTGACGCCAATGAGGCGCCCGCTGCTGTCGAGCAAGGGGCCGCCGCTGTTGCCAGGATTGATCGGCGCGTCGGTTTGAATGACGTCGCGAATTGTTCGCTGCGTGATGGATTGGATGGTGCGTTCGAGCCCCGAGATCACGCCTGCCGTGAGGGTTTGGTCAAAGCCAAAGGGATTGCCGATTGCCAAAACTTTTTGCCCAACCTGCAAGTCGGTCGACGTGCCCAGCGCCAGCGGCGTAATTTTTTCGGGCGGCGCGCTGATGCGCAGCACCGCCAGATCTTTATCGGGAGCAACGCCAACTAGCTTGGCAGGATACGTGGTGCCATCGGCCAGCGTGACGTTGGCGCGATCGCCGGCCTGCACGACGTGGAAGTTTGTGACCACGTGGCCTGCGGCATCCCACACAAAGCCCGAGCCGCTGCCCTTGGGCACGTTCATTACGTTGCTCGAAAACAGATCGCGCTGGACATCGATCGCGGTGATGTTGACCACCGACGGCGAGGCGGCGCGAAATACCTCGATCGTGGTCTGCTCATCGGCGCCCAAATCGCTGCGAGGTGTTACGACGCGCGGCTCGGGCGCCACCACCACCGCCGGACGTTGGCGCAGCGTTAGCGCCACGTAAACGACAGCAGCGGCGGTGACCACCAGCATCAGGGCCAGCCATCGCGTCACCGAAATCTGCCGGCGCAGCTCGCGCTCTAGCTCAATGCTCATAAGGGCCAGTGTGCCAAAGCCGCGCCGCGGCGTCTATTGCGCTAGGAATGCGATGCTAGGAAATGCTCGGCTTGTAGCGCCGCCATGCAGCCTGAGCCGGCCGCGGTGATGGCCTGCCGCCATTGCTTGTCTTGCACGTCGCCGGCGGCAAAGACGCCCGCGACGTTGGTCTCGGTGGTGCCTGGCTTGGTGACAAAGTAACCTTGGTCGTCCGTGGCGATTTGACCGCCGAGAAAGGCGGTATTGGGAATATGGCCGATCGCAAAGAATAGGCCGGCGGCGGCGATTTCGCGCGTCTGGTTGGTTTTGAGGTCGAGCACGCGCACGCGCTGCACGACGTCGTCGCCGAGCACCGCGGTGACTTGGTGCGACAGCAAGAATTCGATTTTAGGATTGGCGCGCGCGCGATCCTGCATGATCTTCGAAGCGCGCAATTCGTCGCGGCGATGCACCAGATACACCTTGGAGCCAAATTTGGTGAGAAAGCCCGCCTCTTCCATCGCCGAGTCGCCGCCGCCAATGACGAACAACGGCTGGTTGCGATACATCGGCAAGGCGCCGTCGCACACGGCGCAGGCCGAGACGCCGCGCTGCCATAGCTCGCCGTCGCCAGCGCCGGGAATCACATCGCGCTTAGCCGTGGCGCCGGTCGCGATAATGAGGGTTTCCGCCTCGCCTTCCTGCTCGTCGGTCCAGAAGCGGAACGGCCGCTTCGACAGGTCGAGCTTGTTTACGGTTTCGGTGTGGATCACGGTGCCAAAGCGCAGCGATTGCGCGCGAAAGCGGTCGGTGAGTTCTTGGCCGCCGATGCCCTCGGGAAAGCCGGGAAAGTTTTCAACATCGGTGGTGGTGGTGAGCTGGCCGCCTGCCGCAATGCCGCCGGCCATAAACCCCTCGTACAGCACCGGCGCTAAATTTGCCCGCGCCGCGTAGATGGCCGCCGTGTGCGCCGCCGGGCCGCTGCCAATAATTACAACCTTGTGAGTCATGCCCGGTTCCTACCACACGCCCGGTTTGACGGCCCGCAGGTTGGGACGTTTTAGGCCCGCAATATCCGCCCGCGCCCGTTGTCGCCGCTGGCCGCGAGGCGAACAATGCCGCCATGCGACCAGACGACGCGGCGGCTGATTTTTTCGTGGACAAGCTGGCGTCGTCGCACGAGCGCCATGGCGTGGTGCTGGGCGAGCTGGGCGCGGTATTTCGCGCCCTCGCCGGCGGCGGCAGCGTTGACGATGCGGCGCGCCGGCAGCTCGAAGATGGCGCGCGCTATTTATCGCGCTCGCTGCCGCGCCACTACGCCGATGAGGAGGCTACGTTTTTCCCGCGCGTTTTGGCCTCGGCACCCGACGCCGCGCCGCAGGTGGAACAGTTAATCCGCGAGCATGCCGAGCACACGGCAGCACATGCGCGGGTCATTGCCGCGGCCTACGACGTGCTCGACGGCAACGATGCGTCGGCGGCCTACTACCAAGGCATGGTGGCGCACCTTGAGGCGCTGACCGCGGCCGCCGCCGAGCATATTCGCTTGGAAGACGCGTGGTTTGCCGCTTGGAGCTCGCGCCTCACCGACGCGCAGCGCACCGAAATGGAAACCGAATTTCGCAACCGCCGCGGCGGCGGCCGCGGTTAGGCAGTCAGCCGGCCGCCAACTTTGTCGCCGAGTTCGGCGGAAGTGGGCGCGGGCTTGCCGTGCTTGCGCAGCTGCAAAAAGACGTAGCCCGCGGCGATAAACGCCACGATCGACATCCATTGCGCAAAGGTCAGCGACAGGTAGCGCGGATCGCTCTTGTCAAAGCGCAGGTAGTCGAGGGCAAAGCGCACCGGCGCATAGAGCAGCCCGGTGAGCACCGCAAGCGAGCCGGCGGCGAGGCGTTTTTTGCTGCGAAAGCCGAGCCACAGCACGATGGCGCAGACAGGGATCAAATACAGCAGCTCGTAAAAACCAAGGTTGTGCAGGCGAACCGGACCGTTAAAGCCAAAGAGGCGCATCGCGGGATAGTCAAAGCCAAGCACAAACGACGTCTCGCTGCCGACGTGATCGCTGGCCAAGGTGCAAGCCAGGCGGCCAATGGTAAAACCCGGCAAGAGCCCGAGCATGATCGAGTCGGCAAACAAGCCCGTGTTGAGACGTCGAAACCACGTGTAACCAAAAAAGCCGAGCGCGCCGCCGATGAAGCCGCCGTAGGAGGAAATGCCCGCCCAAATCTTTACGATTAACATCGGGTCTTTCATAAAATCGTCCCATTGGTAGAACAGCACGTCAAACACATGTGCGCCGATGAACCCGGTGACGACGACGGTGAGCGAGAGGCCACGAAAATCATCGTCGTGGACGTTGTAGCGCCAGCTATGGCGGCGTGCGATTTCGGCGCCGATGATGACGCCGATGGCGACGACCAGCCCAAACACGTGCAACGGCACGGGCAAGGTGTCGGAGATCCAGCCTTCAACCTTATCGATGGGAAACGCTGGTATGGCGCTAGCAAGGCTGCTGATCATGGCCGACAACCTACCGCCAACGCGGCCGCATCTCAATGAAACCCTTGTGATTTTATGCTAGGCTGAGGCGGCACGATGCGACGACCGATGCCTGAAGTGATCTCTTGCGCGCTCGTCGCGTGGATCACCGCCACCGCGAGCCACGTGGCTTTGGCACAGGCCGACGGTACTTCGACCGTTCCGCGCGATCGCGCGCTTGCCAGCCCCACGCTCACCTACGGCAATCCCGCGGCCCCGATTATGATCGAGCTTGCCGATACGGTGCGCCGGGGCGCGGCGACGTATGCACATATTACGCTGCGCGCGCTCGTTGACCGCTTCCCCGGCCTGGTCGCCTTGCGTTGGACCATCGCGAGCCGCGGCTCGATCGACGACGACCGCGCCGCCAGCGCGCTGCTCGAGGCCGCCGCCCAAGGCGCCGCGTGGTGTTTGATCGAGGCGATCGGCACCGCGCCCACTTTCGGCGATCATAGCGGCGACCAGCTGGATGCCGGGGCGCTGCTCGCCGCCGCCCAAGCGTGCAGCCTCGAGCTGCCAGCGTTCAAGCATGCCATGACGGAGCGGACGTACAGCGCGGTGGCGGCGAGACCAACGGCGGAATCGCGCGGCGCCACGCAACGCCTCACCATCAACGGCGAGCCGGTGACGCGCAGCCTGGTCACCGACGTTGGCGAGCGCGTCGAACGCCTCGCACTCCGCCGCGGGCTTGCGCCGCCATCCGCCTCGCAGCGGTTACCGCTCATCGGGCGCAGCCGCGGCAGCTATGAGCGCCCGGCGCTCAACGCGACGAGCGTGCCGGCGGCATCGCCAGCTTCGGCCACGGGCGGCGAAGCGCCATTTGGTGGCTTCGTGCTCATCGCCCACGCGCAGCCGCGGTGGAGCGTCGATGTCTATTGCGTGCTCGACACCGTGTGCCAAGGCCTGCTTGGCGAACTCGAGCGGCTTGCGGCGGCGACGCCTCGGGCTGGCGCCATCCGCGCGCGATGGACGCCGCTCGCGGCCGCGACGCAGGTAAACACGGCAATCGACGCCTCCGCGCAACCAAGCGGCGCCGCGCCACCGGCGGACTCGCCACCCTCGACCGACGCAACGCTTGCGCTCACGTGCGCCGCGCAACGAGGCACGAGCCCGCCGTTGTTGTTGCAACTCGCCGCCTCGGGTGGCAGCAACGTCGCCGCCTGCGCCGACGCCTCAGCGGCGCAGCGCGCGCTGGCAACCACACTTGCGTACACGGCCCGCGCCCATCGCGCCGGCCTACGGCATGACCTCGCCGTCGTGATCAACGGCCGCGTGCTCGCCGGCGGCGTCACGCCGAGTGGGTTGCGTGGCCTGCTCGTCGACGACACGTCAAATGGACTGCTCGAGCGACTGCCTCCTTGGCTGCGTTGACGTCGGCGCGCCGCGTGTGTCACCCTGCGGGGCGATGGATATTACGTTTGCCGCCGCAACTGATATTGGCCGAGCCCGCAAACGTAACGAGGACAACTTCCTCATCGATGGCGAGATGCGCCTCTTCGTGGTGTGCGATGGCATGGGCGGCCACGCCGGCGGCGACGTCGCCTCGGCCCTGGCGGTGCATACCATCCGCGATTCCATTGCGACCCACCTCGAGTCCATTCGCGCCTATCGCGCCGGCAGCGAAACCGTCACCGCAGGGCACCTGCTCGACATCCTCGACGCCGCGATCCAGGACGCCTGTGCCGCGATTTTTGCGCAGGCCGAAAAAGAGCCGGCGCGGCGCGGCATGGGCACCACGGCGTCGATCTTGCTGCTCGCCGGGGACGCCGATAGCCCCCGCGGCTTCATCGCCCACGTCGGCGACAGCCGGGTCTACTTGCTGCGCCACGGCCAATCGCACCAGCTCACCGAAGACCATTCGCTGGTCAATGAGCTGCTGCGCTCGGGCCGCCTGCGCCGCGGCGAGCTCGAGACCTCGCCGTTTCGCCAATTCAAAAATGCCGTCACGCGCGCGGTTGGCGTCACCGAATCCGTCGCGGTCGACACCGTCGACTTTGACGTGTTGCCCGGCGATAGTTTTGTGCTTTGCTCCGATGGCCTCCACGGCTACCTCGAAGCCGGCGACTTAGCGACCAAGGTGTCATCGTTGCGCGTGGAGGAGGTTCCCGCGGCCTTGGTGCAGCACGCCAACGATGCTGGCGGCAGCGACAACATCACCGCCGTCGTCGTGCGCGTCACCCACGACCAGGTCACAGAAGAGATGCCGCTCATCGTCGAGCAATGGGCGACGCGCATCGACACGCTCAAGGGCATGCCGCTGTTTCGCTATCTCTCGTATCGCCAATTGGTACAGGTCGCCAACGTCTCGTCGTTGATGGAGGTCGGACCCGGCGACGTAATTTTTGAAGAACAAACTGCCGGCAGCTCCATGTTCATCGTGCTCGGCGGCCGCGTCGCGCTGCGCAAGAACGACGTCGTGCTCGCCGAGCTCGGGCCCGGCGACCATTTCGGCGAAATGTGCCTGATTGATCATGCGCCGCGCTCGACGGCCGCCGTGGCCAAAGAGCGCACCCAGCTCGCCGTGATTGCGCGCAGCGAATTTCACAACCTGCTTAAGACCGAGCCAGAACTCTCGGTGAAATTGCTGTGGAGCCTGATGCAGGTGCTCGCGCTGCGGCTGCGCAAGACCACCAACCACTTGCACGATGCGCTCGAGGACCGCCCCTTGGTCGAGACCGAAGACGAGCTGCGGTTTTCTGAGCCGTGACGCCGGACGTCACACGCCGCTGACAATGACAAGAAAATCTATTAACGGGAGCGGCGTTGGCCTAGCCGCGGGGCCCATCGCGACGCGGATCGATGAGGCCGTGCCGGCGCCATCCGGTGGTCAATAGCCAAGTCGTCGCGGGGGCCACAGGCGGGACTTGCATATTGGCCTTGTCCGCGAGCTGCAACGCCACCTCGCTGGCTGGTGAGAACCCTTTAAACCATGCCGCTGACGTGCAGCGCACGTCGACCAGCACCCGCAGGCCAGTCCTGTGGCGCCCGGCAGCGACGCGGTCCGGCTTATGCTTAATGCTGTTGAGCAGCACGTAAACTAGCGCGTTTCGGACTTCTTTAGGCACGGTCAGACGACGCGCATAGTAGCGCTCGCGCCAGACCTTTTCGTCGCGCCCCAGCACTCGCTTGATGGCAAGCGCGATTCGGATAGCCAGGCTTGCCATGCCGCGCGACATAGCGCGCTTGTCGGCCGCCTCGACCAACAAATGAACATGCGTGTCTTGGATCGAAAATTCGGCGATGCGAAACGCGCCGCGGCTTGCGTCGCCCTGTTGCATGGCGTGAACTTGGCGCATGGCCTGCGTGATGACCCGAACGAGACGCGGCTGCCGTAGGTTCGGAACATTTGGCAAGGCCTTCATCGAAATGTGCAACGGATGCGCGGCCTTATGCGGCGGCCGGCGCGCATGCGAGACCATCGCGGCTTCGCCGTTGGGCTTGCGACCGGCGCCCACGCGCTTACCTCCACGTCGCGAGCCGTCTTTCGCCTTGCGATGGGGCGTGCCAACGACCAGCGCGAGCTGTGCCCGCGACTTGCCGACTTTGCGGGATTTGAAACCGGCGGCGCACATTGATTCGGCATTAGTATGAAATTTGCGTCGACAATGCAACAGAAATCGAAAATTTGAATCTCCCCCCACTGCCGCCCGGCCCGGGGCCATGAAAAGCCCGGGGCCGGGGCGCGGCAGCACGTTAGTTAGCCAAACTCTCGATCAGGTCTCGTAGAAGGTTTCTGTTGAGATTGTTTTTCGATGGAGCGCCGGGGCGCTGGCTCTTTAAATGCCGCGCCCGGCGCCTCGCTGGGTTGAGCGGCCCGGCAACGGCATGTTAGCGATCGAGTCCCCAAAAACTCCCCAACGTGCCAGGCCGCACCCCGTGCCAGATCTAGCGCGCGCTACGCCTGCCGCGGCGGCGCCTGGACAAGTTCGATGAGCACGCCTTGGCCGCAGAGCGGGAAGGCTTCGTTGCCCTTGGGGTGGATGAAGCAGACGTCGTGGCCGGCGGCGCCGCGGCGGATGCCGCCCGGTGTGAAGCGCACGCCCTGCGCGGTGAGCCAGGCCACGGCGGCGGCGAGGTCGTCGACCCACAGGCCGATGTGATTGAGCGCCGGCTCGTGCACGCGCGGCGATTTGCTCGCGTCGATGGGCTGCATTAGATCTAACTCGACCGCGCCGTCGCCCTGCCCGAGCGCATAAATATCTTCGTCGACGTTTTCGCGGTCGCTGCGATAGGTGCCGGTCTGCGTCAGCCCAAGGAGGTCGCGCCACAGATGCACCAGTGGCGCCTTGCTCGCCCCGCCGATCGCAAGCTGCTGCACGCCTAGAATCGTAAAAGGCCGGCTCACGCGCGCACCGCCGCGAGGTTGCACAGGCCGGGCCGCGGCGCATTCACCAAGATCGCCATGTTTCCACTCGGATGCTTGTTGTCGCGCATCAGTTGGTGGCACGCGCCCGTTTCGGCAAAGGCAAAGGTGCGCGACAGGCATGGATCTAATTTGCCCGCCAGGACGAGGTCGTTACATCCCTTGGCCTGCACGTCGTTGGCAAAATGCGAGCCCTGGAAACGCTTCTGCCGCATCCAGTGATAACGCAAATCAAGCGTCGCGTTGTAGCCGGTGGTGCCGGCGCAAATCACCACCATGCCGCCGGTGTCGCACACGAACGAAGAGGTTGGAATCGTCGTCTCGCCCGGATGCTCAAACACGATCGCCGGATTGCGCTTTTCGCCGAGCGCCTCCCAAAAGGCCTTGCCAAACGCGCGCGCGCCTTGCAGCCAAATGCCGTATTCGACCTCGTCAGACCACCGCGGCAGCTTGCCCCAATGAGTAAACTTGCGGCGATCGATCACACCGACCGCACCTAGCTTTTTGCAATAGGCGATTTTTTCTTCGCCCGAGACGACGGCGACCGCGCGTCCGCCCGCGGCGGCGACGATCTGGATCGCCATCGAACCAAGGCCACCCGCGCCGCCCCAGATGAGCACCGGATCCCCAGGCATCACGGTATTGGGCGCCCAGCCGTGCAGCATGCGATAGGCGGTGGCGCCGACGAGCATGTAGGAAGCGGCCTGTTCCCAGGTTAAGTGCGGCGGTTTTGGCAGGCATTGGTGATCCTGCACCTTGGTATATTGCGCAAAACTGCCCCAATTGGACTCATAACCCCAAATGCGCTGCGTCGGCGCCAACATCGGATCTTTGCCGGCGAGGACGTGTGGATCGTCCGGGTCCCACATGCCGCAATGCACCACCACTTCGTCGCCGACCGCGACGTTACGCACGTCGGCGCCGACGGCCCACACCACGCCCGACGCATCGCTGCCGCCAATATGAAAAGCTTCAGGCTCGCCGCGCTTGTTGCGCGTCGCGATGACGTCAATGGGCATCCCCATCGCCGCCCACACGTTGTTGTAGTTGACGCCCGCGGCCATGACATAGACCAAGACCTCGCGCGGGCCCAGCGCGGGCGTGGGCACCACCTCTTCGGCAAACGCGGTGATGGGTTCGCCATAGCGCGCCGCGCGGAGGGTTTGCGCTCGCATGAGGGAGGGCACGACGCCTAGCGGCGGCACCTCGCCGAGGGCGGGGACTTGCTCTGACATCACGGTCAGTGCAACACGCGTCAGCGCCCAGGGCAAGCCGTATTCACGAGTTTGGGTGATCGCCTCGTGCCAGTGATAGCGCCAGTTGATACAGCACGCGCCTTGGTTGCCCCGTCGTGATGAGCAGCCGCGCCGCGACGTCTTTGGGGCCGAGCCCTTGCGCGAGGAGCGCGCGAATTTGCGCCTGCAGCTCGACGGGCGCGACGGAGGTCGCCGCGCCGTCGCCCCCCTGCACCACGATCACGCACTCGCCGCGCACGCCGGCGTCGCAATGCGCCGCGAGCGCGGACAGCGGCAGCCTCACGTGCTCCTCGTGCAACTTGCTGATCTCGCGCGACAAGCAGGCTGCTCGGTCGCCCCACGCCGCGGCCATATCAGCCACGGTTTGCGCCACGCGGTCGGGCGCCTCGTAAAAAATCATGGTCGCGGTTTGCGCCGCGAGCAGCGCCAGCTCCTGTTGCCGTGCGCCGTGATCGCGCGGCAAGAAGCCAACAAACAAGAAACGCTCGCTCGGCAGGCCCGACGCCACGACCGCCGCGATAGCCGCCGACGGCCCTGGAATAATCTCGACCCGCAGCCCCGCCTCAGCGACCGCGCGCACCACGCGCTGGCCAGGGTCGGAAATGCTTGGCGTGCCGGCGTCGCTGACCAGGCCCACCGCCAGCCCCGCCGCGACGTCGGCCACCACGCGTTGCGCGCTGGCCGCCTCGTTGCCGTCAAACAACGCCACCAACCGCGGCATCGAAGCCCCGGGTCGCAACGTCATCGCGTGCTGGATGAGCACGCGGGTGCGGCGCGTGTCCTCGGCATAGATGACCGCGGCTTCGCACAAGAGCCGTGCCGCGCGCAGCGACAGGTCTTCGAGGTTGCCTATCGGCGTCGCGATGACGTAGAGGCGGCCGCTCATGCTACCTAATCACGCGACAACGCATCGATGTCGACGGCGCCCCCAAGCTCTTGGCGCAGATAGACGCGCAGATTACCGAGGATGCGCTGTTCGAGCTGACGGGCTCGCTCGCGGCTGATGCCATAGGTGTCGCCAATGTCTTGCAAGGTGCGCGGCTCCTCCACCAACCAACGCTCGCGAAACAGCACCTGATCGCGCCCGTCTAGGCCCTTGGCAAAGATTTCGAGCTTCTCCGCGAGCAAGGCGCTGAACTCCTTGGCTTCGGCGGCGTCGGCCGGATCGAGATCGCCCGACGCCAGCATGTCGAGCCGCGTGCGGCCATCTTCGTCGTCCGAACCAACCGGCGCATCGAGCGAGGCCTCGGGCGCCGCCATGCGCTTTTCCATCTCGACGACGTCGCGTTCGCTGACATCTAGATTTTCGGCGATGAGCTTGGCCGTCGGCGCAAAGCCCAGCCGCTCGAGGCGTTCGCGCTCCTTGCGCAGATTAAAAAACAATTTGCGCTGCGCCTGCGTCGTGCCGATCTTGACCAGGCGCCAATTATTGAGCACGAACTTGAGGATGTAGGCGCGAATCCAAAACGCGGCATAGCTCGAGAGCTTGACGCCGCGATACGGATCGTACTTGCGCACGGCCTGCAGCAGGCCGATGTTGCCCTCTTGCACCAAGTCGACGATCGTCTTGTGGGCTCGGCGATATTCGTAGGCAATCTTAACCACCAGGCGCAAGTTGGCTTCGACCAAGCGTCGCGCCGCCGCCGCATCGCCATGCTCGAAATACTGCACCGCGAGCTCGTGCTCTTGCTGCGCCGAGAGCAGCGGGAAGCGCCGCGCCTGCTCCATATAGATTTGCAGGGGGTCGCGCTGGTAGAGATCCGTTGGTCGGCTGGCCACCGGCTCATGTACGTCGATGATCGACATTTCCTGGTCGGGGTCATCGTCGGCGTCTTCGTCGACCTCCGCCGCCAACACGAGCGCTGCGGAAGGTGCCGCCACCAACGCCACGGTCGCCGGCTCATCAACCTCGGGGTCAAACTCGCTGCCCTCGTCGGCGGCTTCGTCGGGGGTTTCGTCGGCGGTATCGCCGTCCTCGCGCGGCTGGCTCGCCGCCTGCTTTCGCGCGGCAGCGGACTTTCTGCCGGCGGGCGCGGATTTGGCACCGGTGCTGCGTGCGCGCGGCGCTTTGCCCTCCGTCTTTGCCATCGCCGCAGCGTATACTACATGTAACCCCTCGCGTCGACCGCAACATTCCCCGCGAAATTCGGAGCGCCACCGCGCCCGGGCGCTATACTTTCGCCATGAAGAAACTCTCCACGCATGCGGTAGCTATTGCGGTGGCGGCCGTCGGTGCCTTGGTCTTGTCGATTTGGCGGCCTTCGCCGGCGAGCCTCGTGGGTGGCCTGGGCCCGCAAGAGGTGCGCGCCGCGCCTGGCCAGCCGGTCCAGGTGGCGCAGCACCGGCTGACCGACATGGTGCTGGTGAACCGCACGCTCACCGATGTGCGCAAAAACTATGTCGATCCGTCGCGCATCGACTCGAAAAAAATGCTGTTTCGCGCGCTCGATTCGGTGCAGTTCCGCGTCGCGGAAATCCTAATTGAGCCCGCGCCCGAGCGAGACGAGGTCACGGTGATGGTGGGCGCCAAGCGCCAGACGTTTTCCACCAAAGATGTCGATTCCCCGTGGCGTCTCGCGGCCAGCCTTAAGCCTATCTTTAAGTTTATCGAAGACAACGTCAGCAAGACCGAGGATCTCGCCGAAGTAGAATACGCCGCCGTCAATGGCATGCTCTCGGCGCTCGACCCACACTCGGTGTTGTTTGACCCCGAGGAAGCCAAAGACTTCGAGGTAAACACCCGCGGCAAGTTCGGTGGCCTGGGCATCGTGATTCGCCTCGTCAACAGCAAGCTCACCGTGATTCGCCCGATGCGCGACACGCCCGCCGGGCGCGCCGGCATCAAGGCCGGCGACCACATTGTCAAAATCAATCAAGAGCCGACTGAAAACCTTACCAGCGATGAGTCGGTCGAGCGCATGCGCGGCACGCCCAAGACCAAGGTGACGCTGTGGATCGCCCGCAAGGGCATGACCGACCTGCTGCGCTTTGACCTCGAGCGCGCGGTGATTCGCGTCGAGTCGGTACAGTCTAAGCTCGTCTCCGGCAACGTCGGGCTCATTCGCATCGATCAATTTAGCGACAATACCGGCGCCGAGGTCGCCAATGCGATGACCACCTTGATGGCGCAAGGCGCGACGGCTTGGGTGCTCGACATGCGTCGTAATCCCGGCGGCGTGCTCGATGCCTCGATCGAGGTGGCGGACCTTTTTCTGCGCAGCGGCGTCATCGTTTCGACCATGACCAGCGGCACCAACGCGCGCCACACCTACGCCGAAAGCGACAATGAAGATGCGACCTCGAGCCTGGCCGTGCTCATCAATTCGTCGTCCGCCTCGGCCGCCGAAATCGTCGCAGGCGCGATCAAGAACAACAATCGCGGCATCATCATCGGCGGGCGCAGCTTTGGCAAAGGCAGCGTGCAAAAGCTCTACAGCTATCGCGATGGCTCGCAGCTCAAGCTCACCATCGAGCAATATCTCACGCCGGGCGAAAAATCGATCCAGAGCGTTGGCATCGTCCCCGACATCGAGCTGCTGCGCACCCTGGTGCCGAGCAAGAACGATGCGCCTGGCGACGTGGTGCGGCTCTTGCCGTCATCGCGCTCGTACCGCGAACGCGACCTCGACTCGCATCTCGACAGCAGCTTTGCCAAGGACACCGAGACGCCGCAGTATTCGCTGGCCTATCTCTTTGAGCGTCCGGCGACCCCAGCCGCGCTAAAGCCGGTCGAGGGCGAGGCCCCGATCGACGGCGAAGAAGAAGAGGAACTCATCACCGACGAGCTGCAGACCGATTTCGAAATCTTATTCGCGGCTGAAATCGTCAAGAAAACCAAATCGCCTAGCCGCGAGGTGCTGCTGCGCAGCGCCGCCGCCATCGTCGCGGCCAAGCAGGCCGATGAGGCCGCCAAGCGCGTCAAGGCGCTGGCAAAGTTGGGCATCGATTGGGCGGCTCCCCCAGCCGCCAGCGCACGCACCAAGACCAGTCTGCGCCTGGACGTCGCGGTTACCCCCGGCGCCGAGCTAGTGGCCGGCGACACCGCCTTGGTGACGGCCAAGCTCACGAATACGGGCACCGCGCCGGCGTATCGCGCCTTCGTCCGCACGCTCACCGACGACCCCATTTTTCGCGATTACGAATTGGCGTTCGGCAAGGTGATGCCTGGCGAGACTAAGACCTTTACGACGCGGGTCAAGATCCCAAGCTTTGCCTCGGATCGCCGCGACCACATTCAGTGGTCAGCCAGCGATGCGGCGGGCTCGGCCTTCGACGCGCCACCGCTGGCGCTGGGCATCAAGGCCGCGCCGCAACCGGCGTTCGGCTATGCGTACCAGATGGTCGACGGCGATGGCGCCGACGGCGACGGCTTGGTGCAGGCTGGCGAGCGCATCAAGCTGCGCGTTGCCGTTAAGAATGCCGGCGTCGGGGCCGCACCCAAAGCGGTGCTGGTGTTGCGAAATTCCTCAGGCGATGACGTAGTGCTCGAGACCTCGCGCTTGCAGATGGGCGCCGTTGCCGCCGGGACGACGCGAGAGCACGAGTTTACCCTGCGCATCGCGCAGCGGCCGGCGCGCGATTTTATCGGGCTCGAGATGACGGTTTATGACGAGACGCTTGGCACCTCGGCGAGTGAGAAGCTGCGGTTTGAAATCAAACCCGCCATCGCCAAGGCGAGCGAGGCACGTGGCGTCGAGCAGGTGAAGGCGAAGGCGACGGTTTACGCCGGCGCCGATGTCTCTGCCGGGACCATCGGCACCCTGGAGGCGGCCTCGCAAGTTGAGCGCGTCGCGCAGTACGGCGATTGGGTCAAGGTCGCGCGGGGGGCAGGCAAGCATGGGTTTGTGCGGCGCGGCGACCTAGCGGCCGGCTCGGGCGCTGCCGCCCCCAAATTCGAAACTCGCTGGCAAGTCATTCCACCGATCATCGAGTTGGCGCCCGCGGCGCTGGCCGTGAGCAGCGGCACCTTCACCGTCAAGGGCGTGGTCAAGGACGACAACCATGTCGAGGACGTCTATATCTATGTCACCAACGACGCCGCCAAGATCGAGACGCGCAAGGTGTTCTACGCCTCGTCGCGCGACCGCGGCAGCCGCACCGCGCTCGAATTTTCCGCGAACGTCACGCTGTGGCCAGGCTCGAATGAGATCGTGATCGTCGCGCGTGAAAACGAACAGGTGACCTCGATGCGGCAGTTCTATGTCTATCGCGACGGTGGCGCGCCCGTGGCAGCGACGCTTGTGCCACAGCCCTAGGCGACTTGCAACGTATTGAAATCGCTGTATTTTACAACCGGCGCGACAACATTGAAGCAATCGGCGATGGCCGCGTCTAAACTCGTACCATGCGCCTCGAGAAACACATGCCCCTTTCCACGACCGCGGCGCGCTGGCTGTTGGCGGCAACGGTGCTGCTCGGTGCAACGTCCGCCCTCGCCGACGCGGCGGTCTATGCCGCAACCGTAAGCACCATCAGCAACACGTGCGCCAACGCCGCCGCCACGCCCGCCAATGGTTCGTTGACAATTAACACCGTCGGCGAAGCCGTTACCATTTTGTTTGGCGCCGTGCCCGAGGCCAAGGGCAAGACCAGCACGTCGGGCAAGCTGCGAGCGTCCGCCACAGCCGGCGAGACGCACTTCAACTATAGCGGTCGCATTACCAATGGCGGCGGCACGTTGATCTTGGTCGCCGAAACGTTTAGCGGCAAAAAACCCATCTGCTCGCAGTCGTGGAACCTCACGCTCACGAAATCTTGATTCGGCGCGGCTGGCCGATGGAGTTTGGCACCGCGCGCATGCTAGCGTACTTGGCGGGGCCCAACGTTGGACACGACACTTCGCCAGAGGGTAGCTCGATTTCGCGTGCGTGCGGTGTTTGTGCTCGCCGTTGCGTTCGCTCTCTCCACCGGCTGCGCGGCTTTTAGCGGCAAGCTGACGCAAGTGCTGGTAAGTGGCAAGGCTGGCGTCACGCCGCCACCCAGCAGCGAGTTCTCGGATCCACCTCTGGCGGTAGAGGGCGACAAGATTTCCGTCACCAGCACCACCTTAATGTTCGACGCCTCGATCCGCCTTGGCCGCATCGCGGAGTTGACCTTTGGCTATGGGATGTTGTTTCCAAACGTGCGGGCGCGCTCGGCGGCCACGCCAGAGCGGGTCGTCGGTGGCGCCAATGAATTCGCGGATCGCGCGACGGTCGGAGCGTCGGTACCGTTGCTCGCGCTCGGCGGCGGGCGCCGTGGCGATGACACCGGCGGATCGCTGCAACTGCGCGCCTTCGGCGAGGCCGGCATCGCGCTGATTGCCAACGAGTTAACTGCCCCAGGGCCATCCTTTGCGATCAACGCCGGGGTGCAGCTGGTTAGCGACAAAGGCCTGTTTTTGCTTGCCGGGCTGGTATGGGAAAAAGGCGGCCTTGGCGACGAGGCCGGCGACTATAGCGCGACCGGTGTCGAGTTCGGGGTCGGCTATCGCTATGCATGGCCAGGCATGGGAGGTGGCCGATGAAGGCAAAACTGCGCACGTTCGCAATGCTCAGCGTGGTGGCGGCCACCGCGACGTCGAGCGTCGCCTGCTCCGGTGCGTACATGCTCGGCTATCGCGCTAGCTACGGCAACGACCTCATGCCGCCGACAGGTTCGCGTGGCACGACCACCTCGATTCGCTATCGCGATTACGGCGGTGTCCTGAGCAAGGCGCTGCTGCTGATTTTATCCGCGCCGCAGGCTCCCAGCGGCACCACCACGAGCGAAACTCTCAGCAAATCGACGACCTGCGGCGGCGGCTACTGCACGACCTATACCCAGACCGAGGTTACGTATACACCGCCCTCAGCCGCCGAAATGGCGGCATATGGTGAGCGCGTGAAGGATTGGTCTGAAAACGTCGCGCCGGCCATTTTGTCCGGCGCCTTCCGCGCCGAAGCCGTGGTTGATGTCGCGTCGACCAAGCTCGGCGGCGATACGTCGGGCTTTATGATGGCGCTCAATTTTCGCATCCCCACCGGCAAGGCCTTGGGCTTTGCGGGCTCGAACCTTTCGATCGGCCTGGCGGGCGGCAAGTACACCATGCACGGACGCAACTGGCAGTATGTCGCTGATGACGGCAGCGGCGTGCTTACCAACGCCAACGTTTCCGGGCCGCTCAGTGCGCCCTACTATGGCTTTCCAGTCAAATTCACCGGGCTCTTAACCAAGCGACTCGCTTTGTACGCGCAAACAGATATGAACTTGCAGCCCA
Source organism: Myxococcales bacterium (assembly GCA_016716835.1). Taxonomy (NCBI): domain Bacteria; kingdom Pseudomonadati; phylum Myxococcota; class Myxococcia; order Myxococcales; species Myxococcales bacterium. Next base: position 146,884 of record JADJUW010000001.1, on the reverse strand, counting down.
TGCTGGCTAAAACGATCGACGCTGCGCCCGGGCCGCAGACGTTTCGCCTCGGTTCGCAGTGGATGGGCCCGTTCTTTTATATCGGCGGCGAGGTCTCGATCGACCGCATGCGGGCGAGTAGTTTGACGGCAACCGCGGAGGTGGGCCTTGCGTTCTAACGGCCGCACCACGTTCTGGATCGCGGCCGCATGCGGCCTGCTGATCGCCGCCGCGTCCTCACGCGCTGCGAATGCCGAGCCGAGCGCGTCGCACGTAACGGTTTCAGCCGAGCTGGGCGGCGCGGCGATAACAAATCATCCGACGTATCTGATTGGCACCGGCACCAACCTCGGCCTGGGTGTCATGTTTCGCGACCGCTTGTCGCTGGAATGGATGCTCAGCAGTTATTCAACGCGCGCCAAGGATGGCCTGCACGCGTCCAACACTTCGGGGCGCCTTAGGTTCAACGCCATCGCCATTCGCCTCCGCCTGCCGCTGCTGCCCATTTCGGTTGGCGGTGGCATCGGCCAGGCCAACGTGCCGTTGCTCGCGCGCGACGAATGGGGCGTGGTCGAAAGTACCAGCGTGCGGCAAGTCGGCGCCTTCGCAACCGGCGCCGTGATCTTGCTGCGCAGCCGCGCGGTTTCGGTGTATGCCGAGGGCCGCTTCTTTGTGCCGATATTTAAGGAGCTCCCGCCGCCGCACTATCCGGCGCAAGGCGGCGACGCGATCTATCCATCCACCGACGACGACGCCTATCCCTTGCTGATGCTCGGCATCGGCGTCCGCGTCGCGATGTAGCGCGCACCGCTGAGCTAGCGCGTTGTGCGCATAACGGAGTCGCCGATGAGATTGGTCCAATAGACGTGGGCTCCGCGTAACGCAATGCCTGTGGGGGCTTGTAGATTGTCTGCCAAGGTTTCCACTGGTCCGCCCGAGTGCTTTCGACGCCGAATGGTTCCGTCGCCGATGAAGCCACCACTTGTCCAGTAGACGTAATTGGTATCGACCACCACATTTCTGGGCGCTCCCTGTTCAGTAGCAATTGTCTCTATGGGACCACTAGCTTTCGCACGTCGCATCACGGTGCTTCCTACGTGGGTAGACCAATAGACGTGCGTTGCATCGACCGCCAACCCATGCGGAAAATCTTGCTCGGTGGCAATCGTCTCCACGGCGCCCCCTATTTTTGCCCGGCGCATCACCGTGTTGGTATTAATTGTTGTCCAGTAGATATGGGAGTCGTCGACAGCGATGCCCCATGCCCCAATTTGCGAGCTAGCAACAACTTCGATGGGACCTCCCGACTTAGCCCGGCGGAAGACGCTGTCGGAGCCAGTGCAGGTCCAAAAGATACTCACGTCATCGAGAGTTATGCTGCCGCAGTCATCTTGGCCGCTCGCAACGGTTTCCAGCCCCCCTCCTCCTAGCGGACGCCGCATCACCACGTCTGTGCCAAAGCCGTGGTGGGTGGTCCAGTAAATGTGAGTGGCGTCGATCGCGATGCCGCTGGCTCCGACTTGGGCGCTGGCGATCGTTTCAATGCTATCGCCGGTCAGGGAGGCACGCATTACCGTATTCCCAAACAGGGTAGTCCAATACACGTGGGTGGAATTTGTAACGACAACGTTTGCGCCATCTTGCGCGGTGGCTACGACCTCGACAACCCCTGCGACCGTACCCGCGTCGGGCGCAGGAGCATCAATCGGCGTTGCATCAAAGGGCGGATTGGCGTCCGTCGGAGGTGAGGCGTCTAATGGATTTGCGTCCGCTAGTGCCCCGTCGGGTGATGTCCCGGCATCAGGGGACGGTGAGCTAGCCGTCCCAAACCCTTCGGTGCCGCATCCGGCAACAAAGACGAGAAATATAAATCTAATAACCTGCATTTGCGCCTCGCCCCCCCCCTTGCTAGACGTTACCCAATCAGATGTCTATGGCAAAGTGCTGGCCGCGGCGGGTGATGGAACCGCCAGCGGCGGCCATCCCCCAATCTGCAGCGTTACATCCCCCCGGGTCACAGGCTATTGGGGAGGCGCGAGAGTGTCACCCTAGTTTTCGCTTCCTTGGTTCGCGGGTCCGCCGGGCGGCTCACGTAGCGGATCCTGTTGCGCATCAGCAAGTGGCATGTAACAAATGCTGCCTGGAGCGTTGTGGATTTGCTACCGCGAAGCCTGGTCCTATGTCGACTTACACAATACTGATTGTGCTGGCCCTTCTTTGCGTCACGTCGTGCCGCGAACGAGACCAAAAACCAAACGCTTTAAAAATCTCCAGGAACGACGAGGCGTTACACGAGGCCGTACGAGGAGGCGACTTAAACGGCGTGAAGCGGGCGCTCGCCTCCAAAGCAAATATCAACAGCAAATTTGATGGCGGAATGAATGTTTTGCATTACGCCGCGCTGGCTGGGCATTGTGAAATGACAAACTACTTGCTCGGCCAGCATGCCGACGCTAACGCCAAAGACGACTTGGGCCGGACGCCGTTGCTCATCGCAGCATATGCCGCGTTCGAGCCGAACGTGTGTACTGTCAGGGCGTTTATCAGCGCCGCCGCGAACGTCAACCAGGCAGACGAGCGCGGTGTTAGTCCGCTCATGGGATCCTTAGACCCTGACATTTCCAAGTTGCTTATCGTCCATGGTGCGCTCGTCAATCATGCCAGCCAATTAGGCGACACCGCGCTCATCTACGCCGTTCGTCGGAACAAAAAGGATCTAGTCGAGCTGCTGTTGGACCACGGTGCGGATACCGCGCACACCAATAAAACGGGGGAAAGCGCGGTAGACATCGCTCGCAAGCAGGGGAGCGTGGAGATTGTTGACTTACTCCACGAGCGCCAGAAACGATAGATTCGTAAAGCAGTGTCACCGGGTCTAACATCTGCCATTTACACCGATGCGAGCGCGACCCTAGCGTTCTGTGCGCAACGCCACGCACGCGCCCTGCCGCCGTGATCCTTAGCACGGCCGCGTTACGCCGGGTGCACGGCCCTATCCGCAAACCGCGTTTTTGTTTTTGCGTGCCACCGAGAATGATAGGTTTCTCCACCTTATGAAATTTTCCTTCATCATGATCTTGGGTTGGTTTGTTGGCTCCGCGTGCGGCTCCGCGGACAGAGAACAGGGAATCATGCTCGTCGACCACTATAGGGTACCGTGCGTGGGCGAGAACTTGCGGCTCTGCTTGCGTGCCAGCGAGCTTGACGGCTCCGAGTACTGGTACTTCTACGACTATATTGAGGGTTTCGACTACCAATGGGGCCACCGCTACGCGCTCCGGGTGGAGGTCACGGAGATCGAAAATCCACCCCAGGATGGGTCCTCGGCGCGGTATGAGCTCATCGAGGTCATAAGCGACGAGGTTATCGATGAACGCTTTGAGATAGCGCTAACCGCGCCCTATGCGAACGGCGACGCCGCGACCGGGAGCTTTAGCTTGCTCGGCCAGCGCGATGTCACCTGCGCGGCGGCGGAGTCCTGCGACTTGATTGCCGCGGCACTGGGGGCCAACGAAGCGATTACGCTCGAACTCGGCCATCCCTCCACGCCGACCGACCCGCTGATTGTCTATTCTACCCGCTGAGCTCAGCGCCGCAGCACGGTGCCAGGGCAGCGAAAATTGCGGCTGCGCGCCGCCCAAAATGTATAGTACTCGCCGCGCTCGCGCAGGCCGGGGATGCGCATGGTCACTTGCTCAAAATCGCGCTGGCGCCAAAATGCACCGCAGCGCAAATCGGCGCGAGGTAGCGACGTCGTGAGGTCGTAGCAGGCAAATACTAGGGTCGGTTGATAGGCCCACAAGAGGTCGTTGCTGGCCACCTTGTTGTGGCCGGCGCGCGCGCTGACGCGCGGCGAGCCGTGCGCGATTTCGGCAGACACTAGGCCAAAGAGATCGATAGCGCGCAGGCGCGCAAAATACGGCTGCGCGCCGGCGCCGCCGACGATGGCGCGATCGGACGGTCGCACACAAGGCGCCAGCGCCGCGCCGATGCGCGCGCGATCGTGCGTGTAGTCGATGAGAAAGCGCGGCGTGTCGATGCCGCGATCGTTGCGATAATTGCCGGCGCGCAGGCTGGCGTCGGTGAGGCGCTGTTGGCTGGTGCCCCAGCTCAGCAGGAGCGCGATTACCGCGAGCGACGCGGCGACGCGGGCGGCGCGCCCACCTTGCCAAAATAGTTCAACGAGCCACTCAAGCCCAAGCACGGCCGCGACGATGGCTATGACGGTGACGGGCATAACAAAGCGAAACAGCCCCATGAAATCGCCACCGACTGAGGCGACATAGGGGACGTAAAGCAAAAGCGCGATGACGACGTAGGGCGCGCGCGACGCCAGGCGCAGGGCGCCGATGCCCGCGATGACCGCACCGACCCATGGCAGCACCGGCGCGACGCCGCCCAGATGAGCGAGCCACGCACGCCAGTAGTACCAACCGTTTTGCCAAACCTGGGCCGCCAACGCTGGCGGCGAAAATGCGCCGGTGGCTTTGACGTAATACGTATTGGGCAGCCAGTAGCCGTAGTAGCTGCGGCGCCACGCGAGATAGGCGCCGACCACCAACAAAAACGCGGCCGCGACTAGCCAATCGCGACGATGGGGCCACGCGCGCGCACGTGCGAGGGCCGCGGCGCGATGCAGCCCAAGGGCGGCGACAAACACCGCGGCGTCCGGACGCGTGAGGACGGCAATGATCGCCCAACACGCCACGGTCGCGGATGGCCTCGCGCTGCCTGCGCGCGGGGCGGCGCAGCGCACGCCCTCGTAGCCGACAAACATCCACATCAAGGCGCAGGTTACGAGCTGCGTTTCGAGCCCGCCCGCACTCCACGCCGCCATCCCCGCGCTGCCCGCGAGCAACCCGGCGAGCACCGCGCTCCACAGCGTGGGCCACGGCGCAACATCCGGCGGCAGCACCGCGCGCAGCCACGCCGCCGCGCCGGCGATGGTACCGACGCCAAAGGCAAGGCCGAGCCACAACGCCGCGACGTCGCCCACGGCGCCAAGCTTAATCGCCCCTGCGAGCAATACCGTCCACGCAAAATTGGTATAGCCCTCGACGCGCTCGCCGAGATTAAACACGAGCTGCCCATGCTCGGCGAGATTGCGCGCATAGACGAGCGAGATAAAGGCGTCGTCAGTGACGAACCAATAGCGCTGCGCGTGCCACCACAGCGCGACGCCTGCCACCACGACCGCGAGCGCCGTCGCCCACGCCTCCGCTGTCGCGCCACGCATCCTAGACGCCGGAGAGACCATGGCAAAAGGCACGGGCGCACCGTATCACAGCGCGCCCGCCCTCGCCTGCGGCCCCGGGATGCGCCGGCCGACGCGCGGCGCCCCGGAAGCGCACCACGCGCCTTTCCATTGCCGCGAAGATTGGGTCTACTGTCGCGGTATGGCCGTGCCACCTCCCGCTGGGCGCGACGCGTCGTCCGACGCTGGCGGGCGCGCATGGCCGCTCGCGCTTGTCGCGATGCAGGCGGGCTTGCTCGCCGGAGGTCTAATCGGACTAGCCGACGCGCTGTTGCGGCTCGGCGCCGCCCGCGAATTTGTGCACGGCGCCCAGCTCGTACCATTCGTCGGGTACGTCACCTGCGCGTACGCGGCCGCCTGTGGCTGGTTAGCCCTGGGCGGCGCGTTGGCGTGGCGAGGCGTTGCCTTAATTGCCGGCGAAACAAATCCCGTAGCAATGGCCTTTGCCGCGATCGCGCGCCATCACCACCAGGCGCGCCAAACAGGGCAACCCGCCGCGCTGTGGCCTCTGGCCGCGACATTGGTCGCACTGATCGCGTTTGCGAGCGCGGGCTACGTCGTCTTTCATTTTGGCAGCCTGGCGCTCGAGGGTCGCAAGCGCCACGACCTCGTGGTGCTTATCGCCATGCTGGGGGTGCTGGCGTCATCACGATCACACTCGCCGCGACGGCGCTGCTGACGGCGCGGGTCGCGACCGTCTTGCATGTGCTGCTGCGGCGCGCGCGCGACGTGCACGAGTTCTCGAGCACGTGGTGGTTCGCTTTCGTCGTCAAGCTTGCGCTGAGTACCGCCGCCATTAGTTGGTTGGTAGCGCGCGCGCCGGAGACCGCCGCGGCGATGCCCTTGCGGGCGATCGTTGTCGCGACAAGCCTCGTAATCGCGACCGCCGCTGCGATGTGGTGGCGGCGCCGTTCGCGTCCGCGCGCCATCACAACCTGGGTGCTGCTCATCACCGCATCATTGCTCGCGCTTTGGCTGGGCAATCATGCCGGCGTGAGCAAGGCCGCGGGATACACCGGGCTGGGCGGCGGCATCGCGGCGTTCCTGGGCCGCGCGATCGATCTGGACCGCGATGGCCACGCCGCTTGGTTTGGCGGCGGGGACTGCGATGATCTTAATCGCGACATTCATCCCGGCGCGGCGGATATCCCCGACGACGGCATCGACCAAAATTGCCTTGGCGGCGATCTGCGCCTGGACCAGGCTGCGGCCCCAACCGCCGCGACGCAATTTTCCGAGGCGCCGCGCGCGCCGTTACCCACCGATCTAAATATCATCGTGATCACGATCGATACGCTGCGCGCCGATCGACTCAGCGCCTATGGTTACGAGCGCGTCACGACGCCGAATCTCGACGCGCTCGCCGCGCGCGGCACGCGCTTTGCCAATGCGTGGGCGCACGCGCCCTCAACGCGTTACTCGATCCCCGCCATCCTCACCGGACGCCTGCCACTCTCGGCGCGCTACGACACGAGCGCCCCTGGCTGGCCCGGCTTGCTGCCGCAGGCCATTACGCTTGGAGAGCTGGCGCAGGCCGCAGGGCGCGAGACCGGCGCGATCTTGAACTACGACTACTTTGATCCCAAGCGACGTATGAACCAAGGCTTTGCGGTCTACGACAACGACAATCGTCGCCTGCACCACGGCGTGCCAGGCCAAGGACCGGCGCATACGCGCGGCAGCTCGTCGCGCGAGCAAACCGACAAGGCGATTGAGTTTGTCAGCGCACGCACCGCCGCGCCGTTTTTTTTGTGGGTGCACTACTACGATCCGCACTACGAGTACGAGGCGCATCGCGAGGCGCCGGCGTGGCCCGGCGAGCAAGGCCGCTACGACCAAGAGATTTTTTTCACCGACCTCCAGCTTGGGCGCCTGCTGGCAACGCTCGATTCGCTTGGCCTGCGCGAGCGCACCGCGATCATCGTGACGGGCGATCATGGCGAGGGTTTTGGCGAACACGACGTCGCCTTTCACGGCTATCATCTTTATGCCGCGCAGACGCGCGTGCCGCTGCTGATGTTTGTGCCCGGCCTGCCCGCGCGCGTCGAGCCCCAGCCGACGGGACACATCGATATCGCCGCCACCGTGGCTGACCTACTCGATCTGCGAGACTCGGCGCTCCTAGGCAACCTCATGGGCCAGAGCGCGTTGCGGCCCCGCGCCGCGGCCGCACCTGCCTTGGTGTTCCAAGAGCTCTCCTATGAAAACAACAACGAGGTGCGCGGGGTTGCCTCGGCGAGGTGCCACGTCATCTACACCATGTCGCCAATCGCCAGCTGGCAGGTCTACGACGTCGAGATCGATCCGAACGAAACGCGCGATTTAAGCGGCCAGCCAGGCGCCTGCGCCGATGAGCGCGCGGCATTGGCGCAATTCGTTGACCGATCGCAAGTGCCCGAAGGCGCGGCTGCGGCGTTGCTGCCCGCACCCCCGAGCGAGCGCGGCTTGTCGCTTTGGCTCGGCGAACACATCGAGTTGCTCGACCTGCAGGTGCCCAAGGTCGCGCGCCGAGGCGACATCATCGAACTTACATGGACGTTTGCGGCCCACGGCGCGCCACCCGCCGGCTACAAGTTATTCGTGCACGCGCAGGGCCCTCAGCATCGGCGCCTGGTTGGAGATCACGAGCCCGCGCGGCCGTTTGCGTGGTGGCGTGCCGGACAATATATTCGCTATCGATCGACGCTGGCGATTCCTGCCGATGCGCCGCTTGGTTCGTATGAGCTGTGGGTTGGCGCGTGGCGTGGCGAACACAGACTGACGATCGCCGCCAAGGCGAGCCCGCAACAGAGCTCACCCATCGTAGTCAAAGAAAATCGCGCCAAGGTCGCGCGCGTGGAGCTGCTGCCGTGAACGGCACCCCTTGGCCAAAGCATCTCGAACGCCTGCTTTGGACGGTCGCGGCAGGCTTTGCGCTTTGGGTGCTCATCGACGTCGGCACCACCATCGCGCTGCGCGCCAGCTACCCATATGACCTCGAGTGGATGGAGGGCGGCACGCTGCATCACGCCTCACGCATCGCGACCGGTCAAGGCGTATATGTCGCGCCGTCGGTATCGTTCATTCCATTTCTCTATACGCCATTGTACCCGGCAATCATCGCGCTGCTCGGCTCGGTCGCAGGCATCACCTATGGCCTGGCGCGTGGGGTTTCCATCGCCGCGTTGCTAGCGACGCTGATCGGCACCTGGGTGCACTTTCGGCGTTTTCGCCTGTGGCGCGAAGGCATCCCCTTGCTCGCGTCGCAGGCCGGCTCGCCCGCGACCCAGACGCTCAAGGCAACCTCGTGGCGTCCGGAGCTGTGGGTGGCCGCGCTGGTGACCGCTGCCGGCTATGCGGCGGGGTACCGCTTCGTCGATGGCTGGTTCGATCTCGCGCGCGCCGATAGCCTATTTCTATGCATGGTGACGGTTAGCTGCTTTGTCTACGTGCGGGAACCCGAAGAGTCGCCGTTGCCGATGCGCCTGGTCGCCGTCACGGCGCTGCTGGCCCTATCGTTTTTCTGCAAGCAAACCGGGGTGATCTACGTCTTGGTGCTCGGGGGCCTGATGCTGGTGACGTCGCCGCGCCGGATGTGGATCATGATCCCGATTGCGGCTGGGCTTGGGCTTGGCTTTAGCTGGGTGCTAAATGGCGCGTCGAGCGGTTGGTTCTGGACCTACGTGTTTGAGCTGCACCAACAACACGAGTTTAGCTGGGCGCGCGTTTGGCAATCATTTCCCAATCAGGTGCTCGCCGTGTGGCCTATCTCGCTAGCGCTCGCGGGGGGCGTGTTGTGGGCGCTGATCCATGTCGCATCGCGCGCGCGGCGCGCCGCCTTGTGGTGGCTGGTGCTAGCGCTTGTCGCCAACGTCGGTGTGGCGCTGATAGACGTGCGCGGCCTCTTGCTCACCGCGCTGCTGACGATCCTCGCAGGCAACCTCGTCATGACCCGCCACGCCGAGCTCGGGGTGCGCCTGTTTTGGCGCTGGGCGACGATTTACGGCGCCTCGTTGGTGGTGGGCGCGATTGGCTGGGGCACGCAGTATGCGCATTTTAACGCCTATATGCCCGCGCTGCTGCACGGCGCGATTGCGTGCGGCGCGCTGATCATCGCGGCGCTGCAGAGCGCGCATACCTGGCGCGCGCGGTTGCTCCTAGTCGGCGCGACGACGCTGCTTTGTGGCGCGCTGGCGAGCGAGCACCGTCCCACACGCGACCTCGCCCCTTCGGCGCACGATCGCGCGGCGGGCGCGGCGCTGATCAACGAGATCGCCAGCCTGCCGGGCGAGGTGTGGGTGCCTTCTCATCCTTGGTACGGCAAGCTCGCGGGCAAACAGCCATGGGCGCATCGCATGGGCATCATCGACGTGACGTCGCGGCGCAAAGGTAAGTCGCCACGCCAAATCGCGGCGCTGGCGGAGGCGGTGCGGGCGCGTGGCTTTGGCGCCTTGGTGCTCGACGATCGCGACGTGCACATCGACGCCGCGACGTCGGAGCTGCTGCGTGCGCACTACAAGCCGGTGCGGTTGTTGGCGCGCGAGCAGGCGGGGCCGCGGCTGCGCTCTGGTGCCAAGGTTGTCCCGACCAGCATTTGGCTCCCCATAGGGTCGTCGCCCCTGCCCCCGCCTGGCACCATCGTGCTCGGCGATTTCGAGGCACCTGCGTGGGGCGGCTGGGTCGCCGAGGGCACCGCCTTTGGGCTGCGACCTGTTGATCGTCCGGTTTCCGGACAAAGCCTCGTGGTGGGGTACGAGGGCCGCCGGTTTGCCTCTAGCATGCATCAAGGCGATCAGAGCGCCGGCAAGCTGTGGCTGCGAGGCTTCGTGCTCGACGGCTCGAGCCTCAGTTTTCTGCTCGGCGGCGGCGCAAATTCCACGCGCCTGCGCGTCGAGCTGCGCGTCAATGATCGCGTGGTGCTAACGGCGAGTCCGCGCACGAGCAGCGAGGCGATGGAGCGCGTTGCGTGGGACGTGGCGGCGTATCGCGGGCAGCTCGCAACCTTGGTCGCTATCGATGACGACCCGGGTGGTTGGGGCCATCTCAATCTCGATGACGTGCGGCTGTCCCCGTAGCGGCGCGCCCCTGCGGATTGACATAGATCGACACCACCGGCACGCCGGCAGCGGTGATCACCTGGGCCGGCGCCGCGGTCTGATAGGCCTGCCAGATCATCGCCTCGTGGCGCGCAAAATGTTTTTCATGAATCACCAGCGCGAGATCGGCGGCCTCGATACCGCGCAACTCGGCGCCGCTGTCTTGCCACGAGCCCGGCACCATGCCAAAGCGGCGATAAAATGCCCACGCGGGCGCGGCATCGTGCGTATAGATTTTGAGTGACGCGCCAGCGCCGGCTGGGGCCGCAAGCCCCGCGAGGGCTGGCAAGGCCTGCCGCGCCGAGAGCCCCCAATACTGGCGATTCATCCCGAGGTCTGCGCCACCACTCGCGCCCCCCGCGAGCGCGTTGTAATGCGCAAGGCCGCCGCGATGGCCGGCATGGAGTTCCTGCCCCAAGGCGACCGCGATGAGCAAGCCGCAGCACGCGCGCGCAAGCGTTCCGCCTCGCCGCTCAGCCAGCGCGGCCATGGCCCGCGCCGCGCCGACGCCCGCCACCATCGCGATGACCGCGAGCGCCGCCAGCCAATGTTTTTCGGCGCCAAAAATCGGCGTCGAGCCGAGCATAAACGGCGCCAGCGCCAGGCTACCAGAGATGATTAGTAGCGACACGGCGCCGTGCGTGGGGTCCTGCGCCGCCTCGCCGGGCAGGCGCGCTCGCGCTCGATGTACCCACAGCGACACGCCGCCGAGGACCGCCGCCACCAGGGTGACCAAGGGCACCGTGAGCGCGGTCGTCACTAGCGGCACATGCCACGGAAAGGGCGGCGCGTTGTAGTTGGTGCCGAGATACTCATAATTGTAGTGCACATGGGTTAGGTGAAATCGCAGCCACGCCACCGTGTGGTCAACGGGCGCCAGCCACAACCACGGCCAAAGCAGCAGCAAGACCAGCGGCGCACAGGCCATCGCGACCACGATCGGCCAACGCGCACGCAGCGCGCGCCACCTGCTGCCGTGGCTAGCCCTCCCTTGTCGCCACGTAACGATGAGCGAATGCAGGCCAAACACCCACGGCAAGATGAGCGCGTTGTGCTTGGTCGCGAGCGCAGCGCCCAGCACGAGCGCGAGCGCGACGCACCATCGCCGCGACGTCTGCGCGCGCCAATAGGCATACGTGCAGGCCAGCCACAGCGTGGCGATGGGGACGTCAAAGCACGCCACGGACGCATAGCCCAGCACACGCGGCATGCACATCACAAAGAGGCTTGCCCATGCGCCGGCGGCCACGCCCCATAATTGCGACGCCCATACAAAGCAGACTAAGGCGAGCAAACCCATAAATAGCGCGCCTATCACGCGATAGCTCGCGAGCTCGGCGGTGCCGCGCGCGCCAAACCCGTTGACGGCGATCGCGTGGCTGGCGCCCATCAGCGTCTTAATGAGCGGCGGATGCTCGCGGTTATTGTCGGTGTCGCGCGGGCCACCCCAGGCCGCCGCAATCGCCGCCTTGTCGCCACCACCATCGCCTGTGAGCCACCGCCCCCACCAGCGCGCATAGCGGTCGCCGGCATGCATATACACCGCCTCGTCGCGGGCGATGCCGACCGAAGCTTGCCACCACATCGTCAGCGTTGTCGCCGCGACGAACACCAACGCCGCCAAGGCCACGCGGCGGCGTGGCGGAGCCGCGGATGCATTTACAAATGGCGGTGAGGTCACGGCCGCGCCTCTGCGGCAAAACATAGCCGCCGGTCGCGGCCATCGCGCGCGGGCGAGCTCGCGACAAACGCCAGCCGCGCCATGCCGGGCTTTGTCGTTGCCGCAAAGCGCACCCACCCATCGTCTACGCCGACGACTTGCTGCGCGAGCACGATGCGCGCGCCATCGGCGGCCACTTGTTCGATGCGCAGGTGGCCCTCCGTCCGCACGTTGCGGCGTGTGAACACATCGGCAAGCCCAACGTATCCAACCAGCGTCGTGCCTAAGGTCATGTCGACCAAGATCTCGCTTTGGCCGCCGGGCGGCGGCACGAGCTGTACGCACCGCTTGGGCGCATAGCCGGCGTGTGCCACCTCGCCGACCTCCGCAATTGTGCTCGCTTGGTGCGCCAGCAAGTTGTCGATCACCGCCACGGGCTGCTGTTCAAAGCGCGCTAACGTCAGCGCGCCGATGGTCTGCGTATGCGCCGGCGAGCCCGCGGTAAACCCACTCGCCAAGAGCAAGGGCCGCGCCAGGTGACGATCGCGCGTAGGCGTGACCACGAACGCGCGCGACACCGCCGCCAAGTCCATCTTGGTTGCCGCATCGACATCGCCCATGGCAGCGATAAAGCGCCGCGCGATCGGCGACGTCCATGACGGCGCCGCAACCACGACGTCCCCGGGTTGCCACTGCGCGGCGACGGCGGCCGCGACCACACGCCAATCGGCGTTTGCCGGTGGCGCCGCATGCTGCAACCGCCACACGCTGATAAGGGCGGCCAAGCTAAGCATACCCACCCCAAGCCAAGGCGCCGCGCGCTGCCATCGAGACGCTGGAGCGGCTTGCGTGGCCATGGCGGGCCCATGCTATCATTTGCCGGCCCACTTGCGTTTTTTCGCCAGCCACTACCTGCTCCCGTTTGCCCTCGGCCTCGCCATCTTCGCGGCGCTTGCCGGCGAGCGCCTAACGCGTGGCTCGGCGGCTCCACAATTTGTTTATCAAGCCGATGCGTGGCTACATGGCTCGCTCGAGATTGCGCCCCCGCTGCAAGATCAAGACTGGGCCAAGCTCACGCAAGTGACCCTCGCCTCGGGCGAGACGCGTTGGGGCCGACGCCTCACAACGCAGCCCGACATGTTTCGCGCCACCACCGGCGAGACCATGCCGATTGCCGAGATCGCGCAGTGGGGCCGCGAGGCAATCTACATGTCGTTTCCTCCCTTCCCCACGTTGCTGATGTTGCCGGTCGCGGCCACCTCCGGACGAGATGGCAACGACGTCGCGACCACCGTCGTACTCGCCGCCATGATCGCGCCCCTGTGTCTGCTCTTCTTGCGCCGCCTGCGCCGGGAAATCCACGGCGACGCGGTGCCGGCCAAGGCCCATGCCGACGACGTGTGGCTGACGCTGGCGCTCGTCTTAGGCTCGGTGTTGCTCTACGCCTCTGTCGGGGGCAAGGTTTGGTACACGGCGCACGTGACCGGCGTCTTGCTGTGTCTGCTTTACGCCACCGCCTCGCTCGGCGCGCGTGCGCCGTTTTTCGCCGGCCTGGCCTTTGGCGCCGCGGTGCTGACGCGCACGCCGATGGTCTTCATGATGCCGTTATTTTTGCTCGAGGTGTGGCGAGTAGCCGGCTCAGGGCGCCGCCGCGCCTGGCTCTTGGTGCAATTTGTCCTCCCAGCCGTCGCGTTTGCCGCCGCGGCGATGTGGCACAATCATGCGCGCTTTGGCTCGTTTACCGAATTCGGTCATAGCTATCTCGACGTGCGCCAACAGCTTCAGATCGAGCAGCATGGGCTGTTTGCGTATGAATACCTCAGCCGCAATCTCAGCGTCGCGCTCACGCTCTTGCCGCATTGGCTCGGCCAGGCGCCGTGGATTGCCGTCTCCGGCCACGGCATGGCGCTTTGGGTGACGTCGCCATTTTTATTGTGGCTGCTCGCCGGAGGTGCGCACGCCACCAGCGCCCCAACGGATCAAACCATGATTTTTCCTTCCGCTCGCGACGCGGTGGTAATTCCAATTAGCCGCGCGCTGCGGCGATCGCTGGCGATTAGCGCCGCCGCCGTCGCCCTGCCTGCGCTGTTCTACCAAAACAGCGGCTGGGTCCAGTTCGGTTACCGCTTCAGCCTCGACTATATGGTGCTGCTGCTTGGAATTTTGGCGCTCGGGGGCGTCGCGCGTTCGCGGTGGTTTCGCGCCGCCGTCGTGCTTGCGATTGCCATTAATATTTTCGGCGCTATAACCTTTGACCGCTACCCACAATTCTACAAGACCAATGCCTATCCCGTGATCATTGCCAACTAACGGCCAACGAATGTCCGAACCCATTTATGACTTGATTGTGTTGGGCGGCGGCATCACGGGCGCGGGCGTGGCGCGCGACGCCGCGCTGCGTGGCCTTGCCGTCGCGCTCTTTGAAAAAGGTGACTACGCGAGCGGCACGTCGTCCAAATCTTCCAAGCTGGTGCACGGCGGGCTGCGCTACCTGCAACACGGCGAGTTGGGTTTGGTGTTTGAGTCGGTCAGCGAACGCTTATTGCAAACCAAGATGGCGCCACATCTCGTGCGCCCCTTGCCATTCTTGGTGCCGATCTATGCCGACACCAAGCCAGGGCTTGAGCTCATGAACATTGGCCTATGGATCTACGATTCGCTGGCGCTGTTTCGCGCCCCGCGCATGCACCGCACCCATCGCGGCGCCAAGCGCGCGCTGACGCTCGAGCCGTTGCTAGGCGGCGAGGGCATGCAAGGCGTGATTGAGTACTACGACTGCGCTACCGACGACGCGCGCCTGACGCTGGAAAATATCCTCGACGCCGAGGCGCTGGGTGCCCACTGCCACAACTACGCCAGCGTGATAAAATTCCTGCGTCAGCCCAGCGGCCGCGTCACCGGCGTCGTGGTCCACGACCACACCACCGGCCGCGAGCGGCACGTGCTCGCGCGCGCGGTTATCGTCGCGGCGGGCGCATGGACGGATGAAGTCGCACAGCGGCTGGGCATTCCCTTTGGCCGCAACCTGCTGCGACGCACCAAGGGCGTGCATATCGTAGTGCCGCGCCACAAGTTGCCGCTCGCGCGTGCGATCACGCTGATCTCCTCGATCGACGGCCGCGTCATGTTCGCCATTCCGTGGAACGAGCGCATCGTGCTCGGCACCACCGACACCGATTTTGCGGGCGATCCGGACCACGTCCACGCCGAGGCCGCCGACATCGAATACCTGTGCAAGAGCGCCAACGCGTATTTCCCCACCGCGGATATCTCGCCATCCGATGTCATCTCGACCTGGGCTGGCCTGCGCCCGCTGATCGCGCAAGCTGAGACCGCGAGCGCTTCGGCGGTGTCACGCGAACACGAAATCTTCGTGCGCGACGAGGGCATCGTCCTCGTCGCTGGCGGCAAGCTCACGACATATCGCCGCATGGCCAAGCAGGTCGTTGATGCCGCCGTGAAGTGGCTGCGATCGCACGACCCCGCGATGAAGGGCCGTACCATCGACATGGTCAAGACCAAGCATCGCCCCCTGCCCGGTGGTCAGGGGCTCGAGGAGCCCACCCTCGACGCCGTGGCGGCCATTGGCCATGAGCTGACCCGCACGCACAAGCTCGATACCGACACCGCCACCCACTTGTGCGGCGTTTACGGCGCCCGCGCCGCCCTTGTCGCCGACCTCATCACCGCGCAACCACAGCTTGGCGTGCGTCTCAATCCCGACCTGCCTTATGTCTGGGCCGAGGTGGCGTTCGCGATCGCCCACGAACACGCCAAGACCGTCGAAGACGTCCTCGCGCGGCGCATGCCGCTCATGCTCGTCGGGCTTGCGCAAGGCCTCGACGTCGCGCCGCGCGTCGCCGACATGCTCGGTACGGTCTTGTCATGGAGCGCCGAGGTAAAAGCGGCGCAGCTCGCCGCGTATGAGCAGGTGGTTGCCGAGAGTCGCCGTTTCCGCGGCTAGGGCCAAATTACGCGTAGTGCGCGTGCTTGGGATCGAGCCGCACGTCGACGCGTGCCAGGCAATCGCGCACGCGCTCGGCGAGCACCTCAAACCCCGGCACGTGGGAGGCCTCAAATAACTTGCGCGCCGTATTCATGACGCGAATGAGATAGGAAAACAAGTTGCCTTCTTCGTGCTGCAGATCGTGCTTTTCGCAAAATCGCATGAACGTGGTGCCCTCGTCCTCGAGCTGCGCCCACACGTTCTTGGGCTTCTTGCCGCCGTGCAGCTCGGGGTGCGGCACCACGGCCGTAAATTGACCAAACAACACCTCCGCGCGGGTGAGCGGCCGCGGAAACTCGGCGTCATACAAGGCCTCGGCGTCTTCCCACGCCGCCAGGCCGTTGGCGTTGCGCAGGTCGCGCAGTTTTTCGCGAATCCACTCGCGCTTTTTGTCTTCGCCCTTGCGATCGAGCAGGCGCTGGATGGCGTCGTGATCGACGAGATACTCGACCAGCTCGCGCATGCCCTCGTAGCTTAGGTCTTCCTGCCACAGCGCAAAATAGATAAACAGCGCGTCCATGCCCTGCAGCTCGCGGATCATGCGCCCGCGCACCTGGTGGCCGTGCTCATCGATCACTTCAATCGCCCGCATGTTGGCGACGAGCTGCGCCAGCATCTTGTGTTGCTCGCGCTTGGCGCGGTCATCGAGCAAGAGGTTGTCGATGACGGTGACGATATCGAGGCGAAGCGACGGCGGCAGCGACTTCGTGACGAGCGCCTGCGCCGCCGCCGCCGCGACCACCTCCGGCGATGGTTCGACCGCCGCCTGCCCGGGTAACGGAGCCGCCGCGAGATCGGGCAGGCCAATGGCGAGCACTTGCTCGGCGGAGATCTTCGTGCGCGATGCCAACATCGCGGGTTCGCCACTTACCAGCTCGGCATGCACCTCGGGTGTCCAAAGCACATCGCCGCGCTTTTGCGCCTCGACGCGCAGGCGCCCATACACGCTGCGCCGCAGCTTCTCCTCCTCGATGCCAAAGCCGCCCTTCTTGGCGTTTTTCTGCTCTCGCCGCAGCTCGGTGGTTACCTCTTCGGGCGCCAAGGCAATGGCGAGCCCCTTGTCGTCAAATTGCGGTCGTCCCGCGCGGCCCGACATCTGGTGAAACTCGGCAGGCGTAACAAAGCGCGCCTCCTTCTTGATGAACTTGCGAAGCGATGGAAACACGACCACCTTCGCCGGCAGGTTGATGCCCGCGGCGATGGTCTCCGTCGACACCACGAACTTCACCAGGCGAGCCAACGTAAGCTCTTCGACGAGCTGCTTGTAGCGCGGCAAGATGCCGGCGTGGTGCAGACCGATGCCGTGGACCAGCAGCGGTCGCAGCTCCTTGGCTGCGCCGTGCTGCATGAGGACGTCGTCGCAGCGCGCCTCGATGGCGGCTTTTTCTTCATCGGTGGTAAAGCGTCGGCAGCTCTTGAGCAGGCGTGCGAGGTCAAAGCACTGCTCGCGGCCAAACACAAAAATAATCGCCGGCACGTCGCCGCGGTGGGCCAGCTCCTTGACCACGTCGAGCACCGGCTCCTCAAGAAACTGGTGCTCCAGCGGAATCTTGCGCTCGCGCGACTCGATGAGATGCAGCGGCGCCCGCCGCGTCAGCTCGACCCAGTGGCAAAATTTTTCCGGCCGACCGACCGTTGCCGAGAGCAAGACGATTTGCGTCGCGGGGTCGAGGCCGATGAGCGATTGCTCCCACACATAGCCGCGCTCGGGGTCATTAAAATAGTGCGCCTCGTCCATCACCACGACGTCCGCGGGGCGCGTGCTGCGGTCGGAAAAGATGCGGTTCCATAGAATCTCGGCGACCTCGACCTGAACCGGCGCCTTGCGATTGACCTTGTAATCGCCGGTGGCAAAGCCGACGTTGCGCGCGCCGAAATCCTCGCAGAACTCGCGATATTTTTCCTCGGTTAGCGCCCGTAGCGGCGAGGTGTAGACCGCGCGCTGGCCGCGCTGCAGCGCCGCGTAGATCGCCGCCTTGCCGAGGATGGTCTTGCCGGTGCCCGTCGGCACCGACACCATGACGTTTTCGCCGGCAAAGATGCGCGATAGCGCCTGCTCCTGGATGGGATAGGGCTCTAGGCCCTTGGCCCAAAAGAACTGCTCGTAGAACGCCAGTTCCATCTCGCCAGCGTCCTTGGCAGCCATGCGCTCGTTATAGCCGCCCCACCGCGCCGTCACCAGGCGCGCGGCCGGGGTTTAGCCCTTCGCTTTGCCCGCCGGCAGGACAACCTTTGTGGCACACTTGAGGTCAGAGTTCATAGAAGTCGGACATTCGCAGTGAAATCGTCGGTCGGAGCATATGGCGTCTCGGTGATCGTAAACGTCACGGCGATCGCGATCGTTGCCGCGACCATGGTGGAGCCGAGGGCAAAAAGCCAACCGGCGCGACCGCCCAACCTCGCCATCCCCGCGACGTGGATGCCACGGCCCGCCACGCCGCGGCCACCTCGCCTCAAGCAGCCGACGCCAACCACCGTCGAGTTCATCGTGCTAACCGCCCCGCAGCCGGGCGCGCGCCCTCAACCCGTAGGTCCGCGTGACGCTCGCATCGCGCGGTCGAGCAGCCGCCCACGACCACCCGCGGCGGAGACCTCTCCGACGCCCGCGACCGAGCCGCCCGTGGTGCCAGCGCAGGGCACGACCACCAGCGGTCCGGGTCGCTTGTCATTCGGGCTTGGTCCGCGCGTGCTGTCGTCGCGCCTCGGCGCCGCGGCGGCAATTGGCGTCGGGCAACCGGGCGAGCGCGATCCCAATGCCTGGAGCCGCGACATGGCGCCACTTAGCATTGGCCCGCGCGAGCGCACCTCGGCCTATGCCAATGAAGGCGCAGGGACGCGCGATATCGGCGATGTCGAGGTCACCACCAGCGCCGACGGACGACTGGCGATGCGCAACAAGGCGCCAATTAACGGCGAGCCAACTATCATTTGGGTCGAGATCGACGAGGGCGTATTCATTCCGATCCCCGCGATTGTCGGCAAGCTCGACCTCACTGAAATCGTCGCCGAGCTTGGCGGCTATGACTTGTATTATGCCAAGAAGCTCGTCTATGCCAACGACACCCGCGAGGCCCGCGCCGCGCAGCGGCAGGCGCATCTGCAAGAGCTTGCGGCGTCCGCCGACAAGCTCATGCAAGGCCATCTGTATGCATTGTGGTCGCGTCGCGATCTCTCGCCGGCGCAAAAGCGCGAGGTTATATATCACCTCTGGCGCGATGCCGCCGCGTCCCCGCTCGTGACCGACCCCGCGCTGATTATGGCCGCCGTGCGCGTACGCGGCGTCATTATGCGCTTCATCGCAAAGCGCTTGCCCGCGGGTTCGGCGCATCAATATGTGGAGGCCGAGCTCCAAGGCTGGAACAAGGACGTCCCCGTGGCACAGCGCTTTGCCCCCTGCGCCCCTAGGAAGCGGCACCGACTGGACTTTGACTGCCAATTCCGTACCATGTCCAAGTGAAAACGCCTTGGCTTGCTTATCGTTCTCGGGTGGTCGTCGCGATCGCCGCATGCGCAACCGCCAGCGCGGCGTGCAAGGACTCAAACCAGCCGGCCCCCGCGAACGATGCCGGCCCCGACGCCGGCGTCTCCAGCGCGCCCGCGACGCCCAAGACCCTGCCCATCGAGCGGCGGTTCAACGTGCTCGTCCCCGGCGCCGAGCCACGGACGATGCTCCGCTACGCCCTAAACGACGCCGACTACGAAACCAACACCGAGCTTGTGTTGAGCTCCAAGACCTATACGACCGAGGGCAAGTGGACCAAGCCGGTTGACCTAACGTTTACTGAAAACTGGGTGTGGTCGCTCACCAAGTCGGGCGATCAGGCCGTGGTCATCGGCGTCCCGTTCGGCGTGACCGCGAAGGCACGACAAGCGGGTGCAGAGGCGCGCATCGATCCAACCATATCGGCGTGGAAGACCGCGCTGCAGGGCAAGACCTTCACCGCCGCCATCGACCAACGCGGCTACCTCTCCAATGTTTCATTTGATCACGACAAGCTTTCCAGCAGCCCGGCGACTCAATTCGCGATCGACGAGGTTAAGCAGCGGTGGCTGGCGTATGTCGTGCCATTGCCTGATGTGCCGGTCGGCAAGGGGGCAAAGTGGGAGGTTATCACCACGTTGCGCCTTGGCACGATCGTGATGACGCAGACCGCGGCCTATACGCTCACGAACCTGACCGATACCACCTGGACGTTTGAGGTCACCTCCGAGCGCAATGCCCAGAAGCAGCGGCTCTACGCCGTCGACTTGCCCCCCGGCGTGGTTGCGGAGCTCGTCGGCTCGTTTCGAAAAATCACCGCCACGCTGACCGTCGACAAGGCCTGGCCATGGCCGACGATATCGGCGGCAAGCCTAGCCATGGAACGCCACCAGCGGCAGCTGCCGCCTGGTCAGTTCCATCAATGGGAGGAAACCGTTGCGCGCGATGACGGTACCTTGCGTACGACGGTGAGCGTCTCGAAAAGCAAGCAGAGCGGCGGTCCCCCCGGCCCGCCGCCAGCCGCACCCCCCGGTACAGCCGCAAGCAAGGATGATTCAAACACCGCGACGAAAAAATCGCCACCGTAAACGCGAAGAAATGTATTTCGCAGCGGTCGATTCATGGCACGCAACCGTTTTGCCGCAGCGCGCCGCGAGATGATGCATTCGCCGCTCCGCCCAAGACAGTTAGTCCGCAAGCCATGCGACCGTAATGCCATCTCCGCCTTCGCCCGCTTCGCCGGCGCGAAACTTGGCAACGCTCGCCGCCTGCGCTAGCTCGCGCCTGATCTGCGTGCGTAGCGCACCCGTCCCTACACCATGAAGAATAAAAATTACCCCGCGTTCGGCGAGCATGCTGTCGTCAATGAATTTTTCGAGCTGCGCTACCGCCTCGTCGCCGCGCATGCCGCGCACGTCAAGCGTGCTGTCGGGCGTCCGCGCAAATGCCCGTTCGCCAGGCGGAGCGGCGATTGCGGGCGCCGACTTGGCCGCCGGGCGTCGTTGCGACTGGTTTGCGGCCGGGCTCGCCGTCGCCTTGCTGCTTGCATGCCCCGCCGAGGCCGCGCGATGCCTATCGAGCAACAACTCCCCAACCTTGAGCACCATCTGCATGCCGCCCAGCTGCACCGTCACTTCGCCCTTTTGAGGCAGCGAAGCCACCTCGCCGCGGGCGCCAAGCTTGGGAATGAGCACCGGCATGCCGACGCGCACGGCCGCCGGCGTTAAGGGATCCCCTGGTGGCAGCGCCGTCTTGGGCTCGTGCTTGGCCACCGTCGCCGTGGCCGCCACGACGCGGCGCTTGGCCGCTACCATATCGTCGGCGCTGGCGGCGGCGGCCTTGGTACGCAGCGTGGTGCGAACGTCGTCGAGCTCGCTGCGTGCCGATTTCAGCGCCGCCACGGCATCGCCGTGCACGTGGCGCTGTTGCTTCTCGAAACGTTCGGCGATGCGCTGGCGGTCTTGTCGAATCGTCGCGCGCTCCCGCTGCAGCTGCGCTAGCTCGCGCACCAACGCCACGCGCTCGTCTTCGAGCTTTTCACGCTGCGACGAAACGTTTTGCAGCAGCTCCTCCATGCGCACGCGCGTGCCGCCCAGCAGCGCCTCGGCGCGCTCCACCACGCGCCGCGAGAGGCCCAGGGTCTTGGCAAGGGTGAGCGCGCCCGAGCTGCCCGGCACGCCGAGATGCAACTTAAACGTCGGCGCCAAGCGCGCGAAATCAAAACCCACCGACGCGTTGATAAAGCGATCGTCGTCGGTGGCCATGAGCTTGAGTCGTTCGTAGTGCGTGGTAACGATTGCCGTGGCGCCGGCCTCCGCCCAGGCCTCGAGCACGGCCTGCGCCAACGCCGCGCCCTGCTCGGGATCGGTGCCGACCGCGATCTCATCGATCAAGAACAATACGCCACTGCGCGCCTGGCCCAGCGCCTCGTGCAAATGGATCAGGTGTCCTGAGAACGTCGATAGATTGTGTTCGAGATTTTGCGAATCGCCAATTTCCGTGCGCACGTCGACAAACCAACCAAGCTTGCTGCCGCGCTCGGCGGGCACGTGCAGCCCGGCGCGCACCATGAGCGCACACAGCCCGGTGGTCTTGAGCGCGACGCTCTTGCCGCCGGCATTGGGCCCCGAGATGATCAGGGTCTTGCCGGCCGCGATGGTTACGTCATTGGCGACGCAGCGGCGCTGCGCCAACAAAAGCAGCGGGTGCCGCGCATGCAGCAGCTCGACGACCGGGCTGGCGACGATTTCGGGCGGCGCGGCGATTAGATCCTCGGCCAGCTTGGCCGCGGCCTGCAGCACATCGAGCCTCTCCGCCGCAATTGTGCCCGCCGCGAGGCCATCGGCCTCTTCGGCGATCCACCCCGAGAACTTGGCGTAGATGCGACGCTCCTCGTCGGCGACGTCGCACTCGGCAATGGTCAGCTTGTTGTTGAGCTCGACCATCTCCTGCGGCTCGACGAAAAACGTTTGCCCGCTCTGCGAGCTGCCATGCACGATGCCAGGGACAAAGCCCTTGCCATCGCTGCGCACCGGCAATACGTAACGATCGTCGCGCTGCGTAAAATATGCATCTTGCAAAAACGACGCATACCGCGGGTCTTCGATCAGTTCCTTGAGCCGACGCTCAATGGTGGTCTTGACATGGACCACGGCGCGGCGCAGCCCGCCAAGCACTTCGCTGGCGTGATCGACTAGGCGCCCATCGGTCCCGAAGGCTTCAAGGATCGGGTGATACAAATGCGGGACGTCGACGAGTTCGGCCGCGATGGCCGCAAGCCCAGGCGCGACCTCAGCGTGCGTGTTTAGATGCTTGCGCAGCCGTCCCAGCGATCGCGCGGTGGTGGCAACGCCGATGAGTTGCTCCGGATCGAGCGCCGCCGCCTTTTTGACCCGCGCCAAGACCGCCTCGATATCGGCGATCCCACCCAGCGGCAGCCAGGCGTCTTTGGCGCCAAGCGTGCGCACCTCGCCAATGAGCGCGACCTGCGTCTGCGCCGCCGCCATCTCGGCGAAAAATGGAAACGCCGCCACCGTCTGCGCCGCTTGGCTGGTGGCCGTGCGGCTGGCCCACGCCTCCGTCAGCTGCCTCCACCCCAGGTCGTGCTTGGTGCGCTCGCTAATCGCCATGCGCCGCAGGTGTAGCGCATTTTGCCCGGGCTTGCCGCTTGCGGCGCCGCTTTGGCCGCCCTAAACAGAGACGCAGTCTAAGATCCAAAAGGGCGGAGAACAGAACGCGGACACGCTAGTGTCCGAATGCTGGAATCGTACGCTTTTGTTTCGTCAGAGCCAGGCCGCGGCTTCGCAAGGACGCGCGAAGCGGCAGGCGCATCCGTCTGGATGTAACGAGGCTCGCGAAGCCGTACACCGCGTCTATTATTATCTCCGGCCCCACCCAATGCGCTTCTGTCTACGTATCGCCGGTGCGCACGTCGCCAAGCGCTGGCACCACCTGATTGCGGCCGCCACGCTTGGCCGCGTAGAGCCGCTCATCGGCGCGCGCAACAAAGGCCTCGATTTCCTCGGCCGCCTCGCCGTTAAAGGTCGCCACGCCGAGGCTTATCGTGATGGGAATGGTCTTGCCTTCCCACACAAACGCTCGCTCCGCGATGATATTGCGCAGCTGCTCGGCAAAGATGATCGCGCCCTCCAGGGGCGTCGACGGCAGCACACACGTAAACTCTTCGCCGCCATAACGCGCAAACGCATCTTCGCGGCGGATGCGCGTCTTGATGCGGTTGGCGAGTTCCTTGAGCACGGCGTCGCCCGCGAGGTGGCCTAGGCCAACCCCGTCGTTGACCTTCTTGAAGTGATCGACGTCGAACATGACGATCGAGACCGGATAGCGATGGCGCACCGCGACGGCCATTTCGCGGGTTAAGAACTCGACGAGATAGCGTTTGTTGTGGATGCCGGTGAGGCCATCCAAGATGGTCATCTTATAGATTTCTTCGTGGTAGGCGGCTTCGACGTTCTCGCCCGAGAGAAACTTAAAGATCGCATCGCCAAAACGAATCTGGTCGCCCTCGCGCAGCTGGCGGCGCGTGATGCGCTCCTCGTTGACGAAGGTGCCGTTGGTCGAGCCGAGATCTTCGACCCACCAGTGGCCGTCGGCACCTGGCGACAAGCGCGAGTGGTTGCGCGACACCGATGAGCGCGGAATCATGAAATCGGCATTGGTGTCGCGGCCGACCACGTACTCGCGTTCGGCCAAGGTGGTCCGCTTACCAATATCGGGCCCTGCAGGATGCAAAAGCACCAAACACGATTCGCCGCGCGCGCGCAACGACGGATCATCGGCCGGCTTGGCCAAGATCTGCGTTCCGCCGTCAAGATTATCGTTGTTCACCGCATGGACCTCACGCCTAACCGTAGGCGCCGCCTTTTAATTGTACCTAGCCCGCGCGCGAGGTCGCAACATATCTCACCAGATCAGCAGGTAGGCGGCTGTCTCACCCACGGCTTATAGAACCACATCGCAGGCAACCCCGGCTTATCTAACCGTGGCTAACGCGCGCGCTGCGTGCCATGCGCAATGCCTTCGCCGCGGGCGATGGCCTCGACAAGCTGCGCCGATGCCGGCACCACCTCGAAGGCGGCCGCAAACGCGCCGCGGGCGTCTTTGGTCAGGCGCTGAGCCACCCCACCGACAAAAACCCGCGCGAGCTGGCGCGCCACCCACACGCGATCCGGCGCGGGCACGTGGGATAGCAACGCATCGAGGCCGGCCGCCACGCTCGGCGCCTCGACCTCGGCAAGCACGAGCGCGCCATTATCGGCTAACCGAATGGCTTGCCGAATGCTGAGCTCGTCTTCGAGCGGCGGCGTGGTGACGACTTCGGGATTTTCGTCGTCGACCTCGCGCAGGATGACGTGCAAGGGCGTGTCGCCGAGCTCGCGTTGGCTGACAAAGCTCGCGTGCGAGCGGTGCGTGAATTCAAACGAGCGCTCGATCGCGACGACATGACAGCGCCGAGTCTGGTTGACCTTGGCGGTGAGCGCCGCCCGCGTCGTCGACTTCCCGCTCGACATCCCGCCACAAATCAGCACGAGGCCCCCTGGCCCGGACGTCCAGGCGATGACGGCCGCCGGCACGCCGACGGCGGCTGGGTCGGGCGCCTCGGCCGGCAACGCTCGCAGCACCGCGCCGGTGCCGGTGGCGTCGCGAAATAGCGTCACGCGATACTTGCCCTCTTTGCCAAGGATCGCCGTATACGTCGCCGAAACCCCTGTGCGCGAGGCGCTGCTCGCGTCGGCCGGCGCCGCCGCGGAGAGGTCGCGCTCAAGCGTATCTTGGTCGATCGCCGGAAAACCTGCCATTGGTCCCAGCACGCCACCGATGCGGGCCAAGGGCGGCACGTTGGACGCGAGATAGATGTCGCTCGCGTTTTGCGCGCGCGCAGCCTTGGCGATTTCCTCGAGGAACGACGAGCTAGTGAGGGCAAAGCCGTCGTCGATTTCTTCGTAGCCGGTGCGCTCGATCACCATCGAGCCCATCACGTCTGGCTCAAACTGTTGCGGCACTTCGAGATCGGTGCGCGCGCTGGTTGACCCCGTCGCCGCCGCTTCTTCGATGGTCACGATCCATGTATTGCCCTGCGGCTGCACCATGCATTGCAGCTGGGTGCCACCGCCGTCGATGGCAAACTGCGCGGCGCGTCCGCTGTCGATGCTGGCCAGGGCGGCGGGGGGCGCTACCTCGCGCACCATCGAGATGAGTTGATCGTGCGGCACTGACTGCGCCGCCGGGCGGTCGCCGTCGGCGAACTTGAGCACGACGTTTTGGTTTGACTGCAGGACCATCCCGCGCGCACCAAACCGCTCCAAGCTACGCACATAGGCATCGATGCGCGCCACTATGAATTCTCCAACGTTTTCATCACTGTCGATCGTAACATCGACTTTCTCGGTCGCCCCCGCGCGCGGCGCCTATTTTGGGTGTGGGGTGGTGCCCAGGGCTCCTGTTCAAGGCGCCGGCGGTGGCGTCACTTGATCCCAGGGCGCATAAGCCCACAAATACTCACCCCACTCAAAGCCCGAGGTGGCGAAGATTTTTTGCTGCTCGGGCGATAAGACCTTGTTGATCGAGCCTTCGGTCTGCGCCAATAAAGGCCCCAGCCCGCCCGCATACTCGAGCACGCCCGTAACATTCATGTCGTACGGCGAAAGCTGGCCGTCGGTGATGGCCGCGTTGGTGTACGCCAGAAACTCTTCGTACGCGGGGGCCATCGCCTCGTCGATTTGTCGGCGCTGGGCCTCAGAGAGCTGCGCCTTTTCTTCGACCGCCTTGCGCATTTCGTCGGCGCGTGTGCGCGCCTTGTCGATCCAAACATTGGCCAGCGGCATGACGCGCGCGCGATACTCGTCGTCGGTCTCGCCCGGCAAGCGCCCCAGCAATTGGGCAAATTGTTCTTGCCGTCGCAGGCGACGTTCGAGCCGGCTTTCCTTGGGCTCGCCTTCCAAAGATGGCGGCGCCGCCGAGGTGGCAGGCGACGACTTGGCGCCGAGCTGCGTCCCGCCGGCCGCCCGCTCGCTACCCCAGGCGTCGGTCTTGACCGCGCTGCTCGGAGCGGCAAGTTCTTGGCCGCGCAAGCGATCGAGCTCTTGCTTGAGCGAGCGGTTCTGCACCAACAAGGCGCCACAGGCGAGCAGGCTAAGAACCGCGGCGATGACGGCGAGGCGTTGCATATGCCTAAGGTAGCGTCCCTCGAGCCAATGTCAAATGGCCTATCAGGCCCCAAACCACCAATTCACCTTGACGATAAAGCGGTCTTCTCCGCGCTGTGCTAGCGCCGCCACCTCATCCCCGAGCACGTAGTCGCCATCCCCCGCGACGTCGCTGCCGCGATGTGACCAAATGGCGAAAATCGTCGAGCCGGGACGGTATTCCCACCGCAACACGACGTTGGAGGCGAGGTCGCGCACATTAAAGTCCGGCCGGCCAATGACATAGTCGGCCGTGCCATCGCTATGGCGGTCGAGCACCACCTCGCCTTCCCCGGAGGCGCCCGCCGACACGACATGGAGCGCGGCAAATCTTGAGTCATAGGTCTTGGCCTCGGGCCGCACCACCTCGCGATAACCCGCGTAAGCGCCCGTCGCGACAAAGGGCTGAAGATAGGCCTGCAGCGACACGGTTGGCGTAAACGTAATGTTGCCGCGCAAGGCGAGGCTGGTCGTCCATTGCGTGATGGTGGCGATAATATAGTGGGGGTCGTCGGCGCCGTCCGCCGCCGTGGTCGTGGCGACGTACTGGTCATCAACGCGCTTGCCCACGCTGGCCTCAAAGGCGAGCTCCACGTTGCTGGCGGCTTGCCATTGCAGGCTGACGCCGCTGTCGTAAATGACCCGATTGCCCGCCGGTACGCGCCGCGTCGCGGCCTTGGCGCCCACGATCCAATCGGCGCGCGCATCCGTCATCACGTCGGCCGAGACGCTGCCGCCGAGATCGCCTCGCAGGGAGGGTCCGCCCCTCAGCGTGCCGTTCTGCCAAATCGAGTGATTTAGGTCAAACCGCAGGTTGCTCTGCCACCAATTTTTCCATGTCGTGTGCAGCGACGCATCGCCGCCGCGCGACGTAACACGCGGCGACAGATCGTAACCCACCCACGCCGACGCATTGACGCCCACGCGGCGAAAGACATCGCCAGGCTCTTCATCTCGCACGCCCATCCACGCCCACGTGTCGGCGAAATCTGCCTGCGTCTGGTAGCCGAGATCGTTGAGCTCCAGGCCGGGCGTGCGCACGCTACCGCCGGTGCCGTAGTTCAGGCCGGGCCCCGTCCACCGTCCGACATCGCCGGCGAGGCTAAGCCCCGCGAGCGACGTCCGCGTGCCGTCGTAGCCCATCGCCGCGCCAGGGCGTTGCAGCAAGTGGCGCTGGGTGCGTTGCGTTGCGGCCAAGGCCTTGGCGGTGCCCTGCACGTAAGACGTCGCCAACTTCCACGTAGTGGCCCAGGTGCGATCCTTGCCAAAGCGATGATCAAATTCGCCGCCGAGCGCGTAGGCATGCCGGTGCAGCGCTTCGTCCAGCGCATACCCGTCAAGCTGGCGCTGGACGCTGGTTGCGATCGCCCCGAGCGTGGTCCCGCCGTCGCGCCACTGTTTGCGTAAGCGGCCAACGCTGTAGTGGGTCCACGGTTCGATGAGATTTTTTTTCGCCGTGCCATCGCTGGCGACGTAGCGTGCGCGCACCGGCGGCGTCACCACGTGCAGCGCGCCGAGCGACCACCCCCGCGCGGTCTTGCCGCTTAGTTTCGCGGCGCCAAGAATCGGCGTCAGCTCGGCGGCCTGCGACGGCGTGCCAAGGGCCTCGCCATGCGGCGCCGCGCCCATGCGCCGCGAATACACCATGGTCTCCGCGCCATCGCTGCTGGTCCCGAGCAAGAGGCGAAACAGGTCGGCACTTTCGACGAAGAACGGCCGTTTTTCCGCAAAGAACAGCTCATTGCCGCTCAGATCGATCTGCGCTGGATCGGCCTCAACCTGGCCAAAATCGGGATTAACGGTCGCCGTTAGCGTAAACGCACTGCCCAGCCCAACCGCGGCATCAAGCCCCGCCGTGCCGCCGAGTTCGACATCCTCGGTCAGCGGCAAGGCGTCATCGACGTCGCGCCAGGTGCCCTTTAGCAGCAAATATGGCAACAGCTCCAGCCGCCGACGCTCGTCAACCTGCCCGAGATGCAAGTCGCCAAAGTGTCCGACCACGCGTCCGCTGTTTTGCGGAAACGGGAAATACGTCGCGACCTCGCCGGCGCTCGTGATGTGGCGTAAGACCTGAAGCCCCCAAACCGCCTCGGTAGCCGCCGTGTAACGCATTTGCGACAACGGCACGCGAAACTCGGCGTACCACCCACGCTCGTCGATGCTCGCCGCGCCCTCCCATACCGCGTCCCAGCTCTGGTCCTCGCCCGCATCATCGAACAACGCGACATCGCGCTTGACGCCCGCGGCGTTGAGCGTAAACGCATAGCCCGAGCGGCGATCGCGAAACGAGTCGAAGGCAACCGTGACGTAGTCAGACGTCGTGGCGGCGTCGCGCCTCGATAAGACGCTGCGAATGGTCCCGGGCTTGGCGGCATAGGCCCACACGCCGACGTACACATGATCGCGATCGACGAGGACCGAAAATGACGTGCGCTCGCTACTCGGCGCGCCCTGACGCGGTTCGCGTTGCACGAAGCCCCCGTGCGACGGCGCCGCCTTCCACGCGCGTTCGTCGAGCTTGCCGTCGATCGCGATGGGCGACGTCCGCCGCCCCGCCACAACCTTGGTGCTGGCAAGCGCCCGCGCACCGTCCGCCAACGCCATCCATGCCACCACTACCGCTATCCATCGCGCCATATTCCCCCACTGCTTCCCTGCGCGCCGGGTATCCGGGCCGCAAGCGTCCATGTAAGCTGTGCCAACCCCCCTAGCGCCAAGGATATTCCCGGCCTGCACAAAATTATAAGCGCCCCGCCCGCCTATGTCATCTAACAGCCGCCTGCCCCGCTTCTACGACGCCTCGTTGGCGCAGCGGCGTGAGCTCATTCTACAGGGCGCGCCCGGGCTCTCGGCCGCATCAAGGGCCTGGCTTGCCGATGGCGGGCTGCCGCTGCCAAGCGCGGATCACCTCAGCGAAAACGTCATCGGCACCATAGGCCTGCCGCTATCGGTGGCGCTTAATTTCACGATCAGTGGTGGCGACGTGCTCGTCGCCATCGCAACCGAAGAGCCGTCGGTCGTTGCGGCGGCCAGCAACGGCGCGCGGCTGGTGCGCGCGCACGGGGGCTTTGACGCGAGCGCCGACGCCTCAGTCATGACGGCGCAAGTGCAGCTCCTGGGCATCGCCGAGGTCGACGCATTGCCATCGCAATTAGCCGCGGCGCAGGGCGAGCTCATCGCGTGCGCCCATGCCGCGATCCCGCGCATGGTCGCGCGCGGCGGTGGGGTGCGCGATATCGAGCTTCGCGTGCTGAGCGCAGCCGAGGGCATGGCGGTGTTAGAGCTGCACGTCGACGTCGGCAACGCCATGGGCGCCAACACCGTCGACACCGTCGCTGAAGCCTTGGCGCCCTTGTGTGCCCGCGCCTTTGCCGCCACCGCCGCGATCAAAATCCTAACCAACCTCGCGTTGCGCCGGCGCGCGCGCGCGCGCTGCCAAATTCCCGCCGATGCCATCGGGCTGGCGGTGGCCGAGCGCATTGTCAGCGCCAGCCGCTTCGCCGAATTAGATGTGGCGCGGGCGGCGACACACAACAAGGGCATCAT
This sequence comes from Myxococcales bacterium, assembly GCA_016716835.1. Taxonomy (NCBI): domain Bacteria; kingdom Pseudomonadati; phylum Myxococcota; class Myxococcia; order Myxococcales; species Myxococcales bacterium. The sequence continues at coordinate 116,678 of JADJUW010000001.1, read as the reverse complement.
GAATGGCATCGTCGGCGCGGCGTTGGCGCTCGGCCAAGACACGCGCGCGATTGAGGCGGGTGCGCACGCCTTTGCGGCGATCAGCGGCCGCTATCTGCCGCTGGCCACGTGGAAGTTGGCGCCGGTCGGCAGCGTGCAAATGCTGTGCGGCACCATCGAGCTGCCGCTTGCCACCGGCATCGTGGGCGGGACGCTCGCGCTGCCGCACGCGGTATTTAGCCTCGAGCTCATGGGCGCGACGACGACGCAACAGGTCGCACAAACGCTGGCCGCGGTCGGCCTCGCGTCAAACTTGGCGGCACTGCGCGCGCTGGCCGACGAAGGCATTCAGCGCGGCCACATGCGCCTGCATCAGCGGCGGCAGTGAGCTAAGGGGCTGGCGCAGGCGCCGGTTCAACCATCGGCGCGGGCGCTGGCATCTTGGCCAGATAGGTCGCGGGGTCGGCCGAAAACTTCTTCTCGCAGCCAGGGCAGCAGAAGTAGTACGTCTTGCCTTCGTGCGTTGCCTTGGGCGATTCGGCGGTGACGACAAAGGTCTCGCCGCTGGCGAGGCAGGTCGTGGTGTCGCCGACAACCGCGTCGCCTGGCATCACGAGGTTGGCCGAGGCTGGGGTAGTGCCGCTCATGCCCGTCATGCTGGCGGTATCGCCTTGTGGCGCCTTGACGTCGGACTTTGACTTGCAACCGCTGACACCAGCCACAACAAATAAAATTAGAAATGCGATTTTTTTCATGAAGATACTCCAAGCTTCTCTTAGCACGGAGAACGTCACCCTACCACTTGGTGCGCAGATTGATGAGCGTCTGCAAGGCCCACGGGGCGCCCAATTGTTCCGAGACCCCGGTCAGCACATGGTTGACGATCGCCTCGACGCGCTCCCCGTCGGTCGCGGCCTCCGGCAGGCGCGGCGGCGCGTAAGCAATTGAAATCTCCTGTGGCAACAGCGAGCCGCGCAAGGCAAGACGTTGCGCGTGCAAGCGCAGCGACAAATCGCCGACGATGGGCACCACCAGCGAACCCTCAACATCCTGCACGGACTCGAGCCACGAGACCATGCTGCGCAACTGCGTGCGACCACTTACCACACGCGCTAGCGCAAGCTGGCTCGACATTACGCCGGGCAACGACGCACTGGGCGAGATTGAGATCGTCAACCGTTCGACGACGACGCGCCGCGACCAAAGGCGCGCCGTCCGCGGTTGCTTCATGCCTCGTAGCGCGGCCAGTGGCAACGCGAGCCGCCCATCGCGCAACGTCAGTTCATGCAGCTCGCGCGACCACAGCACCGCGCCGCCGCCCGCAAAGGTCGCCGTGACCTCGGCGATCTCTCCCGATGCGACGCCGTCGCGGCCGTGGCTCACCACGATGTCGCGCGCCGACGCCGTCCCCCGCCATAACGCGACGTCCACCTCGCCAACCGTCACGTCGCCGCCAAACGTCGTTTGCAACCGCGCGACCAGGCCACGACGCACGCGGCGCTCGACATACGAATTTGCCAGCGCCAAGCCGGCGACGTAGACAACCACCAGCAGCACGGCAAGCAATCCCCCTCGCCGACGCCATGTCATGACGAATTGCTAACACGATCTGCCCCTCGAAAGCGTGCTAGCCTACGCGCCATGAATCGTTCCCCTATTGGTGGCCGGCAAGCTTTTGGTGGCCCTTTTCGCCGTTGCAACCGTTGGCCTGCCGCTCACGGGCTGCAGCAAATCAGCCCCGACCGCGACCACGCCACCGGTCGAAACGCCCGCGTCCCCTGAGGTCCGTACCGCCACACTAGCGGACGTCGGGCTCGAGTTGGCCTCGCTCGATCGCCGCATTGGCGCGTGCGACGACTTCTACCACTTTGCCTGCGGCGGCTGGCTGGCCGCCACCACCATCCCGGCTGACAAATCGATCTACGGCCGCTTTCACCAGGTCCACGACCAAAACGAGCGCTGGCTGGGCGAGCTGCTCGATGCCGCTGTGACTCGGCCGACGGGGCAAGCCGACAAAAAGATTGGCGCCTTCTTCGCGTCGTGCATGGATGAGGCCTCGATTGAAAAGGTGGGCATCGCCGGCATTGCGCCGCTGCTCACGCCCATCGCACAATTAGCCACCACGCCGCCGAGCGCGTTTGCGAAAGCCTTTAGTTCGATCATCGGGACGTTGCACGCCCACGGTATTCGCGCCGCATTTGCGGCCTACCCTGAGGCCGACAATCTCGACTCGACGACATATTTACTGACGCTTGATTCGGGCGGGCTGAGCCTGCCCAGCCGCGACTACTATCTCGACGCCGCGTTTGCCCGCGAGCTGGCGGCCTACAAGGCGCATCTGGCGCGCGTCTTTGAACGGCTCGGTCAGGCGCCAGCATCGGCGCTGATATCGGCGGCCAACGTGGTGGCCGTTGAAACCGCGTTGGCAACCCTCACCAAAACCAACGTGCAGCGGCGCGACGTGCCAGGCATGTATAACCCCACGCCGAGCCTGACCGCGGTCGCGCCGCAGCTCGACTGGACCGCCTACTTTACTCAAATTGGCCTGGGCCAGCGTTCGTTTAAAGTCAACGTAACCTCGCCGGACTACTACCGCGGGCTGGGCGCATCGTTAGCGTCGGTAAAGCCTGCGGCATGGGTGAGCTACCTTACGTATCGCGTCGTGGCCTCAACTGCGAACACCCTGCCCAAGGCGTTTCGCGACGAGGCGTTCGCGTTGCGCAAGGTGATTCGCGGCGTCACCGAGGACAAGCCGCAGCGCAAGCAATGCATCGACGCCACCGGTGCCGCGCTGCCCGAGCTTGTCGGCCAGCGCTATGTTGAGACGCATTTTAGCGGCCACGCCAAGACCACGGCCGTTGAGATGATAACAGCGATTGGCGACGCCATGGGTAAGCGCATCGCCGAGCTGCCCTGGATGAGCGACGCCACAAAAACCCTGGCGGCGAAAAAGCTTGCAGCACTCGAGGCGCTGGTTGGCTATCCCGACGCGTGGCGCGCCTACGACTTCGAGGTCGTGCCGGGCAGGTTCACGCAAAATTCGCTTGCCGCCGACAAGCACGAGGCCTTGCGCCAGTTTGCCAAGGCAGGCACTCCTTATGATCGCAACGAGTGGCTGATGCCGACCTTCATCGTCAACGCCTACTACAACCCCAGCGCCAACAACACCGGCCTACCCGCCGGCATTTTGCAACCGCCGTTTTTTGGCAAGGACCGCAGCATCGCCGCCAACATGGGCGGCATCGGCATGGTGATTGGGCACGAGCTGACTCATGGCTTTGACGACCAAGGCGCACAGTTTGACGAGCGCGGCAACATGAAAAACTGGTGGACCAAGGATGACGCCGCGCAGTTTGCGAGCAAGGGCCAATGCGTCGTCGATCAGTACAATGGCTTTGAGCCGCTGCCGGGCAAGCGCCTCAATGGCGCACTCACGCTCGGTGAAAACATCGCCGACATCGGCGGCGTCAAGATGGCCTATTTCGCCTATCGCGCGCAGCGCGCCGGCGCGGTGCCGCAGGTCGTCGCCGATGGCTTTACCGAAGACCAACAATTTTTCCTTGGCGTCGCCCAGGCTTGGTGCAGCAAGGCGCGCGATGAGGAGACGCTGATGCGCCTGGGCACCGACGTGCATGCGCCGGCGCAATTTCGCGTTAACGGTGCGCTGCGCAACCTGCCGGAATTCGCCACCGCCTTTGGCTGCGCCGCCGACGCGCCGATGAACCCCAGCAAGCGCTGCGAAGTTTGGTAGCGTGTCATGCGCCAACCGAGCGTCCACATGTAAGTGTCAAGTCACCCTGATCAAAGAACTCGCCGAGAGGTTCTCCCCCGCAAAAAAAGTGGCCGAGATCGCCCACCGCAGATCCCGGGAGGGATAATGCAAATGTGGGGGTTCTAATGTCAGAAATAATTTCTATTAGGCTGCGAAGGCTAACCGATCGAAACGTCATTCCAACGCTGCGGCCGCGCTCAGAGGAGCTGCTTGCCGGTCTCGAGGCAGACCTTGGCTGGCAGCTGCCGCCGCGCACGCGCGAGCTGCTCTCAAGCGTCGGGCCGCTCGAGCTGCCGCCAACGCTGGCGGTGGTGCATTCGTTCCTCGGGCCAACGCCCGGTCCATACGGCAGCATCGCCTCCAAGACCGCGGAGCTTGTGGCAAGGTGTCCCGCGGCGCGTCACATGGTGGTACTCGGCGTCGGCGCCGTCGGGCGCGAATGGTTTTGCGCGCACCTCGCCGATGACCTCGAAGGCGAGCCGCCCATCTATCTCTACGACGCCACCGATGGCGTGCTCGAAGGCGTCTTCTATGACAATTACGAGGCGATGCTTTGTGAAGTACTCGACTTTGTAGACGAAATCACGGCGCTCGCGCCCGGGCCGCTTGAGCACCGGATGCCGCCTTTGACCATGTAGCGACCTCCCTACTTTGGGTGTATAAAACCGCCCATGCCAAGCTTTTCGCTCACCCAACACGGCATTGCGGTCAAGGAAATCGTCCGCAACGCCTCGCCCGCCGCCTACTATGAAATGGCGCTGCAACACGAAAAGGGCACGACCATCTCGTCAACCGGCGCCCTGGTCGCCTATTCCGGCGCCAAGACCGGCCGCAGCCCGACCGACAAGCGCGTCGCCGACGAGCCCGCAAGCACGAACGATATCTGGTGGGGCAACGTCAACATCAAGCTCGAGCCGAGCGTGTTTTTGATCAACCGCGAGCGCGCGGTGGATTACCTCAACACCAAGGAGCGCCTATTTTGCGTCGACGGCTTCGCCGGCTGGGACCCAAAATACCGCCTCAAGATTCGCGTCATCTGCGCTCGCGCCTATCACGCGCTGTTCATGCACAACATGCTGATTCGCCCGACGCCAGAAGAGCTGCACAATTTTGGCGAGCCCGACTATGTCATCTACAACGCGGGCGGCTTCCCAGCCAACCGCCATACGCCGGGCATGACCTCACCGACCAGCATCGATCTTTCATTTGGCCGCAAAGAGTTCGTCATCCTCGGCAGCGAATACGCCGGCGAAATGAAAAAGGGTGTGTTCACGATCATGAACTACCTGATGCCCAAGCAAAACGTGCTGTCGATGCACTGCTCGGCCACCGAGTCGCGCGACGGCAAGGATACGTCGATTCTCTTTGGCCTCTCGGGCACCGGCAAGACCACGCTGTCGGCCGACCCCAAGCGCCTGCTCATCGGCGACGACGAGCATTGCTGGAGCGAGCAAGGCATCTTTAATATCGAAGGCGGTTGCTACGCCAAGGTGATCGACCTTTCGCGCGAGCAAGAGCCCGACATTTGGAATGCGCTGCAATTTGGCTCGGTGCTCGAAAACGTCGTGCTCGACGCCGGCACGCGGCGGGTCGACTACACCGACGTCTCGATCACGCAAAACACGCGCGGCTGCTACCCGATCGACAGCATCCCGAACGCGAAGATTCCGTGCGTCAGCAAGCATCCGCAAAACGTCATCTTTCTCACCGCGGACGCCTTTGGCGTGCTGCCGCCGGTCTCCAAGCTAACGCCGGCGCAGGCGATGTACCATTATATCTCGGGCTACACCGCCAAGGTCGCCGGCACCGAAGTGGGCGTCAAAGACCCAGAGGCCACGTTCTCGCCGTGTTTTGGCGGTCCGTTTCTGGCGTGGCACCCAACCAAGTACGCCGAAATGCTAGCCGAGAAATTGCGCAAACACGGAGCCCAAACCTGGCTCGTCAACACCGGTTGGTCGGGCGGCCCGTACGGCGTAGGCTCGCGCATCAAGCTCAAGTACACGCGCGCCATCATCGACGCCATTCACGCCGGGACGCTCGACAAGGTGCCGACCACCACCGATCCAATCTTTGGCCTCGCCATTCCGACCTCGTGCCCCGAGGTGCCGAGCGACATCTTGCAGCCGCGCAATACATGGGGCGATAAGGCCGCCTTTGACGTCAAGGCTGCGCTCGTCGCCGCGCTGTTTCGCGACAACTTCAAAAAATACGAAGCCGCCGCCTCCGCCGAAATCCGCGCCGCTGGCCCAGCGCTGTAACCAATTCACGTCCTTGGCGTTCGGCGCCTCCCGTCGATCGCCCGACCGCCGCGCCGCGCGCGTCACGTTCGACGACATACGCAAAAGCCACGGATACTGGCTAACAGCGTCGCCAGCCCAGACTGGTGTCGCCAGCTGCCCCTGCCCACGACGCACGCTGCTATCGCTTACTAACCGCATAAATTTCCATCGCTTATCTTTTGCTGGCCGCGATGATGGCGGAAACGAGGGCTGATCGCCCGTCGCGCAGGGACTTTTAAGTGCGTCATTTACCAATAAGTCAGTCTGGCACTAGTCTTGCTCTACTGGTCACCATGAACCATACCGTTTCACGCCTCTTGCTTGCCTCCCTCTTCAGCATCACCAGCCTTGCCGGCCTGGCGGAGGCCGGCCCCCGCCAGGCCTCCGGCGGCGCCATCAAGCAGCGCGAGCCCCGTCCTGCCGCTGGCAAGATATTCGTATCCCGCACGTGGAAAAATAATAAGGGTCGAAAGACGACAGAGCTCCAACTAAAAATTACGCGTGGCAACGCTAGGCTCACCCGCGGCTATACCCAGTACGCCGCAGACGTGGCCGATGGCATCGTGATCTTTGACGGCAGCTTCGCAACCGGAGTCAAGGTCGACGTGCCAGGCATGGGCGCGGTTTCCCCGTTGTCGGCGACGATTTGGGAAGTCGTCACGAACCAGGGCGCGCGCCCCGCGGCTGGCAAACCGCTCCGAATCAAGGTGACGTATGGAATCATAAAGATGGTGGAAGGGGTACGAGAAATGAACCCCGAGCTGACGCGCGCGCAGCAACTCGCGCAGGTCATCGAGATAAGCGAGCAAGGCGACGTCTGGGGCACGTTAAAGGCGCTTGGCTACAACCCCGACACGCTGACCTTCCGCACGAGGCGCCTGCCCGACGACAAGTGGGGCCAACACAACATGGAAGCCTATATGGAAATTCGCCCTTCCAGCCCCTAAGCCGCGTCGCGCAATTTTCCCTGGCGCGGTTCTTGCTGTAGCCCCGAGCATGAAACGATTCTTAGCGATATTCCTCGTGTTCACGCTGGCGGCTCCGCTAGCCACTGCGGACAAATGGCCCCGGGGCGGCAAACCGTCGACCCATGCGAAGCTAACCAAGCGCGTCAGCACGGCAATCAAAGGCGCCTATAAACTCAATCGCGCCACCCAACGCAGCGGCGCACCGACCGATATAGCCTGGAAAGGTCCGGAGCTTGGCGTACAAACCGCGGCCATCGCCGGCTCCGCGGCGCGTCAGCTCACCAAAGACAGCCTAGACTATGCCGCCCAGCGCGGCCGCGAGCCCATCGATGTCCTCACCGGTATCGCCGTCAGCCTTGGCATCGAGCAAGGAGAACGCATGGTTAAAAGCGACCCGCTCTTGCTGGCGGCCCTTGAGATCCTGCGCAGCGCCGCGACCAGCGGCAATCAAGCCAGCATGCAAGCGGGTTTGCAACTCTTGGAACAGGTGCTTCGCCCGTCAACAACCCCATAGCCAATCCAGCGCAATGTATTTCAAAAAACAGACTACGACGTGAATGAGTAACATGAGCCCCTTACGCACATTCCCCACCGTCATCCTGCTTATCGCTTGCGCGACCGCGGCCCACGCCGCGCCACGCAACCGCTTGGCTGCCGGGTCAGACGTAAAGGCCGACTATGAAAAAGCCATCAAGTTAGCCAAGGTCGCACGCGCGGTGCCAGGCCCCAAGCCTACGCTCGGCACGCTAACCAAGCTAGAAACCAAACTCAAGCATGGCGTCCGCCGGGTGGTATGGGAAGCCGACATGAGCGAGATCGAGCTCAGAAAGTCGTTCGAACCCAGTGGCAAGGAAGCCACGACTGGCTTCTTTAAGGAGCACGACCATGTGTTTTTCAGAAGGCGACTCGATGGCTCAATCGTTCGAACCGCAAAGGCAACCTATTATACCGGACCGAGTCGGGACGCCAGCAAGCATCCCATTGAGTTTACCGAGGAAACCATCCAAGCGGCCGATGGGACGACCTCGTCAACTACGACCGTCGCGATTACCATTCACGCCCTTCGCAAGAATGTTAGCGAACCTGCGTTTGTTAAACTAACCCGCGTTAACGATAGGCCTATCGAAGCAGATTTCAACTTTAGATACAGCAGCGTCCGGGCTTCGCTGAATTCAGAAATCACGCCGATCCTTGCAATTATCGAAGGCCTAGGCGAAGGCATCGGCGCGCCAATGGCCGAGGCGTTTCGCAGCGCGATGAAAACCCCGCTCCATCGCTAGCAAGCGATGCGCATTGCAAACGTAGACAAGCCGCGCCCGGCGCCTGCATGGAAACACCCATCGAGACAAACGCAAACCCGTCCAGCCATGCGCCTGCCGCGGCCTGTTAAGGAGCCAGCGGCCCGGCGCGACATGAATGAATCATAAATAATGCGCAGCCACCCGTGAACCATCTCCAGTGCACGCCGCGCAGACCTGGTTGCTCACCACCGGCTGGCGGCGCCATGGCTTGCTGCCCCGCCCGCCCCTCCGCTAGCGATATTTTTAGTGCACGCGCGGAATTTCCCTGCCGTTTGGGTGTTCCCAGCCGGAGAGCCGCGGCCGCGCGCCGTGGTATAAGGCAGGCGGAATTCACATGAAAAAACATACCGTTGTTGCAGTGGCTTTAGCGTGGGTGGGCGTGGCGCAACTGAGCTGCCGAGGCACGCTCGAAGGCAAACAGCAGGTGGCCTTTGCCCCATCGCAAACCCAATCGCAAGGCCCGATCGAGGTTCGTTTTTATGAGCCGGTCGTCACCGCGGAGCAGGTCGGCACGCCGATCGCCGCTGGCGACATCAGCATTGAGCCATCGCTGGAATTTACCGCGCAGTGGCGCGACCGCCAAACCCTGGTTATCGAGACCGGTGGCAAATTGGTCGGTTCCACCGCCTATCGCGTAAAAACCCTCGGCGCGCTGGCGGCGCTGACGAAGGGCTACGAATTTTCCTTCATTCACCAGCCGCTCGTCGTCTACGGCATCACCAGCCGCCGCAAAGATAGCCTACCAACCCGCGGCGAGTTTGCCCTGGCATTTAACCAAGACGTCAACGCCGCGGATGTCGCGGGACACTGCCACTTGCTGACCGAAAACCAGACCAAGCTGCCGGTCGTCGTCGCCGATGGCCAGACCAAGAGCGATGTCGTCGTTTTGCGCGCTAAAGACGCCCTAGCTAAGAACACGAGCTACCGCATGGCCTGTCGCGGGCTTGCCGGGGCTGCGGGCCCTGCGCCCATGGTCGGCGAGTACCTCGAAATCATCAAGACGCGGCCCGATTTTGCCATTGCCGAAACGTCCCCCACGGGCGGCAGCGAGGTCGACCCCGACGAAACCACGGTTGAAATCACCTTCTCGACGCCGGTCAGCCTCGAGGCCGTGCGCAAAGCGATCACGACCACGCCGGCGCTCGAAGGCGCCAATGCCGGTTGGCTGAGCGATGACTATACCTATCGCTTCAGCGGTGAGTTTGACACCAACACTAAATATCGCGTCGCGCTGACGGGGCTCAAAGATGTCGATGGCGAGGCGCTGCCGCGCGACTTTCAGCTCGAGTTTGCCACCGGCGACGCCAAGCCCAACGTCACCATGGACACCGGCATCTTCGTGCTCGAGGGCTCGGCCAAGGGTTATCCGATTTGGTCGCGCAACGTCACCAACTACGACATCGCCTGCGCGCCGATCGCGGCGCCGAAGTTGGCGAGCATTCTGACCGCCGACATCGACTGGCAACCCTACCCAACTGGCCCCCGCAACGTCGCGCTAGCTTGGACCAAGCTTGGCTTAGTTCCCGCGCAGCATCAGCATACAGTCACGGGCTCACCCAATCGCTGGCAGCGCAATGACCTTAATCTGGGGCAGATCTGTAGTGGCGGCAAGGCTGGCGCCAAGGGTGTGTACCTCGCCGAGCTCCATGCGCCGCAGGTGCCTCGCGATGAAGATCGCCCGTGGCGATCGCCACAACGCCAGCGCGTGCTGATCAACGTCACCGACATGGGCGTCTTGCTCAAGGTCGGCGGCGGCTCAAGCATCGCGTGGGTGACGGACTTGGCCACGGGTGCGCCACAAGCCGGGGTCGCGATTTCGCTGTTTGACAAAAAAGGCAAGTCGTTCGCACAGGCGGTGACTGACGACCAAGGCCTCGCGCGACTGCCCGGATCGTCGGCGATGGCGGCTGCCGGCGCCTCCGAAGAAAACTGGTACGCCCCCACCATCTTCGCCGTCGCGCAAAAAGGCGATGACACCGCGGTGGTGAGCACGCAGTGGAACGACGGCATGGAGGCGTGGAACTTTGACATTTCCAGCGATCGGCTGGCCACCGCAACCCGCATCCGCGGCTTCATCCAGAGCGATCGCGGCATCTACCGCCCCGGCGATACGGTGCATTTCAAGGGCATCGCGCGCCAGATCGCCAAAGACGCGCCACCGCGCGTGCCGGCCGCCAAGAATGTCGCGGTGGAAATCTCCGACAGCCGCGGCACGGTGATTTCCAAGCAGACGTTAAAGCTTAGCAAGTACGGCGGCTTTGGCTTTGACCTGCCGCTGATTGCCGACGCCGCCCTCGGCGACTATGCCGTGCGCGCCAAGCTCGAAAATCAAACCTTTGTCGAATACTTCTCGGTCGAAGAATATCGCCCCGTCACCTTTGAGCTTGGCATTACCGGCAAGGAAGGCGGCCATCGCCTCGGCATGCCGCTCGAGGCGTCGCTGAAGGCAAACTACCTCTTTGGCGCGCCGGTCGACGACGCCGAAGTCGCGTGGAGCGTGCGCCGTCGCAATAAGTGGGTGAGCTTCCCTGGTTTTGACGGCTTCTCGTTTGAAAAAGGCGAGCGCTGGTACGAAGAATATAGCGATGAGTATGGCGACTTCATCGAAGAAGGCAGCGGCCGTACCGATGCCGCCGGTAACTTTGCGCTCCTCGTGAAAGATGGCAAAACGGAGTTTGACGGCCCGCAAGATTACGTGGTCGAGATGCGCGTCACCGACGCCAGCACGCAAACCGTCGCCAAGAGTTCGGTCATCGCCGCCTACTATGGCGACTACGTGCTCGGCGTTCGCAACGAAAACTGGGTCGCACCCGCCGGCAAGCCCTTCACGGTCGAGCTCGTAGCGCTCGACGAAAAGGGCACACCCGTCACCACGACCGCGCGCCTGTCGCTGGTGCGCTCGTCATGGGAATGCCGCCGCATTGGCATGGTGCAGATGCGCAGCGACTGCGAAGAGAAACAAACCGTCGCGATGGTCAAAGACCTCAAGGTCACCGGCATCACCAAGGCCGAGCTCGTCGGCAAGTTGCCGGGCTCGTACTCCATCCTCATCGAATCAAAAGATAGCCGCGGCCGCAGCATCGCGGCGAGCAGTGGCATTTGGCTAACCGGCGCCGGCGAAGGTGGCTGGGCCTACAGCGACGAATCCAAGATGAAGCTCATCGCCAATAAGCGCGACTATAAGATCGGCGATACCGCGACCATCGTTGCGCAGAGCGACTTTAAGCGCCCCACCGCGCTGCTCACCATTGAGCGCGACGGCATTATCGAGGCCTCGGTGCAACGGCTCGATAGCGCCAGCCAAGCCATGATGGTGCCGATCAAAGACCAATACGCGCCCAACGTGTTTGCCAGCATCGCCTTTGTTAAGGGCCGCACCGGCGCCGCCGACGAGGAGCGTCCGCGCCTGCAAATGGGCATGGCCACCCTGCCCGTCGACGCGTCGAGCAAGGAGCTAACCGTCGATATCAAGCTCGATCGCGCCGAGGTAAAACCAGGTGAACTCGTCACCGGTACCATCACCGTGTCGTCGCGCGGCAAACCCGTTCAAGCCGAGCTTTCGTTAGCAGCGGCCGACGAAGGCGTGCTGCAACTCATCAATTATCAGACGCCGAACCCCATGAAACGCTTCTATGCGCCATTTGGCCTTGGCGTCGACAGCAGCACCAACCTCGGCCGCATCGCGCGCCTGCGCGACAAGAAAAAAGACGCGGACGGCGACGAGGGCGGCGACGCCGGCAGCAACCCCGGGCGCGTCCGCTCCAAGTTTGTCGCCTCGGCGTACTGGAAGGCAGCCGTGGTCACCGACGCCAAGGGGGTGGCCACGTTCTCGTTTAACGCGCCCGACAATCTCACCGCCTATCGCGTGATGGCGGTCGCTGCAGACATTGGCGAGCGCTTTGGCGCCAGCGACAAGCGCTTTACCGTGAAGAAGCCGCTGATGGCGATGCCGGCGCTCGCCCGCGTTTACCAACCAGGCGATCAAACCTCGATCGGCGTCGTGGTGCACAACTACACCGGCACCGCGGGCACCGCCAAGGTGGTCGCGTCGGTGACGGGCCTGACGCTTGCCGCTTCCACCAAGGAAGTAAAGCTCCCGGCTAGCGGCTCGGTGGCGGTGTATTTCCCCGCCACGGTCAGCGACGTCAAAACCAGCACCGTCGGGTTTGCCGTCTCCATGGGCGCTGAACAAGATGCGGTCCAGCTCGAAATTCCGGTACGACGCCCGCGCACAGTTGATATCAAGACCGCGGCGAGCGGCAAGATCGCCGGCGGCGCGTTTGAATTGCCGCTGCGACTCGGCGCCGGCACGATTGCCAGCGAGAGCGAAGTGCGCCTAACGATCGATCGTACCGGCATGGCCGATTTGGAGCCGGCGTTGCGCTACCTGGTCGAGTACCCTTATGGCTGCCTCGAGCAAACGCTGTCGCGCTTTATCCCACTGACCAAGGCCAAAGATTTGGCCGAGCAGATGGGCATCGAAAGCCTGCCTAAGGCCAAGGTCGACGAGTTTCTCGCCGCCGGCCTCGCCAAGGTGGTGCGCCACCAACAATACAATGGCCACTTCTCGCTGTGGCCAGACTCTGAGCCCTACCCTCACCTAACGGCCTACGCCATTTTTGGCCTGCGCGAAGCGCAGAAGGCAGGGCTGAAAGTCGATACGGCGGCGCTGGATCGCGCATACGACGCCATGCGGCAATACCTCGGCTCGCGCGAGGCGACCAAAGATCGCGGCGACTTGGCGACGGCGGCGATGGGCGCGTATTTGCTCGCCGAGCGCGGCAAGCTCGATGCGAAAATCATCGACGCGCTATGGGACAAGCGCGCCACCATGCCAGCTTACGGCCTGGCTTTTCTGTGGCGGGCGCTCGCAATGTCCAAGGCCAGTCCGGCGCGCTTGATTGAAGCGCGCCTGCTCGTGCTGCAAAAACTCGCGGTCGGCACCACCAGCGCCTCGGCGATTGCCGATACCTGGACCAATTCGCCGTTCTACATGACATCCGACACGCGCGCGACCGCGATGATTCTCGCCGCGGTCAATGAGATCGACCCAACCAGCGACCTCGTGCCCAAGCTGGTCCACGGCCTGCGCGAGGCGCGCCGCGGCTCTCCGTATTGGAACAATACGCAAGAAAACCTATGGTCGCTGATCGCCATCGCGGACGTCGCGCGTCGCACCGCGGATGCCACCGCAACGGTGACGATCAAGCTCGGCGGGCGCGTGCTCGCGACGCAGGTGATTGCCGGCAACAAAATCTTTGCGATGAGCGTGCCCGGCAAGGACGCCAAGGGCACCCTGCGCCTCGAAAGCAGCGAACCCTTGCACTATGGCGTGCGCCTGGTCGAGGTCAAGCGCGACCCTGGCGACGCGGTGGCGCAAGGGTTTACGATCACGCGCGAATACCTCTCGGTCAAGGGCGTGTCCTTACCGCGCGCGGCCAGCGGCAGCGGCGTCCAAGTGCTCGCCGGCCAGCCGGTGCGCGTCCGCCTAACGATCAAGCTCGAGCGCTATACCAATTGGATCGCCGTGGTCGACCCGCTGCCAGGTGGCCTCGAAGCGGTGAATCCACGCCTGGCCACCAGTGAAGGTGGCGGCGATGGCGAGGGCGGCTGGCAATGGTCGCATAGCGAGATGCGAGACGATCGCGTCATGTGGTTTGCCGACCGGCTATCGCCAGGCACGCATACGCTGGAATACCTAACCCGCGCCACCACTGATGGCACCTTCACCAACGCGCCGGCCACCGTCGAGGCGATGTATCAGCCCGAGCTGCGCGGCCGCACCGCGGCGAGCACACTCGTCGTGACGCGCTAGGTTGGCGTGCTGGCGAACGCCGAGTCGATGTCGTCTCGCACGCGCAAGGCGTTGCGTGTGGCGACATGGGGGGCCTCGCTGCTCTTGTTGCCGCTGGCCTTGGCCACGCACGCCGCGCTGCTCATCGCGCTAGCGTGGCCGGCGCCCACCGCGTTGCTGGCTACGCGCGGGGAAGCGCTGGTAATTTTAGATCGCCACGGCGCCGAGCTGGCGAGCCTGGCCACTACCCCGGGTGGCAGCAGCCGCAGCGCGTGGTTGCCCCTCTCGGACGTGCCGACCATCGCCATGGCCGTGGTCCTTCACAGCGAAGATGAACATTTTTGGCAACACGGCGGCATCGACGGTCGCGGCATCGCGCGCGCGCTTTGGCTCAATGCTCGTGCCGGGCGCATCGCGTACGGTGGCTCGACCTTGACGATGCAGGTCGCGCGCATGCTGATCTCGGCCGGGCAGCGCCGCAGCGCCGGCAATAAGGCCGCCGAAGCCTTGCTCGCGCTGCGCCTCGAACGCGCGCTAAGCAAGCGCGAGATCCTCGAGCAATGGTTTAATCGCGCGTATTTTGGCAATGGCGCGTATGGCCTCGCGGCCGCCGCTCAGCTGTATTTTGGCAAGGATGCGGAGATGCTCAGTTCGGCCGAGGCCGCGCTGCTCGCCGTGTTGCCGCGCGCGCCAGGACGCTACGATCCGCTGATGCAACTGCAAGCGGCCACCGCGCGCCGCGACGCCGTCATCGCGCGCCTACAGCGCAGCGGCCTGCTTGGCGTCGACGAAGCCGCGGCCGCCACCGCGAGCATCGCCGTATCGCGCCACGAACACCCCGCGACGCGCGCGCCACATTTTGTCGCGTGGGTGATCGAGCAGCTGCCACCCCACGTTCGCGCAGGCGGCGGCGAGGTGACCACCACGCTCGACCTTGCCCTGCAAGAACGGCTCGAGCGCGCGCTCGCCATGCGCCTTGAGGCCGTCGCCGAGTTCGGGGTGCGCCAAGCCGGCTTGGTCGTCCTGGATTCCAGCACCGGCCAAGTCTTGGCGATGGTCGGCTCGGCCAATTGGCAGGGCGAGGATGGCCAGCTCAATATCGCGACGCGCCGGCGCAACCCTGGCTCGGCGCTCAAGCCCTTTGTCTATGCCGCGGCGCTCGAGCGCGGCGATACGCCGTTCTCCATTGCCTACGATCTTCGCGACGTCTCGGCCAACTACGTCGTGCCGTCGGCCGGCGTCGAGCATGGTCCGGTGACCTATCGCGAGGCGCTGGCTGGCTCGTACAACTTCGCCGCGGTCGATGTGCTCGAGCGCACCGGTATTGGCACCGTGATGACCCTACTTAAAAAAGCCGGCGTCGCCGACCTTGCGGGCGACCCGCGCGACTATGGGCTGCGACTCGCGCTCGGCTCCGCCAAGGTGCGACTGGTCGATTTAGTCGCCGGCTTTGGTTTTTTGGTGCGCGGCGGGGTCGTGCGGCATGTGGCCGCCACTATCTCAGTTCAAGCCCGCGGCGCCCAGGCGTGGCGTCCACCGCAGGCCAGCGAAACGCGCGTCGTCAGTGACGCAACGGCATGGCTCGTAATGGATATCTTGGCCGACCGCGACGCGCGCGGCCGCGTGTTTGGCCGCGACAATCCCTTTGATCTGCCCTTCGACGTCGCCGCTAAGACCGGCACCATGCGCGGCTTTGCCGATACCGTGGCCGTCGCCGCCACCGAGCAGGTGCTCGTCGGTGCGTGGGCAGGCAACTTCGATGGCCAGCCATCACATGGCGCGCTCGCGATGGACGTTGCGGCGCCGCTGGTGCGCGAGGCCTTGTTGTCGCTACATGCCGCGCGGCCGCTGACGCTGCCGCCGCGACCTGCGAACATTATCGGCGTGCAGGTGTGCGCAACCTCTGGCATGAAGCCCGGGCCGCATTGCCCGCGCCAGCGCGCGTGGGCGCAGCAAGGCGGTGAGCCTACGCACTCATGCGATTGGCATGATGCGGCAACGGGCCAGCTGCGCTACCCGCCGCGCGCCGCGCGATGGGCACGCGCGCAATGGGCACGCGCGCAATCGGCACCCGCGCCATCGGCTGAGCCGTCGCAACCGGACGCGGGGTCGGATGCGGCGCCGCCGCCAACGCCGTAAGCTCGGTGCGCACGTCACTAGGCAGCGCGCCCCATTCTTCGCCCGTTAGCACCACCCCACCAACGACAATATGCCCCATGTCACCAATGTCGCCGCGCCTACGTCAGTGGGCAAGTTTCTGCGGTCTTCGCCGCGCAATTGCCCACAACGGCGCAGGCCTCTCATGCTAGGGTCCGCGGCCATGCGCTTACGTTTCTTCATTCTTTGCGCGATTCTGGCGATCACCGCCTGTGGCGAAAAACCAGCCCCGGCCCCCGCCACCCAGCCCCCGAGCGAGACCAAGGGCGATGCCACCCCCGATGCCGGTGCGCTCGCACCGACGCCCGTCGCCCCACCCATTGGCTTGACCGTGGCCAAGCCGGGCGCCGAGCCGTTACGCCTGATGAGCTATGGCAAGCTTGCTCCGGTCAGCTTCGAGCTGACAATTGACACCGAGACCCGCACCAAGTCCGGCAATCTCGTCTCGCCCACGATTGTTGTCGCCGGCTCGCTAACCCCAAGCATCGAGGGCACGTCGGGGCAGCTTCACTTTAAAATTGCCAGCGTCACCGCGCGCGATCGCGAGCGCCAACTCGTCGAGGCCGCCGCCATCAACTTTTATCTCAAGGGATATAAGCCGCCCTCGTTCGTGCTCGGTGTGACCAGTGCGGGCGATCTATCGCCCGACACCAGCACCTGGAAGTTTCCCGAGATGTTGTTTAACCAAGAACAAGCGCTCCACGACATCATCGCCAAGTGGACGTTGGTATTTCCGGACGTTGCCGTTGGCCATGGCGCGGCCTGGACGCACGCCAAAAACGATGTCGTCAACGGCGTCGCCCTGGTCCGCACCTCCGAGGTGCGTCTGATCGAGCCCGAGGAGGCGGGCAAAAAGCAGGGCCAATTGCTCGCGCAGGTTGATTTCGCCGAATCCGCGGCGCCCCAACAAGCAATGATCGACGGCGCACCGCTAACGATCATAAGCTATGGGGCCACGGGCACCATCAGCTATACCTACGCCGATGTGGGCAGCCCTTGGTGGGCGCCGAGCAAGGGCACGTCAACGACGACGCTTGTGTATGACAATCGTGGCACCGAGCAAATGATCGTCCGCACGACCAGCTGGTCGCTCGCGCCGGTCGCCAAGGCCCGCAAACGCTAGTGCCGTGATATAATTTCTCAGATGATCCGCCCCGCGTCGACGAAGCTGCTATTGCTCGCCTGCATGCTCGGGGGGTGCGGCAACCGCTCGAGCTCAAACGCCAACGGCACCGACCCAGGCAAGGTCGATGGTACGCCTGCGGCACCCGATGCCGCTGGGGGTATCGCGCCTCTACCAATCGACGCCGCGCCAGGCACGGTCTCCGGCGCCGGCATCATCAAGCCCCCGCGCGAGCTGCCGCCCTGGCAATCATCGCTGCCCGGCACCCTCAAGGTCATCTCGCCTGGAACCGGCAAAAAAGAAGTGCTGCGCTTTGCGATCGCGCCCGGCACAAAACAGCGCTCGCTGCTCGAAGTTAAGATGGACCTTGCCACCGCGGGGCCGGCGTTTCCTCGCCCCACCGTCGTTATGGAGTTCAACACCGTCGCCGGCACGCCGGTGGAGGGCGGCGTGAGCTTTGCGCAGACCTTCACCAAATTTTACGGCAAGGAACGCGAAAAATCTGCCATTCCCGCGAGCATGGCTACGGAGACCCTTTCCACGTTTGCCGGGCTAACCCTCGCCGCGCTGCTCACGCCCGAGGGTTTCTTGCGCGGCGTCAAGGTGACTTACCCCGAGGCCATTCCCGACGAGGCCTTGCCAACCGCGCAGGGGCTGCTGCGCAGCATCGAGAAGGTCCTGCCGCAGTTGCCAAGCACGCCGATCGGCGTTGGCGCCAAGTGGCAAATCGTGCAGGTATTCGCGCAAGACGGCGTCGAGGTCAAGATGGTTAGCGACATGCACCTTGTCGCCAAGCGCGGCAGCCAGCTCACCATCAAGGGCACCTCAACTATGCATGCGCCGCCGCAGACCCTTGAACGCGATGGCGAGCGTGTTTACGTGAGGGGCGTCAATGGCGACGGCGTCATCAAGGTAGAGATGGACCTGCAAAAGCCCATGCCATCGGTCGAGCAGACGGTGAACATGGACATCGATCTGGTCATTACGTTTCGCAGCAAGATGCAACTCGTGCTCACGTCTGACTAGTGGGTTTAAGACAAGAAGGGTTTTGAGACGCGATCTACGGGCCTTTGCCCGGGTCGCACACATCGCCGTAGTGGATGCAGCCAAAGCCATCGGCCGCCAGGCACACGTGATAGTTACCGGTCGCCGCGTACCGCACGCAGGGTTGCGCCGGCGCCGCCACGGGCTTGACCGTTGCCCAGTCGAGCTCCTCCCCCGTGCCTGCACCGGCGCCGGCCGGTCCTTGGGTCGCGGGCGTCGCGGTTGATGCGGGCGGCTGGTCGACGTGGGGTTTCGCACAACTGGCGCCAACCATGGCGACCGTGGCAAGCACGAGTGCACGACAAGTCGTTGGGCGCATGCGCGCACCGTAGCGCGCGCCGCGTTGGTTTTAAAGGGGCCATGCGCTAGGATGCCCTCATGTTTCGCTCACATCGTATTTTGCGGCATGCCGCCCTTGTCTGGCTGGCGTGTGCCGCCGCGTGGCTTGGCCTTGGTTGTGACAACGACGCCAAGGCGCCGCCATCGCCGTGCAATCCCCTGGGCCTCAATCACTGCTTAACGCCATGGCCATCGGCGTATTTCGAGGTTGCCGACGCTACGACCGTAACTGGCAAACGCGTGGCGCTTACCGCCGCCGTGTTGCCAAGCAACGTGGCGGGCGAGGCGACCGACCCGACGCCGTGGAATGCCGCCGATGGCTTTTCCGCCGCGGCGCCGATGGTGATGTCCTTTCCCGCCGGGGTTAGCGTTGACAACCTCGTTGGTCACCACGACATGGATGCCAGCGTCGACGATGCCAGCCCCACGCTATTGCTCGACCTGACCACCGGCCAGCGCGTCCTGCACTTTGCCGAAGTCGACGTCCAGGCGCCTACCGTCGCCGAACGCGCCTTGCTAATTCGCCCCGCGCGCCGCCTTACGCCAGGTCATCATTATGTGGTGGCGCTCAGGCGCACGCTGCGCGATGCGGCCGGCGAGGAACTTGCGAGGCCAGCAGCGTTTGCCGCCATGCTCGCCGGCGACGGCGGGACGCTAACGCCTGGCTATGCGGCGCAACTCCGCACGGCGATCGATGCCATCGTCGCGGACGGCACCGCCGAAGATGACTTGTTGCTGGTCTGGGACTTCACGACCGCCTCGGACGACTTTGTGCGCGGCGATGCGCTCTCCGCCCGTGACCAAGCGGTCGCCGCGCTTGCCGCCACGCCGCAAACGTTTGAGATTAGCGAAACATTTACCGCCGAGGCGCCGATCGAGTTTATCGCCGACGGCTGGTTTGACGCGCCGCTTTTTCTCACCAACGACGGCGATTTCGACGTCGAGACTGTGCTCGCGCGCGCGGCGGATGGCACGCCGGCGTATGGGGGCATGTATCGCGTGCCGTTTACCGTCGTCGTCCCCATGTGCGCCAAGACGGCCAAGGCCCCAGTTGGGATGCTCGTCTTTGGCCATGGGCTAATGGGCCTGGCAAGCGAGGCCCGCACCGGCACCCTACGCGATACGGCCGCGGCGTTGTGCATGGTCATGATTGCCACCGATTTTCGCGGCATGTCGACCCGCGACATCTCTTCGGTGGCGCTGACGCTCAACAACATTGGCCGCGGCAGCGCGGTCTTTGAAGTGCTCACGCAGGGCATTGTCAACAATATCGCGCTCAGCCATATCGCGCGCACCGTATGGCCGGAGGCGCTGTTTGCCTACGACCACGACGACAACAGCAAAACGCCCGACGTGTCGTATGTCGACCCGACCAAGGTCTACTATTACGGGCTGTCGCAGGGCCATATCTTCGGCACGACCATCGTTGCCTACGATCCGTTCATCACGCGCGCGGTGCTCGGCGTCGGCGGCGGCAATTACTCAACCTTGCTCGAGCGGTCGACCGACTGGCCTGGGTATCGCGACATAATGGTTGGCGCGTACCCCAACGCCCTAGATCGCACGCTCATTATCAACTTGCTGCAGCAACGATGGGATCGAACTGAAACCGCCGGCGTTGCCAGCGATGCGATTGCCGGCACTTCCTTTGGTAACGAGCCCAAACAGTTCTTGCTGCAAATGGCGCTGGGCGACGACCAAGTGCCCAACCTCGGTACCGAATGGCAGGCGCGCACCATGGACATGCCCGTGCTGCTGCCCTCAATGAAACAGCCGTGGGGCCTAACCACCTTGAACGATGGCGATGGCGCCGGTGCCAGCGCGTTGGCCATTTACGACATTGGTTCGCCGCCGCCGCCGTACACCAACGTCCCGGCGCCGGACACCGGGGCGCACTATGCGACGCGCGGTCAACCCGCCGCGTGGCGCCAGATGGTCGAATTTTTTGCCACGGGCGTCGTCGCCAATCATTGCGATGGCCCGTGCCTTTGCGCCATTGACCGCTGTGAGTAACGAGACCGCGGCGCCGGCGCAACCCGCGGCCTTGCGCATTGGCGAGGCGAGTCTCTCGCGGCCTGCGCTCGCGGCTGCCATCGCCGCCTATGGCCGATGGCTGGTCGAGGTTGGAAGCAAGCCCGGCGATGTCATCGCGGTCGCCACCGAGCCGACGCTCGACGCCTGTGTCGCGCTAATCGGCACCTTGCTGCACAATCGCGTCGCCTTGCCACTCGATCCAGCGCTCGGTGCGGTCGAACGCGCTCACATCGTGAACGATGCCAAGCCGACGCTGCTCGTCAGCGGCGCGACAAGCTCGTGGGCAGCCAGCGCCGACGATGCAGACGCGATGCTGCCCAGTCTGCCCGACGCCGATCGCCCCGCGCTCTTGCTTTACACGTCCGGCACGACCGGGGCGCCCAAGGGCGTCATGCTCACCCAACGCAACCTCGCGACGAATCTGCGCGATCTAGCCGCGGCGTGGCGCCTCTCACCACAAGATCAACTCGTCCATGCCCTGCCGCTCTTTCACGTCCATGGCCTCGTGCTTGGGTTGTACGGCGGCGTATTTTTCACGCGGGGCCTGCATTGGCTCCCCAAGTTTAGGCCCGAACTTCTGCTCGCGGCACTCGCCGAGTCGGCGCCTGGCCATGCCGTGCTTTACGCCGTGCCAACCATGTACACGCGGCTGCTTGATTATATCGAGGCGGCGGCGACTCCCCATGAAACCATCAAGCCGCTCGCGCAGGCACGCCTCTTGGTGAGCGGCTCGGCGCCCTTACCGATGCGCGAACATGAACGCATGCAGCGCCTGACCGGCCGCGGCATCGTCGAACGCTATGGCATGACTGAAACTCTAATCACCTGCGCGGTCACCGCCGAGGCCCCCGATCCAGGGTGGGTGGGACCACCGCTGCCATCGGTGGCGCTGCGCCTGGTCGACGAGCATGGTGCCGAGGTAGCGCGCGATGGCGAGACCTTCGGCGAAATTCAAGTTCGCGGCCCCAGCATTTTTTCGGGGTATATGGGCCTGCCCGAGGCGACGACGGCAGCGTTGCAAGATGGCTGGTTTGTCACCGGCGATGTGGCGTGCCAGCGCGCAGACGGATCGATTAAAATCGTCGGCCGTACTTCGACCGACATCATTAAGTGCGGCGGTTACAAGGTTGGCGCCGGCGAGGTCGAGGCCGCGCTGCTTACCCACCCCGCCGTCGCCGAGGCCGCCGTGTTCGCGCTCCCCGATCGCGATCTCGGCGAGTTGGTTGCAGCGGCGATCGTACCGCGCGACCTCAGCGCAGACGAGGCCGAGCTCGCAGCCGAGCTCACGACCCACGTCGCCAGCGTCTTATCGGCACACAAGCGCCCGCGCCGAATTGTCGTGCTGCCTGCGCTGCCGCGCAATGCGATGGGCAAGGTGCAGAAAAAACACCTCGCGGCGTTATGCGGGTGACGCGGTCGACGTCGCGGCCGAGGTCGCAGCCAACGCCGCCTTGCGCGCCTCATACTCAATGCGCGCTTTTTGTAAATCGCCCATGAGGCCCATAATGAGCCGCGGATCGGTGAAGACATTTAGGTTGGGCGCCAGGCCTTTGGCGTAGCGATCGAAATAAAGAAACTGCTTGGTGATGAGGATAAGCTCGCGCGGCAGGCGAATCTTGTGCTTGGTGACGGCCGCCTGGATCTGCGGGATGACCTCGGCGTAGTTGAGCTTGCCAAACGCCGTATCGCGCATCGGGGCGTAGACCGCGCCCAAGTCCGCGACCAGGCGATCCATGTCTAGGTCCGGCGGCCGCCGATCCGCCAGCTCCAGCACGATCTCGGCGACGCGCTTAAAATTACCCATCGCAAAGGCGACCATGTATTCCGAGATCAGCCACTTCTGCGCCTCGCCGTAGCGCCCGACAATCCCGAAATCGAGGAAGCCAAGATCATCGTTGTCTAAGATCATCAAGTTGCCGGCGTGCACGTCGCCATGAAAAAAGCCGTGGAACACCACGCACTGCAGCCACGCGCGCAGACCGCTAACCAGCTGCGTCTCGCCATCAAGCCCGCGCGCGCGTATGACGTCAAACTGATCGACGCGCACGCCGCGAAACCGCTCCATCACCAACACGCGATCCGTCACCAGCTCCGCAACGGGCCGTGGCGCGCGAATGTTGCCGTGGCCGTGTTGCGCCATGATGTCGTTGAACTGGTTTAGGTTCGCCGCCTCTTTTTTAAACGACAACTCCTCGCGCATCGTCGCCGCAAAATCATCGACGATGCCGACGGGATTGGCGATTTCGGCGCTACGGCGGAAGCGCTCGGCCGTGCTCGCGGCAAAGCGGAGCAGCTTCATGTCAGCCTCGGTTTGCTTGTCGATGCCAGGGCGCTGCACCTTGATGACGACGTCTTGCCCCGTCGCGAGCGTCGCGCAATGCACCTGCGCGATCGAGGCCGAGGCCAGCGGCACCGGCTCGATGGTCGCGATCAAGGAGGCCTTGTCGCCCAATTCCTTGGCGATGGTCGCCGTGACGACGCTATATGGAATCGGCTTGACGGCATCGAGCACCTTCTGGAACTCTTTGACATACGCGTCGGGGAACAGCCCAGACGACGACGCGATGATCTGGCCAAACTTCACGAACGTGGGCCCCATGTCCTCGCAGAACCGCCGCATCAGGGCGGGGCGTGTATAGCGCTCGTAGGGGCGTCCGGTCACCTTGCACGCCAGCCACCGCAGCCCCAGCGCATCCGCCAACCACAGGCCGCCGTAGCGCAGCGCGGTCAGCGTGAACACCCACATCCGCCGCGTGGCGCCAAAGGCCAGGCTGAGCAGCAGCAGCGCCGCCAAGGCGGCAAGCAGGTAGGTTCCCATGTCGGTTTGATCGTAGACAAGCGCGCCACAATCCGCCACCAAGGGACGTGCCAAATCGCGGCGATTCGCTACACTGCCGGCGTGCTGACCGAAGATTCTCGCCACTTGTCCTCGCGGCTCGGGCGCGCGGGTGTTGTCGCCTTGCTGCTGCTCGCGGGGTGTGAAACCTTTCCGACGCCGGCTGAGCTGCAAAAGCCAACCGTCATCGCCGTCGTCGCCACCCCTCCGATCGCCAGGCTCGGTGAAACCTCGAGCCTGCAAATCGTCATGGTCGACGAAAACGGGCCGCTTCAGCCCAGCGACGTGACGTGGACGCTACGGCCGACGTACTCGGGCTACGAAACCATCGGCACCCTCGAACCGGGCGACGTCGGCGAAGCGGTCTACCGCGCGCCGGCGACGCTGCCCGAGCTGCCGGCAAACGCCCTGCCGCTCGACACCTTGGCCATCGAGGTATCCGGCGGTGGCGCGACCATCGATGTTATCAAGCTGATGGGCGTAGCCGACCTTGAGAGCAGCAACCCCGAGGTTGAACTCCTCGCCGATGGCGCGCCGGTGATCGACGAACTCACCGTCACGCGGGATGGCACCTTCGTGCTCTCACTCGTCGAGGCCCCCGACGCCGGCGACGACGCCCGCTACGCTTGGTACAGCACCTTTGGCACTATCGAGAAGTATCAATCCAATCCAACTGAAATCGAAATTGATGCCGATGAAGACGTCACCGAAGGCTGGTTGCACGCCGTCTACCGCGATGGCCGCGGCGGCGTGGCGTGGCGCAGCGTCCGCCTCGTGCTTGCCCCGTAAATGACAAACTCTGGCCAGCCCACCCCGCCAAACGCCCCCTTGGGCGCGGCGAGCGTTGCCGCAGGCCCGTACACCGTGCGCGGTATTTCGGTCGCGGGCATCTATACCTCCATTGCCGTGCCGCAGCTCGATGCGCTGTTTGACATCGGCGTCGCCATGCGCTCGTCGGCGGGTTGCAAGCACCTTTTTTTGTCGCACGCCCACGCCGACCACATCGGTGCCCTCGGCGCCCTGCTCGGCATGCGCGGCATCTTGTCGGGGCTGCCGCCACTGCGCATTTTTTTACCCGCGGAGATTGTCGATGACGTCACCGCCATGCTTGCACCCATGTCGCGCATGCAGCGCTATGGCTTTGCCTTCGAGCTAGTCCCGATGCTGCCTGACCAAATTGAGCCGCTCTACGCCGACCTCTCGGTCCAGGCTCATCGCACCTTTCATCCGGTGCCGTCGCTGGCGTTTTCGTTGCGCCGCACCGTGCAGCGCCTGCGCCCCGAATTTTCCACGCTGCCCGGCCGCGAGATTGCCGAGCGCCGTCGCCGCGGCGATGACCTATTTACCCCACACACCGCGGTGGAAATCGCCTATGCGACCGATACGCTGGTCAACGTGCTCGACGGCACGCCTGCCCTCGCGGCGGCCCGCGTGCTCATCTTGGAATGTTCTTTCCTCGACGAACGCAAGGACGTCAAGACCGCACGCGCGGGGTGCCATATTCATCTCGAAGAGCTAATCGAGCGCGCGAGCCTGTTTACTGGCGAACACCTGGTGCTCATGCACCCCAGCCAGTTGTTTTCCCCGGCAGCGGCGCGCGCGATCATTGAGGCGAGGCTAGCGCCCTTGCTGACGCCAACGGTGTCGCTGCTCGCGCCTACCAGTGGACCGTGGTTTGGTTAAGCGGAGTGGCCGCACAAGTAACGCACCAACGCCGCCGCCTTGGCGCCAAGGCTCTCGATTTCGATGTATTCGCCCGGCGTATGAAAGCCTTGGCCGCGAGGGCCTAAGGCATCGATCACCGGCACGCCGATTGCGGCGACGGTATTGGCATCGGAGCCACCGCCCACCAGCGGCGACATTTCATCGCCTAACCCCTCGGCACGCGCGCAGACGGCATACGTGGCGTGCAGCGCCAAACTCGCCGGCGTTGGCGCCAACGGCGCTCGCACAAAACCACCAATAACCTCGATCGTCGTTTCGCTGCCCTGCGCGACGCGCCGTGCGATCGCGTGAATGGCCGCGATAAGCGCCTCGCCATCCGCAAGCCGCTCGCAACGCAAGTCGATGTCGCAGGCGGCGTGCGCCGGCACCGTATTGGCGCTGGTGCCGCCGCGTACCGTACCGACATTTACGCTAAGGCCGGTGGCCTCATTGGTGAGGCCTGAGACGGCGTCGATCACCTTGGCCAACGCCCAAATCGCGTTGCGTCCCGTCAGCAGCGCATTGCCCGCGTGCGCCGCCTTGCCGGTTACGGCCAGGGTCACCTTGCCGGTGCCCTTGCGCGCGACGACCACTTGATCGCGCTGCCGCCCCGACTCAAAGACCAACGCCGCGGCCGCCCCGCTTGCCAGTGCCTGCAACCACGCCGCGCTATCGCGCGAACCGGTCTCCTCATCGGCCACCGTCACGAGCGCGAGCGGCGTATGTTTCAAGAGCTGAGCCTGCTGCATCGCCAGCAGCGCGCAGCGCACGACGAAAAAGCCACCCTTCATGTCGAGCACGCCGGGGCCGCGCGCGATGAAACGATGATCTAGAGTTGTCTCGCTGTAGCCCTCAAACTCGCCGGGCGGAAACACCGTATCGTGGTGGCCAATCAGCAGCACGCGCCCGTCGCGTGAGGCGTCCCATGCTGGGCTAAGCCATGCGACATGATCGCCGCAAGCTCCGCCGCTGCCGATGCGCCGCTCTTGCCGCCAGCCAAGCGGCGCGAAGTCGCGTACGAACAGCGCCGCCATTGCCTGGCAGCCTTCGATATTGCCAGTAAAAGAATTCTGCGCCACCCATGCCGCCAACACGTCGCGCGTGGTCGCGGCTAGGTGATGCGCGGTTGCAACGGCTGTCGCGACTTGCTCGGCGTTCATGGCGATGCCAGCCTATCACGCCGCCGGCGCACCCACTGCCCCCCCGCGATCGCTAGACACGCTAGCCACGCCGCCACACCAAGCCACCACATGGCCACCGCGACATGCCACCGCGTCGGTTGATACGTCCATTCAATGAACGACTCACCCGCTGGCACGGCGACCGCGCGAGCTACGCCGTCCGCGCGCGCCACCAGGGCGGGCTTGCCATTGACCGTCGCTGACCATCCTGGCGCCCATGCATCGAGCAGCACGGCGTACCCCGCGGCCTCGTGCTGACATCGTTGCGTCACCGCTGCGGCGCGTTCGTGGGTGATGTTGCACGCGCCAACACGAACGCTCGGTCCGGCGTCACGTGCGGTTGCGGACCCCGACGCCACCGTGGCGGCATCAAGCGCGACGAACGAAATGGGACGTCGCGCTAGCCCGACGGGAAAGATCGCGGGCCATACATCGGCGGCTGACATCACCTCGACGTTTGACGTGACCAAGGCGCGCGGCCTTGCCGTGGCGGTGCGCACCAGCGACCAGCCGTCATACTGTGCCAAGGCCTCGAGCCCACTCGCAATCACCGCGGAGCTCGGCACGATCGCGTAGGCAAGCCCCATGCGATCGATGAACTGGCCCATTGACCCAGCCGCGTGCCCGATCGCTTCGGCGAGCGCCGCATCATACCGCGCCCCGGCCTGGACATTGTGCGCGCCAAGCTGCGTGCCCATCGCCGCATATAAGCTATGCAGCGCGCGACGGAAGGCCGCATCAGGTGGCGCCTCGTCATCAAACATGGTCTGACCGCGAAGCACGCGCTCGCCGCCGCGCGTTGGCGCCAACCCGACCGGCCATAGCGCGGGTCTCATTGCGATCGTCTCGCGCAAAATGGTTGGTACCTGGCGCGCGTGCGCGAAGACGAGCAGCCACGTCACCGCGAGCGCGCCAAGCCCAAGCGGCCGCATTGGCACCCTTACCCGAAAAACGCGCCACGGCACCAACGCCTCAAGCGACCAAACTGCACAGCTCGCCGCGACCCACGCGGCCAGCGCAAGGCACAGCGCGCCGTCGACGCTGGGGCCCGCGAGCAAGTGCAGCGCCATCGCGCCGGCCACCGCGCCGCCGACGAACACCAACATCGCGGCGTGGCGCGGCAACGTCAGCAGCGCCACTACCAAGAGCGGCGCTAGCACCACCAGCTCGCCAACCCACGCGGCAAGCTCGGCAAGCGGCACAACCCGCGCCGCCACCATCCACTGCGGCGCCGCGAGCAAGCCGCCGATCACCACGCTAAGCGCGGCCCCGCGCAGGTCGCATCGCCGCGTCACGAAGCCGAAAACCAGCCACAGCGCCGCGAACACCGCAAAGAATGCGATCTGCCCTGCCAGCCCAACCGCCGCCCATAGCAGCGCCGCCATTGCGATGCGTCCAAATCGTCCGAATTTCGGACTGATGACTTGGTCGCCGTAGCCCGGCCCTGCCATCATCATCAACCACGGCACGTGCGCCCAGGCACCGAGCGCCCCCGCCAGGCCCAGCGTCAACCACGGGATCGCGATCGCGCTGGCGCAACCCCAAAGCGCACTCGCGAGATCGGACGCACCGCGCTGCCTCGTCCATAGCGCCGTCCCGAGCGCGAAATAGACGAGGTGCAGCAGCACGATTACGTCGTGCGCACGCGTCGTTGTGGCCAACCACGTGGTCGGATACAGCGCGTCTGGCCGCGCCGCCTCCAGCAGTGGTACGCCGAGGCCAACGCCCTGCCACCAAAATGGCCAATGTCCTTGTTGAACGTCGCGCGCCACCGCCAATGCGGGCGGCACGACGTGGGCGTGATAATCGAGCGACAACCACGAACCGCCACCGAGCACCACCGGCGCAAACGCAACCGCGACGGCCGCACACAGCAGCGGCAACACAAACAGGACGTAGCGCCCCGAATCCATCGCGGCGGTGTAGCACGGGTGGCCGGATCATGCATCATGCAGGGGTGCGCGCCGTTGCCACCATGCTCGCAAGCTGCCTCTGGGCCACCGCCGCTGCATGCGGCGAATCATCGACATCGGTGGACAAGGCATCTACGACGTGCCACGACGCCGTCAGTCGCACCATCACCCTCGGCGAGTCGGCCCTCGCCACCCTGCCCGCCGCCCAGCGCCACGCCAGCGCGCAGGCGCTGCCGCCGATGCGCGACGCGATGATGCAGCGATGCCGCAATGAAGCCTGGCCCCTGGCGACGCGCCGATGTTTCGTCGCCGCCGCCACGTCTGCCGATGTCATGGCGTGCGACCTCACTACCCGTGCGCGCTAACTTGAGATTTCGCGAGTTCTGCCGCAGAGTGCGGCGATGGCGCTAGAAATCGAACACCAACACGCGCTCCCCGAGCCCGAAGCCAAGGCGCGCCTCGAAGCCCTCGGCGAGTACTTTGCCAACCGCCACAAGCTTAAAATTGCCTGGCCGTCGCCAAGCAAGGCGACCGTGAGTGGCAAGTACGCCATGATCTCCATCGTTGCCGAAATCGAGCTGGCCGGCCCAGGTCGCATCAAGCTGCGCGGGCCCGACCCCGGCTTTCTCATGCGAAAAAAGGCCGAGGAATACCTGCGCAAGAAGCTCACGACGTATCTCAACCCCGCGACGCCGCTCGCTGACCTCGATCGCGGCTAAGGCGTCAACCTACGCCTACGCGTCGCGAAACGTCGCCATCACCGGGGCGTGATCGCTGGCACCTTCGCCCTTGCGCTCGTCGCGATCAATCTCGACCGCCGCCAGCAACGCCTGCGCACCCGCGCTGCATAGCACGTGGTCGATGCGCAGCCCCTTATCGCGGAAAAACGATGCGCCTCGGTAGTCCCACCAGCTAAACGCGCGCGCCTCGGGATAGAGCGCGCGAAAGCCGTCGCGAAAACCGCATGCCAAGAGCTCTTCGAGGCGCTGACGCTCCGGCGTCGAGCACAACACGGCTTCGCGCCACGCCGCGGGATCGTGGACGTCGTTGTCGGCGGGTGCGATGTTGAAATCGCCACACAGTGCGACGCGCGGCGCGGCCTGCGTCTCGATTTTTGCGAGCGCGACCAAGCGCGCCAACCACGCCAGCTTGTAGTGATACTTGTCGCTACCCACTTCCTGCCCATTTGGCACGTAGAGACTATAAACGCGCCAGCCCGCGACCGTGGCACCGATACATCGCGCCTGCGCGTCATCGCCGCCGTCGCCAAATCCGCGCCGCACGTCGGTCATTGGCGCTTTCGCCGCGATGGCCACCCCGTTATACGACTTCTGCCCATGAAATTCGACGTGGTAGCCAGCGTCCTCCAGCAGTGAGCGGGGGAATTTGGCATCTTCGACCTTGGTCTCCTGCAAACACAACACATCAGGCGCGTGCGTGGCGAGCCAGGCCGTCACGCGGGCGGCACGCATGCGCAAGGAGTTGACGTTCCAGGTCGCGATCTTCACGTCGGCGGTTGTAACAGGGCGCCCGCGCCGCGCCAAGCGACGCCAGAATGTCGATTGCATTCGCCACCGCCGGGCGGCATAGTGGCCGCGTGTCCCGCCGCGTCGCGCTGCCGCTCAGCTTCTCGCTCGTCCTCGCCTGCTGTTTGGCCGCCTGGCCGAGCGCAAACGGCGCGTTTGCCAACGGCCGATTTCCTGCGTCGACCACGATTTCCACGCGTCCCGGCGCGCCAGGCGAGCTGTTTTTAGGCGTCACGTTTGGCCTGCTAATTAGTCGAGACAGCGGCGCCTCCTTCCGTTGGCTTTGCGAAAACGCGGTCGGCTATGCGGGCGTATTTGACCCTAAATATCGCGTCGCAGCCGATGGAACCATCTACGCCACAAATTTTGACGGCTTGCGCGTCAGCCGCGACGGCGGTTGCAGCTTTGAATTTGCCGCGATGGCGGCGCCTCCAGGCTCGCCCGGCGCCATTTTCGACAAATGGGTCGATGCGATCGACGTCGCGCCAAGCGGCGACGTCTGGATCGGCACGGCCGACGGCGGCAAGCCTAACGATGTTTTCCGCTCCGAGGATATGGCGCACACCTTCAGCCCGATGGGGCTTGCCTCAAGCCAGGTTTGGTACAAGAGCATCGTCTCCGGTCGCGATGGCGCGCGGCTCTACGCCTCCGGGTACCAAGTCACGACGGCCGATCCAAATTGCACCGATCCCGATCCGCAAATCTGTCCGCCGCTGCCGCCACGCGTGCGCCTCTATCGCACCGACAATCCGACCGCCGACAAGATTGTGTGGACCGAACTAGCGATTGACAATATCCCCTTCGCGACCACGCCGCTTTTTCTATTTGATGTGGTCCACCCCAGCGACTCACAGATTATTTATGGCCGCTCCATTGGCGCCAACAATGGGGGCGACGTCTTGCTCCGCTCAGCTAACGGCGGCGCTACGTGGACCGAGGTCCTTTCGCTCGCCGAGCCGATGCGCGCCGTCGCGATCCGCGCGTCGGGCGAGGTTTGGGTCGGCACACTCTCACAAGGGATATTTATCGCCGCCGATGGCGTAACGTTTGCGCCCTTGGCCGATAGCCCATCGGCTGCCTGCCTGGGCGTTGCGGGCGACGGCAAGATGCTCGCGTGCGGCGCTAATTGGGAGCCAAATTTTTTTGCGCTTGCCGCCAGCGAAAGTGGCGACAGCTGGCAGACCCTTGCGCGCTTTTCACAAATCAAGGGTCCATTGATGTGCCCGGCAGGCACCGTCGCCCACGATACGTGCGCCCAAACGCTGTGGCCGGCGATCGCGGAGCAATTTGGCATTGAGCCTTCGCCTGATGCCATGCCCGATGCGCCGATCTCGACGCCGCCAAGCAAGCCGTGTTGCAGCGGCGCCGGCGCGACGTCGTCTCTCTTCGCCGCAGCCATCGTAGCGATCTCGATTGCGCGCCGTCGACGCCGTCATCGTCCTATTTAACGCACCCGGCTTGCAATTAAGGCGCCCTGCCTCACAAGATGGCGCCATGAAGACAAAACTTTTGATCGCGACCTTGGTGTTTACGCCATCTCTTGCCTTCGCCGGCGGCGAAGATGGCTCCCTCGGCGTCGGTGCCGAGGCTGATATTGCCGGCCGCGTCAGTGGTCTTTCGATGACGTACAACATGGAGAGCTTCCACGTCGGTGGCTTGCTCGGCTTCTCGGACGCCCCAGATCCCGCTGGACTTGGCGCCGACGTGTCGTCGTTTACGATTGGCGGCCGCGGTTATTACCACGTCGCGTCGACCAGCGCCTCAGATTTTAGCGTCGGTGGCGGCCTCTATTTGCAGCACACCAAATATGATCTCCCCGGTGATGACGACAGCACCGACGCGCTCATCTTGGATCTCGGCTTCCAGATTCGCGCGTTTATAACCCCCGAGGTTGCGCTGAGTTTTACGGGCGGCCTCAACGTTGGGGCGGCTGATGCGGACGGCGTGGTGCTGGCGGGCTCGCTCAACGGCGGCGCCGGCGTACACTACTACTTTTAACGGCATCTTTTCCCGGCGGCCAACGACAAGCGGCCGGCGGCGCCGTACACTACGGCATGCGCGACGAGCATGGCTCGCTAGAAGCCTTATGCCGTCTCGGCGAACAGGTCGACCCCGACGAGCGGACGCGCATTTGGCGCCACGCCATCTCGACGCTTTCGTCCAGCGAGGTCGCGCCCTCGGCGCTTGAACGCCTCGATCCGCTACACATCATGCAGGGGATCCGCGTCGCGCTGGCGACGGGCCAAATTCGCGACCTCGATTGGCTGCCATCGGCGCCGGCCTATCTCGCGCTCTATCACCTTGCCTCGGTGCTGCCACCTGGCACCGAACGCCGCGACCTTGGCCGCATGGTCCTCGAAAAATTCCGTCAATGCGACGCGCAGACCTTCGTCCAGTTGGCCGACCGCTTGGCGCTCGGCGCGCGCGATGCCTTCTCGGAGCCGTCGGTGCGGTTGCGACTGGGCGCCGAGTTTATCCATTGCCCGCTGCAGGCCGCGCACACCCGCGTGCTCGCGCGCCTTGCGCTGACCATGATCGCCCGCAGCGAGCTCCGTGAGGCGTGGCTGGTCGACCGCTCCATGGGCTCGCTCACCTCGCGCCGCGTCGCCGCGCGCATGCTCGAGTTGGCGGCGCGCCATGCCACCTACCTTACCGGCACCGACAACGGCCCGATGGCGGTGCTCACCGGCGCCCAGGTAAGTGACGTCATGGCGCGGCTGCTCCTCGATCGCGAGCCGTTAGTGTGGCGACACGCCGCCATCGCGCGCGGCCTCTTGGCCCTGCACGACACCCAGCTCGCCACCTCGATCCAAAACGAGCTCGATGGCGGCAACACCTCGGCCTGGCGCCACGGCGCCACCTCGCTCGCGTCCATGCTCGAGCGGCAGGGCCACGCCGCCAAGCCGCGCCTCGTCGCCGCCATCGATCGCATTTGTCATCAAGATGCCGGGGTGAGCCGCGCCTTTTTGATGGGGCTCGAGGGCGCGCTCCTCACCTTCCCGGATCTCTCGGACGACCTTGCTTGTCACATCGTGTTGCGCGGTGGCCTCGACGCCGCGCTTGGGCTGGCGGAGCTACGCCGCGCCCTAGGCGACGTCGCGCCGCGCGCCACGAGCAATGCGATTGCCAACATTGAACAACACGCCTGGCAGGGTCGCGACCCTTCTGAGCAAACCTTGCTCGATGACACCGCGCTGCAGCTCGACCTCACCGTGGCGCCGAGCACGCTCTGCACCCTGCTCGCCGCAGCGCGCGATGGCATGCGCAACGGCGATGCCGAGCTCGCGGTCAAGATGACCACGTTGGCCCTCGGCGAGATGCGCGTCATGCTCACCCGCTTGCAAGCGGCTGACCTGTCGCCCCACGATGAACTGCTCTTGCTCGTGGATATCGACCGCGAGTTGCTCACCGACAGCATGATCCACGCCCTGCTCGCCCTCACCACGGCCTCAAGCCAGCGACTGGGCAAGGAGCTGGAAGATATTTTGGTCGAATTCGAACACATCTTGATGGCCGCCGAACACGAACCCGTCATGGCGCATCCGGTGCCGCATGAGACGCTGCGGATGTGGCGGTTGCGCGCGCTGCTGCGACTCATTGATCGAGACGCGCTCGACATCGACAATGCCGCCGGTCGGGCGCGGCGCATTGCCACGGTCATCGCGCTGGCGCGGCGTGCGGCGCAAGAGCAGTCCTCGCTGCAACGCTTGGTCTCGGCCGCGATGATGCGCGCGTGGGATGCGCTGCTGCGCGACCAGGCGCTCGACGTTACCGAATTGCTCTTTGCGACCGCGACGCTGTTCGATCCACACTACGACGTCACTGCTTTATGCCAAGCCACCCGTTATCCGCATGCGGCTCGTTTGCTCGCCAACTACGCCGCGCTTACCAAGGCAAGTTGGGCGATCTCCGGACCTCGTGATGTGGCGGCCCTTGAGGCGGCCGTCGAGGCCGCGCGGGTGCTGGTCGAGGAATTGCCGATCGCCGTCTCGGCACGGGCCGATGCGTTGCGCCTGGCCTGCGTGCGTTTTGTCGAGGCCATTGCGGGCCTCACACGCAGCTCCACGATTGCGGTGGCCAACCCGTTCATTCATCTGCTTGCCGCCGCCAGCCGCGAACTCGCCGCCTTGGCCTCTGGCAGCGCGAGGCGGCTGGGGCTGCCGGAGCTTGGCGCGCTTGGGACTACCATCGGCGACGTCGCCATCACCGCAACGCGGCCGGCGGCGCATCAAAATGGCGAATTTAGCGATGCCGTGGCCGATGCGGGCGGCGCGCTGCGCGAGGGCCTCTTGCCGGCGTTTGGCAACCTCGCCTATGCGGCGCTCGTCACCTACGCGGCCCTCCCCGTCGGCGATCTCATCGCCGCGACCGCCGCGGCAAACATGCCCGCCGGCGGCAAAGATCGCTGGATGCGCGCCATCGATGCCAGCGAGAGCGTCGAGCTGCCCGATTGGATGCCGCTGTCGCGCATTGTCGGCGGCTTTCTCGTTGAGCGCGCGCTGGGATCGGGCAACAGCGGCTCGGTGTTTGTCGCGCGTCGCCGCGGCAAGCGCAACACGGACAATCCCGACGATACGGTCGCGGTGAAGGTGCCGGATTTCGATAGCGGCGTGGCGCGTAACCTCACGCAACACGAGTTCGAACGCCTGTTTCGCGAAGAGGCCGGCGCCTTGCTCGCGCTGCCCAATCACGTCAACCTCGCGCGCTTCATCAGCTTTGATGCCACCGCCAAGCCCAAGCCGATCTTGGTCATGGAATACGTGCGGGGCCCAACGCTCGAACAACTGCTCGATAGCCAACGCATGGACATCACCACGGCCTTGTCGATCGCTGACGACATCGCCGCGGGGCTGCTCGCCATGCACGACGTCAACCTCGCGCATCTCGATCTCAAGCCCGCCAACGTCGTCATTCGCCATTTCGGCACGCCGCGCGCGCGCGCCGTGCTCGTCGACTTCGGTCTCGCCGGGCGCCAGTTGCGGCGCGGCTGCGGCAGCCCGCACTATGGTGCGCCGGAGGTGTGGGGCACGCCGGGTGCGCGCACGTCGCCGCTGCCAACCGATGTCTATGCGTTTGCCTGCCTCGCCTACGAATTGTGTACCGGCCAGCCGTTGGTCGTGGGCTCCACGCTGCAAGGCGTCCTCGGCAAGCACCTCGCCGGTACGCCGGCAAAAGACGCCTATTGGCGCTTTGCTACCAAGCTGGGTGCGCCGCACCTCGCCGACGTGCTCGCGGCCTCGCTATCGCGCGACCCCGCCGGGCGACCGCCCATCACCGTGCTCAAGCAAGCGCTGCTCGATCACCACGCCCTCTTCGCCGCCAGCAAGTGGCCGTTGTGACCGATCGCTAGCTCAGCAGCACCCAAGCCAGCGCGGCGAGGGTTAGCACCAAGGAGAGCCACCACCAGATAGGCGTGCGGGGCGCTACCGAGGCCGCCTTGTGCTGCGGCACCACCGTGGCGCTACCCGCGGCGAGCGCGGCGGCCTGCGACGACGACGCCGCTTCTTCATAAACGAGCACCACGGTGCCAAATGAAATCGTCTGGCCCGAGACCAAGGGCCCGACGCGATCGGTAATGACGACGCCGCCCACCTGGGTGCCGCGGCGCGACGCATCGCTGATAAAACATCCCTGCTCATTGCGCTCGATGATGCACTGCTCGCGCGATACCGAGGCGTCGTCGAGTCGCCACGTCGCGGCCTCGCTCCGCCCAATGTGCACTGTGCACGGCGCTGGCGGCATCACGCATGGCGCTGCCGCGGAGCCGCGCACCACGCGCAACACCGGCGCCACCGATGCAGGCTCAGCCATGAGCTCCTGCGCGAGTTGCCGCGCCAGACTGGCGGTGCCGCTGCTCGCAAGCTTTTCCGTCACACGCCCAGCTTGCCGCAATTAGCGACGCCTGCCAACCCACGCAGCCAGCATCGCCCCAAGCAAGGCTAGCCACGCCACAACCGCCACGCCCGCGCCGTAGCGATACCACGGCACATCAAAGCGCAGCGAAACCACCACGTCCCCCGCCGGCACGGCGACGCCGCGAGCATAGCCATTGATAGCCGCAATGGCTGCGGGCGCCCCATTCACCGTCGCCCGCCAACCGCGCTCGACAAACATCTCGTTCATCACGAGCAGGCCTGGCGCCGGCGCGCTCACCGCATAGTCAATCGCGTCATCGCGGCGCGATCGCACCTGCGCCTGCACCTCGGCAAACGCTCGCGGCGCTGCCATGGCGCGCGCGACGTCGCCGAGCCTACCCGCGTGTGCCGCCTCAACAAAGGCCTGCGCGCCGTCGGCCTTCAGCGTACGTGCCAATGCCGTCTTCGCGTCCGGCACCACCTCCGCCCCGCTCGCCCACCACGCGTCGGGTGCAACGTCGACAAAGGCAAATAAACCGGGCAACACCTCCGTAGCCACCTGACGCGATGGCATCTTGGGCCACGCCCGCCGCGTCTCGTCGCCGATTCCCAAATACGACACGCCAACCCGACCGCACAAATTTGGATCGCGCCGCAGCTCGTTGCGCACCAGCGCATATCGCAACAACGCCAGCGGGTCGTCTTCATAGCCGCCCACGTCGCGCACGCCGAGCCGCGCGCCCGGCCGGTAGCCGAGCCAACCGCGATCGTACCAACGCGACCCAGACGTCGCGACCTCTGCCAACATCGCGCCGGCTTCCGCATCACGCGTGTGCACCGGCAGCGGCGCCATCGTCGACCACATCGCCGCCTGTCGAGCCGCAAATTGCTCGGCGCTTGCCACCACCAACACCACAACCGCCATCGCCGGGGCGCATCGCCGCCACCGCTCATCGCGATGCGCACGCATCAACAACACCGCCGCATGCAGGCCAAACGCCGCTAGCACTGCCAGCGCGAAGCTCGCTACATACAGATAGCGGTGTGCCATGCGAAACAACTCAATCGGCGGCAGCACCGCCGCGAGCCACTGCAGCATCGGCGTGCCCTCGCCCAGCGCGCACACCACGCCAAAAAGCCATACGCCGCCCCAAATCAAGCGTCCTGCGCCCGCCCCACGCCACAGCGCCGCGAGAGCTAACAGCAGCAGCCCCCACCCAACATAGACGGGAATGCCCGCGGCCAGCGGCGACCAAAGATTCGCCAACGCCTGCGGCGCCCACCCAGATTGGCCATAGAAATCTGCGCCGCGAATCGCGCGCTCGGTTTGCGGCAGCACGTCCCATGTCGCCCACACCTGCGTGCCACACAGCACGGCCGCGAGCACCAGCGCCGCCGCCACGGCGCCTGCAACCTCGCGCGCATACGGCCACCCTCGCCGCGCAACCTCGCCCCAGCTTCGCCAAAGCAAATACGGCGTCGCCAGCAGCGCGACGTACCACACCGACGCCAACGCCCCCGCCAAGATCATCAGCGCCATCACCACGCCCAGCCACCCCGCCGACCGGGCGCTTGGCCGCGCCAGCACATGCTCACAGGCGAGCAGCACCCACGGCGCATACGCAAAGCTCCAGTTCAGCGCCGACGGCGCATTGACCACAACCGTGTAGCTCGTCATC
This sequence comes from Myxococcales bacterium, assembly GCA_016716835.1. Lineage (NCBI taxonomy): Bacteria > Pseudomonadati > Myxococcota > Myxococcia > Myxococcales > Myxococcales bacterium. The sequence continues at coordinate 79,194 of JADJUW010000001.1, read as the reverse complement.
ACCGCCACCGCGCCGAGCACGCACGCCGCTGGCACCAGCCGCTGCCCGCGCAACCACATCGCCATGCCAAACCCAAGCAACCAAATGTGAAACAAATTTTTAACGACGATCAGCCAATACGGCACCTCGCCTAGCGCGTGCGCCGCGCCCACGAGCAACCATTGCCCGGGATACAACGTGCCGGCCTGCGGATCGGCATAAAACGGGTAACCTAGGCGCTCGTTGCCCTGCCACAGTGGCCATTCGCCCTCGCGCGACGCGCGCACTTGAAGCTGCAAATCGCCCCAATACTCCCACAGCGCATCCCACCGCAGCGCATGCCGCGCCGACGGCCACGGCGACCACAGCGGCCAAAACATCGCCAGCACGACCAACGCGACCAACGCGGCGAGCACCCAGCCTCGCGCCCAACCTCGTGGCTTCTGCTCCGGCGTGGCCGCCGCTGACAACGTCACGGCGACACCATATCACGCGAAGCGCGGCTACTTCTTGCCGGCTTGTTCTTGCGCTAGGTACATCGCGTACCGCTCCTGCACCCGCGCCACGTAGGCCATGGTCTCGCGATACGGCGGCACGCTATTATTATATTTCGCCACCGCGCCCGGGCCCGCGTTGTACGCCGCCGCGGTTAACGCCAAGTCGCCGCTGAAGCGATTCGCCATCAGCCGCAGGTAGCGTGCACCGCCTAAAATATTTTCACGCGGGTCAAACGCATTTTGCACCCCTTGCTCGGTCGCGGTGCCGGGCATGAGCTGCATCAGCCCTTGCGCGCCGGCGCCGGAGACAACATTGGGATCGTAGTTGCTCTCGGTATGCATCACCGCACGAATGAGCGCAGGTGGCAGCTGATACAGCGCAGCGGCTTCATAGATATAGACGTCGTAACGCGTAAACCGCTCGGCCGACATATCGCGCGCCGGCACCCGATCACACCCGACACACGCCCCGCGCTTGGCGGAGGCCTTCGAGCCCGCCTCCGGTTCGGAGACGAGCACCTTTTTCCACTTTTTCCGCTCGGCACCGCGCGGCGCAATATTGGTAAAGTAGAGCTCGCCGTCGGCGTCGGTGTGGGAGTAAATGTCCGCCGCCGCGCTCGTCACGCCACCGCCCGCGCCGCCGCCAAAGGCTAGCGCCAGCCCCAACGCCGCCGCAGCCATCCCCAGCCATCTCATAAAAATATGGTAACAAGGCGGCATCCTCGATGCGAGCCATATGAGCACCAGCCGCGACAATTCCCACACCACCCGCGCGCAGACGGCCTACCTAGAAACCGACTACTTAGTGCTCGGCTCGGGCATTGCGGGCCTCAACTTCGCGCTGCAGGCCGCACCGCACGGCAAGGTGCTCGTCGTTGCCAAAAAGGCACTCGACGATACCGCGACCAATTGGGCGCAAGGCGGCGTAGCCGCGGTGCTCGCCGAGACCGACTCCTTCGATAAGCACATCGAGGACACGCTCACCGTCGGCGACGGCCTATGCGACCGCGCCATCGTCGAGATGGTGGTGCGCGAGGGCCCGGCGCAGGTGCGCCGCCTGCTCGAACTCGGCGTCAATCTCGCGCGCGGCACCGATGGCGAGCTCGATCTTACGCGCGAGGGCGGCCACTCCGAGCGCCGCGTCGTGCACTACCAAGACATCACCGGCCGCGAAATCCAACGCGCCATGCTCGCCGCGGCCGCGGCACATCCCAACATCACGATCATCCACGATCACATCGCGGTCGACTTGCTCTCGATGGCCAAGTACGGCGGCGACGCGGCGTGCTTTGGCGCGTACATTCTCGACAGCCACAGCGGCGAGGTCAAGACCGTCGTCGCCGGCGCCACCGTGCTCGCCACCGGCGGCGCCGGCAAGGTCTTCGTCTATACCTCTAACCCCGACGTCGCGACCGGCGACGGCATAGCCATGGCCTATCGCATCGGCGCCGTCGTCAGCGATCTCGAGTTCGTGCAGTTTCACCCCACCGTGCTCTTTCATCCCCACGCCAAGAGCTTCCTCATCTCGGAAGCCTTGCGCGGTGAAGGCGGCATCTTGCGCCACCTACCGCGCACGCCAGGCGAGGTCGGCGCGACCTTCATGGAAAACTATCATCCGCTCAAATCGCTCGGGCCGCGCGATGTCGTCGCGCGCGCCATTGACAACGAGCTCAAGAAAACCGGCGCCGACGCGGTGGGTCTGGACATGACGCATCTGCCCGCCGACTTTGTCCGCGAGCGCTTTCCCAACATTTATGAACGCTGCCTGGCACTCGGCATCGACATGACCAAGCAGCCCATCCCCGTCGTGCCCGCGGCGCACTATATGTGCGGCGGCGTCAAGACCGACGAATTTGGCCAAACCAGCGTTAGAAACTTGTTTGCCGTCGGCGAGACCGCGAGCACGGGGTTGCACGGCGCGTGCCGCCTTGCGTCCAACTCGCTGCTTGAGGGCATGGTGTTTTCCACTCGCGCCGCTGCCGCCGCCAAGCTCGTCACGCCGGTGCGGCCAAGCAACATCGCGCCGTGGAGCTCCGGCGACGCCACCGATTCGCAAGACGCCATCGTGGTGTCACTCAACTGGGACGAGATCCGCCGCTTCATGTGGAGCTACGTCAGCATCGTGCGCAGCGACAAGCGCCTCGAGCGCGCGCGCCGCCGCATCGAGGTCTTGCGCGAAGAAATCCGCGAGTACTATTGGGACTTCAAGATCACCAGCGATCTGGTCGAATTGCGCAACCTCGCGCTCGTCGCGCACCTCATCATCGAGAGCGCGCGCCGCCGCAAGGAGTCGCGCGGCCTTCACTATAGCCTCGACTACCCGACAAAATTCTCCGAGCCCATGCACACCGAGCTGCAGCTCACCAACGGCCCGACGGCGTGATGCTGGGCACGTTGGTCTGGCAATTTCGGGCAAGGTTGTGCCCAACCTCACGCGCAACCCTGTTCTTGTCGTTGTACGTTCGACAAAAGGCGTGCGTGCATGCGAAACATTTTGCATGCAAAAAGCAACGATACCTCTCGCCTCCGCTTGCTTGCTCACCGCGCTGTCGCTGCTCGGCTCGGCCGATGCCGCCCGGGCTGACACGCGCCGCCTCGCCGTCGGCGGCGAAATGTCGGTGTTGCATTTTCCCGTGGCGCCGTGCCTCACCTACTACGTCAATGACGACGTCGGCATCGGCGTCTGCGCGTCAGTTGGCATCAATGACCTGTCTCGATCGACCGAGGTCTTCCTGGCTCGCACCGGCGTGCTAACGCAGTGGCATACCTCGTCCTCGTCGCTAACGGGCGGCCTCGCCGGCACGCGGCAGTTGCGCCTCGGCGCAAAATTTGGCTATGCCCGCGGCGCCGTGGAATCGCTTATCGCCGACGATGCACGCCTCGAAGGCGTCGTGGGCGCCGCGCGCCTCGAGCTCTTGATCGCCCCCGCCGCCTCCCACGTCGGCCTGCTCGCCTACGTCGACGCGGGCGTGCTTTGGTACGCCACCGAAAACGACGAAGCCCTGTCGCCTCACATCGGGCTGGGCTTCGCCGTCACGCTGCGGTAATCGCGACGCTGAAACATGTTACGTTAGAAATCGGTTAACCACGGTCCGGAATTTGGCGAGACCGAAGGAGCCATCCAGCAGCTCCGCACCGGGTCGCAACTGCACGGATCTTGGCGTTGCGCGGGGTGGAATTGCTGCGAGCGTGCGCGCGTTGGCGCCATTTCTGACCCAAGCGCTGACGATTGTTGAAACCAAGCTGCGCCGGCGGTGTCGCAACGTTCATGCAATTCCTCCCCACAGGCATCGGCGCAAGCAGCATCTTCGTGGCACTTGTCCTGGTGCTCGGCGCCCAACCCAGTGCAGCCGATTCTTTGGTCGCGACCCGCAGCCAGCCGGTACGCGAGATCGCCCACAACGTCGCGATTTCGGTCGACGGAGGCATCGCCACCTACAGGGTGCGGCGGACCTTCGCCAATGCAGGCAAGGTGACTGATCAGGTCTACCTAGAAATCGATTTGCCTTACGGCGCCGCGGCAACCGGGCTGCGGATTCGCGCCCATGACCGCTGGTACGACGGCGAACTGATGGCCGCCGAAAAAGCCGAGGCTTTGTATCGCGAACTCACGGGTCTCGGCCCGCATCGACCAAAAGATCCGGCATGGCTGTATTGGCTGTGGACCGACAAGCTCGGCTTGCAGATTTTTCCGGTGCTGGCCGGACAAACCTCGACCGTCGAATACACGTTGACTGCGCCGACCCGGTACCAAAACGGCAGAATGGTGGTGTTTTATCCCCGGACGGAAGCCGCGACAGAAACCGACGAAGAGGCCGACGAAGAGGCCGAAGAGACCGATGCCGCCGGGACTGCAACCAATGAATCCGCAGCGCCTAGTCTGTTCGCCAAGCTGTTTTCCGCCGCAGCCCGGCAACGCATCGCCCAGTTGTGTGCTCGCGGCGGGTGCGCGCTATCAAGCCCGACCGGAGCGACCATGGTAGCGGACCTGAGCGAAGGCATCGCGCCCGGCGAGCTCCTCGGCGGCCTCGGCACCGCCGGCACGAACGACGCGTTGCAAACGGATTTCCCGGCGGACCCGCTGAGGGTAAGCAAACTCGCAAACCCAGTGATCACCGTCAAGCCGAGTTGGGGCGACGCGGCAACATTGCTGCGCGTCGACGGCAATCGTTTCTCCGTCGACACCCCGTTCATCTTGACCATACCAGACGTTCCGCCGTGGCAGCGCGAACACGCCGACGAACTAGAGGCTAGCGCGGGATACGTGGCCAGCGTAATAAGCGTGGCGCCGACCCGGCAAACCCAGCAACTCGCCACCGAAGTCACCCTCGTCGTCGACATCGAACATACCTGGCGCGGCGATATCCGCTTGCAGCTGCTGACCCCGACAGGCGAACTGCTCGATGTCGTGGGCGAAGCCGACCAGCCATGGGGCGGCCGCGAAAACGATTTGCGCATGTCACAAGTGATTTCCTTGCCAGAGCCAATGCCCGCGGCCGGTACCTGGCGGCTCATCGTTTCTGACCATGTGCCGACTGATGCCGGCGTGCTGCGCGCGTGGTCGTTGCGGTTCGGGCCCGGCAATACCGCGGCGCAGGCGTCGGCCACCGATACGCCGCTGTTCATCCAAGACGCGCCCTACAATCCTGACGACAGCGGCGTCGCCACCATCGAAATCGCCGCACCAACGATCGACATCGTCGCCGGCAGGCTCGGCCGCGTCGACGTCATCGCTGACAAACAGATCGCTCGGTTCGAGCTCGACACCGCGGCCGAATTGCTACCCGCACCCAAAGGCGCCCACGTGGTGTTTGCCGTCGACGCCTCGCACTCGCAGCAAGCCAAAGGCATCGCGGCGCAACTGCGGCTCATCAAGGCCTACGCTTCGCACCTGCCTGACGCTTCGTTTGAGATCGTCAGCTACCGACGCCGCGCCAGCCGCGTATTCGGCAAGTGGCAGCCGGCGGCGACCGTGGCGATCGCGCTCGACAAAGCGGTCGCGGCCGGTGGCTTTGCCCCCGGCAACGGCAGCGCGCTTGATGCCGCGGCGACGCTCGCGACCGAGATCCTTCGCGGTGACACGGCGCCGACCCGGCTGGTGTTTCTGACTGACGACTTGCTACGGCCCGGCTTTCACAACCGCGATGCGCTCGCCGCGCTGGCAGGCTTGCCACCGCGCGCCATCGTCCACGTTGCCACCGTTAAACTCGACGAAAGCGCCGACGAAGTCACCTTCGTTCGCGACGATACGCTGCCACGCGGCGTACTCGCCACCCGCCATCGCGGCATTGCCGTCACCCTCGACGGCCTAGGCGGTTCTGGCGAAAAACGACTCGGGGCGGTTGCCCTGCATTTGGTCCGGCCCACCCAAATCGACAATTTTCGCGTCGTCGGTTGGCCCGAGGTGGACGGCGACAATGAAGAAATCCCGGACTCGCTCAAGGAAGGCACCGGCCTGCGATTGATGGGAATCGCCGGCAACGCCGCGCCGACACGGGTCCAGCTGCGCGGCAAAATTTGGAGCGACGACTTCACACGCACCGTCACTGTCAATCAGCGCTTCTCGATAGCCACGGCGGGTTGGCTCTTCTCCGAAGACGAATACGGCGAGTTCAGTGATGAAGAGCAATACAAGGTTGCCATGTATGGCCGCGCCGTTTCGCCCGTGACCTCATATCTGGCAATCGAACCCGGCACACGACCTTCGTACGACGGCTTTGAACATGCCGGCATCGGCCTCGGCGGTTTTGGTGCAGCGGGTTTCGGCGCTGGCGGTGATGGCGCGCGGGGCATCCGCCGGCAGGCGCCCGATCTTCGGGCGCTCATCGATACCGCCGCCTGCCGCAAGGTTGCTCGCGGCCCCGCCGATAAGGTAACGCTGGTGATCGACACAACGTTTGCAGAAATCGTCGACGTACGTGCTCACGCCAACTCCGGCGGGTCGCCAGCCTTTTACGCCTGCGTGGTCGAAGCCACGTGGGCCGCGGTGCTAGACCAACGGTTTGATCTCGAACGCGAGGCGTACGAAGTCGAGTTTGCCGCTGAAGACGCCCCGTAGCTGTTGCGCTGCGGCGCCCGGCCCGGGTCATTTATTAACCCAGGGCCGGGGACGCTGGACCACAATTCTCAGACCTGCTTCCGATCACCTAGCAGCCGCGCACGTTTGGCTGACCAACCAGATTTCGACTATGCGAGCGACCCAATCTTTGCATTGCGCTTGGTTGGCGATGGAGCGCCGGGGCGCTGGCTACTGGCGGCCGCGCCCGGCGCCTCAAAGTTTACAGATCAATGGCATGCGCGACCTGTCGCGCCGCCGCCCCACCCGCACGCCACGCACCTGTATCCACGTGGTCACATCCCGTCGCAGGCGGCCCTCCCCGCTGGCATTTCCCGGCAGCGCACCCGACCGCCGCCGCCTTGGCACGCTCGTCGCAATACATCCAAAGCGCCGGTGAATCGGACGGACGGCGCCGGCACGGCCGTCGCGCAATTCTGCGCGGCGGCTTTCTTTTTTCGCAGCAGCCTAGCAAGATGTCGCCATGTTAAGCGGGCGCCGCCGTTGACTTGCTCGCGCTAGCCGGCAGGACAGGCCAGATCGTGTGGCATTTACCGTCCAAGCCAGTACAGCGGCTGCCGACGCTCGTGTGCAACGGCAAGCACCGTGACGCTTTCAGCGTTGACGGTGTAAATAGCAAGGTACGGAAATGATGGAATGCGCACCTGTCGATATCGCGAACCAGCCTCTAAGGTATTGCCCCGCAAGGGATATTCTTCAAGCGAGTTCAAGACGTGCGCGAAAGAGGTCACGAACTGTTGAGCGACAATCGGGGCGCGGCTCAAATACCAATCCGCCGCAAGTTCAACTTCGAGAATTGCCGTCGCCGCAACCGTAACCTGATATTTCATCGTTGGACACGAGACAACAAGCGCGCAACAACGTCGCTTGCAGCAATCGTCGGTTCTCGCTGGATGGAGACATCGTGCAGCCGCTGATCACACTCGGCAATCCACGCCGCAGCCCACGCATGATCGACAGCCCCATCGGCGTCCTCGCCGAGTAGTTCCCGAGCCAAATCCCGTCGCTCCTCTTCGCTGAGGCTCTTCGCTAGTGCTCGGATTTCGGATACTGCACTCACACCTTTATTGTAGCTGAACTCCGCCTGTCGGTCACCGTTTTTTTACCCCGCCTCGTCAACCCAGAACGCGCGATTGCAGCTCGACGATGCGATCCTCGGCTTGTGGTGGCCCATGGGCCATTAGACGTCGGCGGCGCGAGTCTATCGACGGTCGTTCTCAAGGAGCTGATCGGGAAGGATGCGGTGCAGAGCGCGGTCGAAATGGCGGCAACCAAGAAGGCGATCGACGGCGAGCTGCGATTAGTGATCTGAAGGCTTTGAATCCCCCGTGAGCCGGCATCTTCGCACCCCTGCCAGCCCCTGCCAGCCCTGCACGCCCCCTGCCACCCGTCGCAATTTCCGGCTGAAATTTCCTATCCCCATTTCCTATCCCCTAAGCAGACACCGCAATTCAATCGCTGACGATTGCGATCTACTATCCGGGTTAGTAGTAAAGGCTTGCAGATCCCAGGCTCGCAGGCAAATCAGGATGGACGCTTCCTCTGAACCGAATTTTCGGAACGTTGTGCAAGCATGAGGCCCGTCTACTTCTGGTTACTCGTGGCGATGCTTGCGTGCATCAGTGCGGTAGCATTCCAGCTCACCAACGACGAGCGAAACTGGCGCCTTGGCTCTGCCATGACAACAGCCACGGTGACGAGCGTCGCGAAGGTTGACTCTTACAAGCGTTCTCACACCTATCGCATCAACGTCGGATGGAAGCTCGGCGGAAGGCCGCACGCACTAGAAATTGAGACCAATCGCGACAAATCACACCCCGTGTCCGTGGGCGACCAATTGCGCCTGCTCGTAGACAGGGAAGAACCTTCCAATGCGGTGTTGCTCGATGACTGGCAAGAGGACTACTACGCGGGCATTGTCATGGGCCTGCTAGCTGGGATGGCAGCTGGCATGTGTCTCTTTTTCAAGTTCTCCCACCGACACCGGGCGCGCTTAAAGCTCTACTACCAAGGCTTCTCAGCAGCTACTTCTTTGCACACCACGCTCTTTGGGACGGTTGCCGCAGCTGCGTTCGTGGATCTCATTGACGACCTGGTGTTTGACTACGCGCTTCCGCGATATCTGCTGCTCATCGTCTTCTTGCCACTACTTATCAAAACTTACAAGACTTGGCGCAAGCTGCGTGATGAACTCGGGCAACGCAAGTAGCGGCGGCTTGTTCTATTTGGGCGTGCCCGGCCTCCTGCTGGCGCTTGGGTGTCCAAGCGGCGTAAACCGTGTCCAAAAGAATTCCAACCAGCTGCAGATATTTGCTACGCAAGCGATGAACCTCGTACCGCTACGCAGCAACGACGCAAGCTGCGCCGGCCTCGTCGATCAATATCAGTGATCGGAAGGCTATAAATCACCCGCACCCCGGCATCTGGCACCTTGCCAGCCCCGCTCGGCCCGCGCCACCCTCCGCATTTTCCGCCTAAAATTTCCTATCCCCGACGCCGGGGCGCTGGTCATTTGCGGCCGCGCCCGGCGCCTCAAAGTTTACAGGTCAATGGCACGCGCGACCTGTCGCGCCGTCGCCCCACCCGCTCGCCACGCCCCTGTATCCACGTGGTCACATCCCGTCGCAGGCGGCCCTCCCCGCTGGCATTTCCCGGCAGCGCACCCGACCGCTGCCGCCTTGGCACGCTCATCGCAATACACCTATATCGCCGGTGAATCGGACGGACGGCGCCGGCACGGCCGTCGCGCAATTCTGCGCGGCGGCTTTCTTTTTTCGCAGCAGCCTAGCAAGATGTCGCCATGCTTGGTGGTCGCCGCGGCTTCGACGCCGCGTTACTCGTTGCTGTCGTTGCCGCCCTGCTCGCCGCCGGCGCGCTGGCGGCCTGCCACCGCCCGCATGCACCCACGCCGCATGCCGCGGTCGCGCTGTACGCCGATGCGCTGCGCACGAACGATCCACAAGCCGCCTATGCCCTGCTCACGACCGCGCTGCAAAAACGCACGCCTTATGCCGAATTCGCCAAGCGATGGAGCGAGCAGTCCGCGGAACGCACGGCGCAATTGCAAGCGCTCACCACCGATCTCAAGCCGGCCCTGGCCCCCATGGTGCTGACGCGCTCGGCGATTATCACCACCGATGCGGTTGCGTCGCCCACTGGGGCGGTCCAGCGCGCCGAGTTCGTCAAACACGGCAACTATTGGTACGCAGGAACGCCGCTGCTCGCCGCAACATTCTACGCCACTCCAGAATCCGTGCTTGCGGCGCTGGCCGATGCACTGGAAACCTCTGCGGTCCAAACCCTCGTCGGCGTCTGGACCTCTGACCGCCAGGTCGAGCTGACCCAACAACTCGGCATCGCCCGAACCGGCCTCGCCGCGGCGCTGGCCAGCGGCACCAAGGCCAATCTTGTGAGCGAAGACCGGGCGCAGTTTTCGTTTTTCGCCGGCGACTTGTGGTTTCTAATCGCGCTGGAACGCGAAAACGGCCAATGGCAGATTGAAAACATTTACAGCGACAACGGCGTCTACCCACTGCCTTAGTCGATCCCACGTACAAAAACCGCCGGGTGAATCGCCCTAAGTTGTTGTGTTAATTACGTTTGATACAAGAACCGGCCCTTCGATAACTCTATATAGAAATGTATTGAATGGTAGTCGGTAGCTGATACACTCGTACCTCACTGTTGGTGGAGGCTGGATGAGCGAGTATCGCATAGGAGATAAGACCGTGTATCCAGGCCGCGGAGTGGCCGAAATCATTGGGATTGAGCAAAAAGAGATCAACGCAACTCTGTGCTCGTTCTACGTCTTAAAGGTGCTCGGCAGCGATCTACAGGTCATGGTGCCGCGCGATAAGGCCGATCAAGTGGGCCTGCGCCCCGTGGCGTCAACCGACGAAATTGAGGAAGTCTTTGAACTCCTAAAAGATCCCGACGTCCGCATCGACAAGCAGACGTGGAACCGCCGCAGCCGGGGTTTCCAAGAAAAAATCCGCACCGGTTCGCTGTTTGACGTCGCCGAGGTCTTCCGCGACCTCTACCGCCTGAAAAGCACCAAGGCCTTGTCATTTGGGGAAAAGAGCTGCTCGAAAAAGTGCGCACGCTCATGGTCAAAGAAATGGCCACCGCCCGCCAATGCCCCGAATCCGTGGTGGTCAGCGACATCGAAAAAGCCTTTGCGTAAGGATAGTGGGGCCTTAGCCCACCGGTGAGTTGCAACGTGGACGTCCGATGTGTTAGTCCGGCCGCGTGGGAGTATCAGTTTCATTAGACCGGGCCGAAGTCACCACCCTCGCGGTGGACGGCATTGTTAACCCGACCAATTCGCTCTGCATCATGAATACCGGGCTTTCCGGGGCGATTCGCCGCGCTGCCGGTGCCGCCATCGAGCAGCAAGCCCAGCTCAAGGCCCCACTGGCCGTGGGTGCCGCCATCGTGACCAAAGGCGGCAATCTTCCCGCCAAACACATCATCCACGCGCCCATCATCGCCGAACCTGGCCAACGCGTGATCACGGAGAATGTCCGTCGCGCCGCGCGCGTCGCGCTGCTGGCGGCCGATGCCTATAAGCTCAAGACCATCGCCATCCCCGCCATCGGCGTCGATTTGGGCGACGTCGCGCCGGAGGAAGCCACGCGCGCAATCGTCGAGGAAATTCGCGCCCATCGGCGACCATTTCCGGAACACGTCATCTTGGCGACCACAGATCTCTACGTCAGCCAAGCGTTTGAAGACGCCCTGCGCAACGCCCAACAGACGTCGTAGGCCGCGTTACTCAACGCGCCATTGCGGCGCGCTCAAAACGACCTCATCCCCGGCGCCTCCGAGCGTCCGATCTAGCTGTAAATATACCGCTAATCGCTCCCCAGCGCGGTTGACCAGTACCCCGCGTTCTCTATACTGGCGAGGTTTTGGAACTACAGGCTTTTCCCTCAGCAGGCATCGCAATTCTCCTGGCCGTCGGGTTTTGCGGCTTATTAACCGCGGTCTCGGTGCTCATCGGGCCCAAGTCCTCTAACGCGATCAAGAACGCGACGTTCGAATGCGGCTCGGATCCCATTGGTTCGCCGCGTGGCCAGTTCTCGATCAAATTTTATCACATCGCGATCTTGTTCCTCGTCTTCGACATCGAGGCGGCGTTCATGTACCCGTGGGCGGTGCTCTACACCAAGCTGTCCACCAACGCGGCCGGTGGCGTCAGCTTGCTCGGCTTTGTCGAGATGTTTTTGTTTGTCGCGATTATCACCGCCGCCCTGGCTTACCTGTGGCGAAAGAAGGCATTGGGATGGGAGTCGAACTAGCAACCACGCGGCTGGAAGACGCCGCGAACTGGGGTCGGAAGAATTCGTTCTTCACCTACCCGTTTGTCACCGCCTGCTGCGGCATGGAATTCATGTCGGTCGTCGGCTCGAAGTACGACATCGCGCGCTTTGGCGCCGAGTTTCCGCGCTTTTCGCCGCGGCAATCCGACCTCATGATGATTGTCGGCACCATCACCGAAAAGCAAGGCCCCGCGCTGCGCCGCGTCTATGACCAGATGGCCGAACCCAAGTGGGTCATCGCCTTTGGCGTCTGCGCGTCGACCGGCGGCTTTTATCAGAACTATCACGCCATGCCCGGCGCCGATCAGGTGGTGCCGGTGGATGTCTACATTCCGGGTTGTCCACCCCGCCCCGAGCAGGTGCTCGACGCGATCATCTTGTTGCAAGAGCGCGTGCAAAAGGGCACCGGCCGCAACCAAGTTAGTTATCGCCAGCAGCAAGCGGCGCAGACGGACAACGCCAAGCTGCCGACGCCGGCTGCCAAGCTCTAGGCTGCAACCACAGAGGCCCTATGTCGCAAAAAGTAATCGATGCCATCAAGAGCAAGTTTGCTCATGCGGTGGAACACACGGAGTCGCAATTTGGCGACGAAATCGCGCTCATCAAGCGCGACGCGCTCAAAGACATCGCGCTGTTTCTGCGCGACGACCCGGCAATGGCGTTTGACCAGGCGATGTTCGTCACCTGCCTCGATCGCTCGGAGCAACGCGTGCCGGGCATCGCCGACGATGAACCGGTCGATCCACGCTTCGAGGTTTCGTACCAGCTGCGCTCGCTGGCGCACCGCCATCGCGTCCGCCTCGCGGTGCGCGTTACCGAGGCCGACCCACGCGTCGCCTCGCTGGCCAGCGTGTGGCCGGCGCTCAACTGGCAAGAGCGCGAGACCTACGACATGTACGGCATCAAGTTCGAGGGCCACCCCGATCTGCGCCGCATCTATCTCTACGAAGAATTTGTCGGCTTTCCGCTGCGCAAAGACTATCCCAAAGACAAGCGCCAGCCGCTCATCCGGCGCGCCGACCTGCAAACCGAGACGCTCGAGAATAAGTAAAGGCGCGCATCATGGCCGATCTGAAAACACTGGTACTCGGGCGCAAAGACGCCAGCGATTTCGACGTCGTCGAGACCCTGCCCGCAGACTTAATGACCATCAACATGGGCCCGTCGCACCCGGCGATGCACGGCACGGTGCGCATGGTGCTGCAGCTCGATGGCGAAAAAATTGTCACCACCGATGTGCAGCCGGGCTACCTGCACCGCTGCTTCGAAAAAGAGGCCGAGTACGCGACGTACACCCAGATTTTTCCGTACACCGACCGCCTCAACTACGTTTCGCCGATGATCAACAACTGTGGCTATGCCATGGCGGTTGAGAAACTCATGGGTATTTACGGCCAGCTGCCACGCCGCGCCGAATACATCCGCGTCATCGTCAGCGAAATCTCGCGCATTACCGACCACCTCACCTGCGTCTGCGCCAGCGCGATGGAGCTCGGCGCGTTTACGATTTTCTTCTATTTCATGAAGTGTCGCGAGTGGCTGTACTGCCTGCTCGAAGAGCTCTCCGGCGCGCGGCTGACGCATTCCTACGTCCGCGTCGGCGGCGTATCTAAAGATCTATCAGATGGCTTCTGCGACAAGCTGCTCGATATCTTGGTGCGCATGGAAAAAACGCTTGCCGAAGGCGAGCAAATGCTCAACAAGAACAAGATTTTCCGCGACCGCATGGCCGGCGTTGGCGCGCTCTCTAAGCAAGAGGCCATCGACTGGGGCTGCACCGGCCCTATTGGCCGCGCCTGCGGCATCGACTATGACGTACGCAAAGACTTTCCGTACTCGGTCTATCCCGAGTTCGAATTCGACGTGCCGCTCGGCACCACCGGCGATTGCTACGACCGCTACCTGGTGCGCATGGAGGAGATTCGCCAATCCGTCCGCATCCTGCGCCAGGCCGTGAAGCAACTGCCCGACGGCCCCGTCATGATCGACGACCCGCGCTGCGCCTTGCCGCCTAAGCAAGAGGCGTACAACACCATCGAGGCGATGATTCGCCACTTCAAGCACATCGTCGACGGCATCAAGGTGCCCGCAGGGCAAGCCTATACCTTTCTCGAGGGCGGCAATGGCGAGCTTGGTTTCTACATTGTCTCTGACGGCACCGGCCGTCCGTATAAATGCTACGTCCGCTCGCCGAGCTTCGTGCACCTCTCCACGGTGCCGCTGCTCATCGTCGGGCAACAAATCGCCGACGTCGTGCCCATCTTTGGCATGATCAACATGATCGGCGGGGAGTGCGACAAATGAGTACCGACACGGCCACCCCGGCGCCTGCGCCAAACACCGTCACCCTCACCATCGACGGCACCTCGGTCACCGTGCCCAAGGGCACCAACGTGCTCGAGGCCGCCAAGACCACGGGCGTCGATATCTCGGCGTTTTGTTATCACCCCGGCCTCTCCATCGCCGCGTGTTGTCGCCAGTGTCTGGTCACTGTCGAGAAGTCGCCCAAGCTCGCGCCGTCGTGTCAGACCACATGCGGCGAGGGCATGGTGGTGCACACCAAAGACGCCGCCTCCACCGAGGCGCGGCGGCAGATGCTCGAGTTCACCTTAGTGAACCATCCGATCGACTGCCCTATTTGCGATAAAGCCGGCGAGTGCACGCTGCAAAAACTCTACGTCGACAACAATAACCAAGCCTCGCGCGTCGACGTGCCCAAGGTACACAAGCCCAAGGTCAAAGACTTGGGGCCAACGATTGTCCTCGACGCCGAGCGCTGCATCTTGTGCACGCGCTGCATTCGCGTGTGCGACGAGGTCGCCGGCGAGCACCAACTCGAGATGGCCCATCGCGGCAACCACGAAGAGCTCGGCTGCGCGCCGGGCGCCGTGCTCGACAATCCCTATTCGCTCAACACCGTGGATGTCTGCCCGGTTGGCGCGCTGACGTCGAAAGACTTCCGCTTCACCATGCGCGCGTGGGAGCTCGACGCGACGCCATCGGTGTGCACCGGCTGCGCGACGGGCTGCAACATCGAAATCCACGCCAAAGACGACCGCGTGTGGCGCCTCGTGCCGCGCCACAATGCGGCGGTAAATAAATATTGGATGTGCGACGAGGGCCGTCTCACGTACCACGCGCTGCGCGAAAACCGCCTGGCGGCGCCGCTGCAAAATGGCTTGCCGAGCTCGTGGCCTAAGGCGCTCGCCGCCGCCGCCGAGCTCATCAAGGCGCATGGCAAACAGGTGGCGTTTGTCGCCTCGTATGACCATTGCAACGAAGATAATTTCGCGCTGCTCAAGTTGGCCGCCGCTGTTGGCGGACCGGTGTTTGCCACCGGCGCCGCGCCCGTGCCGGGCCGCGCCGACAAGATCTTGCGCGACGCCGACGTCAGCCCCAACCGCGCCGGTGTCACCGCGCTAGCCGCAGCGCTCAATGTTACCCTGACCGATACCTCGCAACTGGGCGCGGCGCTGGCCGCCGGCACTGTCAAAGCCGTGGTCGCGCTCGGCACCACGCTTGACCTTGGCGCCACCAAGGCGCCGCTCATCGCGATTGCCTCGCACGAAGTTGGCGCGGTGCGCACCGCCGCCATCGCGCTGCCCGCCGCCGCATGGGCCGAGATGTCGGGCACCGTCACCAATCGGCAAAACAAGACGCAGCGCTTTCACGCCGCCGTTTCAGCGCCCGGCCTCGCCAAGCCGGCGTGGCAGGGCGTCGCCGAACTCGGCGAATTAGTCGGGACAAAGCTCGGGCATAAAAACGCCAAGGAAGTCTTCACCGCCTACGCCGCGCTGTCACCATCCTTTGCCGACGCTAAATGGGGCCGCGACGTGCGGCCGCTGCAACTGCGCTTCGCCGGGAGCCGAGGGTAACCCCCATGATACCAACCATTCTCAACTCACCGATTACCAAGTGGCTGCTCTTGGTGTTTGGCTTTGTCATGCCGCTCGCCTCGCTGCTCACGTGGGCCGAGCGTCGCCAGAGCGCGATGATGCAAGACCGCCTCGGCCCCAACCGCGCGATGCTGCCGCTGCTCGGCATGAAGATCCGCCTCAAGGGCATTCTTCACTTTGTCGCTGACGGCATCAAGATGGCATTCAAAGAAGACGTCGTGCCAACCAACGCCCACAAGGGCTTGTTTACCTTGGCGCCGATTATCGCGCTCGCCCCGGTGCTGGTGGCGTTTGCCATCATTCCGTTTGGCCCGACGATTTTTCCGCACAGCCTGACGGCGCCGCTCGATGTTGCCGCGCTCGCCGCCGCCCCTACCGCGCCCGGCTTTGCCGACGCCATCCGCCTGCAAATCTTGCAAGTCGACTTTGGCCTGCTGTTCTACTTCGCCGTGCTCACCCTTGCCAACTACGGCACCACGCTGGCTGGCTGGGCCAGCTACAACAAGTGGGCGCTCCTTGGCGGCCTGCGCGGCTCATCGCAAATGATGGCCTACGAAGTGTCCATGGGCCTGTCGCTGATGGGCGTGTTCTTGCTCGTCGGCAGCCTCGAGCCGGGCTGGATCGCGGCGCACGGCGCCAGCAGCACCATGTCGGCCAGCAATCCCATGAACTGGCTGTGGCTGTGGCAGCCGTTGGCGCTGGTGCTCTTTTTTACGGCGTCGATCGCCGAGACCAAGCGCGCGCCGTTTGACATCCCCGAGGGCGAATCGGAAATCGTCGGCTACTTCGTCGAATACTCGGGCATGCGCTTTGGCATGTTCTATCTCGCCGAGTTCATCGAAATCGTCTTCGTCTCGGCCGTGGTCACCACCGTGTTCTTTGGCGGCTACCAGGTGCCCTTCCTCGACCCCGATGGTTTCCGCTTTGGCGGCTACGTCAACGAGCTCGGCATTTCGACGGGCGGCGCCTTCTTCGCCATGGACCACTGGCTGGTGTCGCTGCTGCAATTTGCGGCGTTTGGCCTCAAGGTGGTCTTGCTGTGCTCGTTCCAGCTGCTCATTCGCTGGACCCTGCCGCGTTTCCGCGCCGACCAGCTGATGAACCTGGGCTGGAAATGGCTCTTGCCGTTGGCGCTGGCCAACGTCATGCTGACGGCACTGATCAAGTTGTTTTTTATCTAAGCTGATCGCAAACGAGGACCCCATGGCTTCAGGACATCACGCAGCTCCACCTAGCGACGGCCCGGTCGTCGTCTCGACCTCGGTGAAAAACCCAAAGCAGCGCAGCGTGCTGGTGGCGCGCCCGACCAACGACGACGCGTCGTTTTTATCGGCGACGCTGACGGGCCTCGGCATTACGTTTAAGCACTTTGCGCGCAACCTCCTCTTGCCGCGCGACAAGGGCGACATCGAGACGGTGCAGTACCCCGAGGAAACCATTCCGTATCCCGAGCGCTTCCGTGGCCTGCATCGCCTCATGTTGCGCGACGACGGCAACGTGCGCTGCGTCGCCTGTATGTGCTGCCCCACGGCCTGCCCGGCCAACTGCATCACGATTGTCCCCGAGGAGGCCGCCGATGGCAGCATCGAGAAGCGCCCGGCGATCTTCGAGATCGACGAGCTGCGCTGCATCGCCTGCGGCCTGTGCGTCGAGGCCTGCCCGTGCGACGCCATCCGCATGGATACCGGCGTCCATGTCAAGCCGGTTTATGAGCGCAACCAGGCGATCATGAACAAGGAAGAATTGATGTCGCGAGGTAGCACCTCCATCGCGACGCAGGGCGGCGAAGGCGCCGAGTGGCGCGAAAAGCCGTAACTGCCCGCACAGACGTGACTGCGGCAGCTACAATCGCTTCGCGGCAATCTTGACAAATTTAGTTTTCGCGCCGCAAACGATTTTCGCTTGACGAGATCCTGCATCGTCGCTAGCGTTAATCTTGACTGAACGGTGTGAAGCGATAACAAGTGAGCAATTAGTTCCCCACTCTTTTCATTCAGGGATCCGCCTCTATTTAGGGAGAGCAAGCCCGCTCGTCGGGAAGCCCAAGCAAATATTGTGGAGCCCACCTACTTAGGTAGGGGGATGAACGTCACGGCGCTCAAACGGTTCAGTCTTTAATTTTAGCGGCGGTCGCGGTCCCAAGGGCCCAGCGCCTTCCAGCCCCGAGGGGGGTTGGCACATGAGTTGCTCTAGCTAGCACCATCGTGCTGCGCAGCTTACTTGTGGCCTTGCTATGCGGGGGACTGTTAGTCCCTAGCGCCGCCGTGGCTGGGGTCAAGGGGCCGCAGCGCAAGGCAAACGTATCCCAGCGCATAAGCGGTCCTCACCTCGGTGCGGCGCGGCTCGGCCCCAAAAGTAAAGGTAGCTTTGGGGTCCCCGGCGCTAAGCCGCGTGCGCCTCGGGGCACATTCTTTAGTCCGTTGCGGGCGGCGCACGACGCCACGCCGATTGCGGAGCCATCGCAGGTTGCGAAGGCTGCGCCGAGCGCGGCCCGTGGGAAACGCGTCGCCGATACCCACGTAGCCGTCGCCCTAGACAAGGGCACCGATCGCTCCACCGTGCACGCGCGCTATGCCACCGCCAAGGGCGAGCTTGAAATGCGCTTCAATGGCGAAGCGACGATTGGTGACAAGACCTATAAGATCATCGGAAAAACCACCGACGCCCAGTATGTGCTTAGGGATGCGCAAGGGGCGCTGGTTGCCTTCACGCGCAAGAACGCGACCCACGGGACGCTGCGCCGGTTCAAGCTGGCCGCCAATCAATTCATCGAGGGCGATAGGCTGCTGCGGATTGAAGGCACCCGCATCAGGCATACCCCGCACAACGATGGGATCCTATCGTATCCCGATGCGGGCTTTGTCGCGCCGGATGGCACCCACATCATGCAAAAATGGGCCGGGCCGCAAGCCGCCGCCCCAAGCCAGGTTGCCTTTGCCCAAGATGAGCAAGGCGTCTATTACGCGCATCTCACGTGGGAAACCGATGGCAGCCTCGTGGCGTTGAAGGTGCCAAGCCAGTCCCTGCTGGCGGCAGACGGCACCGAGTATCGCGCCCAGCAGGCGCCGTTTGAGGTGTTCGTCGGAGTGAGCAAAGGCGACGTCTTGCAGTACCGCAAGGGGAAAATCGCGCGCCCGCCGCCAGACACAACGCTCAACGGGCAGGAATTCACGCTTAAAGACGGCATCTATGGCGCCGTCAAGGAGGTTGACGCCAAAGATGGCAGCAAGCAACTGCTCGTGGTGAATCGCTTCGGCGTGCCATTTAGCATGGCGACCAACACCAAGACGGGCCTTTCGCCCCGCACCTTTGCGGTCACAGATTTCGCTGACGGCACAGGGATCGGGAAGGACAACGTCATCGAAACCACAACGCAGATACAGCTACCGGATTTCACATTGGCCAACGTGCCCGCGGCGGTCGTGCTGCTGGGCTCGGGCAAGCTCGCGAGCGGCCTTGTCGTTGAACGCACGCCGAACTCCATCGTCTTGCAAAGGCCACGCAGCGCCGTCCATAGGCTACTTATTCGCCACAACGGCGACTGGCATGAAGCCGCGACCAATGACAGATTCGTCGATGACAAGGGCATGGCGTGGCGGGCCTTCCCCGTAGGCGGCAAGGCACTCGATGGCGCGCCAACGCAGGTCATCGCTACAGCCATCGTGGGGAAAGATAAGAAAAAGACCACGGCCATGTTCACCCGGTCGCTAAAGGGAACGCAGTGGGTTTATGAGCCCGCGCCCGAAGGCTCGGTCCAAACCACGAATCACGACGCCTCGACGTATATCTCCAACGGCGAGGCTTATCGCATCGTCGCCAAGCCGTTAACCGCGGCCAAGCTTGCCGATGACTTGGAGGCGATGTTCAACCAGGTCGGCCAGCGCGAGGCACCGACGCGCTCGACCAGCCCAATCCGTACCGCCCTGCAGCAAATGGGCATTGATGGCCCCAACACGTGGGCAGCGCAAAGCGCGCGCATCCTGCCGCAACTGCGCCAAGGCGTTGGCCCTGACGTCGCAAAAATTAGCCCCGACGTCATGCAGGCCGTCCGCAGAATGCTCAACCCGACCGCGGATGAGTTTCCCTTTGCAATCGGCGTAAAGTCGAATGTCATAGGCACGCCGCGCAGCATCAGCCAATGGGGCGCCACCAAGAGCATCGACGTCGCCGACTATCACCCAGCCGATCTCGCATTTTTTCACGTCGCCCCCAGCGGCACCTTGCGCCCCGCGAGCCTGGGCGAGCTGCGAGCCTATTTTGATGCGACGTTGGGCCAGCAAAAACCGCTGGTACATTATTCAGACCTCGCGCGTCCCGCGGGCCTGGAAATCGTTACCTCGGTCGACGAGCTAACATGGGACGCGGCCCTCATGGTTAAGGCACGACAGGCGGTGTCAACCTTGCGCCTGGGCGAGACCGACAAGATCGTCGTGGCGTACGACGCCTGCGGCAATGTCGAAGCGCGCCCGCTGCACACCGAGGCGGTGCAAGATGGCCATCCGACGCCAACGCAGTGGCGTGATTGGTTGGCCGAGCTGCCGCTGCTCGCGACGCTTCAATCGGATGCGTTTGCGCATTCGGCCAAGAAGAACAATGGGTCGTGGGGCTTGCACGTTTGGGAGGGCCCGCAAGTAACCAAGATGGGCTTTATACCCGGCGGCTACAATAAGTACACCTGGCCTGCGGCGCCTGGCGCATGAGAGCCTGGGGCATGGCACCGAGCGCCTACTTCCTTTGATGCAAACCATGATTGCGCTCAGCGCGTACCTAGACGCGGCGGAAGGCACCAACTTCATGGAGCGCACCTATCAAACCGGTCCATGGGAGCAGCACACGACAAATCTCGAGGCCTATATGGAAGACTCGGCGAGCTATTTTAAGGAACACCCGTACCATGCGCAATTGCTCATGACCGTGCTCCAGGCCGATGCCCCTGCGCCGAAACCATTTAGCGATGGTGGCCTCTACAAACTGTTGCGCACCGCCATGAAGCTAGCGGAACCCTAGCGTCGGCTACCGTCGATCTCCCGGGGTGCAGTCAATCGAAATCTACCCACTGTCAATGCGCGGTGGTCGGCGGATTGGCACACACCTTGCTGTAGTTACGACCGTCGTGCTGCGCAGCCTGCTCATTGCCATCGCCTGTTGGGGCGTTGTTGCGCCCAGCGCGGCGAGTGCTGGAGCCAACCGACACCAGCGGGTTCGAGCGAATCCCGGCAAGACCCACTTCACGCGCCTGACGTCCGGCCCGGGCCGCGCAACTCGACGCGTAAATTTCGCACCTGCGTTTGCGACGCCCGGTCGCCAGCCCGGCCGGCCGCCCGCCCGCCAGGGCGATGGGCAATTGGCGCTCGCCCTCAAAAAAGGCATCGACCGCAGCTCGATCGACGTGGCCTACCAGACGCAAACCGGCGAAACGTTTCAGCTGCGCATGAACGGCACGGCGACGCACGGCACGCGCAAGCTCAAGGTGTTAGGCAAGCCCTCCCGCAAGGCCTATGTGCTCCAGGATGAGGCGGGGCGCCTTGTCGAGGTAACCCACCAAGATGCAACCCACGCCACGGCAAACGACGTAACGCTGCGCCGCGATCAATTTATCGAGGGCGATCGCCTGCTAACCATCAGCGGCAGCCGCATCGTTCACGAGCGCTTCCGCGACCAAGATATTTCAACGCCCGACGCGGGCTACGTCGCGCCCGACGGCACGCATATCATGCGTCGCACCGACCTCGCCCAAGGCGGCTCGCCCCGCGATGTAGAATTTGTCCGAGACCAGGGCGGTGCGTGGCTGGCGAAGCTGACGTGGACCACGAACGTCAAGAATGAAGCGCTGCCGCAGCCGACCGTTTCCTTGCTCGATGCCAAGGGCGTCGAGTACAAAGCGACCAGCCCACTGGCAACCGTGTTCGTCGCGCACAGTGGCGACGTGCTGCAACTCGCCAAGCGCAAGGTCTCGCGTCCGCCGCCCAAGCAAGCTTTGACCCCGCGCGAGATGATGCTGCCCGATGGCACTTACGGCGTCATTAAAGGGTCACTAGCTGACCAAGCGTCACCGCGCCAGCTCGTGGTCGACCACGTGGGCGTTCCCCTCGGCGTCGCCACGATGGTGCGCGGCGAGCCAACCTCGAGCGAGTTCGGACCCGACGACTTTTCCGCGGGCAGCCCGCTGACCTCCGAAGTCGACCTCATCGAAACCACCGCGCCTCACCTCTTGCCCGACCGCAAGGTCGTGGAGATAACGACGGCCGCGCTCCGGCTTGGCAGCGGCACCGTGGTTCGCGGCAAGCTCGTACACAAATCTGCCGACGCGCTTGTGCTGACCGATCACGCAACCGGCAAGAGCACGCTCGCGGTTCGCCGCGACGGCAAATGGCACCAAGGCCAGAGCAAGGATCGATTTATCGATGCAGACGGCACCGCGTGGCACGCAACCCAGGTCGGCGCTAGCGACGGCGATGTCGACTATATCATCGGCCGCACCATCGTCGATGCGCATACCTTTGCGAAGGCCAAGATGTTTGCCCGCACGTTCAAGGACGGCACGTGGTCATTTGAGCCGGCTCCCGAGCGTTCGGGCAGCTCCCTTAATGGCACCGGCGACGTCGCGATCGTAAACGGCACGAGCTATCGAATTGTGTCCGTGCCCGCGTCGGGGCAGAGCCAAGCCGACATGCTCATCGGCATGTTTGAACTTATAGGAAAGCGCAAATCGGCCGAGACGTCGGCGCATCCCATCGCGCAGGCTTTGGCCGAGCTTGGGGTGAAGACGCCAAAACAGTGGAAACAACGACGTGCCGCCATCGTGGCCGATGTGCGAGCGAATGCGGCGGCGGTGATCGCAAAGATGCCCCGCGCGCTGAGGCTTGAGCTGGCCTCGATGACCGTGCCCGGCGCGGAGGACTTCCCCTTTGTCATAGGTGTCAAATCAGCTTACATCAACACGCCGCAGACGATCGCTGATTGGAACAAGATCGCAAAGCAAGAGCTCAATGACTATCACCCCGCCGACCTCGCGTTTTTTACGCGCGGGCCGGGGGGCGAGTTAGTCCCCGCTTCCATCGGGGCGCTGCGCGACTTTTTTGATAAAACCCTGGGCCACTATCGCCCGCTGGTTCACTTTAAAGACCTGGCGCGCCCCACGGACGTCCAAGTGATCGACGAGGCATCACAGCTGGTCGGCGACCCCGTGCTCACGGCCAAGGCGCGCGTGCAAATTTCCAAGGTGCAGCGCGGGGCCGACGACAAGCTCATCGTCGCCTATGATGCCTGTGGCAACGTCGCGGTACGGCGGCTGGATATGGAACATGCAACCGACGAGCACCCTGCGATCGCGCAGTGGCAACAGTGGCTTAAAAAGCTGCCGCTGCTGACGACGCTGCAATCAGACTATTTTTCACACACCATAAAGAAGAATAACGGCGCCTTCGGAAAGCAAAAAATCGGCAAGGTAAACGGGACCGAGAACGGCACCAAGATGGGCTTTATGCCCGGCGGCTACACCGAATCCTCTGGCCTGCGGCGGCTCGTGCATGAAAGCCTAGGCCATGGCACCGAGAGGATGCTGCCTTTGATGCAGACCATGATCGCGCTGACCGCGTATCTCGACGCCGCCGAGGGCACCAATTTCATGGAGCGAACCTATCAAAAAGGGCCTTGGGAGCAACACACCACAAACCTTGAGGCCTATGCCGAAGACTCAGCGCGCTACTTCATGGAACACCCATATCACGCCCAGCTGCTGATGACGGTGCTGCAGGCCGACAGCCCGGCGCCAAAGGCAATGAGCGATGGCGGCTTGTATCAGCGCCTGCGCGGCGCCATGGGCCTCGACCAGGCCGCGGCCACTACCGGCGAGCCATAATCGCCAACGCGTCCATCGCGACGGCCACCGCGATGTGGAGCACGACGCCACCCCAAATGCTCTTGCTGCGCAGCGCCATGGTGCCGAGCACGAGCCCCGCGATGACCGAGCCGATCGCTTCGGGCATCGGCTTGGGAAAATGGATCATGCAATACGGCACGACCGCGATGAAGATGGCGTGGGCGCCAAACATGGGGCGCAGGCCATGCAGCAGCCAGCCGCGAAAGAAAAACTCGACGCCGATAAACTGCGCGCCGTAGATGAGCTGCCATGCGATAAAATCAAACGCCGAGCGGTGCGCCAATGAGTAAAACGGGTACGTGTCGCGAAACGCGGGCGCCTGCGAGGCCAGCCACACCACCGGCAGCACCGCGAGCAACATGATTCCATAGAGCCATGCGTGCTTTGGCAATTCGCCTAAGCCAAGGTGAAAATCTCGCACCCGCTGGCGCAACACCCACCAGATAGCGGCGCACGGCAGCACGATGTAGCCCACCACCCGCCACAGCCCCCACCAACAAAACTGCCACAGCTCCCAATACGCGCCAGCCGCGTCTTGATACGACGAAAAGTGGCGCACAAAAAACCGCCGCGCGCCGACGTACTCTTGCAGCAGCATGCCGAGGGTTGCGACCAAGAGCACGGTAGCGACCACCACGCGCTCGCTGGGGCCATTTGCCGGCAGGGGCGCGCGCTCGGCGTCGATGGCATCAAAGGCAGCAACCACGTGGGCGTAGCCGCGGCGAACGAGCGAGGCGCTGGCCATGCGCCCTGGCCTACCGCTTGCTCTTGGCGATGGCGTCCGCGGCTAGGCGTAGCCGCCGGCGCACCATTTCTTTGCCGAGCACGGCTATGGTTTCAAACAGCGGCGGCGACGCCTTGCGGCCGGTCGCGGCGCAGCGCAGCAACATATAGGCATGCTTGCTCTTCCACCCAAGCTGCTCGGTCCATTCGCGCGCCTGCGTCTCGAGGTCGGTGGCATCCCACGCCTCCAGCGCCTCGCAACGATCGACGTAGGCGAGCAACCCCTTGGCGATATCGCCCGGCGCGACCTCGGGCCACATCATGTCGCCCAAGACCTCGCGGTAGTCGACATCACCGGCAAAGAAGTACTCGGTCGCCGGGATAAACTCATCGAGCTTGCGAATTCGCTCGCGAATCAGTGGCGCCACCTTGAGCAAATAGTCGCGCCGCAGCCGCCAGCCGAGCA
Organism: Myxococcales bacterium; assembly: GCA_016716835.1. Classification (NCBI taxonomy): domain Bacteria; kingdom Pseudomonadati; phylum Myxococcota; class Myxococcia; order Myxococcales; species Myxococcales bacterium. Next base: position 54,354 of record JADJUW010000001.1, on the reverse strand, counting down.
GCGCATCGACGAGCTGTTCGTGCGAAAGCTGGTGCAGATACTGTTCGTTGAGCCAGGTAAGTTTTTCGAGATTAAACACCGGCCCGCCCAGCGACATCCGCTGCCAGCTAAACACCTCGATCATCTCGGGCACCGAGAAGACCTCGCGTTCCCCGCCAAACGACCAGCCCATCGTGCCCAAGAAATTGACCAGCGCCTGCGGAAAGATCCGACGTCGCGATAGTAGTTGATCGACACCGGATTCTTGCGCTTGGAAATCTTGGATTTGTCGGCATTGCGCAAGAGCGGCATGTGAATGAACACCGGCGGCTCCCAGCCAAACGCCTGGTAGAGCAGCACGTGCTTGGGCGTCGAGGTGATCCATTCCTCGGCGCGGATGACGTGGCTAATTAGCATGAGCTTGTCATCCACCACGTTGGCGAGGTGGTAGGTGGGCAGCCCGTCGGATTTCATCAACACCTGATCGTCGATCTGGGTGACGTCAAACACCACCTCGCCGCGCAAGGTGTCGTGGACGGTGACGTGGCCCGCCAGCGGCGTCGCCAGACGAATCGTATGTGGCTCGCCGGTCGCCGCGCGCCGCGTCGACTCGTCGGCCGCGATGGCGCGACAATGCCGGTCATAGCCGGGATTTTGCTTGGCCGCCATCTGCGCGGCGCGCACCTCGGCCATCCGCTCGGCGGTGCAAAAACAGCGATAGGCCTTGCCGCTGCCGACTAGCATCGCGGCGTGTGTCTGGTAGATCGATGCGCGCTCGCTCTGGCGGTATGGCCCATAGGGCCCGCCAACATCCGGGCCCTCGTCCCATGACAGCCCGAGCCACCGCAAGGCGTCGTAGATCATGCCTTCGCTGTCGGAGCGCGCCCGCGCCTGGTCGGTATCCTCAATGCGCAGGATGAACTTGCCGCCGTGCTGCTTGGCAAAAACGTAGTTAAAGAGCGCGATATACGCCGTACCTACATGCGGGTCGCCTGTGGGTGACGGCGCGATGCGTACGCGCACCGGGCCCTTTGGCGCGTCGGCCGCTAAGATCGCTGGCGAGTGATGTTGAGACGAATGCGGCTTGCCTGGGGCGTCGGTCACGCCACGCTTTTATCACGGCGTGTTAGACTGCGCATAGTGCGTACCCCTTGGCTTGTTGGTGATATTTTTGCAGTTTTACGGCTCGTGGCATCGCTGCTTGTGGTGCTCGGCACGATGGGCTCGGCGTGGAGCGAGGCGCCAGGCGCCGCCCGCGAGTTCAAGCAAGCGCAAGGCGAGGTTCGCCAGGCCACCGCCATCCGGCTGCCGGGTGGTCACATCGCCACGCGCAGCCTGATTGCGCTCGCCGACGGCACGCAGGTGTGGCTCACCCAGCCCGGTGGCGACATGTCCGGTTTTCGGACAACAGTCTTTCCCTCGTTGCCGCTGTTGCGAGCCGGCCAACACGTTGAAGTTTCGGGCCTCGCGACGCCGTTGCCAAGCGGCGCCCTGCGCCTGCACGCCACATCGCTCCAGGTCACGCTAGGCGATGGCGACGCGAGGCTGCCCTTTGTCAGCAACACCAGCAGCAGCGGGAATCGCTTGTATTGGGCAGCGAACTGCATCTACCTCGGGCTCGACGAGGCGGGCACGACGCAGCTCGCTGGGGAGCTCGAATTTGACGTCATCCAGGCCGCCCTCGACACCTGGACCGACGCGACCGCGAGCTGCTCGTACCTGACCTTCATCCCCGAGCGCATCGGCGGGCGCGAGGTAGCCGTCGACGGCGTCAACTTAATCAAGTTTCGCGACACCAAGTGGTGCGTGCCGGCCACCGCCGACGCACCCGAGGAGTGCTTGCTGCCGGCGGCATCCGCGCTGACATGGCTGCAATCAGTCAATGACCCAACCAGCGATCGCGACGGCGAGATCGTAGATGCCGATATCCAGATCAACGGGGTCAACTTTGCCATCGCGCATAACGGCACGACGCTTGGCGCCGCAACCTGTCAATCCGAGCTTAGCAACGTCATCACGCACGAGCTCGGGCACCTCCTCGGCCTTGGCCACACCTGTCGCCTCAGCGGCGAAGAGCCCGCCGTCGACCACCTGGGCAATCCCGTACCACTATGCACGCAAACCGCCGATCCGGACCTCACCGAGGCGACCATGGCCGCAGGCCAAGAATGCGGCGACGTCAACAAGAACACCCTGGAAGCCGACGACATCGCCGCCATCTGCGCCAACTATGCCGCCGTCGACGTGCCCGCCACCTGCGAACGCGCCAACCTCGGCGGGAAGGGATGCTGCTCCGCCTCCGGCGGCTCAGCGTCGATCTTGCTAGGTCTCGTCGTGTTGGCGCGCCTGCGTCGGCGCGGCCGCTAAGGCCATCACATACAAGTCCCTTGTAAATGTGCTGAGCCTACCGGCGGGGCCCGTCGCGCCGCCGGTCAATTAGGCCACGTCGAGCCTCCGCGGCGCGAGCCATCTTTCGCCTTGCGATGCGGCGCACCTACGGCCAGGGCGAGCTGGCCGCGTAACTTGCTACTTCTGATGGTTTTTTTGGACGGTCATTGATTTAGCATTAATGTGCAAACTGGGCCGAAAGGCTCCAGGTCCGCAATAATGTTTCCGGTTGCACACGGAAATCACCCATGTCGCACCGCGGCGCTGTCTTGATTCTCGGGGTCAAACACGCAACTGTCGACCTCCTAATGTACGGCGTGCCAAACTTTGAGCCCAATTTTTTTCGCGATCCACACACGCTGATTGAAGTATTAGGTGCAGAGCTTAACGGACTCATCGGCAAAACGTTCGAAGATTACTGGGTCATGTGGGATCTTCGAGAAGACGTGCATTACACGGATGGTCCTGTTGTTCTAAAAATAGGCGGCGAACCATACGAATTTGTTGCAAGGGATCTGGACAAGTTCAGCATAACGCGTGCACGTGTTGATCTGCTAAGTCCCTTGGACTGGTATGGCGCGGGCGATGAGCTTCCATTGGCGTGGAGAACTCAGACGGAAACGGCAATCAATCAACTGATTGGACGCACAGTAAGCGGCATAGATATTTTGCTGTATGCGCTTACGACGGACCTCATCTTCGCCAAAGAGAGCCCCAGCGAGCTTGCTCAATCTCATACCTCCGCGCAAATGCTTCACGGGTTAGAGCTAGCGTTTGAAACTGACGCCGATCGCGCTGGACCCAACTACCTTCAAATATGGAATGCGCTGGATGCCACAGGCATCTCAAGCTCGATGGAGGTTGCCGCCTACGAGGGACTGACCCGCGTTGCCTTGAGTCTCCCCTCAAATAGATGGCCACCAAGCCAGCTACTTCCATCCCGATAGCGACTGTCACGGCTCCGTGCCGGTTATTACTTCGATTTTTAGCCCCTAGACGCCAAAGTGCTTGATTTGTCAGTAGCGCAAGGCTACCGCAATGGGTCTGGAAAAAAGTTAGCGAGGCCGCGTGCACGGTCGCGAGCGTGCATGGCGAAGCCGGCATTGTTCGGAGGGAAGCGCTCACCATCCATCGATTCAAATCCCGCCGCTGCTCCGCTATTCACTAAGCGCCTTTTTAGAGAACAGAAGCTTCCGTTCATTGAATAGGGCCACCTTTGTGAGGTCACTGAATTATCCAACCAGAATGAAAACTGGCACACAAATAATTTACCCCCCCCCATCAGCGCCCGGCCCGGGCCCCTCAAAGCCCAGGGCCGGGGACGCGGCAACACGATTGTTAGCCATATCCGAATCTGATCCGCAGAACGCAACGTGAACCAAGGCGTTCCGCCGATTGCGACCAGCGCGATTTTTACGGTTCAGCTTGCTTGGCGATGGAGCGCCGGGGCGCTGGCCATTTGGAGCCGCGCCCGGCGCCTATACGAACAATGTCTCGCGTGAATGAGGGATTTTGCGTCCAGTTTGGCGCACGCCCACAGCGATGCTGAGGCGCGTACGACGGTACGCAACGAAGCTCGCGAGGACGTACGCCGAAATGGGCGCAAAAGACCCATTCACGGCACTAACTTGTAGCCTTGGCCGTATACGGTGACGATGTGCTTCGGCTCTTTCTGATCTTCTTCGAGCTTGCGCCGTAGCTTGACGATGAAGTTGTCGACCGAGCGGTTGTTGGGCGTGGGCGCGACGCCCCACACCTTTTCGAGCAGCTCGTCGCGCGAGACGGGCTCGTCGCGACGCTCGCGCAAGATCTTGATGACCTCGATTTCGTAAAAGGTTAGGCGCTTAACCGCGCGCCCCTTGCTCATGGTGTGCTTGCGCAGGTTGACGTGCCATTCGCCAATGGAGAAGGCATCGTCGCCAGACATCAGCCGCGCCTGGCGGCGAAAAATTGCCTTGATGCGCGCCACCAGCTCGGCGACGGAAAACGGCTTGGTGACGTAGTCGTCGGCGCCGACCTCGAGCCCGCGCACCTTGTCGCTCTCTTGGCCCTTGGCGGTTAGCATGATCACCGGCACGATCGGATCGCGCTGGCGAATCTCTTGGCACACGTGATAGCCGTTTTCGTCGGGCAACATCAGGTCGAGCAAGATCAAATCAGGCTGCCATGACTCGACCGCGGCGATGCCCTCGAGGCCAGTGAAGCGGCTTTCCGTAACGAAGCCCTCGAAATGCAGGGCATCGGACAGCCCGCGCGCCAAATCGGGTTCGTCCTCGATGATGAGGATGCGCCGTTTATCTGGTGATTCCACGCCGCCGTTGTAACGCATTCCGTGCGGCTGCGCCCAGGCGGCCGCGCGCAAAATCACACGGGGTCAGGCAGCGGCGCTTGCGTCGGGGTGCGCCTGCGCGGGGGCGATTGCGTCAACGGAATCGACAGCGTAAACGTCGCACCCTTGCCGATCGCGCTGGTCAGCGTCACATCGCCGCCGTGCGCCTGCGCGATGCGCTTGACCAGCGCCAGGCCAACGCCCGAGCCACGGCTCTTGCCCGCCCGCGCCGCCTTGCTGCGATAGAAGCGTTCGAACACGCGCGCCTGCTCTTCCGCCGCGATGCCCGGCCCATTATCGCTCACCGTGATCTGCGCCTGATCGCCTTGGGGCCGCACCGACACCGCAATGACATTGCCCTTGCCGGCATACTTCGCGGCATTGTCGAGCAGGTTGATGACGGCAATAAACATCGAGCCCTCGTCGGCAAACGTTACGGTCGGCTCGAGCGCGCGGGTCACCGTCTGCCCCGCGCGCGCGATGCGTCCCTCGGCGATCTCCAGGGCGCGCTCGACGATGCCCGCCAGATCGACCTGCGTGAGATCCTGCTCATCCATGGCCGCCTCCATGCGCGAGAAGTCGAGCAGGTTGTCGATAATCTCGGTCAGGCGCACGCTCTCGCGGCGAATGGACTGCGCGTATTCTTGCTGCTGCTCGGCGCTGGTGACGCGGCCCAGCGCCATCATCTCGCTAAACATCGAGATGATCGACAGCGGCGTCTTGAGCTCGTGCGACACGTTGGACACAAACTCGCTCTTGAGCTCGATCGACTTGCGCTCGCGATACATCGCGGCCAGCAAAAAAACGATGCCCGCGACCATCACCAACAGCGCCAGGGCAACGAAGGTCAGATCGAACACGCGTCGATCGCCGAGGGTCGAAGCCGCGGGCGATTGGCGCTCGGCCACCCGCACCCGCCAACGATCAACCGTTTCAACAAAAGGCGCCTCGACCACGGTGCGCGCGCCGCGAAACGGCCAGCCATAAACGATCTCGCCCTGATCGTCGACGACCTGGTATAGCCGCGGCGAGCGAATATCAAAGTACTGGGGAAAGACCGAGCCAACGAGATACAAGAGGTCGCTCTCGACCACGATGTAGTGCGAGCGCCCCTCGACCTGGCGGCGCACGAACGAAAACAGGTAGGGCAAGCCGTCGACCACGAGGTGGGCGTGGCCACGGCTATCGTTGCCCACCTCGCGCAGCGGCAAGATCGGCAGCAGGCTCTCCTCAAAGAACTCGCGAAACGCGATCGCCTCGGCGCGCTCGCGCTCGCGCGACGCGACGTAGCCACCGGGCAGCACCTCCAATTGTTCGTCGAGCACGAACACGCTGCGCACCGGCACTCCCAGCTGATTAACGACCCGGTCAAGGCGCGCGAGGTCCGCCAAATTCACCGCGGCAAACAGCTTGTCGTCGGTTGCCAGGAGCTGGGATTCGATCCCGAGGACCTTCTCCATTGCCAGCTCGTGCAGCGTATCGCGGATGGTGATGCGCTCCTGGGCGTACGATTTCTGGGACAGCGAATACGAGTACCAAGCGAGCGCGACGGCAGCCAATAACACCGCGAAAATAATTAACTTTATGGGGGAAAAGCGCAGCACCCGGGGTGCATCCTAGCCCAAGTTGGCCACTTGCTGCGGCAAACGAGATCTCCTGTGATGCCTAACCAATCGCTTTTCTAAGTAGCTAATCTTGCTATGAAACCAGGTAGCGTGCTACCGGGGATGTACAAGTGCCAGGGTAGGTTCTCTGGCACATCAGAATTCTTCTTACTTAGCGGTAAGACTCAGAGATTGAGGTAGGGATGGACTCTATCTTCGAAGAAGATGCGGGCGAAGTAGGCGGCGAAATTGAGGCGAATTGCCCATCACCTCGGTGTAAGGCGGATACGACTCATACCATCGTCAGCATGTACGAAGACGAAATTCGTCGGGTGCAGTGCGTGGTTTGTGGCGATGTCCACGCGTACCGAAAGCCTCGCGGCGACGGTGCTGAAGATGCCGACCTGGTGCCCAAGAAGCGCGCTTATACCAAGCCGACGTGGAACGACGCCCTGACCAAGTGCGCCGAAAACGACCTTGGCGGCTGTCGCGCCTATTCCATTCGCGATGCCTATGAAGAAGGCGATTTCGTGTTGCACCCGGTGTTCGAAGTCGGCGTCGTGACCGAAAGCCTGCCCGACAACAAGGTCGAGGTGGTGTTTCGCGATGGCGCGCGCGTGCTCGTGCACAATCGGGGCGACCTCGCCTCGCGCATGCCGGGGCTAAGCGATTTGCCGACGCCGCGTGAAGGCAAGAAGCGCCGCGCAGCAGGCAAGGAAGAACTATCCGACTCGCCACTGCGCACCGTGCAACAGGCGATCGAGTTAGCCAAGGCCGCGACGGTGCGTCGCGCCGAAGGTGGCAAGGCTCCGCGCGGTGGCAAAGGCACCGTGCCTCCACCAGCCGCTGTCGGCAAAGGCAAAACGCCAGACGCCAAGGCTGTGCCGGTCGCTGGTAAGGCCGCTGGCAAAGTGGCGCCAGCACCTGGCAAGGCACCCGCCAAGGCGGCAAGCAAAAGGGGCCGGCAGCGGGCAAAACCGCCGCCAAGGTCGCCGCCAAAGCTCCAGCCAAGGCGAGCAAAGCTGCCGCGAAGTCTGCGCCCGCCAAAAAAGGCAAGCCCGTCGCCAAAAAAGCGGCGGCCAAGCCTGCCAAGAAGGCGCCGATCAAAAAGGCCGCACCTGCTAAGAAACCGGCCGGCAAAAAGCCCGCCGTGAAAAAGGCCGCGCCCGCCAAGAAGCCAGCCGCCAAGAAAACCGCGGCAAAAAAGCCCGCCCCGAAAAAAGCCGCCAAGGCTAAATCCAAAAAACGCTAGCGCCGCGTTAGATCGCGGGCAGCAGCACGGTGAACTGGGTGGTGTTTTTATCCGACACCACCGAGATCACGCCAGCGTGGCGTTCGATCAGGCGCCGGGCAATATAAAGCCCAAGCCCCGACGAGTCGCTGGTGGAAGAGCCGTGATGCGTCGCGTTGGAGAAGGTCCCGAACGGTTCAAACAGGCGCGCGAGCATGTCGGGCGCGATGCCGGGCCCCGGGTTTTCGATCACCAGGCGCACCCATGGGCCACCGAGTGCCTCGATGGGAGGCAGGTCGACAAGGCACGAAATTGTCGAGCCAACCGGCGAATACTTGGTGGCATTGCTCAGCAAGTTGACGACCACCTGGTGCAACTTGTCCTTGGCGCCAATCGCGACGGCATGCGGCGGCAGGTGCAGGGTCAGGTCCTGCCGTCGTTGTCGAAACAACAATTCTAGCTCGGCGGCGACATCGGTGAGCACGCCGGGTAGATCAACCGGGCACAGGGTCAGCGGCGTGGCGTCCGCATCCAGGCGCACGGTTTCGAGCATTTCATCGGCCAACCGGCGCAAGCGGTGCCCATTGCGTTGGATGACCTCAAGCGGCCGCCGCAGCGACTCGGCGATGGGGCCAAAGGAGCCATCGGCCACCATGTCGGCATACCCAACAATGCTGGTGAGTGGCGTGCGCAGCTCGTGCGCCACGATCGCGATGACGTCGCGATGGCTCGCTTCATATTGTGCAAGCGCTGCGGTCAGCCGCGCGATCTCGAGCTCGGCCGCTTCCAAGGCTCGCTCGACCTGTGCGGGCGCGACGGTGGTGCCGCCTTGCGAAGCTGCGCGGGTCTCCGATTCCTTGGTTTTGCTCACCCTTGCCCCACTTTATGCATCTTTTTGCGGGCAATCGCGCCAAAAAGTTGCGCCCAACCCCGTTTCGCCATTTCTATAACAGCATGGAGATGCAGTGTACCAATTGTAGCACTCGGTTCCGCCCCGCGTTTGTCTATCAGGTGGCCGTTGGCCAAGATGGATCTCGCCAGCACTTCTGCAGCGTCGGCTGCCGGAAGGCCACGCTGGGCGACGATGCCTTCCGCGCCAAGCGCGCCCGCCGGATAGCCATCCTCAACCAAAAGGGCGGCACCGGGAAAACCACAACCGCCGTCAACCTCGCCGCCGGCGTCGCCGAACGCGGCAACAACGTCCTGCTCATCGACACCGACGCCCAAGGCAACGTCGGCGTATCGCTGGGCGTCAAGGGCGAAAAGAGCCTCTACCACGTGCTGGTCGAGGGCGCCGACCCTGCCGATGTCGCGGTGCCGGTACGCAATAGCCTCGACGTCATCACCTGCGACCAGACCCTGGCGGCCGCCGAGATTTGGCTGGCGCGCCAGGCGCCGCAGCACCGTTCGCGCGTGCTGACCAAGCGGCTCAATCACGTGCAGGTGTCGCGCCGCTACGACTACGTCGTGCTCGACTGCGGCCCGTCGCTCAACCTGCTCAATCAAAACGCGCTTTCTTATGCCGACGAGGTCGTCATTCCCGTCACCTGCGATTACTTGGCGCTCGTTGGCGTCAAGCAGGTGCTGCGCACCATCAAGGACGTCGAACGCCACCTCGGCCACTCGGTGCGCGTCTCGGCGGTGCTACCGACGTTCTACGATGCGCGCACCAAGCTGTCGCGCGAGGTGCTCGAAACCCTGCAAGGCCACTTCAAGAGCAAGTGCCTGCATCCAATTCGCCACAACTCACGCCTCGCCGAGGCGCCGAGCCACCGGCAAACGATCTTCGAATACGCGCCGCAATCAAACGGCGCGGAGGACTATGATCGCGTGGTCGACTGGATGCTAACCACGAATTCAAGCACCGACCAAGTCGTCGCGCCAGACGCGCCGGCCACACCATTTTTCACGCCAACCGCATCGATGCACGTTTAATAAGGGGGACACTATGAAAGAAGAAAAATTGTTACGCCACGATCCACTGCTAGAGGCCGACGCCATCTTGAGCGAAAGCTTCTATGGCCGCCCGCTCGCGGCGAACGCCACGTCGACGGTTGACGACACCTTTGCCGAGGGCACGCAGATAACCCCTCCTGCCGAGAAGCCAACCCACTACAAGGTGATTTGCATCTCGATGTATACCAAGGACCTTGAGCAACTCGACGCCAAGGTTGCCGAGCTCAAGCGCCGCGGCTGGACCAAGGCCAACAAGTCGCAGCTGATTCGCCTCGCGCTCAGCCAGCTCGACGTCGACGCGCTCACCACGCCGCCGCAGTGAATCTGCTAGGCGCGCGCGCCTAAGGACATAGTCGCTACTGGCGCCCCGTCCCCGACCGCGCCAGATAGCGCGCATGATGCGACAACGCCTGCATGCGCCCCGGATCTCGGGAATCGTAATAGCCGCGAATGGCCAGCGACCGATCGAGCAGGACAAAATGCCCGCTGTGATTGATGTTGGGCACGGCGCCCTCGCCCGCGCCCGGCTCGCTGCCGTTGTGTTCCAACGCGAGCTTAAGGCCGTCTTCCATGACGCTGCGGATTTGCGCGAAGTCGCCGGTAAGAAAGCGCCAGCGCCCAGGGTTAGCGGCATAGCGCTTGGCATAGGCCGCGAGGCGCGCCGGCGTGTCATACGCGGGATCGACGCTAAACGACAGCAGCTTCACCCCATCCGCGACATCCTTGGTATCGAGCTGCAGCTTGGCCATCAGCGCGCTACTCACCGGACAGATCGTATCGCAGCGGGTGAAAATAAAATTTGCGATGATGACGTTGCCGACTACCTCGCGCTCGGTGACGGGCACGCCCGCCTCGTCGACGAACGCAAACGCCGGCATCTGGCCAAGCGTTGGCAGGTTGAGCGCGCCGCGCTTGGCCAAGAGTGACCCGCCCGCGATGATGCTAAAGAGCACCACGACGAGCAGCGCGAGGATGACAAAGGCGAGCCGACCCGAGATGCGACGCGGCGCGGCCGCCTGCGCCGGCACAGACGCCGAGGGCCTAAGAGTGGGGACTTGCTCCATGCGGCGAAGCATGGCAGAAATTTGCCGGCGCGCTGCCCCCCGCCGCACGACTTTGTGACGCAGGCCTTGATTGTCTGGGGCAGACCTAGCAACGTCGGCGCGTGCCCATTTCGCTCGAGGTCGCGCGCTTGCTCATCGGGGTGCTGATGATCTCCTTTGGCGCGGAGCTGCTGCTGCGCGGCTCGGGCTCGCTGGCGCGCAAATTGGGCAGCAAGGCCCTCGTGATTGGCCTCATCGTCATTGCGTATGGCAATGCCGCACCTGAGCTCGCGGTGTCCACCGATGCCGCGCTGTCGCAAGCGACGCCGCTGGCACTCGGCAACATCATCGGCTCGTGCATCGCCAACCTCAGCCTGGTGCTCGGGCTGGCTGCCGTCATTCGGCCGGTGATCATTGATGGCCGCCTGCTGCGCCGCGAGCTGCCGGTGCTAGTGGGCTCGGTGCTCCTGGTCCCGCTCTTGCTCCTTGATGGCACCATCAGCCAGGTTGAGGGCGGGCTGCTCATCGGTTGCGCGGTGGTGCTGACGGTGCTGACGCTGACCATCGCGGCGCGCCACGATCACACGCTGGGCGAGCAGCGCCTCGTCGACGCTGCGCGTGATGCCGGGCAATCGTATGCCGGCCGTACCGCCCCGCGCACGGCGTGGCCGATGGCGCTCGTAATGTTTGCGGCGGCGATCGCGTTGTTATTTTTTGGCAGCGGCGTTTTCCTCGATGGCGCGCGCGCGCTTGGCCGCGAGGTTGGCATCTCCGATCGCGTGCTCGGCCTGACCCTGGTTGCGCTTGGCACCGCCATGCCCGAGCTGGTGGCAGGCGTGATGGCGGCGTGGCGAGGCGACGGTTCGCTCGCGATTGGCTCGATTATCGGCTCCAACTTGCTCAACGTGTTTTTGGTGCTCGGCGTGGTCGCCTGGATGCGCCCCATCAGCCTCGGCGCGCGAGCCAACATGTACGACCTGGTCGGCCTGGTCGTCATCACCCTGCTGGCGGCATTCTTTGTCCGGAGTGGCCGCCAAATCGACCGCCGCGAGGGCGCCATTTTGCTGGCCGCCTATGCCACCTTTGTGACGCTCGCGGCTGTGACATAGTGTCCGCTCAGGGGGGGTAAACCCGCCGTGAGCGGCACTTACCGATTGCAACAACGAGGGCCTTGCGGCACATTTCCGCCTTGGTGCCCCCCATGCTTTCACAACGCGGCCGCTCCCCGATTTTCTCACTGCTCGCCGGCATCGCGCTCGCGGCCAGCGCGCCCTTCGCGGCTGCCTCGCCGCTGCTAAAAACCCCGTCGCCTGATGGACGCCCGATGCCGGCGCGCGCGTGGGTCGATCCGTCGATGGTGCAAATGTCTTCGCCGCAGGCGTTTGCCGCTGGGGGCACGGGTTCGCGCCTCATCTACCTTAACAACTGCAACGTCCCCGACTCATGCTTGGTGACCTATGGCCCCGAGGACTCGCGCACCAACCATTCTGCAATTATCGACGTCGACCAAGGCGAACTTTCGCCCTTCCCATATTCGGCGACCGTATGGAACGACTTCGTGCAGTGCGTGCGCGAGACGCTGCTTCCCTTTGACGTTGAGGTCACCGAGTCCGACCCGGGCAATGTGCCGCACTGGGAAAACATGGTCGCCGGGCATCCCAATGATATGGGCATGAGCAGCGACATCGCCGGCGTTTCGCCATGGAGTGGCGGCTGCGCGGTGCTTAACAATACGATCACGTTTACCTACGCAGAGAATCACAATGAAAGCGCCTATCAGCTGTGCTGGACGGCCGTGCAAGAAGTGGCGCACTCATGGGGGCTCGATCACGAGATGCTCGTCAAGAGCCCGATGACGTACCTCAGTGGGCAGCTGCCCAAGCGCTTTCAAAATGTCGATGCCTTTTGCGGCGAGGACCAAAATCGCCCCTGCGAGTGCGGCCCGAGCAAGCAAAACAGCTGGGAGTACTTAATGAATCTCTTTGGGCCATCGACGCCGATTCCGCCCACGGTGTCGATCTCGGTGCCGCCGGATGGCGCGCGCGTTGCGCAGGGTTTTGCGGTTAAGGCGATCTACAACGATGACGTCGGGGTGGAAAAGGCCGAGCTTTATATCGATGGCGTGCTGATCAGCACGGGCACCAGCGAGCCATTTGTCTTCAACGCGCCTACCGACTTGGCGCCGGGCATGCACCAGGTGGTGGTCCGCGCCTATGACGTGCAAGATGCGGTTGGCATATCGGCGCCGGTGAACGTCGAGATTGGCCCGCCGTGCGTGAGGCCGTCTGAGTGTGGCGCGGGCAATACGTGTTTTCTCGGCGAATGCGTGCCGGGCCCCGATACACCCGGTGGCATGGGCGCGCCATGCTCAGAGAACGAACAATGTTTTGACGCCTGGTGCGCCTCCAATGGCACGATTGGCGTCTGCAGCTCGGAGTGCGATATCGCGGCCGCCAATTGCCCAAGCGGCTTTGACTGCGTGCAAGCTGGCGATGCTGGCGCTTGCTGGCCGAGCTCCGATAGCGGCTGCCAAGGCAGCACGCCCGACAACGTGCCGCTGCTGCCATGTCTGCTCGCGATGGTGGTGTCGTGGGTGATCGTGCGCCGTCGCCATGCCTAAGCCAGCGCATGAGCTGTTTGCCTTTGCGGCCCGGGTCTTACAAAGCGATGCGCTCGCCGATAAGCTAGCGCCGCCGCCGCGCAGCACCGCAAGCTCCGGCACGCCGATGCGCCTCGCCGCGCCGGTTCGCCCTGCCACCTTGCAGATGGTGCCGGCCAAGCTCGCCAAGGTGCCGCCGCCGCAGGGTTTGACTGACCCGCACCAACGCGTGCGCATCTTGCATGCGCTGGCCAATCACGAGCTGCAGGCGGTGGAGTTATTCGCGTGGGCGATGTTGGCGTTTGCCGATATGCCGCCCGCCTTTCACCATGGCCTGCGCGGCATTCTTGAAGATGAGCAGCGCCATTTTCGCCTCTACGAGGCGCGGCTGGCCGACGACGGCGTGGCGTTTGGCGATTTGCCGGTGAGCGGGCATTTTTGGAATATGCTCGACGAACTCACCACGCCGGCGCGTTTTCTCGCCGTGATGGGGCTGACGTTTGAAAACGCCAACCTCGATTTCGCGCAAGCCTATCGCGCGGTCGCCCTGGCTAAGCACATGCCGGCGCTCGCCGAGGTGTTCGAGATCGTGCACCGCGAGGAAATCGCCCACGTGCGCTTTGCCTATCACTGGCTGCAAAAGTTGGTGCCTGGCGACGGGTGGGACGCCTACGTCGCCAACCTGCCCGCGCCGCTGACGCCGGTGCGCGCGCGCGGCAAGGAATTTGATGTGGCGGCGCGCCACGCGGCCGGGCTCGATGACGCGTTTATCGCCAGGCTCGCCCGCGCGACGAGCGTGGCATGACCACCGTGAACGCGCGCCGCGCGGTGCTCGTTGCGAACTTTGATTGCGAGCGCACGTGGGGTGGCGGCGCGCCGCTGCCCGCTCGCGTCGCGCGGCGGCTGGCACCGCTGGCCCCGCTGATGCGCGCGCTCGTGCCTGCCGATGTCTCGTGGCGCCTGGCTGGGATGGGCGCGCCGGTGGAGGCCGAAGCGGACGAAGCGCTGCTTGCGTGGGGCGCGCTTGGCGACGCGCCTGAGCAAGAGCTTGACGACGGAGTGACACGCGCCAGTTTTCCGCTCGCGGTATCGACGCCCAACGCCATGCCAACCTCCGACGAGGCGTTGTGGGCCTTGCTGCTTGCGGCGACGCCTCACCGCGCGGCCGCGATCGCCGGCAGCGATCGACGCGAGGTCGCCAGCCTTCACGACGCGCTTGGCATTGCCTTTGGCCCCATGCACCACGTCGACACCATGGGCGAGTTACAGGCCGTGCTCGCCACCAGCGCCGCACCCTTTGTCCTTAAGCCCTCGCTCACCGCCGCCGGACGCGACCGTGTCGTCGTCGCGCAGTCGTCCGATTTTCGGACGTTCGACATTGCGCGCGGCTTGCTGCGCGATCACGGGCGCGCCATCGTTGAGCCATGGGTGACGCGCACGCGCGACGTTGGGCAGGCCGGGCTGCTGACGAGCCGCGGCGAGCTGCATGCGTTTGCGCCGCACGAAATTGTTACGTCGAGCGACGGCACGTTTATCGGCGCGCGCGTGCATGCGGATGACGCGTGGTTGCCGGCGCCGTGGCGCGCGCAGCTAGCCGCGGCCTTTGTGGCCGCCGCGCAAACGCTGGCACACGTTGGCTACCGCGGCCCGTTTGGCATCGACGCCTTTGCCTATCAAACGGCGGCCGGCGAGGTGTTTCGCCCGCTGTGCGAGATCAACCCGCGCCTGACGTTTGGCTGGCTGGCGCAGGCGTGGGCGCGACGCCTCGGCTCGCCGGGGCTGCTGACGTTGCGCCGCCCAAGTCCCGCCCAGGGCCCTACGGCGTTGGCGCTGACGACGCCGGTGGCGGCATCGTCGCCGGCGGCGTGGTTTGTCCCGGCCCCCGCTGCGTGATCACTAGCTTGCTCACCGGCTGCAGTCGCGGTCGCAAGTCGCCACGCCGCTCGAGGCGATTGCCTTGGCCGTGAAATTCTGGAAAAGGTTCGTTGTCATTGATCATGGTCACCGCGACATTGCCGCGCCGCGATACCATCAACACGGGATGTAGCGCGGGATCCGCCACCGGCCAGTCAAACGAGAGATGAATTCCTTGCGCGTCAAACGCCGTCACGGTCGTGCCCGCCACAACGCCCGGCAACAGCGTAGCTAGCTTCCATGCACGGCGATCTTCGTCTTTAAAATCTGGCGCGCGTTGATCGAGCAGCGCGTTGGTGATGGTGAGCACCTCACGCTCGCCGGCAAGCACCGCAATGCCAAACGGCTTGCGCTCGGTCTCCTGCGGCGGCGGCTTCGACGTTCGCTTGGCCTGATTTTCGTCGCTAGCCTTGCCACATCCGAGCATCGCCGCGCACAACACGCCAAGCGCCAGCCAATGCGGCGCGAGCGGGCTCGAGACATCGTTCATACTGTTCATTGTACCCGGGCCAGGCGCTGCCCGCCGCCCTTTGCAGCCCAAGGTGGCGACTACCAACCCCATCGTTGGGTGGCTCCTCGCAACACGATTTGCCAGCGCAGAACAATAAAATCCTCGCAACTACCTAACATCGCAATGAAATAGCGCCTTAGATGGTAGGCACGGGTCTTGCTTAAGTTACAGATGTGTCATTATTTTCCGCCAAACTCAGCACTCGGGGCGGCCTCGGGTCTCGAGGCGTTGCCTGTGCCTTGCTGCTCGTCCTACTGACGGCATGGACGGTACCGCTGACGCACGCCGCGTCCTATCGCGGACGCAGCGGCGGCTATCGCGAAGCTCGTCCAGCCTCCGCGCTTAGGCCGCCGAGCATAAATCGAAAACCGGCGCCCCGCTTAACATCCAAGCACGCGTCGGCGCTTGCGTTTCGGCAGGCCGCGGATCAAGCCACGCGGAAACAAGCCGCGGTGAGCAAGCGCCTCTCCAAAATCAAGTTGGCGCCGCCCACTGTCATCGAGCTCCTCGCGCGCCAGCCTGGCCCCATCGGCGAGTTTATGCGCGGCGTCTTGCGCGACGGGCCTAAGCACATGTGGCATTCCATGGTGAAACGCCCCGCCATCTTTTTTGGCGGCCTGATCGCGGTTGGCACCATCGGCGCGCTCGGCGCCATGTATGACCTCCATACCGAACCAGCGGTTGTCGTCGCGGGCATCGCGGCGCTTGCCATACAACTATGGAGCGGCCTCAAGATCGTGCGCCAAGCCCCACCCCACCAACGCGCGCGCGCCATCGGCGCCGAGCTCGCCTTTCCGACCTTAGTTTGGGCGGGCAGCAGCGCCGCCGCGATGTCGCTCGGGCATGGCGCCACCACCTCGGGCGCAGGCGATGCCGCCGCCAAGGCCATGTTGTTTGGCGGCGAGGCGCCGGCAAATCTGAGCATGGCGACGCGCGGGGCCAAGCCGGCCGCGACGCACTAGCGCCAGCCCAACAACGCTTTGCTGGGCGCCACGCAGAGGAGGCATGGCGCAGCTAAGCGCGCCAAGCAGACACTTAAGCCCGCCTTCCGCGCACGCGGTGATATGTCGGCGACATGACAATAAGTGGGATTTGGCCGCTCGCGCTCGCAACGGCGGTGATGGGTCTCACGCCAAACCGTACCTCGCAAAACGTCAGCTCGTCTGCGCTGCCAAGTGCCGCGGCGATCGCCGGCATCGAGGTGCCGTTTCAAGAAAATCGCGGGCAATGGGACGCGCGCGTCGCCTTCAAGGCCGACATGTTCGCCGGTTCGCTGTGGGTTACAAACAATGGCGCGCTCGTGCATGCGCTTGCGGGACAACGTGCGGCCGATTCGAGGTCACCATCGCCTGAGACCGCGTGGTCCTTGGTCGAATCGTTTGTCGATGGCAAACACACCATGCCCACGATGATCGACCGCTCGCCAACCAACGTTTCGTATTTCCTCGGCGACCAGGCTAGCCAATGGGCTGACCGCGTGGAGACCGCGTCGCGCATCTCGCTCGGCGAGGTGTGGCCTGGCGTCGAGGTGCGCCTGCAGGCGCGCGGCAGCCGTATCGAGAAGTTTTTTCATGTGTCGCCCGGCGCAAGCCCACGCGCCATCGCGGTCCGGCTCGATGGCGCGCGCAAAATCTCCATCGACGGCTCTGGCCGGCTGATCGCCGCAACGGATCATGGCGACGTCGCTTTCTCCTCGCCCATTGCGTTTCAAATCATTGCGGGCCAGCGTCGCGACATCGCGGTAGCCTATCGACTTACGCCCTCGGGCTATCGCTTTACCGTTGGCTCTTATGACCAACGCCACGAGCTCGTCATCGATCCGATCTTGCAAAGCACGTACGCCGGCGGCGACGGCACCAACTTCGCCAGGGCCATGGTTCGCGACAGCGCGGGCAACATCCTTATTGCGGGCACCACCGGCAGCCTCGATTTCCCTGGGACCACTGGCGGGGCCCAACCTTCTTATGGTGGCTCGTTTGACATGATCGTGCTTCGTTTTAACAGCAGCCTCACAACGATGCTGCAGGCAACCTACCTTGGAGGCGACGGCTCAGACGACGCCAATAGCATAGCGGTGGATACCGCCGGCAACGTAGTCATCGCCGGGGAAGCGGGATCAAACTTTCCGGGTACCGCCGGCAGCGCGCAGCCAACATGGGGTGGCTCGCAAGATATGGTTGTGGTGCGCCTAAATGCGACGCTGACGACGCTGGTTCGATCAACGTACCTTGGCGGGGCCAATAGCGAAGGCGCCCAAGGCCTCACCCTTGACAGCGCTGGCAATATCTTTGTGGTCGGGCGAACCGGCAGCACCGATTTCCCTGGCGTGAGCGGGGGCGCACAAGCAACCAAGGGCTCAGGGAACGACCTCGTGATTGCAAAACTCAATAGTGGACTGACCACCCTGATCCAAGCCACCTATTTCGGCGGGTCGGGCGCCGAAGGTGAGCTCTGCGCCATCACCGTCGATGAAAGCGACAACGTGCTGATCGCAGGTGCCACCAGCAGCGCGGCGATGGCCGGCTTTGCTGGCGGCGCGCAATCGTCTTATGCCGGTGGCGGTGGTGATGCCGTTATCGCAAAATTCAGCAATGCCTTGACGTCCCTTATTGGGGCCACTTATTTGGGGGGCACCGGCAACGAAGGTGCGTCCGCGATTGTCATCAACAGCGCCGGCAATGTCGTGATCACGGGTTCGACCCAAAGCGCAAATTTTCCGGGCACCGCAGGCGGCGCACAATCCAGCCACGGCGGCGGCTCCGATATGATGATCGCGATCCTGAGCAGCGACCTGACAAGCCTAGTCAGGTCAACCTACCTAGGCACCGCGATGGACGATCATTCCTATGCGCTAGCAATAGACGAAAATGGCGACGTTCTAATCGCTGGCAAAACGCCTGGCACAAACTTTCCGGGTGTTACAGGAGGCGCGCAAGCGACGATCAGTGGCGTGGACGGAGATATGGTCATCGCGAGGCTTAACGGCACCCTTACAACGTTGAAGCAAGCTACCTATGTCGGCGGCACCGCCGACGATCAAGCGGCGGCTATTATGTTTGACGGCGCAGGCAATATTCTCGTCGCCGGTCACACACAAAGCACCAATTTCCCAGCGACCTCCGGCGGCGCCCAACCAGCCAAGGGCGCAGGCGCATCCAATGTCGCGGTGGTTCGCCTGACGCCGAGCTTGCGGCTAGTTGAGCCCGTGCCGCCACCCGACGCGCCGACCATTACGGCCCCCGCACAGAACGCCGTCATCGGCGACACCACGCCTACGATTAGCGGCACCTGCGAAACCGGCGCCGAGGTGGTCGTGAGCGAGGCCATAACCGAGTTGTGCACCACCACGTGCGCCGCGTCGGCGTTCAGCTGCACATCGACGGCACTGGCCGACGGCGAACATATTATTTACGCCACGCAAACCACCGCCGCGGGTGAAAGCGCACCGTCTGCGGACCGAACGTTTACGGTGAGCAGCAACGGCGAAGACCTCGACGCCGACGGCGATGGCATCACCGATGACCTCGACAATTGTCCGTTGGTGGTAAACGCCGACCAAGCCGACATCGACGACGATGGCGTCGGTGACGCCTGCGAGGACACGGATTCACCAGACGAGCCCAGAGGCTGCGGTTGCTCATCACCCGCCACCCCCGGCGCCGGCTCGGGCATCGCCGTTGCGTTGCTCGTTCTCCGGACATCGCGTACCCGCTCCAAACGTCGAACCACCTACATGTAGCCGCGACGCGCCTTTGTTCTAGCAGGAGCGCCGCCTTGTTCGCGCAGTACGCGCGTGCGACGATCTCTCGTGATCCAAAACATACCGCGAACGATCCATGCGCGCTTGCTTGCCGCGTTAGCCAGCACCGTGATGCTGACCAGCTGCTACTTCGAGGGCGGCGCCGCATATTATCCAAAAATCCGCCAGACCGTCGAAACGCCCGAAGTCCCCACGCTCACCGACAACAGCAGCGGCTGGTCGCTGAGCATGACCATCGGCTTTTATCTCGACGTTAGGATTAAACGCGCCGGCTTTGGCCTTGGAGGCTCACCCGGCTTCAACGGCGGCGGCGTCGAGCCGTTTGATGGCATCGCGAGCGCCGATGGCAAGGGCCTCGTGCTGCGTGGCGACGTCACCGTCCCTACCCGGTTTTTGCCGCGCAAACTCGAATCGCGCTTTACCGCCATCTACCATGGCCTCGAGGACGTCTCGGCCACCGTTTTACCCGAAACCGAATCGCGCACCTCCGAGCGCGTCGATGCCAGCTCGTGGTTTTTTGGGACCGGGCTCGCCTACCGCCTGCCGGTGCGCAACGGCATCAAGAAGGGTAATTTTCTGTTTATCCTAAACGCCGGCATCGAGCGCTACGCCGCGGAGGTCGAAGACATCGATCACCGCATTGTCCGCATGTCGGGGACCGGCCTCGGCGCGCGCCTAATGGTGGTGCCGGCCATGATCGGCACGCCAACGCCCTCGCCTTACGAGTCGTACAAAAGCCCGGACACGTACAAAGGCAAGGCGGGCTGTTACTACGCGACGGATTGCGATGTCGACGGCAATTGCACGGTGCAATACAAGTGCATGTAGCGGGCTAGCCCGGGCTACGCACTACGGGGTCACTCCACACCCTTTTTTCCGCAATTGATTCAGTTACTTGTCTACCCTACTGCGTGATTACCACGCTGCCTCAATAGTAGGCACTCTGCTCCGCAACGACTTAAATGCAAACAGGTTTTAGACCCGGTACGTGACCCTATCGAGGTTGCTATAACGACCGCATGCCCGCCCGCCGCGCGCCGCGCCTGCGCCGTTTGCCGATTGCTCAATTTGTGCCGCCCAAGTGGCGCGCGGCTATCACGATTGTTGTCGCTGTCGCCGTGTTCGCGTTTGCGTGGTGGCAGCAGTCGCGGCAGCCGCAGCCGTCGACACCGGCGCAAACACCTGCGACGACTCAGCCCCAATCGCCGCCGCCGATACAAGCGCCGGCAACCGCGCCACCCGCCGACGCCGCCTCCCTCACCATCCCCGATCAAACCATCCGCAATGAAGACGGCCGAGTCCTCTATCGCGGCGACATCGATCTCGCGGCAACGCTGGCACGCATCGCCGCCGGCGCGCGCGACGAGCACGTCAACGACGGCGCATACTATCGCAACTTCGAGCGCCGCCTGCCCGCGCAGCACGACCGCGACTACTATCGCGAATTTGTCGTGCGCACGCCGGGCCATCGCGGCGTCGGGCCGCAGCGCCTCGTGCTTGGCAACCGCGGCGAGGCCTATTACACGCCGGATCACTATCAAACCTTTCGCAAGCTGCCCGTGACCATCGCCGAAAGCGAGCGCCCATGACCGACCGCGCCGTCGAAGATTTCGACACCCTCGCCGCCACGTGGGCAAATCTGCCGCCCGGCTTTCATCGCCATGCACTCGACCGCGCGCGCGCTATATCTTCGCCACTCGCCCTCGCCGCCGCCTGCAACACGCACGCCCTGCGCCTGGCCGTGCTGGATCTCCGACCCATCACCGACAAAACCTCCCTGCTGCATGCGCTGACCCGCGCGCTCTCACTCCCGCCTTCAGCGCGCACCGGCTTTGACGCCGCCACCGACGCCATCGCCGCCTATCTCGCCACCCCACCCGCCACCACCGCCATCTTGCTCTGGCAATCGCCCTCGCTCCTCCGCCGCCGCGATCCCGCCACCTGGCGCACCGCCCTCGACGTCTTTACCGAAGCCGCCGCCCGCGCCGCGTCGCACGGCCCCGCCCTCGTGCTGGTCACCTAAGTGGCAACAGCGAAAGGCTACGCATCGCGTATCCCCACCGACGCTGCCAAAGCGCCAACGCCTTACGCCGCCCTGCCTTTCCCGCTTACCCGCCATGGCACCCGCCCGCCAATCGACGTATAAACGGCGGTACATGAGGCATCTGCTTTTAGCCATGGTTTCGCTGGGTTGGTTCGCGTTTGCCGCCGCCACCACCGCGTCGTGCAAGAAGGAAAACGCGGCGTACTGCAGCCCCGACGAGCCCGCCAGCGCCGAGCAGCACCCGCTCAACCGCTGCGCCGCCGACGAAGTGTGCCTGGTCGGCATCGCCAATAGCTGCCTACCCAAGGCCGCCTGCGACGACGGCTCACTGTGCGGTGGCACCTCGGGCACGCCCTTCTGCGCGGCCAACGCCGACACGCGATCGGCCACGTGCGAGGCCGCGTGCACCGCCGATGTTCAATGCGCCGCCCTCTCGGCCGACTTGCCCATGTGCGCCGGCGGCGACTGCGTGCAATGCATCGCCGGCGCCGACTGCGCCTCGACGCTGTGCAACACCGACAACACCTGCGTCGACGCCGCCGAAGTCGCCTACGCCGCCCACAACGGCAGCGGCAATACGTGCACCCTCGCCACCCCCTGCGACTTCGCCACCGCGCTGACCAAGGTTTCCGCAACGGTGAAATATATCAAGCTGGCCGCGAGCTCGTCGTCGCACTACCAAGCGCCCTTTGTTATCAGCGACCTCGACGTGACAATCATTGGCGATCTGAACGCGGATGGCATCCCCACCGCGCGCTTCGTCGATATCAATATTTCCGACGACCAGCCGCTGTTGAAGATCAACGGCACCGGTTATGACGTGCGCTTTGTCAACGTATCGATCGAGGAAGGTAACAACTCGTCGGCCGCCGACGCCGTCAACCTCGAATGCTCCGGCACCGGCACGGTCTCCATTATCGGTTCGCGCGTGATCGACAGCGAGGGCGTTGGTGTTCGATCGGGTTCGTCGTGCACGTTGGTTGTGGAAGGCTCGACGATTGCCCGCAACAATCTCGGTGGGCTAGACATCTCGGGGCCGTTTTCGATTACGAATAACTTTATTGCGTTTAATGGCGACGAAAACGCGTCTGCCGTTGGCGGCACCAGCATTGCCGTCGCCGGATCTCCTACCAGTTCGATTTTTTCCCACAACTCTGTAGTCAGCAACGAATCGAATCTCGGGGCAGGCGGTGTTGTTTGCACGATTAACCAAGCAACAGTGCTATCCAACAACATCATTGCTCTTAACGACTCAACATTTGGCCAATTGTCTCTCGCTAGCCAATGCACAGCGAGCAACACCGCCAGTGACGATTCGCTCGGCACCAACCCCGTCGTCGTCTCCGTCTTCCCGTTCGTCAACGCCGCCAGCAGCGCCAGGTTCGACCTCCACCTCACCGCCGACCTGCCATCGCAAGGCACCCCCATCGCCGCCATCACCACCGACATCGACGGCGACACGCGCTCCACCACCGCGCCCGACATCGGCGCCGACGAACGCTAGCCGAACGCGCAGCTACTCACGTTGCCGAACCACAATGGCGATGGCCGGGTTCACTTGATACCCACCTTCCACCGTTTGCAGCAAATCGCGCAGCCCCAAGGAACGTAACGTCGATAGCGCGACGTGCAACCGATTAGAAGCCGACTCAAACGACAAATTATCGTGCCACGCCGCATGCGTTAAGGCGTCAAACGTAAGTGGCGTCCCCGGGCGCTCAAGGCGCTCCTCAACTAACGCACCAAGTATTTTCTTCAACGTGTTTCGTCGGCGCACGTCGATAACATTTTCTCCGTACGTCAAAAGTCCAGCCGGATCCCATTGCGCGACCGAAGCCGCACCAGCCTGCCGAGCGGCGCACCGTTGATAAAGGCGATAAAACAGCTCGGCATCGTCACCTTCCACCAGCTCCTGCAACACCGGGGTGCCTTGGACCGCGCAGCGCGCGCAGTACACCGCGAAAGTCACATTCGCTTCGGCGGCGCTCGCGGCCTCCGCCTCGGCCAATTCGAGGCAGCGCGATGCCTCCTCGACATTGCCGAGCGACAGCATGGCCATGGTTTGGAGCGCGTGAATGAGCGCCAAATACCGCTTGGCACCCACCGCCGCGATGAGCGACAAGGCGCGAAAACTGAGCGACAGCCCTTGCGATGGGTCGCCTTGCTCGAGATAGGCGCTCGCCAACGAATACAGCGCCGAGCCTTCGCGGTGCGGGTGCCCGATCTCGCGAAAAATTCGCGCAGCCTCGGCCTGCTTTTCGATGGCGCCAGGCACATCGCCGCGTGCCTGGGTTGCGATGCCTAAGGCGAGCGTCGCGGCCGCCTTCATCATCTTTGAAACGCTCGTGCTGCGCGCCAGCTCCAAGCACTGCGTCGCGAGCGCCCACTCCTTTTGAATAATTCGGATCACGCCGAGCTCATACGCGACCGCCGCCAAGCCCAGCCGATTTTGCTGCGTCTGAAACAGCGAGTGGGCGCGCAAGGCATCGCCCAGCGCGCCCCCAACCTCGCCAAGTCGGCGCAAGATGTGCGCTTTTCGCAACAAAACCTCTGCCTGCACATTGTCGCGGTAGGCCGCCGATACCAATGGCCCCGGCTGGCCCTGCGTTGCCTGCACGAGCGCGCCATCGATCAAGGCTAGCGCTCCAGGCAAATCTCCCTCGACCTCGATCACTTCGGCTTGGCGGCAACCAACGAGCGCGGCGACAACCTGGAGTTGCGCCGCATCCTCGTGGTCAGCCAGCAGCGCCAGGCATGCATGCCAATGTTGCTTCGCTTCCTCAAAGCTACCGAGCTCTCGATAGGCGGCGCCCCGCTGGCACAAAACGAGCGCCTGCAAGCGCCGATCTGGACACTCAGGAATCCGCGTCAGGAGCTCAAGGCGGCTCCGATGGTCGCCTTGCTCAACGAAGAAGCACTCCATCCACAAGGCGAGCGCGGCCGCTAAGTCTTCGGCAGGCCGCTGCTCGTTCCCAAGTCTAAAAATACACCCGGTTTGTTTGGCCGCTTGCAGCGTTGTCTCAAGCGCGTACCGCGCATTCGGCATCATCAACGCCAAATCGTTGGAGAATGCCATGGCCTTAACACCTTGCCAGGCGCGCATGGCATAGATTTCCGCATGACGCAGCCGCAGGCGCCACAACGCATCTGGCGGATGATCTTCGCCCGCGCGCTCGCGAACAGACTCATAAATTTGATAGTAGGCTCCGGTAAACTGAACCAAGCCATAGCTGCAAAGGTGATCTAGGCTTTCGTCCGCTCGCACCTCTGCCGAGCTAAGGTCGCTTGCCTGTTGCGGCAAGACCTCGCGATGTAGCTGCCGCCAGTCGTCTCGCGAAAAGGGGCCGTGGAAGGCCGCCAGCAAGGGGAAAGCATGCATGGCGGTTGATGGCACCAGCTTTAGGGTGTCGGCGAGCGCCCGCCGCAGCGAACTATGCTTGTCAGGCCCTGTCTTGCCGAAACCGTCGAGCGGTCGCTGCGCGCGTTCCAACATGTCGCGGAACGAACAAAACCGTGCCGAGCTTGCCGCCAGCTCGAGCGCAAGCGGCACGCCTTCGAGCAGTTGAACAATTTTACCTGAAAGCAGCGCGTCTTCATCGCAAGGCAGCGCAAGTGGGTTGCCCGGCGCCGCGGCACGAGCCTCACGCGCGCGCTGAATAAAAAGCTGCCATGCGGGGCTTGCCTTGATCGCCTCAAGCGACGTTGTCGCCGGCGTCGGCAACGGCCCGAGCTGATGCTCAACGTGACCCGGGACGTCAAGCGAGATGCGCGACGTAAGCAGAATTGAAACGTGCGAACTGGCGAGCCATTCGACGAGTTGCAGGTTTAGGGCCGGCAGCAATTGTTCAACATTG
The DNA here is from genome assembly GCA_016716835.1 of Myxococcales bacterium. Taxonomy (NCBI): domain Bacteria; kingdom Pseudomonadati; phylum Myxococcota; class Myxococcia; order Myxococcales; species Myxococcales bacterium. The sequence goes on along the minus strand of JADJUW010000001.1, from coordinate 29,142 downwards.
TCGATGCAAACTACGGCTCGGCCAAGTCCACGCATGATCGCCGTCGACGCGGCGGCCGGGGAGATGCCCGGCGCCGCCAGCTGACCTCGTTCGCCAAGCCCCATACATACCGCCTGGCACAGCTCATCGACGTTGTTGCAAAACGTGGCATCCAAATAAATGCAACCGCGTCCGCCGTGGTCGGAATAGAGTGTTTGCAGGCGTTCTGCGGTTTCGACGAGCAGCCGCGTCTTGCCCATGCCTCCAGGCCCGACAATCGCGACAAGGCGTTTATCAGTGGTGAGATGCCGCTTGATCGCTTCGAGATCTGGCTCGCGACCGACGATATCGACCAGTTGTTGTGGGAAGTGCCTGATCTCCATCGAAGGGTCCAAGTCTAAGTCCAATCAGCTAACGATGCATTAAGCATTCATTATCCGCATAACATTTTCGGGTTGACTTAAAACTCCTTAAAATCAATCGTGAACGCTGTTCGCGCATTGCGGGGCGATGTGCACATGCCTAGCGTTTAGCCATATGAAGCACATACTTTTGCTGATCGCCCTAAGCCCACTCACCTCCTGCTTGCTCGAGGAAAACCTGCCGATTCCAACGCCAGGCCCAGCGCCGCAGGAACCACAAGATCCTGAGATTGATCCCGCGGATTGCTATGCCAATCTCGCCGAGCTTCCGGCCGGGCCGTATGTTTCAATGACGATGGACTATCCGCATTACTGCCAAACCCAATCTGGCAATTTTTGGATTGGCCGCGACCACGCCAATACCGTCTGGCTAACCAATGGCAACGGCGGCTCGGTTGAAGGGACGTATCAGTACGATGCGGCAACGTACGTTTTCACGTTTACCTCGGCGGACGGGTGCCTAGCTATTTCGTCTCACCTTTACTCCATTGAGACCTCGCCCGGCTCAGCCACATTTGGCGGCACCGGAACCGAGTCGGTAGATTGCACCGTCCCTTAGCACACGCCACGTCTTCGGCGCGGTGCTGATTTCGCGCCAAACAAATGCTCGTCGTCAGATACAACCGTGCTCCAAAACAATATCGGCGCCGACGAGCGCTAACCCAACAACGCCGCCTGCGTTCAAGCCGCGCCCACGCTACGGAATCGCAGGCGCGGACGCATCGCTGTCGCCTGGAGCGTCATCGGCCTTATCCGACCCAATACGCGACGCGAATAAATCCTTCGCCAAACCGACGGTTGAATCACCAAGGTACCAGGTGATCTGGCCGACCATTACCGCCAGCACGGCAAAGCCGGCGCTAAGCGCCACCAACGCCGCCGGCTGGGATGACTCCAGCGCCAAATTAAAAATCCCCTCGGCGATGCCGCCCATCTTGGCCGTCAGGCCGACGAGGCTCACCGTTAAAAAGCTCGCAAACGCGGTGGTCAAGATGCGCCCCGCGAATTGCTTGGCGGTCACGCGCTTCGTCGCCTTAGCCTTCGCTTTCGCCTGCACGTTCGCCTTCGCTGCCACCTTGGCCGGCGCTTGCGACGTCGTCGCCTTGCTATCGCTCAATTTTGTCAGACCGCTGCGCTTAGTTCGAGTGCCCGCCGCCACTCGCGCCTTTTGCACTTGCCCCGCGCTCGCAATACTGCTGCGCCGGTTCGCCTCCGCGCTATGCACCGGCGCCGCCACCCCGGCGGCAAAGACAGTCACAACAACAGCGGCAGCGAGACGACGGTGAAAATGTAAATTAGTCATACTTATTCCAATAAGCAACCTTCGTGCCGACTGCCGCCCACCCCAATTCGCGCACTTGCCCCCGCGCCATCTCGTTCCCTCCGGCTTCCCCCCTTGCCGCTGGGGCCACGTGTCGCCAAGCCTAGCGGACGCAGGGCGCCGTCCGCCCACCTACGGCGAGGTGCTGATGTCCAGCCACACAAAAACGCAGCGCTCGGAGTCTTCGTTGGTGTTGGCGGCGGCACCGGCGCGCGCGGCGGCCTGCGCCCGGGCGGCGGCGGCGCGCTCTTCGGCGTCTTGGCGGCGCAGGCGCTCGTTGGCGTCGGTCCACGTCGACACGTTGGGCGTGGTTGGTTGCAGCGTGGGCTTCGCAGTTATCGCTGCCACAGGTGGCGGCGGCGCCTTGGCTAGCGGAAATCCCGCCGCGGCGATCATCTCGTAGGCGCGCCGCAACTCGATAAACGCGGCGTTGGCGTCGGCGGGCGTCACGCCGGCCAGCGTGGCGTGATCGGGATGCATCGCCAGCGCGAGCCGACGAAACGCGGTTACCACGTCGGGCCGCTGGCTGCCGTAGCGGAGCTGCAAGATGCGATAGGCCTGCGCTAAATTCATTGTGTTTCCTTTCGTTGGATGGTGCTTGCGAAGCGATATGCCGCTGGCGGCGCTCACTCGGTAAACAGCGAAATCAACAAGGCGATCAGCACGAACAACCAAAATTCGCGATCGGCCTCGCGCTCCGCGACCTCACGCGTCTGCGCGGCTCGCCACTGCGCCTCGGCGCGTGCACGCGCCAGCGCGGCTTCGCTGGCAATGCGCGCTGCCTCGGCCGCAATGAATTCGTCCGCGTCCCTCGCCGCCTTGGCCTCGCGCGCCTCCTGCCGACGCAACTCGTCCGCCTCGCGCCGCCATTGTGCCGCGCGGCTTTGAACGTATTGCTCCCAGGCGCGGTCGTCCTCCGACGCCGACGCGCTCGTTTTTGCCGACGTTCGCGCCGACGTCGATGATTTCGCGGATGCCGACGCCGCCGCGCGCGCCGCCGCCGCCGGAAACCCCGCCGCCTCGATCACCTCATACGCCGTCTGCACCTCGCGAAAGCGCGCATTGATCGCCGCCACCTGCGCCGCCGTTTGCCGACGCGCCTGCGCCGCGAACCGATCGGGATGCCGCTCCTTGGCCAGCCGCCTATACGCCGCCTTCACGTCGGCACGCGCCGCGCCAGGTGCCACGCCGAGCACAGCATATGCTGCCACCAATGAAATCGAAGTTCGCGCCATTAAGCCTTGCTCCATCCGGCAATTTCCGCCGTTCTCCCAGCATGCGGCGGGCCTCTGTCATCGAGCGCCGCCCGCACGCACCGCAAAATTTTCGGCTAGCCCACCGCCACGACACCGCTAGCGTCGCGCCAGCCGACAGACACTAAACGCCGCCATAGGCGCCAATACCGGCCAAATTCGCTGTCAGAGGTCGGATCTGATACTGAATTCATGCACCCTAAACCAAACGTCGTTATAGCCGCGCTGCTCGCCCTCGCCCTTGTCATCTCGCTCAGCCTAGTCGCAGGATGTCGCCACGGCGCCGGCCGCGGCGTCGATGCCACCGCCTCACTGAGCGGCACCGACCTCGCCATTGGCTCGCTTCGCAACAACCTGAACTTCGAAACCGCCCTCTCAAGCGCAACCGGCGCCGCCGACACCGTCGAGGCCGACGCGGAAATCACCCGCACCGCCGGTGGCTACCAAAACTCCGAACCGGCCGACATGGAAACCTTTCGCTATGGCGACGCCGATGCGGACGAGGTTTGCGTCCCGCGTCGCCCCACCAAGTATGAGCTCACCTATGAAAAACGCCTCTTGGCGCCCGGCGCCGCCGATGCAAGCTCGCTCAAGCTCGACGACGAGTTCGTCTGCGAAAAAAAGCGCATGTGGTTCACCATGGAGCAGGCGCTGCCCGACGGGCAATTACTCGCGCTCGGCGCCGGCTCGCTGCTCATGACCAACGCCTCGGGCTTGGTCGCCGCGACCTACGACTCCACCAAGGGTTGGCTATTGGGTGCCACCGTCGCGCCGGTGTCGGCCAAAGAGCCCATCGCCGCCTACAACGATCGCGACGACGAATACCTCGCGCTGACTCGCCCCGGCCACGTCGCCGTCATCGCGCAACGCGCGACCACCGCGGCGCCGTCAAGCGGATCAGGTAACCCCATCGCCACCAATGCGTGGGTGGTCACCAGCGTCATCGCCGATCCAAACCCGCGCGATCCGTCGCCGCTCAGCTCGCTGCACGTCGCCGGCAATCACGTGCTGTGGTGGTCGGCCAGCAAACACCGCGGCTACGTGTTTGAGCGCCAAAACACGGGTGACTACATTTACGTGCAGCAGCTCGGCCTCTCCACGCCGCTGCTCGCCACCGGCTACAGCCGCGTCGTCGCGATGAACTCGCTCACCATTGCGATCTTGGTCCGCCAATCGGCGCGCGCCCCGGAAAGCCTGCATCTCTTTGGCAAATACAACGCCAACTCGACCGCGCATGCCGAACGCGACCCAAAGTGGTACTACGAATCCAAGTCGGCGCTGGGCGACGCAGACAGCGAGTTCGTCGGCGGCACCGGCTCAAACGCCGGCGTGGCCATTTCTATGACTATCCCAGGCAGTCGCGGCCAATTCGTTACGATCTATGACAGCGAGGCACGCACGCTGGTGCAACGCCTCGAGTATCGCGACGACGAGGTTACCCCCATTGCCATCACCAAGGACGTGCTCATGCTCGACTGCACCGACGCCATCGAAGGCCCTTACACCTGCATGCTCGTGCGCAACGTCCACGATCGCTTCGAGCCCTATTCCAACATCGTCGGCGTTCAGCCGCTGGCCTATCGCGCCCGCGTCCTCATCGGCCGCGACCACGCCGGCCCCGGCGGCGCCGCGCGCCTAGTCGTGCTGCGGCATTAAGCGCTTGCTTGGTAAACGCCTTCTCACGGCGCTGATGATCTCACGTCGAATGCACCTCCCCGGCGCGCGCAAACGCTTCGCCTCAACCTCGGTTTCAGAGATCGGACCTCACCCTACATGAATCAAGCAAACTCGCCGCTCGCAACGCCCCGGTTGGGATGGCTCGCCTTGGCGCTCGCGGTTTGGCTCGGCTTGTTCGGCCTGCTCGGCGGCTGTCGCAGTGGGGGTGGCGGCGGCGCAGCGTCAGCCCTTGCCTCCGCCGCACCGTCCGCCGCGCCTGCGTCGCCACCACCCCCCGCTCGAACGAATGGATCCATTGAAGCGCCTGATTGGCAGGTTAGACAATCAAGGGCCCGTCGACCTGGGAACCTTTCGCGACGGCACGACGCCCGACGGCGTGACCTGCGTACCGCGCCGCCCCACCAAGTTCGCGCTGCGCTACGAGCGCAGCTTGCTCTTGCCCGCGCTCAATGAATCGGCGCAGGTCTTGCCGCCGTCGGCATCATCGTCAATTGCAGCCTCGTCTGCCGCGCCAGGCGACAAGAGCTCGCTGCTACGCGACGACGATTTCGTCTGCGCGCCGACACGCCTTGGCTTTTCCGTGGTGCAAACCCTGCCCGACAGCACCTTGCTCGCGCTGGGCCGCAATTCGCTGCTGACGGCCGACGCCGCCGGGTTGCAGCTCGTTGCGCTCGTTGCACCCAATGGCGGGCAGCACCGCACGACCATCTCGCCGATCACCGTCAAGTCGCCCACTGCCGCATACCATCGCTACGCCAACGAATACCTTGTGCTGGTTCGTCCCGGCGAGGTCGCGGTGGTGCGTCATAGCGAATCGATCGCCGCTGCGACGCCGACCAGCACGGTTGGCAAGGCCACCTACGCCTGGCAAATCACCGACGTCATCACCGACCCCAACCCTAGCGATCCCGCGCCACCAACGTCGCTCCACGTAACCTCCGACTATCTGCTGTGGTGGTCGGCGTCGAAACACCGCGGCTATATCTTTGAACGCGACGAAGCCGGCGCCTACATCTACGTGCAAGCGCTTGCGCTCGCGGCGCCGCTCTTGGCCTCGGGGCAAAGCGAGGTCTTGACCATGGACAACGCCGGCATCACCATCCGCGTCCGCCAGTCGGCCCGCGCACCCGACGGGCTCCAATTCTTCACTAGGCTCGAGCTGCAAAGCGCCGCCGACTCACCCGATGCGATGTGGTTCTACCAGTTTCAATGGCCCATCGGCGACGCGACCACCACGTTGATTAGCGGCGCGAGTTCAAACGACGGCCTGGCCTTCACGTACGCCGACAAGCAGAGTCGTGCCTACGACGTGCTCGTGCTCGACGCTAAGCGCCAGCAAATTGCCCAGCTGCTGCACTTCCGCACCCGCGCCAAGGCCATAGCCATCACCAAAGATATGTTGCTGGTCGACTGTGCCGACGCCGGCGGCCCCCGCACCTGCATGTTCGTGCGCAACCTCCACGATCGCTTCGCGCCGTACGACTACATCGCCGGCCTGCAACCGCTCGCCTATCGCGACGGCCTCTTCATCGGCCGCGACCACGCCGGCCCCGGCGGCGCGGCGCGCCTGGTCGTGCTGCGGCATTAGTCATTTCGTTGCACCAGCGACAGCCTGCGCGCGTGCGTTAGGCGCGTCGCCGACGCAAACCCACCCACGCGCCAACCGCCGCCATCACCGCCAACGTGCCGCCACCACCACCGCCTCCATGCGCCAACCCACCTTGCACGGCGCATCCAAAATAGCCTTTCGGTTGCTCGCCGTCACTCGGTGGCGGATCGGGTACAATCGGCGCGGTGCCGCTCTCGGCGCCACTGGCCGACACCGCGACCACGTCATAGGGTTCATTAAATTCCGTGCCGGGCACGGCAAACGAAGGCATTTCCGGCAACACGAATTCGCGCATGAACGCGAAATGCAGTTCGTTCTCGGGCACATACACGCGATGCGCCACGGTGTCAGTGGTGGCGCGAGGCGCAAGCTCAAGCGAAACGATCACGTGGTTGCCCACTGGCGGGCACGGCCCGGCCTCTTCGGAAGAGACAAACTCCGTGTTGAACTCGGATATCACCGGCGGCAGCGGCACGTCATCGGGACCAAATCCCGTGGTGAATGAATAGGTGTACGTGGCGCATTCGACTTGCTCGATGGGGGGCGAGACCGATACATGATACTCCGTATTGGGCGCCAACGCCGCTGGCAGCGACACGAGCGGTTGCGTATCGACAATTGGTAAATCCGCATGGATCACGTTGTCGTCGGCATCGCGCACGGTGAGGGCGCCGTTATACGTCGTCCACAATTTGGTGTTGGTCGGCACCAACGTGGCGCCGTCACTTGGATACCGCAAGGTTGGGCATGGCTGTGGCGGCACGCAGGCGTCGGCGCGCTTGGTCGCAACCGCGCCGCCAAGTGCCGAAAACCCCGCAGTAACAATGACAAGGTTAGTTAACTTCATGCGGCCACCCTGCCAAGCCCGGGCGCATGCATCAACATAGTTCAGTCGCAGCCACGCTTAAGTGTGAAAATGTCACACCTAGGGGGGCGCGGCGCCTGCTCACGCGCGACCAGCGCGTCGAGCGAGGGCACCAGTTTGCCCGCGAACCTAATGCACCCACTACCTCACGTTATACGCCACGCTGGTCAGCGCAAACGTGCCGTAGACCAGGTCGCCTTGTGGATAGCTGTAGATGGCCTCGGCGCTGCTCGCCAGGCGATGGCCACCAATCTCGCGGTAGGCCGTCAGCGGCGTCGACCACGGCAGCTGCTTGCCAGCGTCCGCCGCGTAACGATCTTCCGACGTGAAATTGACGAGCGCACCCTGCGCGTCAAAGTGAAGCCACGCCGACACGGTAATGCCATTGTTGGTGAACGACGCCTTCACCTTGTTGCCCTCAACCGCCAACCACGTAATGCGTGGGTCGATCAGCGTCGCCGGCGCCATGCAGGCCATGTCGTTAAAAAATGTCACCGTTTCGGCGACGCCCATTGCCGCGCCGTCGAGATATTGCACGCGCACCAGCGACAACAAACGAATATCCATAAACGCCGCGCCGTTGACAAAGCGATGATAGCCGGCGACGGGCAAGTGCTTCATCACCGCCTTCATAAAAAACAGCCGCGTCGGCACCTGCATAAAGTTGTACTGCTCGGAGGTAAACGGCATCCACGGCGAGGCGGCGTCCTTGCGCAGCTTGCCGGTAAACGCAATCTTAAAGTTATGCACCTTGGGCTTACCGACGGCGCCCGCATACCGCACATACTGCTTCACCAACTCCGGCAGATGCTGCATGTCGGCCTCGGTCAAAGGCGCCGCCGGCACCGCCGGTGCTTGTCGCAACGCCGCCTGCACATCGCTGGCAAAGCGGCCATGAAACCGCGCCGCGCTGTACCCCAGCACCACCGCAACCAAGATGATGAGATTGGCAATGGTGCCAAACTTGGCATCTTGCCAGCTCGAAACAATGAGCGCCTGCGAGACCACCACCGCGACCACGCCGGCGATCCACCAATTACTTTTTGCCAGCGCCACCAACAGCGCCGCGGCCAGCAACAACCCACACGCCACCAACCATCCCGCGCCCAGCGCCTTGCCCACCGGTTGCGTTAACTGGCTCACCTCCGCCAACCCAAACGCCTTGGCAAAGCCAAGCAAGTGGATCAACCCATGAAGCACCATGACAACAACGAAGGCGGCGCGCATTTCAGGCAATTCCTATCATTATTCGTCCGCGAAATTCGCCAATTGGCACTAGACATGGAGTGCGGCGATTCCCCCACAGATCTGACGACCGCCACGCTCGCTTCGCAAATGCGCATACCCAAGCCGAGCTCGCAAGCATGGCCGCGTCAGGTATCCGCCGCACGTACTCATCAGCTTCGCCGCTTGTGGCAGCCTTCCGCAGCCGCGGCGCCTCGACTACGATATAGTCACATTGCTCAGCAACGCAAAAAGCGGCTCATTGACATAGAAGTTGGTCTTGCCGACCTTCTGCTTGCGCAGCAAGCCGGCCTCGCTGAGCTGGTTTAGGTACTTGGTGGCCGTAATGCGCGACACGCCTAGATCGTGCTCGATAAATTCGATCTTGGTATAGGGATAGCGAAACAGGTTGTTGAGCAAGTCTTGGCTATATAGTTTTGGCAGGCGCGTGCGAATGGCGTGCTTGGTCTGCAGCATCAGATCGCGAAAGGCCTTCACCAACCCAATCGCGCTGCGGGCGGTGACACCCACCCCCTTGACCATGTAGAGGCACCACTGCGGCCAATGCGCCTCGTCGTCGCGCACGGCTTGCAGCAACTCATAATACGCCGGCTTGGTCGCGGTGATATAGCGGCTCAGGTACAGCACCGGCAGCTCGAGCAACCCATCGCGTTGCAACATGAGCAGGTTCAAAATGCGCCCCGTGCGCCCGTTGCCATCATAAAACGGATGGATGCTCTCAAATTGATGGTGGGCGATCGCCATGCGCAAGAGCGGATCGAGGCCGTCGTCGGCGTGCATAAAATCGACGAGATTGGCCATCAGCGCCGCGACCTCGGCCGCGCCTTGCGGCGGCTCATAGACCATCGCCCCGGTCGCCTCGTTGCGCAACGCCGTCCCTGGCAGCTTGCGCAAGCCCGCGCGGCTGTGCTCGAGCTCGGCCTGCACCGCGAGCAGCGTGTCGAGCCTAATCAGCCCGCTCGCGCGCACGGCCTTAAACCCCAAGGTCAGCGCCGCCACATAGTGCCGAACTTCCTTGGCGGCCGGCGTGGTCGAGGTGGTCGGCGACAACGCAAAGAGCTCGTCGTGCGTGGTGATGATGTGCTCAATTTCCGAGCTGTCCTTGGCCTCTTGGATGCCCAACGTATCGATCAAGATCGCTTTATTGGGCAGCGACTCACACAGCCCCTTGAGCTCGGCCAGGTAGCGGTGCGCCTCGGCCAGCGCCACCCAAACGTCCTTGCGGTCGAGCAAGGCCGGGTTACGCAGCGGTAGCGGGAGCAGCGTGGACATAGATAGACTTAGCCTATTTTCTTATCATGTCGGCCGATATATGTATAGATTTTTCTATTTTCTATACATTAAATAGCATACTAATACGCAATAATTAGAACATAACCTTCTCAGAGCCGCGTCGTAGCCTTGAGAACAGCCTTACCTCATACGCACGCCTTGGCCCCACTCTGACGGCCTTCCCAGCCTGCCAGCCCCCGGCGCGCGCAGCCTTGCTGCCGCTCGCCGTGGGCGCCCCGCGACTAGTTTTTTAGCATGCCGCCCACGGGTGCTATCCTTGCCGACGTGACCCGCGCTGCCTTGACCAACGCCATCGAGAGTTTGCCGGCCGATGAAAAGCTCGAGCTGCTCGGTGAAATCTGGGATTCCTTGGAGGGTGACGTGGCGGTGCCAGCGTGGCAGCAAACCGAACTCACCCGCCGCGAACAGGGCGTCGTTCCAACCGCCTTCGCAGCGTGGCCTAACGTGAAAGCCCGCATCCTTAAAGCCAAGTGATCGTTTCACGGCATCCGCTCGCCCTCACTCGCTCCATCGCGGCCCTATCCGCTTGCTAGCCCTCACCTCGGCTAGCTCGCCAAACAGCTCGCGCACGAGTTCTAGCAGGTGTGCCCGGATGGTCACGGGGTTGCCCATCGCCTGCTTCATCTCCAACGCGAAGCGCTTGGTCAACACGTCGTAGGAGAGCGGGCTAATGGCGTGCATTTCCTGGACGTGGCGTTCATCGCCTTCGTCCCACCGCACGACCTTGCTTAGTACTAGATCGTGGCGCTCGAGCACGTACACGCGTAAGCGGATAAGCTCGCTCGGCAAGATTTGCACCAGCCGCGCCTCATAGTTGTACGGCACCTCCGCAATCGGCGTCGACGACACGGGGATAGGCACCTCGCGCGCCGCATTGACCCGATCGATGGCACGGCGCACCGCCGCCGGCAACGTGCCGTAGGCGTCGACATCGCGCGTAACCGCCGTGACGTGGTAGGCCAGCGCCGCCGAGGCGCCACCGATGAGCACGACTTTCGCTTCCGCGGTCAAGGCCGCATCGAGCTGACGCAAAAACCGTTGCAACTCGTCGTAGCCAAACCGTGGCAGCGGGCTCATGGCCGGGCCACCTTGCGATACAAGTCGCGAAAGGCGGCGGCGTCCAGCTCCATGGAAAACCCCCATTTTTTTGCCAAGGCAAAGCCGGGCTTGGCGGCGCGCCGGCTGACCGCGCCAATAAAAAATGGCTGCAGCCGATGCACGCGGTGATCAACGAGCGCCTCCGCCAACGTCGCGAGCCGTTGGTCGCCGGCCACCTCGCCCGCCAGCTCGAGGAGAAAGCCAAGCGCGTGCTTTTTGTCGGCGGCGAGCTTGAGCGCGCGCAGGCCGACGTGGGTGAACTCATGGCTGCGCCGCGAGAACAGCACCGGCAAGGCCTTGGCAACATCAGGGCGTCGGCGCGCAAGCTCGAGGCTGCGCGCGAGCAAGGGCAGCAAGGGTTGAGGTTGCGGCCCAGGCTTCGCGGCAACCGCCTTGGGTTTCACCGCGCCTGCCTTCGCCAGCGGGGCGCCAAGCCGGCGCAGCGCCTGCAACAAGGCCTCATCAGCCCGTGACGTGGCGGCGACCGCGGGCGCATGCGACGTGGCCACCAACGCGCGCAACACCGCCGCATGCGGGTGCGCGTGGTTCGCGGCAAACACCTCCTTGCCATCAACCTGGCCCGCGGTCACGAGCTGCAGCCGCTTCATCTCGGCGAGCTCCTTGTGGGCCGAGCCAAAGCTGATGCCGACGGCGTCCGCCAGCTCGGTCACGCTGCCACGTTGCGGCATGCCCGCGGCGTGGCGCGCCTCGCCCCATAGCAACAACAGGAGGCGGCGTCTGGCCTTGGATTTCACGAGATACGTCAACATCGCCATATATTACTATTTTTGATATTTTATAACTATCAATTTATTTGATAACAACGTCACGGCCAAATCGGCAAACCCACCGCCACCTACGCCGGGCCTACGCATGGCCGTGCCGCCCGCCGTGTCGGCGCTCATGCCGCGAGACGATATACGCCGCGCCGCGCAACGTTCTCGCCGGTTTTGTTCTGGGCGTGCCGGTTCGCGGCGCCGCGCTGCGCGCGCGGCGCCGCTCACCGTCGCTGCAATGTGGGGTTCGCTCGCTTTGCTCGCTCCGTTCTCGCGCGGCGCGGCGCGCCCACCGTGCCTACCGCCGCCCACCATCGCCGCGCTCAAACCGCGCTCGGCGGCCGCCGCCTCGCGCGCCCGCCGGGCAGCTCACGCGGGAGCGCCCGCGCTCACCCAAGCGACGAGGCCGTGATGCGCGGCGTTTGGGGCGGCGCGCCGTTCGTGTTCCCCGGCCCGGCGCGCTGGAATGCCTTAGGCCTCGGCACCACCGCCGCCCTCGCGCCGCCGCTGGTCTACAACACCAAGCCGACATGGCCAAGCGCTACGGCACCCACCGCACGCAACAACTGGTGCACCGCGCCCTCGAGGCGAGCGTGGTCGCACGACGTTTAGCCTCGACCATCCCTTCGCGCGAGAAATCGCCCGGCCGCTGCGTATTACCAAGTACAGTGCCGTCCGGCTTACCACCTACTTGGCCTCAGCGTTCACGGTACATCGTCTATGTCGACGAGGCCGGTGACCACGGCCCCGTCTCACCTGAATTTCCGGTGTTTGTCTTGGCGCTATGCATCTTTGAGAAGACGGCCTACGCCACGACCGCCGTCCGCGCGCTGACCAAGTTCAAGTTCGACTTCTTCGGCCACGACGCCGTCGTGATGCATGAGCGAGAAATCCGCAAGCAGCGACCACCCTTTGAGATGCTGCGCAATCCCACGGTGCGCGCCAGCTTCATGCAGCGACTCAACGAGCTCGTCGAGGACGCCCCATTCACCCTAATTGCCGCCGCTATCGACAAAGGTCGGCTCTCAAAAACATACGCTCACCCCGAAAACCCGTACCATCTCGCCGTCACCTTTGGCCTCGAACGGCTCGCACTGCATCTCGATGACCTCGGCGATGAGGGCGAGGTTCATGTCGTCTTCGAGAGCCGCGGAAAAAACGAAGATGCCGAGCTTGAGCTCGCGTTTCGGCGCGCCTGCGACACCTCGACGCTGCTTGGCAGTCGTGGCTACACGCCCTTATTTGCCCCCAAAAAGGCCAACCACGCCGGGCTTCAACTTGCCGACCTGATAGCTCGCCCCATTGGGCTGCATTGCATGCGCCCCAGCCAGCCCAACCGAGCCTTTGACCTCATCCAAAGCAAATTTTGGCGTGGACCGACGGGCAGCCTCGAAGGCTGGGGCCTCAAGCGTTTCCCTTAACACCCTCTCGGCACCGCCGAAAAACAAAATGCCTCGAGCAATCCCGAGGCACAATGCCGACCGAGCAAACCCAGTCCTGTCTTAAAATGTGCCCGTTTCCGACGTCATCGTCAAGGGTGAAGATAGGCGCGCTACGTGGGCCGCTAACTCGCCAGGACGACCGGGGACCATATGGTCTTTGGTTTCCTGGGCGTGCCGGTTCGCCGCGCCGCGCGCGCACGCACGCCTTTTCTCTACGTCATTCCCAACGATAAAGCCGCAACACCGACGGGCTCGACGCCGTGACGTAAAGCTCGTCGCCACCGGCCAGCATGGCCGCGCTGCTGAGGAAGTCGCCGGTGCCCGCGTAGTCGGTGAGGACTTGGACATGGTGCCAAAGCCCGTCGACCAGGTTGTAGACCGCAGGAAAATAGCCAAGCGACGGATCCGCGCCGCGCGCGATCGTGCGCGTGGCACCGCGTGCCAACACCGGCGCGCTGATGTACGCGCCGCCGGTCAAGCTTTGTGCAAGCGCAATGGTTCCACCTTGGCCCACTCGCCAGACCTGGGACGTCGCCGTGAGGTTGAATCCTGAGGCGTGATACTGAATTGTAAGATCTGCATCGCCAAGCGCATCAGCCGTGACCTGACGCGGATAGCCATTAATGTCAAGCAGCGTAGGCACGCGCCCAACAAACGCCTGCGAGCCGGCGGTAAGCGTGAAAACACTAAGCCCGTGGACGCCGGCAACCTGCGCCGGGATGGCTAGTAAACCGCGCCCCATCGCCACCGCAAAATGCGTCACCGTATGCCCCGGCGGCAACAGCACGGGCGTCGCCACCGGCAAGGCCACGCCCGGCAGCTTGCGCGCGAGTGCCATCGAAAAATTTGCCCCGATGTCCGTCGCCAGAACGTGCTCGCCATCAAACCGCAACGCGAAGACATTGGCGCCAGATGGGCTGCCGCTGGTCGCAATCGCATCCGTCACCTCATAGACGCCATTGACGCGCTCAATCACATAGCTGCGATACGCCGCGTTCTGGCTCGCCAATCCGCCGATCACCATCATGCGGTTTTCAAACCCGATCACCGTCAGCTGATAGCCAAGCCCGGCAGGCGCCGCGATTTGGTTAATCTCCACCCACTGCCCCGCAACGCGCTCCATGAACAACAGCCGCTTGTCGTTCACCTGCGACGCGTAAATCGCCAACACATCGCCCTCACCCGCGACGTCCGGGTAGCCATCGCCATCCGTATCGCTCGCCGCGGCGCCATTCGCATACACCGTCAAATCGGCCGTCGGAAACCCCACCGGCAGCGGCACCTCCGCGTCCAAAACGTACTTCTTCACCGCCGTGCTACACACCGCAACACTCGCCGAAATCTCCGCCGCGTCGAGCACGCCGTTGCCATTAAGATCCAGCCCCGCATTCATGCGCGTGCCGCCGTTGACGCATTCCGCGCCGGGCGCAATCGGCTCGCTGCCCAGCACCGCGCTGGTGCCATTGGCGCCGTTGTTGCCATTGCTGCCATCGCTCCCCGGCGCCCCAGGCTGCCCGTCGGCGCTCGCGCAGGCCAACGCCGTCTCGCTGATCTCGACGTCGTCGAGCACGCCGTTGGCGTTGGCATCCACCCCGGCGTTGACGCGATACCCGCCGTGCGCGCAGTCGTCCCCGGCCTCCACCGCGTCGATGCGCACCAGCGCCGGCGTATTGGGCGCCGCGACCGGCGTGCAAACGTACGACGTCTCGTCTACCTCGCCGTCCTTGTGTCGGGCGCTCCATTGCGATTGCTGTCGAGGCCGGTTTCGATCGCCTGCCCGCCCGCCTCGCAGTGCGCGCCCGCCGCCTCGGGGCGCACCCGCGTCGCCGAGCTAAACGGCAAGTCGTCGGTCGTAAGACCTGAGGACTTGCCACAACCCGCCACCAGGAACATTGCCAAACCTGCCGATACCCACGTGCTCGCCGCCATATAACCCCTTTTCGTTGCAGACATTCATCACCACGGTAGCATCGCGCGCTGACAGCACCGGCGACGTTGCTTGGGCGTGCCGGTTCGCCGCGCCGCGCGCAGCGCGGCGCCGCTCACCGTCGCTCCCCTCTGGGGTTCGCTCGCCTTCTCGCGCGGCGCCCAAGGCGTCGCCGCGCGGGCTCGCTCCGTTTTCGCGCGGCGCGGCGCGCCCATCGTGCCCACCGCCGCCCCACCATCGCCGCGCTCAAACCGCGCTCGGCGGCCACCGCCTCGCGCGCCCGCCGGGCAGCTCACGCGGGGAGCGCCCTCACCGGCCCAAGACGCTCTTTGCTCCAACAAGATCGCCCATCGAAATAGTGACGACGCGGCGCGCGACGAACACGCGCTCCCCAGTTTCATTCAAACAGTCTGCGACGACGACCTTCGGTCCATCAGGCGCCCGGCAGGACATCAAGGATTACCCTAAGCCGCGGGATAAAGCTCGCCGGAACCACGACCAAGTCGCCTTGCTCAGGCCACCGATTTTCATCCGCGTTCTGAGGCGCCGCGGTCTCGAGCGTCGCGAGCGCCGCGGCGATCGCAAGATGCTCGAAAAGCCAACTGCCATGCGCAACGAACCGCTCAAGGCTCTGTGCCAAGATAGTCTGGGCATCTAGATCGAGCGCCAGCGCAGGCGCAAGCGTGACGAACGCTTGAACCTTTTCCCAGTGGTCGCGCGCATCTAGCGGCTCATCACCGCGTTCCCCCTGCGGCGGTCGGGCTGTCGCGTCGATACCGCACAAGTACATTAAGGTCGCGACGAGCCCAACGGTCGAGCTCATCTCCTCAAAGGAAGAACCAACTTCCCGCTGCGCTTGGGCGAGAAGCCCCTCCCCGCGGGCCAGCAGCGCGATAGCTGCACTATCTGCAAGTTTATACAGGTCACCCGAGTCAACAAGCCGATGTCCCGCGCGGCGCCACTCGGGTCCCCGCTCGAGTAGAGCGAGCGCCCTAAGCACGCCCGCCACAGCGGCGAGCTGAACCACCGCGCGGTGCGCTTCACCTGGCGCGTTCGCCTTCTCCAGCCTTGCAAGCATTCGCTTCACGAGCTTCTTTGTTTTGCTTCGACATCCCTTCGCGACTGCGCCTAAATCAATCGCTACCCCATGTGCGTTTCCGAGTTCACCTCCGTGCTCGTGATCAGCACCGATCTCTTCTTCAATTGGCCGCGTAGAACCCGATGGGGCAAGCCCGTCCCCGAGGCGACTGATGAGCGCGTCCAGCAGGTAGGCCAAGTCGCCCCGCGCAAGACGCTTGCTGGCGGTCGGTCTGCCTTGTGCTACGATGGCAAGGGTCGACAACTCAGCGTGCTGGAAGTTGATCATCGCGCTCACCCCTGCCCCGCATCACATCCGGGTTCGTGCTTACAACGCCGTCAAGTGCATCAAAGATCACCTTTTCGGTCACCCGAAGTAATGCTGAGATCTGAGATGGGTCGTCTTCTAGCGCCCCGAGCGCCTGCTTCAGCGCGTTACGGCTGTCAGTGGCCGCGTGGCGGGTGATCTCAGCCGGCCGGTGGACAACCGCAATGATTCGCCCCATCGCACTATCTCCGAACAAGAACACAGTCTGCTCGGCAGCTCCGGAAGGCACGAGAACGCACGCCGCCGGTGTCCGAGCGTCAAATACAACGGCACCGAGCGCGCGGCTCTCGCGGTCGGCGGCAACTAGCACGACGTCCTCGGGGACGGGTCCCGAAAGAACGAACCCACGCTCAGTAGGTGTCGCCAGCAGTACGGTGCGTACTTCACGTTTCGTCGTACCGGGTGCCTCGACGATTTCCACATTTTCCCATTCACCAGATGACATTTCTGGCGCATCGGAAAAGGCGTTCAGCCCCAGGGCGGCGCCCACTCCTGGCGTCGCGTCGATGACTACCGCCTCGGCATTGCGGCGCCCGGCGCTGAGCAAGAACGCCGGCGCGCTCGCGTTGGCACTGCCCGTCACGAGGAGTTCCCCTTGGGGCGACTCGAACCACAACGCCTTCGCGTGCATGTACCGCGAGGCGCCTTCACGCCTTCGCGTCGTTGGCACAAGAGATCTTCCTGCAATATTCACGAAGCGCACTCCTGGCAAGCGCGCAGACGCGTCGCGTGGAATCACGACAGATGACGGATCGATGGCCACGGTTAGGCGCTCCGGTCGCACGTCATCGAGGAGGCGTTGCAAAAATTCGAGAGATCCATCAAAGAAGGGCGATACCACCAGCGCCCTTGTCACGCCGGCGGGCACCGCGCTCCGAATCTGGTCCCAAAGCGACACAGCCTCACCTGTCGACGTAACGAGTTCGCGTGGTGGATTCCCATCACGAGCGGGCGCGCTGAGCCATGGTGCCCCGCGAAAACCGCCTCAAACGCGTGCTCAACCTCCGGCACCTGTGCGGGAAGGAAAGCGCGCATAAAGTCCCGTGCACCCAGAAACGGCGCCACGCCCGCTCGAAGATTTGGCCCTTCCGCGCGAAACACGCTCGTGAGCTCATCATTAAGCCCGAACCCAGAAAGCGTCAGGTTGTGGCTGCCTACGAGCAACGCCCCCTTCTTTGGCCCGATTTGGAGCACAAGCTTGGGGTGAAATGCGCCGCTGCACTTAACTGGAATCAACGTGTAAGCCGTGCCGGCCAGCCGAGGCCGTTGCTCCGGAGCCGCCAGCACCTCCCCTAGGCGACCAGCATCCACAAAGACGAGATTGTGCGTGCACCCTGCAGCGACCAACCGGCGAAGCACGACCTGCTCGTAGAACGGCAGGTAGCAAGCATACGTCGTAATGATCGAGGCACGGAAACCGGATTCGCCTAGCTGGTCAAATAGCGAAACACCGGTTGCCTCTTCAGCCACAAATACTCCTGAGCTCGAATCCGCCCTCCTGCGAAAGAACAAGGCCACCACCTTCCGCAGGCTCGATTAAGCCTATGTCGCGCAAGATCTGCAACGCCCGCTCAACCCGAGGCACCGTGAAAGCCGGCTGGGGAACATCGACGACGTGGAGCCCGTTCTCTAGTGGTCGAATGCGAAACGTATCTTGTTGTTGTGCCCGCAGCTTCCGCAGTGCGACTCGCAAGTGGCGCTCGATACCCCAGTGAACCGCGAGCCACGCGATCCACTCGCTCACTGTTAGGTTGGCCCATGCCCCTTCTAACTGGTGTTTGAACGAGAGCAGATGCAGTTCCTGCGATCAAAGTAGTCAGGATCGAGCTCGAAGTCACAATAAGGGTCGTCGGGAAGGCCGCGCGCCGCGAGTGCTAGCAACAGCGTCACCGACGTAACCGCTCGATCCTTCGGACCTGATTGGCCGGGCGAGGCCGTGCAGCGCCAACCGAGCTGAATCTCATGCGCGTGGTTTTGCCAATCCTCAAGCCCTGGAAGGCCGCGTGACTGATAATCGATTGCCACGTCGAGTCGTTGTGCTAGGAGTTCGCCACCGAGGTCACCACATAGTCCCTGCGCGATGGGGCCAGCCTCGGCGCTCGTCGCAATCTTGCTTAGGCGCTGCTGAACGATGGAATCGAGGACCGCCGCGAATAAGCCTTGCAAGGCGACAGAGAACAACTCATTGCGATGATAGGTGCCCCAGCCGCGCATTGCCGCCACCAGCGGCTTTGGGGGCGACCAGCCCGTCCCAGTAGGGAGCGTGCCGGTGTAGCAGGCGACGCGAAACGCCTCCTCGAAGTCGAGCGTTGGGTGACGGGCCACATCATGAGCAATCAGCTCCAATGTTAACCCGAGCGACGACCGTCTGCGCTCGCCGCCCCGGAGACGAAAGCTAGGCGATCGCGCAAGAAAGATATTGCGCAGGGCTTCGCGCTCCTTGGCGTTGGTTGCGAGATGGCATGGGCAGACAGAGGCAAGCGCATCGAGGTCCGCCGTGCTCACCGTCGGGGCCTCAAGCACAGCGAAAAAGCGGTCCGCATCGACCCCTTCATCAAACGCGGTCGCCAGGTCGACGCCTCGCTCCTGATCATAACCGGGCACGGAAATTCGGCCTTTGCCCGTCGCATCCAAGATCCGCAAGTCGCGCAGCGGCCCGAAGTAGTACTGGCCAAGGCCACCCAGTCGATTTTTAAAATAGCGGCGCGGCGCCTCGAAGCCGGCAAAGTCATCCAGGTCAACTACGTCGCCTTGAACCTTCTGCAGCTCTTGGCGCCCAACAAGCCCTGCATCATGACGCTCGGGGTCTTGGTCCTCGGAGCCTCGACTGTGGCGGATAGCAATCAACACGAACATGCACTCGGCGCGCCGAATCACCCGCGCGAAGGCGTCACGCGACTGACGTTGTTCGGGGTACCTCCGGTCAAA
Organism: Myxococcales bacterium; assembly: GCA_016716835.1. Lineage (NCBI taxonomy): Bacteria > Pseudomonadati > Myxococcota > Myxococcia > Myxococcales > Myxococcales bacterium. The sequence continues at coordinate 9,902 of JADJUW010000001.1, read as the reverse complement.
TTGCCAAATCAGCCACGGATGGAAGGCATAGTACCGCGCACGGTCGGTAACGTTGGTGATACCTGGAAGAAGCTCAGCGTACAAGGCGGTGCACGGCGCCTGCACCCCGAGGTGGTCGAGCCCCCCAATGGGCTTCGGGGGTAACACCCACCCCGTTTCAAATTCGATCGATGTCGCCATTTCCGAGCCTCACGCTGGCGAAAACGCCCGCGGGCCGCTGCCATTTGCTAACGCAATACTTGTACCCGTGCTGCTTTAGGACTCGCCGGAAGCCAAACGTGTTTCTAGACATCAACCACCGCCTCCCACATCAGCCTTGACACCAACGTCCTTGAGCCGCTCATACAGCGCAATCAGCACCTCAACATCGCGTGCCGCGCGGTGCAACTGGTCAGCACCGAGGGGGCGGCGGCTCCAGTTGGAGGTATCTTCCACCTGGTCGAGTGAAACGCCTAGCTCGCGTTTGCAGACCATCGCGAGGTTGTGGCCGCCGAGCGCTTCAGCGCCGTGTGCGTGGGCAGAAGCGTCCATTGTGGAGAAGATGTCGCTCATCGACACGCCCAATGCAGCGAGCGCACGCCCCACAAGTCGGCTGTCATGCATGACCTTTAGTGGTGCTGAACCGTTCAGTAACTTGACGATAGGATTGAGATCTCCAACGGCCAGCGGATCGATAAGGAAGGTACTCGTGGGCGTTGCTATCTGGAAGCAAACACAAGGCGCCGAGGTCAAGCGTGGTCTCAACGGCTACGCCAACGACGGCGGTATCGCGCAGCGCCTCGCACACGGTGAGCAGACCCGCCGGCGAGTCCACCCATTCCACTTCGTTCTTGAGCGCGGCAGCAACGCCGGTCTCGATGCGCGGTGCGAGCTGCAAGGGAACCGGCCCCACCGCTTCAATGTCGCCAAGGCGCGTACCGGTAGGCCGCGCCGCGATTCGCGTGCCATTAACCTTCACTGCTGCGAGAAAGCGAAGCGTGCCGGGCTGGTCAAGAAGGCGCTCGGAGAGCAGCCGGTCTTCGGCTTCTTCAGAGAGGCAAGGCTGAAACTTGCTGATAATTCCGCGCGCCATGCCCCGGGCAGCGCCAGCTGCAACCTGCTCCCAATTCATACCCGCCAGCGAGCGAATCGCGTCGCCCGCAACAGTGAACGCGATATCTTTGCAGCGGAGCGAGAGATTCCCTGACACCCTTTTTTTCCCTGTCAGCTGTTCAAGTTCCGCTGCGAGTAGCCGATTTACCGCCCCGCCGGCAAACGTTTGCCACTGCACACCGTCTGAATTCTCCTCCAAAGGTGCGGTGCCTTCCTGCAGCAGGCCCTCGTAGCTCTCCCTCATAGCAGCTAGCTCGGCAGCGGCGGCCTTGCTAAGCCATAAGCCCTCCTGCTTCTCGTGGATCAGAACGTCCATCATGCCTTGACAGAGCGCGTTCGAAAGCACCCCTGGAAGCCCAAGCCAGCTCGGGACACGTCCGTGTTCTGCCGGGCGCACATGAAGCACTCCCTTAGACCAGTCAATTTGTCCCACCTCCCATGCGCGCCCAGAGAGCCGGAAGCAAAGCGGCCCCTTGGTGGCGTCGTGCATCGTTATGAAGAGCGCTTGAATATAGCCAACATCTTCCTTCCCGTGCTGAACACGCATCACCGGAGGTGCTGTAAAAACCGCGTAGAGTTCGAAAAAATTCTTCTTTCCGTAGAGCTTCTCACCTCGAGTGCCTAGCGACAAAAGCCCGTCAGCCTCGTAAAGAATTTCGCGAGCTAGCATCGTGTCGATCAGCTCGGCAACGCGCTGGCCCCGCACCGAAGAGAATGGATACGCAGCTGCAACCCAAGGCATTAGATTGTGCCTGGAAATGCCACCCTCTTGGAGAATGAGCGCCATGACCTGATGTGCGAGCACGTGCATTGCATGCGAGGCGGGCAGGACGTCCTCTACCCAGCCCGCTTCGGCGAGTCTAAGGAGCGCCACGGACTGAAGCAATGACTCCGAGCTGAGGCAGAAGAAGGTACAGTTCGCGCGCGTATTGGCGCGACGCCCCGTCCGGCCGAGGCGCTGAAGAAATGAAGCGACCGACGAGGGCGCGTCAACCTGGAACACTAGATCGAGATCACCAACGTCGATTCCCAACTCCATCGTCGAGGTACAAACAATTGCTGTATTCTGGCCCTTGGCGAACTGCTCCTCAGCCAGCGTGCGATCAGCCCGGCTAACTGAGCTATGGTGAATGAAGACCTCAACACCTGTCCCCAGGAGTGCGTGTGCAACCTTTTCTGCCTTGGAACGGCTCTCAACGAAGACTAGGCTCTTCTTGCCCCGCGCTATCTGCCCAATGGCAATAGCGGCCTCACCGATGTCGGCGCAGAGTTCGACTCGCAAGTCGCGCGCGGCTTTGGGCTTTGGTGGGTCGACGAGGCAAAACGGCCGTTTGCTCGATCCCCGGAGCCAATCACCGATTACGTACGGGTTACCAACAGTTGCCGAAAGACCAATGCGTTGAATATCGCGCCCCGTGAGAGCTACTAGGCGTTCGAGCAAACTCGCCAGGTGCGCTCCGCGATCGTCGGCGGCAAAGGCGTGAACCTCGTCGATGATAACCACGGACAAGCCCGAAAAAAGGGCCTTGGCGTCGGTGCGCTCGCTAATCATCATTACTTCGAGCGACTCGGGAGTGGTCATTAAAATGTGCGCAGGGGCCTCGCGAAACGTCTTCTTGCGCGAATCAGACACATCGCCGTGCCACTTAAAGATATCGAGCCCAACCATTCTCGCATACGACCGGAGTCTCTCCTCCTGGTTGTTCAATAGTGCTCGGATTGGGCAAACATAGAGGACTGAGACGAGCTTAAGACTCTCCGAAAGAATTCGCGAAAGAACGGGAAAAATCGATGCCTCGGTTTTCCCCCCCGCTGTCGGAGCGAGCACCACCGCGTTGCAGCCATCCAGAATCGCATCGATTGTCAGCTCCTGAACGGGGCGAAGCGACCGCCAACCAAGGTCGTGGACAATCGCGTGCTGCAGGTGCGGATGAAGGCGATCGAGACCGGCCATTGCTACCCATCCAGCCGTTTCTTCTTCGAAGCCGGCAGCGGCGCTGGAGCTTCGCCTGATTCCGATTGCGCTTCCTCGTCACCTGCGGACTCCTCCACAGCCCGACCATGCTTAGCAGCCAGCTCCTCCGGTGTAAGCTTGCCGTCGTCCAGCTCAAGCTTGTAGTGTGCCTTGGGGTCATACGCTTCGTGGATGTCCACTCGATCCATGACATCAATTAGCTCGCGCAAAAAAAGGCGTGGAGCAAGTGCAACCTTGCCGCCAAATCCTGCGGTTACCTGCGACACGAGCCCCTGCAGGAACGAGTCGTCCACGCGCGCCGCGAGGCGCTCCGGATTCTTTGCGGGGTAAAGGTCCCATATACGCGTACCAACGGTTAGCAATCGCTCATCTGTAAATGGCATCAGACGAACCTGCGGCGCCTTCAGATTATCAAACCGGCTATCATCACTGAAGTTAACCTGCACACGCTGATGCAGCGGCGCGAGCGCTTTAAGTCCTTTATAGCCCTCAAAGAAATCCCGAGTACCAGTGATCACAAGGTAGAGCCCAGGGAGATCTTCCTTCGCTAGCATGTCCATCAACTGTCGGAGCGCATTTAGAGACTTCTCCCGCGTATGCGAGTTCATTCGTTGAACCGTCTCGACTTCATCGAGCACAACGACAAGCCCTGCGTAACCCGACTGCCGAAGCAGCTGCAAGGCCCTGCTAGAAACGTCAACGAAGCCTGGCCGTCGACTTTCCCCTTGGTTCCCGCCATTTTGAGCACCGACCGATCGGTATTCGGCTGCCCGGCGAGCCACGCGAGAAGGCCCTGCGCCGTCGCAAAATCGCCCTTGGGTCGCACTGTGGTAGGCGCGCAGCACCTGCGCAAAAGCTGGATTGCGCTTAGAGAGGTCGGCGAGCTTGTCTTCCAGCCGCTGTTCGGTCGCCTCGGCGAAGCCGGGATCGTCCTCGGCTATGCCGCGCAGGCGCGTTACCTCATCGCCAACTTGGTAGAGCCAGGCTTCGACAATCGCTTGAAACGCGTTTGGCCCGTCTGCCGCGGTCTCAAGCTTCTCAATGAGGCGACGATAGACGGTTTCCAAGTGATGAAGTGGCGTGTCATTAATCGAGATCTGAACTTCCGAGCTTGCGAACTTCCGTTCGCGGGCTTTGGCGCAAAGATACCTGGCGGCGAACGTCTTTCCTGTGCCGTACTCCCCGCGAATCCACTTCGAAAGACCTTTACCGCCAGCGACGAAGTCGAGGTCTTCATTGACTGCTTCAACGAGCGCATCAAGGCCAGTCGCAAAGTGATCGAGGCCAGAATTAGGTACCAGGCCGCTGCGGAGGGCATTTACGATCGCGGCAGATTCGGGGACAACGGCCATCATCGACCTCCTTCCTTTGTCTTCGATTGAAAGCGGTACATGGTCTCACCACTTGGCAAAATCTCGTCGGTAAAAAGGACATGGCCTTCTGCATGCAGAGTGCGACGGAGGGCGCGCATAAGGCCATTCAAGCGGCCTGGGTTTTTATTTAGGCGCTCCGCTAGCTCGCTGGCCCTTGCAGAACCAGTCTCAAGCAGGAGTACCAAAATCGACTTTTCGTCAACGCTGAGCCTTTCGAGCAGAACTGCTGGCAGCGGAAGAGACCCCGCCTTGTCAGCTGGAACAAAGAGCGAGAGTTGCGGCTTTGATTTAAGCCTCGGAGGTACTGGGTCTGTCGGAATTGGCGTGACGATTGGCGGCTGAATCGGCTGCGGTTCAGGTTTTGCTTCGCTAAATGTGCTTCGCCCGTACCACCAAGGTGGCTCATCGGCGTGCAAGCCATCGCGCTCGATCCACGCGAGCGGCACAACAACTTCCTCAAGACCGCAGCCACCATGAAAGCCAACCTGAGGACCTCCAAGATAGGCACCTGATCGCCAGGCGAACGCGCGCCGTTCCGGGGGGCCTCCCAGCCCGGCTAGGTCAAGTTCGATGAACCCTTCCGGCACAGGGTCGTGCTTAGCCAAAGCAACGTACCGCGGCGTCTTACCGTTACCTGCACGGAGTGACTTATCGATGTACGGGCTATGACCGTGGTCGGCCGTAAGGAGCACTCGCCTTCCTGCCTTCAGCGCGACGCGCAATGCAGGCTTGAACGCCGTAATGTCCTCGGGAGCAATCTTTACCGTCGCGCCGGTGTTAGACGAGCCGATCTGATCATCGACAGCATTAAATACAACGCCGACTACCGCAAGCGCATTGTCTTCGAGGGCGGAGAGCAGTCCTTGGCCACCGTCCGCAAGATCCCCCTTCAAGAACAGACGCCGCGTTTTGCTTCCTAGCGCGGCGTTTTGATTGAACCGTGCCTTGTCTGTCTTGGCTTCATCTTGCTCGCGAAAAACAGTTTCCGCCACGAGCGTATCGTGCGGCAATTCGCCAAGGAAGATTGCGCCCCGAGCGTGACTGGTAACCGTCGGCAACGGGGAGAGAGCCGGCAGCCCGCGCACATGCCCACTAGCGTCGGGCTTGATGCCGAGCGGAAACGTGCTGTCCTGGGCGAGCGAGTACAGGAGCTCGAGAAACACCGGGTAGCTACAGCCGTCGAGCACAATGAGAAAAAGACGCGCGTCCGGCTCGGATTGCCAGATTGGCGCCACAGCTCGCTTCCAGATCCGATGAAGCGGCGTGAGCCCCTCGCGGTGGAGTGCGCCTTCGTAGCCGCCCGCGAGCGTCTCGGCGAAGTGCCGATTTTCTCGGTCTCGCCGTTCGCGACAGACCGAGAGCAATTTATTTGCCTCGGCATGATAGTGGACACTGCTTGCCAACGCGCGACGGAGCTGAATCATTGCAAGATCTACAAAGGCACCTCCGCGTTGGAACTCGCACACCTGATCTAAAAGATCAATCTTCGGCATGAACGGCTGATCAAGATAGCGGGATATCCGTGCCATCGACTGCAAAACGGCAAGGTCAGCGCGGTGCATCCGCGCAGCGCGGTGGCTTGTGAGCCATGAGAAATCTTCAGCACTAATAGCCTTACCGCTAGCAGATTGCTGCGCCAGAGTATGGCAGCGGTCAGAGAACGCTAACGGCAATACTCTCGGCTGGTCTGCAGTTGAGTAGGGGTCAGGCATTCGCGGCCCACGCGATCCGCTGCTGCCAGCAACTCGCCCCACGATCGTCGAGTAGCGCGAGGGTTTCCTCCGCCGGGCGAGCCACCGTACGCCGCAGAATGCGACGGTCCATCTCAATGGGCGATTGCGTGGCTGCTGTGCCACAGCGGACCCATGCAGGCTTAGGCAGTTCAGCAGCTTCAACCGTTAGCACAGCACCGTAGACGACTAGCGCGCTTAGCCTAGCATCCGGCTCGACAAGTGCCCAAGCCAGTAGACGACCCTCATCGCCATGAAGTGCAGGCATGGCTTCGCGGACTAATTGACTGATATTGTCCGTCCAACGCGGTGGTTCCTGAACCCATGAGGAGAGCAACTGCGCCGCGCTGCGCGTCCTCACCTGTTCGCCGACACTCACGTCCACCAGCAGCTCAGTCAAAAGACGGCGATCGACCACGGTTGGCAGCGTGCGATGGCTCATCGCGAAACCAAGTCGTTCGACATTCTCCAGCGCCAATTGTTGCATGTATGGAGCATCTGCCCCGACGACACGGAACACCGGCACCACCTCTAGTACGTCGTTGACGGAAAGCGCATGCACGCGTTGGTTGCGTGCACGCCTAAGCAGATCGGGTGCGTTCTGAATTCGCCGCGCCACGTCTTCAGGCATGACAGCGATGAGCGGCGCCCCCTTCGCCTTCCACAGCAGGTGCCGAAGCCCAAGCTCCGATGAGACGCGCTGCACACCGTACGAACCCTTCGGCGTCGGCATCTGCGCGGGAAGGTCCTCGAGCCCTTCTCCGTCGATGACCAGCACGTAGCCCGTTTCACTGGCACCGCCCGCTTGATCGAGAAGTCGTCGCAGCAATAGCTGCGAAGAACTCACTCGATCTCCTCCGACCGAACTAGAACGACATCAATCGGCCGATTCCCTTGCTGCCCCAACGACTTGCGAACGTCGGCAAGGAACGACGCAACGGCGTCTGGGTCGCTGGGATTTACACGTGCCTTCAGGAGGACCGCCCGCGGAGCGACCGGTGGCGAAACCGCCGGAGTTGCGGCACGAACAGCCGGTGGAAGAACCGGCTGCTGCGACTGAGGGCTGCTCGATGAGGCGCTTGATCAATTCCTGCGCCTTCCTGTTCCAGGTCAAAATCCAGTCTTTCGACAGCGGCTGTTCAGCCTGAGCGGCTTCTAAACGGCTAATGGCGCTCCCAGGTGCCCACTCACTTCCGTTCCGACAACGGGATGACCTACACCAGCCGTAAGATTTGTCCTTGCGTGCTCGTTCCAGTTCGGCAAGGGCATCCGCAGGCTCTCAATTTGCTGCACAATTGTGCAATGCATCCGAAGCGTCATCAGGCCAAACGTTTAGCAGTTCGCTGAGCACCTTGTTGCTATCGGTTGTGTTTTTGCGCCAGCGGCGCTAAGCGCATGTTCGCAGTCGACAGCTCTGCCAGCCGCAGCCCCTGTTCGACACCTAGATGGACAAGGCGTGAATGGAGCCCCTGAACAACCGTGCGTTTGATCTGGGCTTTCGCTCGCAGAGCTTCCGCAAATCGGTCTTGCCCTTGCAGCGACCGGTTTGCAGGAGGGCGCGGTTCATCGAAGAGTTGATTGCCAAGGTCGCGTAAGCGATGCCAGTCAGCCGCACTGACAAGCTTGCCTCGCTGAAGCCGGATGCGCGCAGTCTGCGACATCCCGATGCGAACCTCAATCAGCTCACCGTCCACCTCTTGTAGCGCACGATGATCGCGCCGACAGAGAAAACACAAGAAAAGGTCCACCAATAGAGGCTGAAATCCGTACATTTCTCGCAAGTGGTCAGAAATCGGAGTCCACGCGACGGTGTCATGGTCCACGCGTTGGAGAACGTCTTTCAAATAGCGTGAGTCGAGGCGTAACGCCGCTTTGGTTTGGCCGAGGTTAACGAGGTCTAGCGGCTGACCTAACGTTCTAAGCGCTTTCCCAACATTGTCTTCGTATCGTACTGAAACGCTCCCGTCGCCTGCATCAACCATCCATTCGAGCAGTGCTTCAAGATCTTGTTTTTTTGGCTCGGCCGAAAAAGTGGGGTGCTGCGGATACCGCCGGTCCATCAGCAACGTCGCGATGTGCTCAAGGTTCTCAAACATCGTTTCGCGAGGGCGGCCCGAGTCAACGTCCGAGATGAGCGCACAGAACTCACCGTGTCGGACGTAGACCTCTCGTAGCAGTTCATCGAGCTGGCCCTCCAGTGTCTTCTCGCGGATGCCCGCTTGGTCGAGAACCTTGCTCTTATCCTGGGGCCCCAGGGTCTCAAGCAAATCTTCCTGACCTGGCTCGGAGAGAAGATAACGCATCGCGGCAATTTCAGTGAGCGTTCCAAGTTCGGTTGGACTCATGTGGCGCGGCAGCCAGCAAACTGTATGCAGATTGCCCTGTTTCTTGCGCACGTTCAGGGCGCGCAACCGATCTTCATCAACGGTGTGCCCAGGCTCGTCCCACGGGTAATCGATGAGGACCTTGAACGCCCCATCTGGCGGCGCAAAGTCATCATAAGACATCTCACGTACATTCCCGAGCTTTAGGCGTCCACGCCGCTTCGTTCGGCGCCACATAAGGTCAAAGTCACCATCATTTGACCCACCTTCCTCGAAGCCTTTAACACCGTCCAAATTAAGTGCCTGCCGAATCGCCCCCCAGAACACCCTAAATCGCTGAGACGGGTTGTCCACCTTTGACTTCGCGCGTCCAAGAATCTCGCCAAGGCTCACGCGCCCCAGCATGAAGCGCACGATCGCACTCTTACCTTGGCCAGCAACCTGAAGATCTGGCACGCGCTGCGACAGCGCAAGCAAATCGGTCTCAGCGACGCGCACTTGGCCACGGAACGTTTCCCCTTCGACGTCTACGGCGTTGAGCTGCACTAGGCGTTCGATGGTAAGGCCGGATTGTTTCAAGCGTGGGGACACCTCCGCCAGCAATACCGTTTTCACGAATTGATCAAGAGCCCGCCGGCGCTCATCTGTGAACTCTGCACCGGTTTCCTCAGCAAGCCTAGCCATCGACGGCGCGAGGCGCGAGTAGTACTGATGGTGAATATCTTGCATCAGGTCGACCTTCTTGCTGGCTTCCACCCCCGACTCTGGGAAAATTGCCGCAAAGGCCGACCCCACCGGCAAAAAACTCACCGAGGGGCAAATTGGGGTAGTGCACAACGAGTAGTTCGTAGAGCAGCCGCAACCGCGAACGCTCCCGCTGCATAAGCGACGTAACATCGACCAGCATCTCAATGAGCGCTGGGTGAAACGAGTAGACATCGCGCAAATACTCGATATCGCCGCCTGCAAGTAGTGCGGGCAACACCTTTTGGTGGCGCTCGGCCAATGAGGACACCGCCAATTGAACCGCAGCTGCGTTCCTGGGTCGACACGCGGCCTCGCCAATGTGGCGCAGCTCGACGTCTTGTAGATTTGTAATCTCAAAACGCTTGGAGTGGTGGTCGAGGTGTTCATGAATCTTCGACTCATCCACAAAATCCGGAAAGAACTCCTGGAGGTTTCGCTGTCGCGCGACAAAAAGACAAAAATCGGCGCCGCGCGCTAGCCGGTATTGTGGGTCGACGATAACGTTGAGGTTATTAATCTCGGCCACAAATTCCTGGCCGCTCTTTTCAGCAAGCCACAACAGGAATTCGTCAATCATCAATACAACGCCGCCAAAGCCCTGCGACTTCGCATGCTCAGCAATACGAGCGGGCCCTTCGCTCCAGCGCGGGTCGACACCAGC